>DASVRQ010000062.1:0-54692 GCA_036388535.1 Flavobacterium sp. | reverse complement strand
GCAAATAACACCAATATAAGGAAGATAAAAAAGAGGTTTATAATAAACATAACACTTCCTTTTATAACTGACATTATCCGTGTTTCACCATAAAACCGATGATGAGCAGGGAAAAAATAATAGAACATCCAGGCCACTCCTATAAAATGTATGAAACCTAAAATTATCTCAATAGTATAATGATCACTGATCATTCGCAAAATGGTTTCCATGATTGATAAAACAAAATAAACCAGAAGCAGGAATGAAAAGTAATGCAAAGTAAAAATACCGTGATCGAAATAATACCATTTCTTTTTGCTTTGAAACAACCATAACACGAGCGCAAAAATAGGCATATAAATAAAAAGGACTTTGGGTAGATTGGATGTAAAAGAAGTGGTGAACTTATCGGCTATTTCAGTCCCTGTATTTTTTTCAGCTACAACAATTGCCTTTCTCGCAACCCAAAGTAGATACGGGGGAAGTTTGTCTTGGTCAGAACCATATTTTTGTATGGAATCAAATTCAGCTACTGAAGCATAGCCGAATCGTCCCGACTTCAGTATATTTTCGGACTTTCCAGTGACGGTATCAAGGGTGGCTGGTGAATTAAATTGGAAATTTGCACCACCCTTAGTACCATCATTGATGTTGATCGTATCCTTGCTGCTGTCAGGACCTATAGCGATGAAGAGAAAGGTTATGAAACTTATAAATATATATAGCCTAACCGGAGCAAGGTACGACATTCGCTTACCTGATAAATACTCTTTGGTAAGAGAGGCGGGTTTAAACAATAAATTTCGTATCGTTTTCCAGAACGAGTTCTCGTAATGTGTAAGATCTTCAATAAAATGGAAAAAAAGGTGGTGAAAGGTTTTCCGGGTCTCGATGTTTTCCTGGCCGCAATTGGGGCAGAATCGATTTTCAACTACGTAATAGCAATTGAGGCAAGTTTTATCGGTACGGATGGAATGGTTTGACATTATTTATATTCTTGTAAGTCTTTCAAATGTTAAAACTAACAAAAATACACAAACGCCAAGATATCCGATAAGTTATTTACTTACTGTGTTAAAACTTCGCTGAGGAATAGCTTCAAATGTTCCCATGACCGCTTGTCCGCTTTCGCGTTGTAGGCCGCACCTTTTGATTTGTCTGTTCCTGCGGTTTTTTCAGTGAAAGAATGCACAGCGTCAGCGTAATATACCATCTGCCAATCGGCATTTCCGTCGCGCATCTCCTGTTGGAAGGAAGTAATATCGGTTGCAGGAACATAAGGGTCATCAGCTCCATGCAGCACCAAAACCTTAGTCTTAATTGGAACATTTGCGCGGGAAGCATCTTTCCCCAGTCCACCATGGATAGATACCACGCCATTAACAGGAAGACCGCCTCTTGCTGCTTCAAGTACGCCCGTACCGCCGAAACAGTATCCCATTATAACGATGTTGTTGGCCGCCGCGCCAGCTTTTACCAGTTGATCCAAGGCCAATTGAATCCGGCGTTGATAATCCATATAATTCTTTTTGTAGAATCCTGATTGCTCACCTGCCTCTTTTGCGTCTTTCGGATATTTGCCTTCGCCATAGATATCTGCAATGAACGCATAATAGCCTAGAGCCGACAATGATTCGGCAGTTTCACGTTCGTGTGCGGTAATGCCCTTCCATGCAGGCAAGATCAATATTCCAGGTTTCGATGTTGAGGGTTTTGCAGGAGCAATTCCTACTCCACTAAGCTTTTGAGCACCGTCGGAATAAGCAACAGACTTTAGTTGGGCATTGGCACTCGAAATAATTAACACCGTTGCTATTAACAGAAAGTTTTTCATCGTTTGAGGTAATTGGTTAGGCTTAAAGATATGAATTTCGTTTATTAGGAGCTCGAGCGAACAGACCTGTCCTTGTTGATTCTTTTACGGAGCGTTTTACGCGCTTCCTGCATTTCAGCACGTCGTTCGGAGCGTCGCTTCCTGATATCCTGCCGGATCTTCTTTCTGGTATGTTCCTGAGCCGACTCGCCAACATCGTTCTTTACAGTCATTCTTGTTGAGGGAGAGGTTTCCGGACGTTCTTCTTGTGCTGTTACCGCGTATGCGCTAAATATCAATACTAGCAAATATATTGTTTTCATAGCTTCTTTTTAGACTCTTCAATTGACGAACTTTGTATATAAATTTTTAATTTTGGATTACAACCACAATCTGCGTCACTATGCAATCTACAGCAACATCACCAGATCAATATATTGGTTCACTGCCAGATGACCGCAAAGGTCCAATGACAGCGATCAGAAAAGCTTTAGCCGACAATCTTCCTAAAGGATTTAGCGAAAGTATGGAGTACGGCATGCTTTCTTATTCGGTTCCCCATTCCATTTATCCCGCAGGATACCATTGTAATATTAAGCAGCCACTGCCTTTTATCAGTGTCGCATCACAAAAGAACTTCATCGCCGTTTACCACATGGGATTATACAGCGATCCTGCAATGTTGCATTGGTTTACCACTGAATATCCGAAACATTCGGCTACCAAACTCGATATGGGCAAGAGTTGCATCCGCTTTAAACGCGTTGATGCGATCCCGTATGAACTGATTGCCCAGCTTGCTTCAAAAATGACTGTGGAACAGTGGATCTCACTTTATGAGTCTCACCTAAAAAAGTAGTTACTCCTTTGCTTCTTTATCGTCTTTTTTCCAATCTTCTTGCGAAGCACCGTCATTATTGTAGCCAGCGTTGTCCCGTCCTTCTTCTGCATCGGACTCAGGCTGTAGTGGCTCGCCCAGGTTTTTATCTTCCTGCATCTTTACAGTGCCTTCATCTATTTGACCAATGCGATGTTCAATATGTTCATCGGCAGGCATCTGACTAGACTCACGCCCAATTTCACTTTCTTTTATTTCAGGCTTCTTTACCGCAGTCCTATCTTTTGCAGGATGATTGACCCCGATTTCATTTGGGTTAATATCGTCCATTTTGTCTTCGTGTATATTTTTTTCTGTAGACATATCCGTTGTTTTAATTTTAAACTTTCTAAGTGTTGTTTTCATTTGAAATCTTGTCCTTTCCTGTATCACGTGGCGGAATTACCCTCACGTCGCGTTCCCTTTCGTGCTCCTCAACATAAACAGCATAATGCGCCGGCTCAATCTGAGCACCAACATATTCGGCGTAAACACGTGTAAATTCAGCTCCCAAGTAAAGGATTGCTGCTGTATAATTGACCCATACCAATATAACGATCAGTGATCCTGCTGCACCATAGGCCGATCCGGTGCTTGTCGTTTCGATATATAATCCAATCAAAAATCGTCCAAGCATGAATAGGCAGGCCGTAAAAAAGGCACCCATTCTTACATCTTTCCATGCTATTTTAGCATCGGGCAAGACCTTAAATATGATGCCGAACAAAATTGTTATTACGGCGAAACTTATAATCACGTTTAATATTTGGAACAATATCAACGCAACATCCGGAAAATAGCCGTGCAACATTTCATTTAGTGCCAATACGGCTCCATTTACAACAAGCGAAACTATCAGCAAGAATCCTAATCCAACAATTAAAGAAGAGGAAAGCAACCTGTCTTTAATGAGTTTCAACCAGCCTCTTTTAGGTTTAACTTTCAACTTCCAGATCATATTTATCGAATCTTGAATCTCTGCAAAAACCGAGGTCGCACCAATCAACAAAGTAATCGTTCCTATTACAACTGCAGTTGTTGTTTTTCCCGATAGTTCCATGTTTTTAATTATCTCCTGGATCTGCGCCGCGGCTTCGTTTCCCAGTAATCCATTTAATTGCCCGAAAATTTCACCCTGAATTGCTTCTTTTCCAAAAAATGCTCCCGCTAGTGATATCAGCAAAAGCAATAGTGGTGCAAGCGAAAAGATGGTATAGTATGATAATGATGCGCTTAATTTCATTCCGCGGTCATCACCAAAGCCTTTGATGGTGTTCTTCAACAACTTCCAGAAATCTTGCAGGGTTTTCTTCGTAAATATTTTCTTCATATTTAAATGCTTAGGATTAAAATGAAAAACACCGAACATTCCATGAAGATAGTTCAGTGTTTTGCAATGTCTTTTTGTTAAGCCATTGTTGGAACGTCAGCCTCCAAAAACGCTTTAAGCCCTGCGATATCGCTGATCACCATTTTTTCAAATGCTGGATTTAGCAATCTGGCAACAGCCTCGCCTGCGGCTCCAAGTGGGGCATGATATGATATTGTGACGTCGACTTGTGTTTGATTGTCGCCTGTTTCATTGAAAACAACTTTTCCCGCATTGTCGATCGTAGAACCTGGAAGTGACGACCAGCTCAACATTTCTCCTGGCTCATCCATCAGGATTTGCGCTTTCCACGAAACCTGGCCGATTCCAGCTGGTCCGTTTGCAGTCCATTCAGATGTAACTCTGTCCAGTTCTTCTACGGTCTTCAGGTGTTTCATAAAACGCGGAAGGTTTTCCAGGTTACGCCAGAAAGCGTACACTTCATTTGCCGATTTATCAATTGTAACACTTGTGCGGATATTCACATTATGTCCCTTTAATTTTTTGCTTTTTGATACGGCATCATAAACAGGGCAATAGCCAGAAACGCCACGGAACAACATAGTTCCGCCTGTAATACTTTGCGGGACATTCTTTTTTGGAGCTGATAAGGCTCTATATAACAGGTAAGCACCCGCGGCAACCATCGCCACACGTTCAAACTTACTGACGTTAACCTTTAGGCCAGGTACGATTGATTTGTTCTTGCTTTTAGTAATCAGTTTATCTCTGAATTCTGCTGCTTCTTCTTCGTTTGATACTGTTCCATATCGATTCGGATCGGTTCCTGTCGCGTCTATTTTTGAAAATGACCGCTTTGGATGTAGATTGTTTTCTGTATTCATTGTGCTTGTTTAAGTTTGTTATTGCCTATATATTCGACCAAAATTACTTGTAATATGCAGATTTTGATTACAAAATACGCGTCAATTGTTATATGATTTCTGAGGCAGCTATAAAAAAATAAGGACACAAAAATTGCGTCCTTATTCGGGCTGTTAAAACCAACAAAACCATGCCCTATTGAAAAAATAGCATCTGAGCCGATTAATGATTCGACGGATTGCCTTTTGGCCCGTCTACTGTTGTTGAGTCGTTATCACTACCAATATTTTGTCCGGGATGATCCTCAGTTCCGCCAGTTCCAGGATCGCTGTAACCTTCGCCATTCCCTGTGCCGGTTCCCACATCCTGTGCTTCACCATTGGGTTCTTTGCATGAAATCTGCATCGTTAGCAGCACCAGAAACATCGCCGCTATTTTAAAATACTTTCCCTTCATATTGTTTTAAGTAATTGACTTAGACAAAGTTCGCCATAAAGAACTGGTAAGGTTTACAAAATTTTTTCTAAGGCTTGTACGATTTCATAGTACGCGGAATTGTCAGGATTTTTTAATATTTTTAGGTATGGAAGCAACAAAAGGACTAAATGATTTATTTGTCTATAAACGTTGGGTACTCAGCCTGACGTTAGTACTTACCGTCTTTATTATTCTGCTCTCTGATGTCCGATATGACGTGTTGGCGATGCTAAAGTTGGAGTTCGCGCAGAGTCAGCAGTATTTTTTTCAAGTAGTGAATGATTATAATTATCCCGATGCTCTTTTAAAAATCTATATATACTTTGACTTTGCTTTTATTATTGCGTTTTCGGGTTTGTTCTATTTTTCAATCGACCTCATTTCAAAATTACGTTACCCTAAGAATAAGTTAGGTATTCCAATGTTGGGGCTTCTGCCGGGAACTCTCGATGTTATCGAGGACGTACTGATGCTGCAGATGTTGCATCAGGACGGAATCAGTAATTTTGCTTTTGATCTCTTCAGAATAGTTGTTGCCCTGAAGTGGCTGGTAGTTTTTCCTTGCAGTGCCGCCGCCATTATTATTCTGTTGTATCCCTTTTCAAAAACAATCCGACGAAAATTACATTCGGAAATTTAAGCTTTTTTGTAATGTTGTTCAGGAAGATCGCGAAGGATCGCCGCGCTTTTTTCAGGTGAGATATCACGTTGGGCTTCTGCCATCATTTCATAACCAACCATAAATTTACGTACGGTCGCCGATCTCAAGAGGGGCGGATAAAAATGCATGTGGAAGTGCCATTCAGGATGCTCCTCGCCATCGGTTGGAGTTTGGTGAATTCCCGATGAATACGGAAATGAAGTGTTGAAAAGGTTGTCGTATCTGACGGTGAGCCTTTTTAAAATATCTGCAAATGCCGACGCTTCATCCTTTGTAAGTTCAGTTATATTCCCAAAATGCCGCTTGCTGATGATAAGCGTTTCATATGGCCAGATCGCCCAAAACGGGACAAGTACGGCAAAGTGATCATTTTCGATGACGACGCGTTCTTCGCGGATTAATTCTTCCGTAAGATAATCAGCGAGTAGGCTTTGGCCATTTTTCTGAAAATACTCCTGAAGATTCCGCTGCGTTTTTTCGACCTGTGTCGGAAGCGACGATTGCGCCCAAATTTGTCCGTGTGGATGTGGATTACTGCATCCCATGACGCTTCCCTTGTTCTCGAAGATCTGCACATAGTTGATGAAATCTTTGCTGCCGATCTCGAGATATTGCTGTTGCCATGCGGCTATGACTTTCTCTATTGCAGTGACTTCCATTTCAGGAATGGTCAGGTCGTGGCGGGGTGAAAAGCACACGACTTTGTTGATGCCGCGTTCAGGTTTTAATTGGAACAACGGATTTAAATCATTTTCCATGTCGACTTCGTCTAAAAGCAATGCCGGAAAATCATTCCCGAATACGTAAACATCCTGATATTTTTCATTTGTCACGCCATTTGCCCGAGTGTTGCCCGGACACAAATAGCATTCTGCTTCAAATTCAGGTAAGACAGTTGATGAAATCGCTTCCTTTTGTCCTTGCCACGGCCTTTTGGCACGATGTGGTGAAACGAGGACCCATTCGCCAATCAACGGATTATATCGCCTGTGCGGATGTTCGTCATTATCAAACTTCGCTTTACTTTGGGTATTCTGATGTTCCATCTGAAATTGCTACTTTATAGGGTTTGAGGTCGATATTGAATTTGGTTTTGTATTCGGCCGACACACGTTTAATAAGTTCGTCTTCATGGCCTTTGAGCACAAGATTAATTGTACAACCTCCGAAACCGCCGCCCATCATCCGTGAACCCGCTACCGATGGATCAGTTCTGACGGCATCCACGAGAAAATCCGTTTCAGCGCAGCTTACTTCATATTCTTTGGATAATCCATCATTCGTTTCGTACATCAATGAACCGAGTTGCTTGAAATCATTTTGTTTCAAAGCTTCGACTGCGTCAGTTACACGTTTGATTTCGCGCACAACGAAGCGACATCTTTTAAAAATGGTTTCTCCAAGTTCTTCTTTTAATTCATCAACTTGTTGCTCGTTGCAATCGCGGAATGTCTTGACATTGGGAAACCGGTCGTTTATGATCGACAGCCCTTTTTCAACTTCCTGCCGACGCTTGTTATATTCAGACGAATGTAAAGCATGTTCGACATTGCTGTTCAGCAGAAGTAGCGCGTAGCCCTGGAAGTCAGCGCTATAATATTCATATTCCAACGAGTTACAGTCCAATTTTATAACGTGATTTTCCTTTCCGAAAACACTAGCAAATTGATCCATTATTCCGCATTGAACGCCAACAAAAGTATGTTCGGCTTTTTGTCCGATCAAAGCAAGGTCCTTTTTGCTTACACCAAGGTTGAAAAGTTCGTTTACTGCAAATCCGAACGAGCATTCGAGTGCGGCAGATGATGACAATCCGGCGCCTATTGGAATATCGCTTGTAAAGACGAGCTTAAAGCCTTTCAACGGCAAGTTGCGCTCTTTCAGTTGAAAAGCAACTCCCAAAAAATAATTCGCCCACATTTTTTCGGCTGGCATTATTGCATCGTTTAAATCGAACTCGAAGCTATCATCAAGATCTTTTGAAACTAAAATGCACTTGGTATCAGCATTCGCTGAAATTGCGATACAGACATATTTGTCGATTGCTGCCGGCAAGACAAAACCATCGTTATAGTCTATGTGTTCGCCAATTATGTTGATTCTCCCCGGCGACAGAAAAATTCGCTCTGGCGCGCCTTTAAATGTTTTGGAATAAAATTCCGTTGCCTGATGTACAAGTTCTTCTTTCATAGTTCCTTTATTCAGGGAAATCAAATTTCCATTTAGTGATCTGTTGGTACTGTTCGCCTTTCCGAAGAATTGCATTTGGGAAATGAGCATGATTAGGCGCATCAGGATAATTCTGGGATTCAAAGCAGATTCCGCTGAACGGATGATAATTGGTGCCGTCTTTTCCTTTCAATGTTCCGAATAGATTTCCTCCAATATATATATGTAGCGACGGCTGATCGGAATATACGGTCATCCTAAGCCCGCCTGAACTGCTGATTAATATCGCAGCCGGCGCTGAAGTATCTTCTATTACAAACGAATCATCAATCAAAGGAGGGCAGGCGCGAGGCGTCCTGAAGTCGAAACCTTTATCGGCTGCCTTTTCCAATTTTCCTGACGGAATTTTAACAGCGTCAATTTCGAGTATTGTATCCGAGTTGATATGGAGTTCCTGATTAAGCACGCTTCCAAGCTGTCCGTCAAGGTTGAAATAGCTATGTTGCGTCAGGTTGATAATCGTGTCTTCTGTCGAAGTTGCTGAATATGTTATAGTAATCTCATTCGTCTCCGAAAGCGAATAGGTTACCTCAACAGTTAGTTCGCCAGGAAAATTCTCATCCCCATCAGGACTGCTATAGGTAAGCGTGATTTCGTTCCAACTCACATTTTTAACAGTCCAAAGAATTTTGTCGAAGCCAACGTTTCCGCCATGCAAAGTGTTTCCGTTGTTGTTCGGATTCAGTTGAAACTGCTTGCCATCAATTGCAAATTTACCTTCTTTAATCCGTCCCGAATATCGTCCGATGATGGCTCCGAAATGTGGCGATGCTGGTAGATTCCGTGAATCCAGGTAGTCTTCAATAGTGTCAAACCCCAGCACGATATCAGTTCTGCCTTTTTTTGCTGGAGTGATCAATTTGGTGATAATTCCGCCGAATTCGATCACAGTCATTTCAAAATTGTTGCTATTCCGCAGCACATAGCTGTAAACAGGTCGTCCATCCGGAAGGTTTCCAAACAATTGTCGTGAACTATCAGCAGCCGATTTTTCCATTATGCTTCAATTACAGCAGCGGTAGTTTCTTCGGATTTTAATAATCCTTCAGGAACTTTCAATTCACCGCTCACTTCGTCTATAATTCCATTAACCTCATCTTCAATATTGGTTGCCTGCGTATAGACATCACCTGCAATCGGCCGCTTACGGAGCTCTCCTTTGAACAGTGCTATCAATCGTGCACGGTCATCATCACCTTTTGGGCCGCCGTAATCAGAGAACCCAAATCCGCCCCATTCGCTTACGATCAACGGAACCTGCCTTCGGAAAAAGAAAGGGTCACCAACCACAAGGGGAAAAGCTGCGACAGTGTCATGGTTTCCGCTCACAAGGTCGTCAAGCATTTCAACCCATTTCTCCGGATCAGGAGTATAAAGGTGAGCCGTGAGAAGATCGGATTTAAGTTTACCTTCAAAAGAAATATGCTGCCATCCGTCATTGTCCACAACTAAAAACTGCGAATAGGCGATTTGCATATAATGATAAGTATCCATTATGTATTGACGCGTTTCCGGATTTGTAGCAATATCCTGGGCACCCCAATCTTCGTTATACAGACTCCATATCACAACCGATGGATGGGTTGCGATCAACGCCAGCATCCGCAGCAGCTCGGCTTTATGGTTACGGCGGCTTTTTGCATTTGAACTGTGCGGACTCGGGACTTCGACCCACAGCAGCATTCCCATTTTATCGGCAAGGTTATAAATACGGGGATCGACCCCGGCGATATGGATGCGGACCAGATTGCAACCCAGTTTTTTCATTGCGTGCATGTGACGCTTGATCTCCTCATAATTTGATGAACCCGGCTGGTAAAGGATTCCGTCGAGATAGATGCTTTTATGGTTCAGATAGATGCGGCTTCCGCGAGCTTCGATTTTCCGCAATCCAAAATTGGTTTCGATTTCAGCCACATAGCCTTCAGAGTCGATCAATTGGGCCACTAACGTATATAGATGCGGTGATTCCGGCGACCATAAATGTGCGTCTGGAATTGAGATTACAACGCGTTGACGCTTCTGTCCGATTTCAAGCCGCAGCGGAAAATCATCTGTAGCAAGTGGATCTTCATTGCGGTCCTGCTTTCTGTTATAGATCTTCAGACGGATTGTATACTGTCCGGGATCATGGATACGGGTTGTAAGGTTAAAACGGACAAGGTTGTCTTCGATAATGCTAAAAACACCGACACGTGAACGTAAGCGATTACGCGCGACGGTTTCAAGCCAGACGCTGCGAACAGCACCGGAGTTGGTCTGATACCAGATCCCACCGCGTTTATATACAAAAGATTCCTGCTTACCACGCGGAACATCAGCACTCATCGTATCTTCAATACGCACCGTGAGTCGGTTGACCTCACGTAAAAGCGTATCAGGCAATTCATAAGTGAACGATGTATATCCTCCGGTATGCGCATCTTCGCCGTTAAGTGTCCGAAGCGGGAAACCATTCAGCCACACACGGGTTTCATAACCGCATGCGCCAAATGTTAGCTGCAGCATATCATGGTGCGAAGGCGTTTCGATCTGTGGTAATGGGAAATCGCGTTCGTACCAAACGACGACCTTTTCATGCCAGCTTTTTTCTGCGGTCTGGTCTTTTGCTTGCGCAATATGTTCTTCTATTGTGCCGGGCCAGTTGGCAATATCTTCAAATTTATGCTCGTGAAACCAACCTTTGGCTATGCCTTCGTCCTCATGGTCGATGGAAAATCGCCATTCGCCGTCAAGTAATACTGAAGTATTGGGCCGAATTACTGCACGTGGTATCGGGTTAATAAAATCATCAAAATCAAAAGTTTCTTCTTTGCTTTTCGACAAGCCATAATTTAGGTGGTTTTCCATAAGTTTTTATTCGAATCAAAATGTTCTGGTGCTAATTTTTCAAACTCTAATATCGGCAAACTGTTCAATATTCACAACAACTTTAGTTTAATTTTTATGTCTGACGGCATAAGCCTATGAAGCGAAAGACAACCGTAGTGCTCTCAACTATCTTTGAGGATTTTCAAAAAAAAATGCGGCTCAAATTAGCCGCATAATCTTTTTAAAGTGAATCAGATACGCGCTTTATTACTTAATAGGTGTTCCCGAAGGCATTCTTGTTGTGTCGTTTCGGGTGTAATAATCACCATCGTTGTTTTCGGCGTCTGTACCATCGGGTGCGCTGTAATTGCCTTTACGGCGGTCTTTCTCAAGAGTTCCCTGCTGGCCATTCTGAACTTTATTCACAGCAGTGCTTTGATTGCTGCCTTGCGATCCGTCACCATATCTTCCTTCTTTATCTGCTGATGTTGCTCCCGAACCTGCGTTGGCAGATTCAGATCCACTTCCGGTGCCGCCGTTTGCTCCATCTGCGTTCATACCGTCATTATTTATGGTATTTCCGTTGGCATCAGTCGTTCCGGTTGCGCTGTCGCTTCCCGATGTACTTTTATCATTGCAACCATTGCAGGATGAGCTAAGACCAGCCAATAGCAACAATGAGGCGACTGAGGTTAAGACTTTAAGTTTCATATCAATTGATTTTTAGTAAATGTAAAGTTCGGCAATCGGTTCATTAGAAGGTTATACGATTTCAATCTTGAGTTGCAGGATTATGTATAAGGCTATTGACCCATTCTATAGTTCGCATTCTTGCTTAATTACAAATCAATGCTATCACTATATGGTTTTTCCTCTGCAGTTTTAACTTTATGGGCCGTCGAACCTTTTGCAGGATAAACGAGCGTGTTTTTCAATTCTGCAATGCGTTCGGGGCTAAAGTTTGGTAGCTGTACGTCTTCACTGTCGGTCCATTCCTTGACTTTACCTGCAACTTCGCTTACTTTTTCTTCCGATATACCTTTGTCACGTGCCATATAAAGTGTTTGTGACGGGAATGCGAAGTCGGCGCCACTTGCCGCGACTATATCCATAATACGCAGCAGCAGGTCTTCCTGTATTTCTAGAAATTCGTCATAAACTGCAGTTTCGACATAGCAATAGATTTTTATCTGAAGTGAACTTGCTGCCAGGCTAACAAACCGCACGCGCGCCGGATCAGGATTGATCTTGGGGTGCGAATAAAGGATCGACCGTAATTCGACAAGTAAATACCTGATTTGGTCTGGAGTAGTCTCATAGCGGAGGTCCAGAATAGGGTTGAATAAAAATCTTTCCCTAGGTGCATAATTTTCAATTCGGGTGGCTGAAAAATCGCCATTGGGAATTGTGACCACGGTTCGAGCATCAGTTCTTATTCGGGTTGAACGCATTCCAATTGATTCGACGGTTCCAGATGTTTCGCCAACTTTACAATAATCGCCTACGCGAATCGGCTGATCTGTTATTAAGGTTACACTACCGACAAAATTTTCTACGGTTTTCTGTGCACCAAGCGCCAATGCTATACCGCCAATTCCCAAGGCTGCAAGTCCGGTTGTCACATCAAACCCTAAAGTGCCTAAAACCGCAATTATGCCGAAAACTACGATTGCCACTTTTGCGAAACGACGTAAAAACAATATGACGGATATAGCTGAGATACGGCCACGCCTGTTCATTGTTGCCTTGCTGAAGTTGCTTATGAAATCGGTCAATCGCCATAAGAGAATTAAAAGCGCGACTAATCCGATAATAATTGTTATACCGCTCAACCGCTGCCGAACCACAATTGAAATCCCGACTTCCCGAGAACCGATTACGAAAAGCCAAACTGCCAGATAAATCCTAAAAGGCAATTCAAGCGCGACAATAACACCCGAGGCAGGATCTACACGTGCTTGTTTCCAAACCAAACGAATCGTAAGATGAATAACACGCATTATCGCCCACGAGACATAGTAAGCAAACGCAATGAGAAGTAGGATCGCGAACCAGTGACCAATCGGAACGCCTGCGAACATTGTATCCTGAAGGTATTGTGGCAGCAGCCTATTAAGCAGCAAATCGTCAGCAACCGATACTTTGGCTATTGCGTCAATCGTTTCAGACGAAAATTTCCATACGGCAGGTGAATTAGCCGGTTGTGTGTTTTCTACGTACAAAGTGATCGTTTCTTCTTCTGTATCAAGCGTTCCAACCAGATCGACACCAGCCGGCAGTTCGTCATCGGTATTTCCCGGGTAGGCGTCACTCAGCCATGAATAGGGCATCATGTGGCCGGTTTGATCAAGCAATTTTTGGAATTTTACGATGAACCGCTTACGCGCCTTATCACTTCTGAGCGACTTTTTCAAGACCAGATACTGACTTGCCCTTTGATAATTCTGGTCGGCCATGGCCTGTAGAAATCCGCTGACGGTTCCACGTGGCGTGCGCCTTCCCAACGAATCAGCAGGAATGTCAGGAACAGTGGCTTCAGTTTCTTCTTTGGTGCCGGGAATTAATTGTGCCGAAGCGTCGAAGCTGGCAGTGCCAACCATAATAAGGAGAAGGAAGGTGAAAAGCTTTTTCATCAGTAATTAAAAAACATCATATATTAGTATGCAACACGGTGGCGTTTGTCAGCGTACGAAAAAAATAAAAATAAATAATTTTAGCTGCACAGGAAATGCTTTTATGATGATGTTAAGCTTTGATAAATATAAATTGCTGCCGCGCAGATAAATTTCACACAATTACTTGCACATCCAAATTTAGACATTAAATTTGTGCACTGGGGCGATTAGCTCAGCTGGTTCAGAGCACTACCTCGACAAGGTAGGGGTCACTGGTTCGAACCCAGTATCGCCCACTAAGCCGAAACGTTCGTTTCGGCTTTTTTATGCTGTTGCAAGGTCTGTTTATAATACGGTAAATAGGGAGATGCAAACAATACTTATATTCATTTCGGCCTAATATACTGAGTATGGATTTTTTGAAGATCGCGATAGCTGCTTTTTCTGCTACCAATATAATGACAACCTTCAGTTACCTGCTTTCAGTAACATATGATCGGCTATTTAAGGAACCTGTGCTGCTCAATTATATTTTGGACCAAATTGGCATCTGTCCGAAAGATAAATGGAAGGGAATAGCGGGTTGGCTTGCTCATTACGTGGTCGGATTAGTGTTTGTAACAATTTATCAAATAGTATGGCTCTTTACCGATATGAAGTTCGGATGGTTGTCTGCCATTATACTTGGCGCCATAAGTGGAGTAGTGGGAATCTTGGGATGGAGGCTGATGTTTCGGCTACCGGATAAGAAGCCGAATGTCCCTTTGCATGACTATTACGTCCAATTATTTTTTGCACATATCGTTTTTGCATGTGCTGTTGTAGTTGCATTTAAAATTTACGAATATGATCCTGTTTCACATCTGACCGAATAACTCCATGCTGCGCGACGGCTAAAAATTTTATAACATCGTCGTCTAAACCTGTAACGCTGCACTTACAATGGCATGTAACTTTACCACAAAAAAATAGCACTATGAGCAGCATTATCAACGTTAATCAGGAGGCTGATTTCAAAAAGCCGTCACGACTGCATCGCAAACCAATCAGCAACGCATCTCTGTATTTCTTTTATACATCTTTTTAAAGCTTTTCAGTAGTTACTGAAATTTACCGACCAAAACATAAGGTCGGATTCACACGCCGTTCATCGGTAAAACCTAAAACCAAAAAAATGAAGAAAATTATTTACGCGTTCTTTGCTATACTTTTAATAGCATTGTCGGTAACCTCGTGCAAAAAGAAAGAGAGTTCCGACACAAGTCCGAAGTTCGCTGTTGACAGCACTAAAGTGGATGCGTTTTTCGCACAGCATCCTGATTTCGCAGATTATAAAAAGGATGTCCTTGCACTGTACCAAAAGCACAATTATCGTTTTGTATGGTACGATGACGAGGGTAGAAACGAGCTTGCCGACGTATTGTATAACAGGGCAAGCCAGATAGAACTCGAAGGAGTTCCCACTCCGTTACCTTACAAAGAAAAGCTCGAGGATTTGTTTTCCGATGACAGGAAAAAGCCGCAATTGGAAAAGGAGCTATTGATCAGCTCGATGTACTTTTTTTATGCGAAGAAAGTCTATGAAGGCCTCGATCCCCAAAAGAGCAAGCAACTCGGATGGTATTTGCCGCGCGAGAAAGTTTCATATGTCGATTATCTGGATCAATTAATGAAAGATTCGGACCTGATAAAAAAGGATGAAGAGGCAATGATCGGACAATATTACAACCTGCGAAAAGCACTACAGCGTTTCAGAAAGATACGTGATTCAGGCGGCTGGGGAACAGTTACGCTTCCGGAAGGCGTTAAGTCTTTAAAACCGGGAGATAACTCACCTGCAGTTGCTCAACTACGAAAAAGGCTGTCAGTTTCAGGTGAAATTAAAAACAACAATAATAGTACTTTATATGACAACGAGTTGGCTTCTGCTGTAAAAGCGTGGCAGATCAGGCACAACATGAAAGCAGATGGGATAGTAGGGCCTGGAGTCCTGAAGGAACTAAATGTTATAGTTGAGGAACGAATAAAAACCATTCTGGTAAATATGGAGCGATGCCGTTGGTTGTCACCTGATGTTACCGATGCCCAGGAATATGTTTCGGTCAATATTCCGTCTTACAGGATGCGATATATCAAGGATGGCAAAACAGCATTGGAATCAAATGTGGTTGTCGGAAAAGAACTCAACAAAACAGTGGTTTTTAGCGGAAAGATGAGTTATTTGGTGTTTAGCCCTTATTGGAACGTGCCTACAAGTATTCTGGAAGCAGAAATCAAACCCGGGATTGCATCTGATCCTGATTATCTCGAAAAACATAATATGGAATGGGACGGTGAGCGGGTACGTCAACGTCCGGGACCGGACAATTCGCTGGGCCAAATCAAATTCATGTTCCCTAATTCAAACAATATCTATCTTCATGACACGCCTGCAAAAAGCTTATTCAAAGCAGAAGATCGTGCGCTGAGTCATGGATGCGTAAGGGTTGAAAAGGCGCGGGATCTTGCGGTTATGATTTTGCAAGATGATAAAAACTGGCCTGCTGAAAAAATTGACGAAGCTATGAATAGTGGAACTGAGCAGCAATATCCGCTGAAAAGGAAGATTCCGGTATACATCGCGTATTTCACGGCTTTGGCCGACGAGAATGGAAACATCAGCTTTTTCGATGATATCTACAAGCGTGATGCAAAGTTGGCGCATTACCTGTACACCGAAGATTAATCCAGATTAACCAATAGTCGTAAGAAGCTGCTTCAATTGAAGCAGCTTTTTTTATATTTTAATGTGGCCCCAGTTTTCGCCGGATTCAATTCGTTTAATTTGTGTCGAACTGACTCCAAATTGCTTTGCGAGCATCTTGAGCCTGGTCTTTCTGTCGGGCCGACTGAGGATTTTCTTGATCAGCATCACTTTTGTGGCAGTCAATTTCCAGCCGTCGGCGGTTTTGTTGAGTTCAATGCGGCGCAAACGTGCTCGCTTAACATGCGGACTTTTACTCACATGTACCAGCTTTTCTTCGCGGGTTGCCCAGCGTAGATTCGATACATCATCATTAGCAATGTTATAGTCGAGATGCAGTACGTGCTTTTGGTCTTCCGAAGTTCTCTTAATAAATAGTTCGGCGACCATTTTGTAGAAATACATGGTTTGACTGATTGTCTTACCGTCAACGCTATAGCGGAAGCGCCAAATTCGATACCCGCCATTTAGGCCGCCTTTCATAAGTCTTCCGTTCCTGATTTCATCATCGAAACTGATCAGCCGACCTTTGTTGGATATGGCATAATGCCGTTGAGTTACGTGCGGAATTTTAATTTCCCGAAACTCTTCGTTTGGAAAAAATCTAATCATTATGTGGTATTATTTCGTGGTTATATCAAATTTACGCAAAAAAATACAAAGTAGGGAAACTTCATCGTATGCTTTCACTGATCCCATACTGATCTCAAATAATGAAATCTCTTACATTTTAGACGGGCTGCTGCTAAAACTATGCTAAAAATTTCTGCTGAGACTTAATAGTGCCTTCAGGGTTTTGTAACTTTAAGTATCACTAAAACTTAATTTATGGAAGATAAAATGCACCAAAGCAAAGACAACCACATAATTCCAATGACATCTGTTTCAGCGGGAAAGGGCAGGGAAGTGCTGCCTGACGTTTTCTATTATACCAACCAGATTGTGAATGTAATATTTATCGGACACGCGAAATCACCAGCCTGGACTTTGATTGATGCCGGTATGCCGAAAAGCGGACATAATATTATAGCTGCCGCTGAAGAACGATTTGGAAAGGATGTAAAACCACAAGCGATAATCCTGACACACGGGCATTTCGATCATGTGGGAAGCATCGTTGCCTTATTGGAAAAATGGCCTGGGGTTTCGGTCTATGCACATCTGTCAGAATTTCCATTCCTGACAGGGCAGCAGGCCTATCCGGAGCCGGATCCAACAGTTGAAGGTGGAATGCTAGCCAAGATTTCAAAAATTTATCCGATTGAACCAATTGAAATCAGCGATGTTCTGCGTCCGTTGTCACCAGATGGCAGCGTCCCTGGATTATCCGATTGGAAATGGATTTTTACTCCAGGGCATTCTCCAGGACACGTGTCGTTCTTCCGCGAAAGCGATAAACTGCTGATTGCAGGGGATGCTTTTGTTACGGTCGAACAGGATTCGATGTACAAAGTTCTCGTGCAGAAGGAGGAAGTCCACGGTCCGCCTGTATACCTAACGAATGATTGGCCTGCCGCGCGCGATTCAGTACGAAAACTGGCAGCATTGAATCCGGAAATAGCAATTACCGGTCATGGAACACATATGGTTGGTGAAAAGCTCCGGTCAGGCTTAAGCCAGATAGCTGACAGGTTTGATGAATTGGCTTTACCGGACTACGGAAAATACGTGAAGGCGAGCGATAAGGAATAGCTAAATCCTACATAGGAATGGGAGCAGGAAGAGTGATATTTCTTATATTAGTAAAAAAAAAACAATGTATAAGATCTGCGTCATTTTCCTGCTTTTATTTTTTAACATCTCGGCTGATGCTGCTAAAGTAGATACCATCGATGTTGCTAGTGTAGCCATGGGTAAGACATATAAAGCTGCTGTGGCATTGCCGAACTCGTATGCAAAGTCGAAGAGGTCTTATCCGGTATTGTATCTTCTGCATGGAGCCTATGGCCATTTCAACGATTGGCTAAAAAGTCCGCCTGACCCAACTACTGTAAAAAATCTTGCCGATCAATACGACATGATCATTGTGATGCCAGAAGGTGAAACGTTTAGCTTTTATCTCGACAGCCCGACAAATAAAGGCAGTCAGTTTGAGACATATATTACTTCTGAAGTCGTTTCGAAAATTGACCGCACTTATCGCACGATTGCTGAAAAACGAGGAAGGGCTATTACGGGATTATCGATGGGTGGCCACGGAGCACTTTACTTATCAGCTAAACATCCCGACTTGTTTTGTGCCGCCGGAAGCATGAGCGGCGCCGTCGACATGGCTACTATTTTAGACAGAGAAGGTGCCGAAGCTGCCAATAAGAGGATGGAATCTTTTTTTGGACCACAAGGTGCGGGTCGGGATGTTTATGCAAGCCATTCAATTATAAATATGGTCGACAAGATAAAGGCGAATCAGTTGCCGCTTATTATTGATGTCGGTGTAGATGATTTCCTGATAGAGCACAACCGTGAGTTACACCGCCGTTTATTGTATGCGCGCGTTCCGCATGAATATACGGAACGTCCCGGAGCACATACGTGGGATTACTGGCAGAATGCTTTGCCGTTTCACATTTTATTTTTTTCGAAACTTCTGCCAAAACCATTGTAGAAATACTTTAAAGCTGATTCAGGATCTTCTTGAGATCGATCGCGTTGTCAAAAATATCCTTCCACAGATCACCTTTTTCTTCCAGGCGGGCGCGAATTGTTTTCAGGTTGAAGGCAGTCAGATCAAGATCATAATTGATTTCGTCCCAGTCCAGTGGTGTACTCACACCAGCTCCTTCACGTGGCCTTATCGAGTAAATGCTTGCCATTGTCTTTCCTTTGCCATTTTGAAGAAAATCAAGATAAACTTTGCCCTGACGCTTGTTCGGCATACGTTCCAAACTTGTAATATCAGAAAGATCACGATGCACCATCTGGCTAACAAGGTGCGAAAAGTCACGAGTTTGCTCATACGTATATTTCGGTTTGACCGGAATAAATACGTGCATTCCGTTGCCGCCCGATGTTTTTATATATGCAGGAACATGCAATGAATCAAGGATTTCCTTGACTTTCAGTGCGGTCGTCACGATATTTTCCATCGGTGCGCCTTTCGGATCAAGGTCAAAAATGATGTAATCGGGATTGTCTAGCGATCCAACGCGGCTGCTCCAAGGATTAAGTTCGATGCAACCATAATTTGCCAGGAACAAAAGTGTTTCTTTATCCTGACACAGTAAATATTCAATAGGCTCTTCTTTCGATTCCGACTTTATTTTTTTAGTTTTAATCCAGCCCGGAACCGATCCAGTAACATTTTTCTGGAAAAATCCCGGACTTTTCAATCCATCAGGCGTTCGCCGTAGCGACTCCGGCCGGTCGATAAGATGCGGCAAAATGTAATCGGCTACAAAATCATAATATTCGATAACATCGCCTTTGGTAATTTTTTCCTTTGGCCAGAAAATCTTATCTGTGTTGGTGAATTCGACGCGCCCGAAGGAATTTCCCGATTTTGTGACTGCTGGTTCGGTTTTCTTTGCAGCTGCTTTTGCTGGCTTCTCATCGGAGAGTTTCACTGTAGTAGTTACCTTAGTTGTCGATGTTGCTTTTTTAGCTGCTGGTTTAGCTAAAGTGGACTCAACTTCAATGGAGGGTTTTTTTGTAGCAGCTTTTTTCTCTTTAGGCTTTTCCTTTTCAGACGCCGTAGTACTTCCCGGTACTTCTTCAGTATCGACTTGCGGAAGCTCGAGCGTAACATCTTCAGCTTTTTTATCGGTTCGCAGCCCCAAATATACCGGATGACGCATGATGTTTGTTTCGGTCAGTTCCGAATATTTTATCTGCGCAACAAGTGTTGGTTCAACCCAATGCAGTCCGCGTTCGCGAGGCGGATTTACAAAGGGAGCTGTTTTTCGTTCCAACTTATCCAATTGCGTTCGTAAGTCTATCAGGATTGGTTCCGTGAAGCCTGTTCCTACTTTACCTGCATATTGCAATTTGCCATCCTGGTAAAATCCGCATAAAAGCGCACCCAAACCTTTTCGGCTTCCTTGCGGATCTTTAAATCCGCCAATCACCATTTCCTGCTGTTTTTCAGTTTTGATCTTCAACCACTCTTTTGTGCGTTTGTCGGTTGCGTATTTTGAAGCGATCTTCTTTGCAATTATTCCCTCGCCTCCGAGTTTTTCCGCTTCCGCGAATGCTTTGATACCGGTTCCAATCTGATGTTCCGAATAAACTATGTTTGGCAGTTTGGGTAAGATCGCCTTCAGGATTTTTTTTCGTTGGATGAGCTGTAACGGACGCAAGTCATATCCGTTAAAATACAACAAATCAAACACATAAAAAGTCAGCTTGCCCCGTTTGGGCTTTTCAGCTTTGTTTTGAAGCCACTGAAATCGGCTCAGGCCTTTTTCATCTTCCATTACAATTTCACCATCGAGAACCAGGTTATTTGCTATGTTGTCAAGGCTCTTGGCAATCTCGGGATATTTGTCGAATTCATTTCCGTTACGCGATAGGAGCGATGCTTTTCCGTCCTTAATTAGAGCAAGTGCACGATAACCATCAAACTTGGTCTCAAAGAGCCAGTCTTCATTATCAAATGCCTCATCCGCCAAGGTCGCCAGTTGCGGACGCCAATCAACAGGAAATTCTTTTAAAAGCTTTGCATCTGCAAGGTCTTCGGCGGTAAATTCATCGACTACTGTTGTTTCAGTTCTTTCTTTTTTGGGAGCGGAAACACTTTTAGTTGTCTTCTTTGGTGATTCTGTAGTTTTGGTCCGATTACTGTGCCAGACGTTATTGCCTTTTGCTATTTCATCAAGATCGCGACCGCTTAAGACAGATTTTGCATCAAATTCCTTTCCGTCAGCGAATTCATCTTTTCCTTTCATCAACAGCCATTGGCGTTCTTCTCCTTTCATTTCGACAAGGTGATAGGAGCCCTGAAGTTTTTGGCCCTTCAGCACGACCTTCACGTTTCCGGATGACACTTGTTTTTTCATAAGTGCATTGTCTTGGGAACGGTCATCATTGCCTTCCGCATGATAAGTACCGATATCCCAGACCATGACTGTGCCGCCTCCATATTCGCCTTGCGGAATAGTTCCTTCAAAGTCGATATAATCCATCGGGTGATCCTCAACATTTACTGCGAGTCGGCGGTCGCCAATTTTTGCTGAAGGACCTTTTGGCACAGCCCAACTTACAAGCACGCCATCGACTTCAAGTCTGAAATCATAATGAAGACGCGATGCAGCGTGTTTCTGCACAACAAAACGCAGTTCGCCTTTCGAAGCCTTTTTTACTCCTTTAGGTTCGTTGGTTTTCTTGAAATCCCGTTTTTCGTTATATTTCTCGAGTGCCATCTTTTAATTTTGCATTGCAGCCAAACTCGCTTTCAGTTGATCAAGCAAGTTATCTGCAGGTTCGGTTTTGCCTTTGGCTTTTGGTTCGGCTTTAAGTTTTTTGCCTTTTGGTGCAGCCTCTTTCTTCTTGATGAGTTTCATTAACTCGTCTTTGTAGGTGTCTTTGTATTTACTTGGCTCGAATTTATCCGTCAACTGGTCGATGATTGTCAAAGCCATATCAAGTTCTTTCTTTTCAATTTTTACATCGGTAGGAAGATTGGCTTCTTTAGGATCGCGCAGATCCTGGTCGAACCTGATCTGAATTAAAAGAATTGCATCATTTTCAACTTTGAGGATTCCAAGGTGTTCGGCTGTTCGCATGACAAACTTGCATAAACCAACTTTTCCGGATTTTTTCAAAGCAGCGCGTAGCAGCGCATACGTCTTGGCAGCTTGCTTCTCCGGTTCAATAATATATGGTTTTTCGAGATATTGGGACGGAATTTCATCTTCTAGTACGAATTCAAAAATGTCGATCGTCTGCGTTTTCTCAGGCATTGCTTTTGCGATTTCATCTTGGTCCAGAATAATGTAGTCACCGTCAGCTTTCTTGTAGCCTTTCGCGATTTCGTCCCATGGAACTTCCTTTCCATCCTGTTTACAAATTCGAACGTATGCAATTGAGCACTGGTCTTTTTTTCGAATCATGTCGAAATCAATTCTGTGGGTAACTGATCCACTGTATAATCGGACAGGAATGTTAACAAGCCCGAAGCTGATTCCGCCTCTCCAAATAGCTTTCATATGGCGTATCTTTTGTTGGTTGACTTACAAAGGTTCTTAAATTTGTATGAATTTGCCTTATAATATTTATTGCAAAGCTTATATTATTAGCATGTAAACGTGATAATTATATAACCTGACAACGAAATGCTGTAAGTCGTTAAGCTATTATTTAATCAAATTTGTTACAAATCATAAACAGCGGTCATGATAAATCCTACTCCAATAAAAATTATCGGTTCCAAGCTTTGGATGCAGACAAAGATCACCTACTGGAAACTTCGATACGTCACAACTGATTTACTTAGAAACTCAAACACCTAGCGCCTGTCATGTTTATATTAATTGTGCCAAACATGAAGCAGGGCTTCGTTCGTTACTACCCGAACATCAAATTTAAACACTGAATTCTACGCCGGAAAAGTATAATCTGCGCCTCAAATATTTATGGAATACCACAAGAAATTTTTATTTATTGATGACGACGCAGATGACCGCGATTTTTTTTGCGACGCGATGCAGATGGTCGATCCTTCATCTACCTGCCATTTCGCAAACGATGGTATGGATGGTATCGACAAATTAGTTAATGACTTGGATTTTACTCCCGACTATATTTTCATTGATATGAATATGCCACGCATGGACGGTATCGAATGTCTGAGGGAAATCAGAAAGATCGAGCGCTTGAGCCGCACATTAATTTATATGTATTCAACCAGCATTAACCCAAAGCTGAACGAAGAATTGCGACAATCAGGTGCAGCCGACATTCTGGTTAAACCTTCTACTATAAAAGATCTAAACGCTTTACTCCAACAAGTACTGTCGCAAAATCCATAATGATATGCGTTCGTCTTCGCTAGTTGAGAATTCTTTTCAGTGACTTTTTTAGAATGGATATCCGATTGCGAGGTTGAAGACTAAGTTCTCACGTCGCCATGTTTTACTTCCGAAGTTGATATCATCAAATACCCATCTTTCGTTTTCCGGCAGATATGGTTTTCGCAGTGGAAAAGCCAGATCAAGCCTTAATACCAGAAACGAAAGATCAAATCTTAACCCGGCGCCTGTTCCAACGGCTAACTCCTTTAAAAAATCTTTAGAAATTTCAGCTCCGGGTTTAAGCGGATTCCGATTTGCCAGCCAGATATTTCCCGCGTCGACAAAGAGCGCTCCATGTACAACACTGACAAGTTTTGCGCGCAACTCGGTATTCATTTCAAGTTTTAAATCACCTGACTGATCAGGAAGGAAGGAATTTTCATCAGCCTCCTCGCGAAATGTTCCGGGGCCAATAGAACGTGCACGGAACGCGCGCACACTATTTGTACCACCTATAAAAAATTGTTTGATGAAAGGAAGTTCTGTGGAATTTCCATAGGCATAACCTGCTCCGACAATAATCCGGCTCGCGAGCGTTGATGTCAATCCCAATTTCAGGTAATGTCGAAATTCGTTTTCAACTTTAACGTATTGGCTGAAAGGGACACCCAGAACCCTTGCAGTATCGCCTTCACGTATATTTGCACCTGTAATAAGTCCCGCAACATTTCCTGAAAGGTCAAGCAATCCACGATAATAGATCGTATGTTTTTTTGCGGTCTGCATCGTGTTGGTATAAGTGTACGTATAGTTTGGTCCGAAAACCAATTGCTTTTCGATTACCTTTGCGAGCGATTGATTTTCCTGAATACGTTGCAGATAAAGTTCAGTTACGTTCATCGGTCGGACATACGTAATTTCAGTGACGTTCAGTTGATGTTCCTTGCGGATGTTTTCTTTCCACAGGTATCCAAATGCAGTTCGGAAAGACGTCAATGAATAAAGCTGCTGTCTGAACTGGAATTCATATCCAAGCAAAGCTCTTGTCCGTGGCACGAAGCCGCTTGAAGTCTCTACAGGAAATGGTGTTATAAATCGCGGCCATATCAGGTTTGCCTCAGCACCGACACGATAAACGTTAAAACCGCGGTTGAGTCCTGATACTTGGACTTCAATTCCGCCAAATCCCGTTATTGTCAATAATTCCGCGCCTCTAAACGTATTGCGGTTACTCCAGTTTATATTGAGTTCCGTACCGGTATAATTGGCTGAATTGGTCTTACCCAAAACTTCTACCCGTATGGACTTTTTCGCTAATGGCGTTAGGTAATAATATGCATCGAGAGTATTTGCTATACTGTCTGAAGGCTGAAACTGGTTCTTTACAAACTTGAATGTCCCAAGGTTTACCAACCGGTTCAGGGAAAGATTGTGATTCGTTCTGTTGTATAAATCACCTTTTGCGAAGTATAATGATCTGTCGAAAATCCGAGGATTAAATAGTTTCTTTTTGTCGATGATCGTAAAATCTTTATATCGTTCGATATCCGTTGAATCAAGATTAACGGTATCGCGTCTAACGCTGAAATTCGGATAGATGTATATGTTATTGATCCTATACGTATTCTTTGCGTTATTAGGCGTTTCATCTTTTACTTTAACGATAAGGTCTACTTCTGTCTTCCCGACTGTACTGTCGACCTGCACCAGAATAAAATCAGGATTGAAGTAGTAATAACCTTTTTCTTTAAGACGTCCGTCTATACGCGTACGCTCTGCTTTTATTACGTCGAGATCGTAAGGAGCGCCAACTTTAAAAAGCGTATTGTCCTGCGTAACGGCAACCGCAGTGTCGATTGCTGTTGAGCCAGATGGAAAATTGATACTTTTGATCAAATATCGTTTCCCGGTTGTAACAGTATATTCGGCGCTGGCTTTTTTTCCGGAACGAGTTGAGTCGGCCGATGTACGTGCTTTAAAGTAACCTCTGTTTTCTGCATAACTTTGTAAAACGGTGCTGTTATAGTCAAGATCGACCTGGCTGAAAAGTACAGGAGGTTGCCCGACTTTTGTACGCAGCCAATGCTTTAATCCTTTTTGCTTTTTCGGTTCGCCAACAACATTATAGATCCATAATTTCGGGCGAAGACCCAGAATTTTACTATTGGGCTTTGGACGAAGCAATCCTTCGAGTTCACCCGCCAATGCTTTACGTTCTTTCTTTGGTGCTTCTTTATCTTCGATTTTAACTTTACCACCAGTATAAAGCAATTCTCCTTCTGGTAAGTATTTTGTGTTACTGCAAGAGGATGCAAAAAACAGAAAAAGTAAGATATATGGCAATTTTCTCCTGATCATCTTATTCTTTGGTTTGGGATAATTTATTTGTTTCAGGTTCTATCGGCTGTTCTTTTGCTTTGTCTTCCTTCTCTTTCTGCTCTTTTTCTCTCTCTTTCTGCTGACGGATCAGTCGTTTTTCTTCTCTCGTCCTGTGGAAAAGTTCGCGGAATTTATTGTAATCCATTGTGATGATGAAAGCAACACCGGTTTCAATAACCTGTCCCTGCAATGCAACCTGGTACTCGTTTTTACGGTATGCTCTAACTAAGTAGCGGCCGTCTTTTGTCAGTTGGTAATCAAGTGAAACGTCACCTGCAATATTGTTGCTTGCTTGGTTGGCTTGCTGCGGACCTTCAAGTCCAAAGCTGCTTCCTACGGTAACTTTCAGACGGTCATTTAGCAACTGTTTTGAGATTCCGACATTTAAATCGGTTCTGTCAGCACGTGCACCTGTTGTATAATCTTCAGTCGATTCTAAATCAAAATTAAGTTCCACTCCCGCAATTAGATCGCCAGCAAGGTCGTTCAATTGTTGTGAAAGGATTTTACTCACACTCTGCCTTGCCATAGTTTCGGCACTTGCAGATCCAGCTTCACTCGCAAACGGATTTTCACCAATGAACCTGTTCAACAGCAATAATGCAAATACCTGCTTGTTTAGCTCAGAGGGTTGTTGGCGTAATTGCTCCAGTTTTGTACGCGAGGTGTTTACAACATCTGTTGATACGCTATAATTTCCCTCAGGAAGAACAATATCAAACGTGATCGCTGGTTTAAGCAATTCACCATTTAATTTCAAATGTGTTTCAAACGGAAGACGTTGTTTATAGGTATTCCGAACAGCTGGAGTAACGCTTCCGAGTTGATCACCAACAAGGTCGATAGGAGCGGTGTTTGATGTATAAACGGCTGTAATGTTGACATCTGCCTGTGTTGGCTCACCAGTCCACAGAATATAACTTCCTTCACTGATCTCGAATCTTCTTTTTAGGAAGTTGAACGACATTTCATACGCACCTTCGCTGATTTCATAACGACCCGTCAAGCTTGTTTTTCCGGAGGGATCAATTCCACCATTCAATTGCCCTTCGCCTTTTAAGCTGACAAAGTCACCATTCCCTTTATCGATAATTAGCGAGAGCTCTGCCTCTTTTACAATTTCAATATTGACTGAAACGTTCATTCCTTTAAAGTCGGATTGACTTACTTCTTCTGCAAAAAGTTTCTCGCTTAATTGCGGATTGTCCTGATCTATAAACTCAACAATTCCTTCGCGATCCGCAACGGCAGGATCCGACTGTGGCAAAACCACCGAAAAGTCAGTTTCCTCGTTAATTTTAAGCGTTCCGCTAACGGCTGGTGCAGTTAGGTCGCCAGTTACTTTTAAACGAGTATCGATAAACAATTTTCCGTAATAGGTATTATTGTCTTTGGCGGTCGAATTCACTGCACGGAAATTATCAGCATTAACTCCCAGATCAAACGCAAAATCCGAATAGGTTTGTGTAAGAACCCGGCCGTCTAATCTCAATATATTTCCTTCTTCATCAGATAGTGAGAACTTATTGAAGAGCAGGCCTTGATTATCAAACACAATTTCATCATTCACAAGATTAAACGCAGAGTTTAATGGCGTGATCGTAAAGGCGCCTTCATTAAATTTGAGCCTTCCTATTACGTTTGGCGCTGCTGCTGTTCCTGTGACTTTGAACCGGCCCGATAAGAATCCGGTGCTGTTGGTCATATTTCCCATCGTGAATCCCTGGATGCTTTTCAGATGCAACTGCTGCATATTAAGGTCTAGATTGAAACTGCTGTTGTCGCTGCGGTAAGTTCCGTCAAGATCAACTTGATTTCCCTGACCTGTGATTTCAATATCCGCATTATAAGTATTGGCAACGCGGTTATCAACTCGCAGCCTGATATTTCCAACAGTATCTTTTTGGAAACGGAAATTCTCAATTGTAAGGTCGGAGGTGAAAACTGGTTTCACAGCAAGATTGCGAAGTTCAGCACCACCATTTATAGTTCCGCCTACATCCAGGCCATCGGTACCCGGTTTTTTGATCATTGATGTCAAGGTTTCAATCTGGAAATCGGTGAATTCAGCGTTCAATGGTGCATTTGCAGCTTCCGACTGCGATTGTAGGCTGATACTGCTGCCTTCGCGCGCAAGTTTAAATTCGTCTGCATAGATGCCACCTTTTCCGAAACGCAGGATGTTGTCCGCAGAAATGTCCCATGGCTCATAATTTAGTCTAAGTCCTTCAGGAAGCAGTTTTATTATAGTATTTCCATTTGCCGATTCCATCGTTCCTGCAATTAGGTAATGCTCTTCTTCCTTGCGGTCTCTCACCATCAGGGTATAACCGACCACATTGTTGCTAACGCCACCATTCAAACGTGTGTTTGGAAGCAGGATCTGGGCACTTTCGATTTCACCGATGTTGACATCGTAAACCAGGGAATCTGCAGTTGTATGAACGTCGACAACTCCGCCAGTGATAATATTTTTTCCATATACCAATCGTGGAATTGCACCTTTAACAATAAGGCTGTCGGTTTCCGAGTTATAACTTCCGTTGAAGTTGATCGGTTCCAATCTTGTAATCGCAGGCACGAGTTTCATCAGAACAGGATCGTTTTTGACAGTCATGTCAAAAGTGAATTGTTGTGGCGGAACTGCAGGTTGTTTTTTACCTGGTGTCGGATTGTAATATTTCGAAATGGTTTTGGATAATGCCTGGCCAATCTTTGTGAGCTGATATTTACCATTGACTGCTGCCGATAAAAATTGAGATCTGATTTTTATACTGCTGCTATCCGCAGTTGCCGTCGATACGACATTAATGGAATCCAATATAAATTGTTCCTTCTCATTGGCAATTACGAAGTGATAGGCACTGACTTTACCGTTTAAAAAATCAGGATCTGCACTCGCAATGTCAGCGTCAACTTTTCCACGTAATTTTAATGGTCCGGCGTGTAGATTCAGTTTATCAAGATCTGCAATATCTACATTCAGGCGTACTTTTGCCTGCGGATATTTGTCTTGAAAGCTACCTTCCGAATCAAGATCAAAAGTAAGATTTGGGTCGACCATATCGGCCTTCACATTGAAATCACCGCCGCTGATATCACCGTTCATTGCAAGATCCCGATAGGCGTAACTGTTAAATTCCGCTTTAGCGACATTGGCTCGTAGTGTAGCAGTTGCGGTCTTCGGATTTAATCCGGTTCCGTTGATTTTCGCGTTTAATGTAATTCTTCCAACGGAATCGTTTTTGATGAGTCGGCCGACATTAAAATTATCAAGTCGCGCGTCTGCCGTGTATTTTTCACGATTTTTCGAACGGCTGTCAAATTTCGCGTTGACTTTTGCATTTCCATAGCTGCTGCGCAAATTCATATTTGTTGCAAAATTGTCCATGCGGCCTTTGAAAGTACCATTGAGAGCAAGTTGAGATGGCAATTGAATTGAAGCGGGAATTGTTCCGGCGGGAGTGAAGCCTTTAATATCAGCGGAGGTCGATTGGAGATTGCGGATGTTCATGTCGAAATAGGCATTCTTCGCATCTGGAAGCCCGGTGATCCTTCCGCTTGCGGCCAATCGTGTATTTCCGATACCGCTGATCTCCATATTCGGAATATTGATGTCCTTAACTTTCCCGGTGACACGACCATTGATCATCATGATCGCGTTGGGATTGTCCTTGAACGGATTTGTAGACGCAAGATCAGGCACAAAAATCAGTACATCTTTAAATCCGACGCGGCTTTGATCAAGTGAAGCATCAATTCTCAATTCTCCTATATTATCTGCCAATGATTCTATTGAAGGATAATCTACAACAAGTTCATCCCTGATCAATGTTTGAGGAGTTTTCAGATAAAGATCACGTAGAAACGCGCGTTGCTCTCCATAGAAAAAGTCTGTTTTAAGCGATTGAATATCGAGACCGCTTCGATCTCGGACGGTCAGCGCACGAATACTTCCCGACATTTCCGCCGGATGGTATTTTACGTTTTCGGCCTGAAGGTTAAAATTCTGGATATTCAGGTGTTTGTAGTCGATTCCACGACGGACCGGAGCTGCATTTTGATCGTCAAATCGAAAGCTTACATCAGCAATATCTGCAGTTCCAAGAAGAACCTGCCAGTTGTTGCCGGTTGTTGTTGCGCGTTTTGCAGGCGTTGCTGCAACAGCAGTTTTTTGCTGGATTTTACCGATGGTTAATCCGCCGGCTAAGCCTTTTATTTCAAAGCGGTCGATATCGATTAGCTGTTTTTTGATGTCAGTCTGGTTAAATTTGATCAGCAGTTTTTGAAGTGTGAGCCCTGTATTCAAGTGCGTTCCTGCATTATCATAACCAATATCGATCCGTGTCAGATCGATTTCACCAAGCTTGATGTTAAAGTTTGGTCTTGCCGAAAGCGAATCGGCAACCGCCACCGTTTCATTGCTGATCTCCTCTACAAGCTGTCCCTGAGCCAATCTGACCTTTAGCCCGTCAAGTTTAATTTTCGGTATTGCAAAATCAGTTTTTTCTAAATCAAATTTGGTAACACGTGTGTCAAAATGATGAAGCGACGCAACAATGTCATTTTTTGTAATTGCATCATCGAATCGAATTTTTATACGATCAAGATTAATCTTATCGATCGAAAACGTCATTGGAGCACCTGTGGTATCTTTCGGTTTGCCTGAATCAAAAGCCTTGACGATGTAGTCAAAGTTGAAAATCGAATCTTTATTACGTGCTATATTTGCTGTAATTCCGCGCAAGTCGATCGAGTTGACCTCTACCTGGTTGCTCAATAGTTTCAGCAGACTGATATCGACAGCGAGTTTTTCTCCATAAATCAGCGTGTCGCCTTGTTGTGTTTGGAAATATACTCCTTCAATAATGACTTTCTTTGGAAGCCCAATTTCAATCCTGTCGATCCGTACAGGAGTTTTAATTTTTCCTTCGAGGTAAGTAACCGCTTTGTCTTTAACGACATTTTGGACTGCGGGAATTTGGATCAGTAAAACAATCAACAGGAAAAGCCCGATAATAGATCCTATTATCCAGAGCAATATTTTCAGGGATTTACGTACGTATTTATTTATTTTCAGAGCCATTTAATTTTTAGGTAAAACTTAATGCGGAATCTCCGGTTCATCGGCACACGCGGTAAGGGTAATTACTTGCAAAATTGCCTTTATTTCCGAATTATCGGATTATAGTCTCATCTTCGATTTTTATATAATTACCATATCAAAAAACAAATAACGAAAAAAGCCTCCAATCAGGAGGCTTTTAATAAGTATAATTCACTATATATTTAAGAGAAAAGTTTCTTTGTTAAGTGCCGATGTGTGGAATTGCCAGTTCATAGCAACCACTTCATTTAAAACTTTTTTAAGTTTTGTAAAATCATTTGGCTTCTTGATGTAGATATTTGCACCATTTACAAAGGTATCTTCCATATCTTTTTCAGAATTTGAAGTCGAATAAATTGCAACTGTCAACGATTTATATTTGTCAATTTGTCGCAGTTCCTTCAAGCATTCAACACCCGATTTATATGGCATGTTCAAATCCAGAAACAGGATATCAGGCATTTTTGTCTTAGGATTTTCCAGGTAGGTAATTAGATCTCGGCCGTCCTCAAGAAGATTAAGATTGGTTTCGATCTTCAGTTCGCTAAGGGCATCACTAAAAATGCTTCTGTCGTCCTGATCATCATCTACCAGAAGAATTTCTACATATGTCTTATTGTGAATCATGTTTCAATGTGGATTTTAAGTGCGTAAAATTAATAAAATTTATTAACAGTTATGAATATTTTTCTTCGATGTAAATCTGCGTAAAAAATGGAACAGGAAATTGAAAATGCGGCAATTTATACCAGGCATTTAGATAAAAATGCTTTGGTGCAGTCCGCTTTTCAAAACGTATGCCATTAATTAAATTTTGTAAAATTATGATAAATAATAAACGACCAACTTTTACGATTACTATAGTACAAGCTCGGCCACAAGCCGTTTTACCGTACCTTCCAAATCACCGGATAGCCCGGGATGAGGGCGTGAAGTCTGTATCACCGAACTTCTGATTGCCGTGAGCCACCGAAATCGCTCGGGCGTATCCATACTCGCAATCGGTCCGCCATCTTTTGATCCTGCACATATTTTTTCAATAGCTGTAAGATTGCTTTGGATCAACTCCATTTCACAGTCGGGTGCCAGCAACAGCAGTTTTTCTGCGTCAATATTACAAGAAGCGACCAGGAACTTCTTCCTTTTGCAAAACATGATGATCCCCACATTCAGAAATTCCTCGCGTTCGACCCTTGGCACAACGCGGATCACTGCGTACTCATATAAGTGTTGCTCTTGCATGCTGCGCCTGTTTTAGAAAGATTTCGGAATTGTCGAGTCGGGTTGATAGGAAGTTCGCGTAAACTTCCCTTATTTGATCGGGTGTAAAGTCACTTTGTTCCCATTGTAACCAATCCTCTGGAATTATATTAATTATATTGTGAATTATTTCTTTGGTTAAAACCGATCTGCATTCAACATCAGCTTGCGCCAATGCAGATGCTTTCGGAAGAAGGACATGATCTTTTATCAAAGCAAACGGAGTTAAAGCCTGTTTTTCCCATTCAGTAAATGAATGATGAAAATACAATGCGGCACCATGATCGATAAGCCAAAGTTCCTTGTGCCAAATCAGCATATTTGTGTTGCGGAAAGTTCGGTCGACATTAGTAATAAAGGCATCAAGCCAAACGATTTTCGAAGCAAGCTTCGCGTTGACATCAGTGACAACCGGATCGAAATTTATGGCTCCTGAAAGAAAATGCATGGCGAGATTGAGCCCGTGGCTCGCTTGAAGAAGATCCTGTATTTCTTCATCAGGTTCTGTGCGGCCAAATGCTTCATCAAGATTAGCAAATACCAATTCAGGCATCGGCAAACCAATTGCACGAGCGATTTCTCCGCCGATAAGTTCCGCGATCAATGCTTTTACTCCGTGTCCGGCACCGCGGAATTTCAGTACATACTTGAAGTCATCATCGCCTTCGGCTAACGCAGGCAATGAACCGCCTTCGCGTAACGGCGCAACATATCGCGTAACATTTATTGAACGAAGATTAGGTAGTGTAGCAGCCATTTATTTTGATTCGGTTTAAAAGTAATGATAAACTTTGATTGTTTGTCAGTCGATTAAAATCACATCGTCACGGGTAAGCGCATAAACGATGTTATCAGCAGAAGGTTTTAAAATATATTTGCCTGTAAATTCTCCGAACGCTGGTAATATCATCTGGTTCGGACTTCTGAAAAAACATGGTAACTCGAGATACTGCCGTCCGAAACCTTGCAATAATATTCCAGGATGAATGTGTCCGCATAGCGTAAAATTTCCCTGCCTTTCCTCAGGATGATGCGTTAACAGAAAGCCATCTACAACCCATTCTGAAACAACGTCAACACCAATATCGGAATATTTATAAGGTGAAATAATATCGTGGTTACCGGCGATCAAAATGGTTTTAATATTTGTTTCCCGAACCCAATCTTCAAACAAATCCCATTCGTTATTGATCGAACTATGGAAAAGGTCGCCTAAAAAACAAATAATTTCGGGGTTGAACTTATTGACGACATGACTGAGCTGTTTAAAGTTCCCAGCGACAGATTTTTCTGGAACTGCTACTCCATTTTTTCGAAAATGCGTCACTTTCCCCAAATGGACATCAGATATCAGCAGCATTTTCTTGTCATCCCAAAACATTGCACCGGAGCAGTGAAGCGTAAAATCCTGCTCCTTAATTACTATTGGTAAAATCATTATCTGTCATTCTTCATGTAAGATGCGGTCATTTTTTTGATTCGCTCAGCGAGAGTTTCACTCGAAAGCTTCTCCCGCAATCTATCGGTTATTATTGGAAAACTGAAAGGTGTCGGCTTCTCGCATTGCTTCCAAACGATCTCCTGCGTCTCAATCCGCTCAAGTGCTTGTATCAACCTGCCTTCTTCGAGTTGGTGTTCAAATGTCTCCCGAAAAGCCTGTTGCAAAAGTAAGTTATCAGGCTCATAATCCCTAAAGACTTCGAACAACAATTGCGAACTGCTTTGAAGATGCTTTGCCTTTACAATCTTACCAGGATAACCTGTAAAAACCAAGCCCGCTATTATGGCAATGTCCCTAAACTTGCGACGCGCCATTTCAGTTGCATTCAGGCTCGTCTGCAAATCGTGATGAACATGTTCAGGAGCAAACAAGTTGTTGTCCAGAACCTGCTGCATGTCGATTTGTTGATCCGATAAAAGTTCGAATCCGTAGTCATTATAAGCAAGCGAAAATGTAATTGGCGACAAAAGGCTGATGCGATAGGCGAGCATACTAGCCATCGCTTCATGTACGAACCGACCTTCAAACGGATAAAATATCGCATGGTAGCCTTCGCGGGTCTTAAAAGTCTCAATCAAAAATTCATCCGCACCTGGAACAATTGATTCCTTACGTTGCCTTTTAAACAAAGGTGCGAGCGCTTTTAGTTCGGGTGATTGCTTTTCGTGGTTTGCAGCATATAGTTCCTGTCGTAACAATTCACTCATTTGTTGCGACAAAGCCATCCGGCCGCCCAGCCATGCCGCAAATTTGATCGCTTTTTTGGTTTCTGCCTTCTTGACCAATACGATCATGTTCTTGATCTGGTACAATTCGAGTTTTTTTCCGGCGAATTGAAAAACATCGCCGCGATTTAATTTTGAAATGAACCATTCTTCAATTGTTCCGATAAAACCGCCACCAACATATTTCACATTCATCACAGCGTCACCAACGATTGTTCCAATGGACATTCGATGATGCATTGCAATTGCGCGGTTATTGATCTTGAACCGGCCATCTTCTTCGATTTCTACTTTTTTATATTCGTCGTACGCTTGCAGACTCTGACTTCCATGCGAGATGAAATTGAGCAGCCATTGCCAATTTTCTTTGGTTATTGCCTGATAACAAAACGTGGTTTTGACTTCTTCGTAGATCTCCTCGGGCATAAATCCGTCTGAAACTGCGAGTGTATTCATGTACTGGACCAAAACATCCCAGCTGTTTAAATAAGGAATGCGATCTTCTACCGTATTTGTCAAAGCCGCTTTTTTTAATGCTGAAGCTTCAATGAGTTCGATCGCATGCGTTGCAAGGAAGTAAATGACGCTTTCTTTTCCGGGCTGGTGTCCGCTTCGGCCCGCGCGCTGGAGAAAACGAGCGACACCTTTTGGCCCGCCTACTTGAATAATCGTTTCTACCGGAGCAAAGTCGACTCCTAAGTCCAAACTCGAGGTACAAACCACAACTTTAAGCTTCTCATCGCGGATTGCCTGTTCGACCCAAAGCCTTGTATCCCGATTGATGCTTCCGTGATGCATTGCCATTTCGCCTGCAAACTCAGGATAATTCTCAAGAATCCGCTGATACCAAATTTCACATGCCGAACGGACATTTGTAAAGATCAACGTCGTTTTTGATTTCCGGACAATCTTTGCGACATCATCAAGAAGATGCAACCCCATATGCCCGCGCCAAGGATACGTTTCCATCTCTGCAGGAATGATCGACATGATCTTGATTTTCTTGTTGATCACAGCTTTAATGAGAACGGAATTTTCAAGTGCAGCCGAGTCAGGTCCGAGTAAAACCTCACGAGCCTGTTGCAGGTTTCCTATTGTGGCTGAGATTCCCCAAATCCGCATTTTTGGAGCAATCGTTTTGAGCCGGGATAAACTAAGTTCCATTTGCACACCACGTTTGGTTCCAAGAAGTTCATGCCATTCGTCAACGATTATTGCTGTGCAATTCTTGAAAACGGCATCGTATCCTTTTGAAGCTAAAAGCAACTGCAAACTTTCGGGTGTCGTGATCAAAAGGTCAGGCATTTTGGTTTTCTGTGACGATCGTTCGCTTGCGGATGTGTCGCCGGAGCGGATTCCGACTGTGATTTTTGTCCCAAGGTCATTAGCAACGCGTTCAGCTGCCTGCTTTATTTCTACTGATAGGGCTCGCAATGGAGTGATCCAGATCGCTTTTAATCCGGGCTTGTGTTTGGTGGCATAATCAGGATTTTGCTGGATGTAATCCAATATGACCGGAACCCAAAGCGCATACGTTTTTCCGCTGCCTGTTGGTGCGTTCAATAATCCGTTTTTTCCTTGCAGAAAAGCAGTCCACGTTTGATTTTGGAATGGAAATGATTCCCAACCCTGATTGGCAAACCAACTTTCGGCCATTGAGAATAGCTGCGTCCTGTTCATCAGCAGATCATGTTTTTGATGTCGTCAATTGTGTTGGCTTCATCCATTTTCTTGTCGTGCCGCCATCGTAAAATCCGCGGGAAGCGCGTTGCAATTCCGCTTTTGTGTCTTTTTGAAAGTGAAATTCCTTCAAATCCGATCTCAAAAACAAGTTCAGGAACAACACTTCGAACAGGACCAAATCGTTCAAGCGTATTCTTTTTTATCCAGTCATCGACCTTGCGGAATTCGGAATCGGTTAATCCCGAATATGCTTTCGCGAATGTTACTAATTCTTTAGAACCATCATCATTGGTCTGCCAGAGTGCAAAAGTATAATCGGTGAAAAGGTTCGATCGGCGGCCATGACCGCGCATTGCATAAGTCAGAACCGCATCCACGACAAGTGGTTCAATTTTCCATTTCCACCAATCACCCTTTTTACGGCCGACTCCGTACGCGGAATCTTTGCGCTTAATCATCAAACCTTCACTTCGCATTTCGCGTGCCCGAAGACGTTCTTCAGCAATGTCATCCCAAGTATTCAATGCCACACGGTCCGACAGCAACAGCGGCAAATTTGCATCTTTTATTTTATCGTATAATTGCTCGAGCAACAGCCTTCGATGCGAATATGGTTCGTTCCGGATATCAACTCCGTTCCATTCTAAAATATCATAAGCTTTTATAACAACAGGCGTTTTTGCAAGAAGCGCAGCAGAAATAGTTTTGCGTCCGATACGTGTTTGCAAATCATTAAATGTTCCAATTTCGCCTTCGGGATAAGGAAGGATTTCACCATCGATCACGGTCCCGTCGGGAATTATATTCAGGTAGGAGTGAAGCTCCGGGTATTTATCCGTTACCAGTTCTTCGCCTCGGCTCCAAATGTAGATTTTATTTTCCCTGATGATCGTCTGCGAACGGATTCCGTCCCATTTGTGTTCGACACTCCAATCCCTTGCGTCGCCCAATTGTGAAACTTCGCCTTCAATCGGATAAGCCAGATAAAAAGGATAAGGTTTTGACAGATAATCACCACTGTTTTTATCAAGGATCAATTCCTGAAAAGTCACCGTGTGCGGATCCCAATTTCCCATTAGTTTGTGCGCAAGCAGATCCTCGTCGACGCCTTCAGCCATTGACAATGCACGTGTCATTAATTTTTGGCTGATGCCGATGCGAAGGCTTCCGGTGATCAACTTGGTAAATACAAACCGTTCGTAGTAATTCAGAGCCAGCCAGTTTTCATGAAGATACGCACGTTTCTCCTCGTCGGTCTTCTTCTTGAGTGCGATGATCTCCTGAAGGTATTCGGTCAAACTTTTATCAGAATGTTCGCGTGTTGCGGGAATTACCAACGCAATGGTTTCTGCAAGGTCGCCAACTATATGGTACGATTCCTCAAAAAGCCATAATGGAATATTCGCAAGTTCATTGGCCCAGATCCGCAGCAGCGTTGTGTTGACAGGCCTTGGCGGACGCCGATGTGACAGGATCGCAATTGTCCAGACTTTATCTTCACCAGAAGCGGTCCTGAAATATTGTGTCAGCGCATTGACTTTAACTGATGTTTTATTAGAACTGTCAAGTGCTTTTATGAGTTCGGCAAAATTTTTCATGATTCGCGATCTTCAATTGCCACTTCCTGTTCAGAAGCTTCCGATTCGCTCAATCCCATTTCTGCCGCTTCGCCTTCGTATTGAGTCTTGGCAGTTCGAGCGTCATATCCGAGTTCGCGCAGGTATCGCGAGAAAATATCAGAATAGCCATGAGTGGAAATTACTTTTTCGGCTCCGGTTGCTTTAATGCTGTCAAGTAATCCGTACCAGTCGCAGTGGTCGCTGAGCACGAAACCTTTGTCGATTGCACGTCGTCGTCTTGCTCCGCGGAACGCCATCCAACCGCTTGCCGATCCTGTGACAAAGGGTGTCATTTTCCTAATCCAGGTGCTTCCGTGGGCGCTTGGCGGAGCGAGGACCATGCTTCCGGAGAGTTCCTGTTTCGTTGTTTCCCGTGTTATTAACGTTGTCGGTGTAAAATCGCAAAGCGGACGCAAAACGTTTGTCATGTTTTCAACGGCACCATGCGTATAAATTTTCCCGATAGACGGATCAAGATATTTGAGAAGCCGCTGCGCTTTTCCCAAAGTATATCCGAACAGGATCGATGTTTGACCATTAGCCTGATTTTCTGACCACCATTCGTTGATGCTCGTCATGACTTCTTTTTGCGGAAGCCATTTAAATGCAGGCAATCCGAAAGTACATTCAGTTATAAAAGTGTGACATTTTACGACTTCATAAGGAACAGAAACACCGTCGTCTTCCGTTTTATAATCGCCGGTAAAAACCCAAATTTCACCTTTGTATTCAACACGGATCTGTGCGCTTCCAATAATATGTCCGGCTGGATGTAGCGAAAACTTCACTCCATTGACCGTAAAAGTCTCATTCCAGTCTTTGCCCGTTACATTAATATCTCCAAGACGATGTTTTATAATAGGAACGTTAGTATGATGTGTAATGTAGTTTTTATGGCCCCAACGGGAGTGATCTGCATGCCCATGGGTAATGATCGCATTATTCACGGGAAGCCATGGATCAAGGTAAACATCAGCCTGTTCACAGTAAATGCCTTTGTCGTTGAAAGCGAGTAGTGGAATATCCATATGGTACGCGCCTGTGGTAATGCAGGCTCTACATAAAGCTACAACCCGAGTTGGCAACTAAGAAATGTTTTGTAAGAAATTTAACTTTAAGTCGGCGGTTGCTTTTCCGTAATAAAGCAATTACTTTAGACCAGAAAAATTTGCAATGAAGTTCGAGCTCAAATATTTTATTGCAGCGATCGCGTTTTTCGTAATTGAAGTCTGCATCGCTTTATATGTTTTTGATGATTTCGTCCGGCCTTATCTTGGTGATGTGCTTGTGGTCGTACTCCTATATTGCGCTATAAAGGCAGTTTTTCGAATCTCATACAATATAGCATTGTTATATGTTTTGTTGTTTGCGATTTTTGTCGAGTTTCTACAGTACATCAACTTTGTAGAACAAGTGGAGCTTCAGGAATACAAGCTGGCTAGGGTCGTGATAGGAACTTCATTTTCATGGATTGATATCTTTTGCTATACGCTCGGAATACTGGCTGTTTTTGCTGTTGAAAAGGCACGGTTAGGCCGAAATTCCATTCGCAGCCGCAATTAGAAATCGCTATCTTTATCATTATAAGTTTAAATTTAATGGATAACTTTTACGTATTAATTCTTATCGGACTTCTTATAGGAACAATCGGTACGTTGATTGGAGCCGGCGGAGGATTTATTCTGGTTCCGCTACTGATTATTTTTCATCCTGAACTTTCCCCTGAAAGCATTACCGCAATTTCAATGGCAGTCGTCGCGTGCAACTCGGTCTCGGGTTCGGCAGCTTATGTTGCGGCAAAAAGAATTGACTACAAAGCCGGAATCATATTCGCGCTGTTTACGATCCCGGGTTCTATTTTAGGTGTGATGACCACTGATGTGATACCGCGGCAGACTTTTGATGTAATCTTCGGTATCATATTGCTTGCACTTGCTATTTTCTTGTTCGCTCGAGGCGGAAAAAAGAACACAGTTCCAAAGGAAATACAAACAAAAAAAGGTTGGACAGTCAAGCATCTTGTAGATAAGCAAGGTAATGAGTACAACTATGCATATGATGTTCGAAAAGGCTCGATTCTGAGTTTGTTCGTTGGATATTTTTCCCCCATATTCGGAATTGGCGGCGGGATTATTCATGTTCCTGCGATGACCGAATGGCTGCGGTTTCCCGTTCATATTGCAACTGCGACTTCCCAATTTATACTTGCTGTTATGGCAACGGTTAGTGTCGGTGTTCATTTCTACAATGGAACCTATGATGATTCAAAGTTAACAATTATGATATTCGCATTGGCCATCGGGGTGATTCCCGGCGCGCAAATCGGCGCTTATTTTTCACGAAAAATAAAAGGACGAATGATCGTTCAGATTCTTGCAGTTGCTTTGGGCATAATCGGAATCAGGATCCTTATATCATAAAGATGGAAAGTTATAAAATACCAACACAGACGCGCATTGGCCACATACATCTGAAAGTCGCTGATTTGCAGCGTTCACTTGATTTTTACTGTGGTATTTTAGGCTTTGAAATAACAGCAACCTATGGAACCGATGCCGCGTTTATATCTGCAGGTGGTTATCATCATCATATTGGTCTCAATACGTGGTACAGTAAAAATGCCCCTGCTGCTTCTTCAAGTTCGGTTGGGCTGTTCCATACTGCGATTTTATATCCGACAAGGAAAGATCTTGCTGCGATTTTGAAGAGATTGCTGGATATCGGTTACGGGTTATCCGGCGCAGCCGATCATGGAGTTTCGGAAGCTTTGTATCTCAACGATCCCGACGGCAACGGCGTAGAGCTTTATTGGGATAAACTAAAGGAAGAGTGGCCCTCAAAGCAGGACGGCTCGCTTGAAATGTATACCAGGCAACTAGATATTGTCAATTTACTTTCCGAACTGGAATAACAGCTAAATACTCTTAAATAATTTTCTTATTTTAGTATAAACAATAAAACAATGATCGAGATTGTAAGGACGGACGCTTCCAATAAAAAGTACGCGGAATTAGTGGAACTGCTTGATACGCATTTGAAGGAAAGCGATGGTGATGAGCATGATTTTTTTGCCCAGTATAATTCAAGTTCAGATATAAAATATGTAGTGCTCGCATACGAAGATGAAACTGCTGTTGGATGTGGCGCAATGAAAGAATATTCGGAAGGCGTAATGGAAATAAAGCGCATGTTTGTTCGTGAGGATTCTCGTGGTCAGGGAATCGCAGCCCGGATATTAACCGAACTTGAGAACTGGGCTATTGAAATGTCATACCTAAGGTGCATCCTTGAAACAGGAAAAAATCAGCCTGCCGCAATCGCACTGTACAAGAAAATGGACTATAAGCCGATTGACAACTTTGGTCAATACGCAGGTGTTGAAAGCAGTGTTTGTTTTGAAAAGGTATTCGTAGCCGGATAAAGTATTGTAGCTTTGGCGGCATGAAAAAGATCTTTTGCTGGTTTCTACTGCTCGTTTTTCATTGTGGTTCAGCACAAGTTTCTGTCGTATCCTGGAACATAGCAAACTTCGGAAAATCAAAGTCTGACAGTACGATTGTCTTCATTGCTAAAACACTTGAAAATTTCGATATTGTCGCATTGCAGGAAGTGGTTGCCGGAAATGGTGGCGCCCAGGCTGTAGCCCGATTAGCATCAGAACTCAACCGGACGGGCTCAAAATGGGATTATATAGTGAGTGATCCAACTACAGGAAATCCGCATCAGTCGGAACGTTATGCATTTCTTTGGAAGACTGCAACGATCAAAAAGATTGGAAAAGCGTGGCTTGACAGCACTTATTCGGCTGAAATCGAACGCGAACCCTACCTGTGCAGGTTCCAATACGAACAAAAAGTTTTTACTTTGGTTAGCTTCCATGCGATCCCGAAGAAGCGCCAGCCGGAAACCGAAATCAAGTACTTTAAGTTCTTTCCACAGATTTATAGCAGCGAAAACCTTGTTTTTTCAGGTGACTTTAATCTGCCGCAATCGCATACAGTATTTCATCCGCTGCGGAAAATCGGTTTTAAGCCAACATTGACGAATTCCAAAACTTCTCTGCGACAAAATTGTGATAAAGGTGATTGTTTAGCGTCTGAATATGACAATATTTGGTATGACTCCGCTAAAATATTCACCACTGAAAGCGATACTATTCCGTTCCACTTGAATTTTTCCGAAATGCAAGAGGCGCGAAAAGTCAGCGATCATCTTCCTGTTTTCACGTGTTTGTATCTTCTATAAACGACTTGAGCCTCTTTTTTTTACGAAGTACTTTTACAGTCGGTATATATTCGTATTTTTAATTTTCAATAGCGAAGCCGAAAACTGAATCAGAGTAGGCGAATCCAAATTTAAAAATATGTGCGATTTCACAATCAATTATCCTGGCGATAAAGGCGAAATAATTTCTAAACTACAGGGCGCGATAGAATCGGGTGGCGGCTTTTTTCAGGGCGATACAGCCAGTGGCGTATTTGAAGGAAAGACTCCGGTTGGAGCGTTTAGCGGAAATTATAAGATCAATGGCGACGATGTAAATGTACACGTTGAGAAAAAGCCATTCCTGGTTTCATGCAGCAGGATTGAGGATGAAATTAATAAGTACCTGAACCGCGGAGTTGCATAGCAATTACATCATTCTTTGCAGTCATTGGGCTTAGGGAGTGCAGCAAAGTGCCGCGCACTGCGGAAAGCCCGCCGCTTTTGCGGAAGCCCACAAATTTTTTGCCATGAATTAATACTGTATCCAAATCATAGATTTTGGATTAAAAAAAAGTCAAAATTCGTGGCAAATTTTATTTTACTTCCGAAGCGAGACTTTTATGCAAGAAAGCCTTTTTCCCTGTCATGGTCTTTATATGCAGCCATTCGCCATGTTCACCAAGTAACTGAAGTTTGTCGTTGGCACGTGCTGTGTCTATCGCTGCGGCATTCGTTGACGGGCTTTTTCGCAGGTTTGCAGTTGCACCTTTAACTTTAACAGCGTCGGCTTTAAAGGATCGTGAAAACTTTTTAAGTGAAGGTATTTCCGGTTTTAGAATTTTGTAGATATACGCATGCGGATCTACAGCACCATTTCTATAAATGCCGAAATGCAGGTGCGGGGCTCCTCCTTTGGCGTTACCGGTGCTTCCGACAAATCCCAATGTGTCTCCAGCTGAAACTTTCATTCCATCGACCACGGCGATGCTGTCAAGATGCGCATAGTATATTGATGGCCCGAACATTCCTGCACGCAACCATACTTGTTTGCCTCCCAAACCGCGTTCACCTGTAAACCCAATATTGCCATCGGTTACTGCCACCACAGGCGTTCCTCGAGAGGCAAAAATATCGATTCCTTCATGCTTTCTTGCTCCGCCATCGCGATCATAGCCCCAGAAACTTTGCATGGCCGAATTTCCTTTGCCAGCAACAGGAAACCCAAACGCTGGTTTGATCCCAATGCTGATATAGAAGTTCGTTGCCGCATTGATTTCAGGCTGAAGGATCAGTTTATAAGTTCCCGTTGCCGTTATGGGATATTCAAACGAATTGTCTTCAGGTTTCTGACTGGCGATATGACGAAATCCGGTTGGTGCCGCCTCATAAAAATCTGCAAATACACGTTGGTTGACGGAATCGCGGACCACTTCAGCAGTTAAAACCTGCCCTTCGAGTAAATGAATGGTATAACTATATGCCGAAATATTCGGTGCATTAAATGTTCCTTTTTCCAGGTAAGGCAAAGTTAATTCGATACTGTCAGACAAGGCTGCAGTATACTCCGCTTTCCATTGCTGATATGCAACATCACCGTTCTTGAATTCACGCTCATAGACATCACGTGCTGAAGGCTTTGTTAATGAATCAGTGATCTTATTGATTTTAGCGCAGCTTACAATTATAGTGGTAATGGCAATAATAGTCAGCCATATGTAGATCGTTTTCTTCATGGGGCGGAATTATCAGGAATTATGCCAAGGCGTGCTATTTCTGAGGTACTTAACACGATTTTACGATGCTCTTAAAACTGGAAGTAACCCTTAGTTTAAGCTCGTTGCAATTTTGATCTTCTGCTGCAGTTGGTTAAGGAGAACTTGATAACGGCTAACTTCCATCAGGTCTTCGTCATCATCAGAAAAATCTAAAATTTCATCCAGTGCATCTCCGGCATCAGCAAGTTTTTCATTGGCGAAATGATACTGTTTGGCAGCAATGAAATCAATTATCTGCTGTACATCTTTTTTCAGTTCTACAAATTTATCATTCATAAGAATTATCTTTTGGTGGAGTGCTATTATTAAATTTTTTAATGATAGTAGAAAGTTTTTCGAGCCGCGCAGTTTTTGCTCCTTTAGCTTTAGCCTGGGCTTTATGCAACTTATCATTGTGCTTTTTAATGTTCTTTTCGTTGTTTCTGCCCATGGGTAAAATGTTGCTCAAAATTACAAAATTGCCAAGCATAAAAAAAGCCGCCGAAGCAGCTTAATTTATCTTATAAAGTATTTTATTAAATACTTTGCGTTGTTCCTACGTTACTGGTACGTGGAGTGGTCTTTGTCATCAAGCTTGCAAGGATTTCAGCTATACCAAGTATCAAATGTGGAAGGTAGACCCTTTCATCAAAGTTGAATAACCAAGGAGAAGCCGCAAGGAAAATTCCCGAAAGCAGATCGATCATTAGATGTGTTTTCATCGAGATGACCTTCGCAATACCCAACTCATAAGAAGTCATCAGGCTGTAGACAATCATCATTGCACCTAATATCATTGGAATTGCGCCTTCTGCGCTGCTCATATCAAGATCAAGTAGAGCCGGAGCCACCAATAATAGAATCCCCATCAGGTAATCGAGGTAACCGTGTGTTTTTGTTTCAATGAATCTCATAGTTTGTTAATTTTAAATTAGTATTGTAAATTTATAGTTAATCAAATATGGAATTCTTATACAATTACAATCAAAATATCACAAATTAATATTTGCAAATTACTCTGTTACAATCTGCATTCCTCAGGAGTAATAATTGTCAGTTGACGTTCCTTTAGGTCATAGACGTCCGTTTTACTCATTACATGCAGAATAAAATTGTCGATCGATAACGGTACGCCTTCTTTAATATCAAGAAGATTCGTGTTTTTGATGAAACGGCCGTCAATAAGAATACACATTCCGGGACCAATTGCTTCCATCTTATAATCGCTGGTAATCAGCAACGCTGAGTTCTCTTCTAATCCGACTCCAAGCACTTTCGGATTGCTTACAATAAGCTGAAATAATCTGCCGATTCTTCCTCTGGCAATGAAATGTGTATCAAACAATACATCCTCTATTAATCCAAATCCAGCTGATGTCTTGACTTCACCTTTGGTGATCGCATCAGTGCTACTTCCGCGCATTACCATATTGTCAGACGCCGCAGCTGCTCCTGCAGAGGTTCCTGCGTATATAAAGTCTTCGGTTTCCAGCTTTTTGTACATTAAATAATAAAATGGAGTTCCGCCCAGTATCGATGTAAGCCTTAATTGGTCGCCACCGGTAAAAAACACAACATCTGCAGCTTCTAATCGTGCTAAATTTTCAGGATTGGCGGCATCTTCACGTGTCTCCATCACGAAGTACCCGGTATTCTTAGCTTTCAATTTTGCGAAAGCTTTAATGTAGTCGTCGCCAACATCGTGAGGAATCCGCGAGGCAGATGTTACAATTTCGATACGTGAATCTTCTTTATGTAGTGATTCATCCACTATACGCCGTAAAATACCGTCTTCGGCAAATTCGGTTTCATTGTCATGGGAATCTCCTTTGTCTTCGGCACCACCTATGATAATCAGTTTTCCTCGTAATTTCATATATGTTAGATTTTGTCTGATCGTAAAATTAATCCTCGAACTGATTTCTCTGCTTATAATTTATCAGAAAAAATTTACACTATTTCCTTATTATTAAAATGCAAAATTTCAAATTAATAGTGTAATAAGGGATTTTCCTATTAATCCCATCTTTGGAAATCCCGTGAGTTTCCCCGGGCTCATATATAACCTAACTATGAAAATCTTAAAAACACAGGTTTTACGCGGACCGAATGTCTGGAGTAACTACCGTCAACATCTTATCCAGATTCGATTAGATCTGGAAGAAATGGAAAAATTCCCAACCGACAAATTGCCAGGATTTAAGGAACGATTACAAGAAATGCTTCCGGGCCTTGTAAGACATGAATGCTCTGAAGGAGTGCGTGGTGGTTTCCTGATCCGCCTTGAGCGTGGAACCTGGCTGGGTCACGTCATGGAGCACGTAGCTCTTGAGATTCAGACAATGGCCGGAATGGAAACAGGGTATGGCCGTACTCGCGGAACATCCGAAAAGGGGGTATATAACGTAGTGTTCGCATATTCAGTTGAAGAATGCGGCTTGTTCGCAGGGCAGGCAGCCTTTCGAATAGTGGATGCACTGAGTAAAGGCGAACCTTTTGATGTTAGTCCTGAAATCGAAGAACTGAAAAGGCTTTATAGGAAACATGAATTTGGACCAAGTACCAAAAGTATCGTTGATGAAGCAAAGAAACGCGGAATACCATTTAAACGTACCGGTGACAATTCAATAGTCCAGTTAGGTTACGGAGCAAACCAAAAAAAGTTTCAAGCGACAATAACCGGTAATACCAGCTCGATGGCCACCGATGCTGCGAGCGATAAAGAACACACCAAAAAACTGTTGGCAAGCGCCAAAATTCCGGTAGCAAAAGGCGGATTGTGTTATAGCGAAGCTGAGTTCAAGCAGCTTGTTTCAAAAACAGGCTATCCTTTAGTTACAAAGCCGCTGAACGCGAACCAGGGAAAAGGAATTACGATTAATATAAACAGTTGGGAACAAGCACTTGAAGGTTTCCAAAGTGCAAAATTATTCAGCAAGCACGTCTTGGTCGAAAAATATGTTGAAGGATTTGATTTCCGTTTACTAGTGATAGACGGAAAGTTTGTTGCTGCTGCGAAACGTATACCGGCACATGTAAAAGGTGACGGAAAATCGACAATAAGCGAATTGATTGACAACGAAAATCAAGATCCTAGAAGAGGTGCCGGACATGAAAATGTATTAACAAAACTTTCCGTTAACCGTGATTCGGAGCAACTTCTGGAGAAAAACGGATTTACATTGGATCATGTTCCATTCGAAGGAGATATCGTCTACCTAAGGTCCACCGCAAATCTTAGCACAGGCGGCACTGCGGTGGATGTTACTGACGAAGTTCACCCTGAAAATATTTTTATGGCACAACGGATTGCCAAAGTAATCGGACTTGATGTTTGCGGAATCGATATAATGGCACAGAACCTGAGTGAACCGATCAAAAAAATTGGTGGTGTCGTACTTGAGGTAAACGCTGCTCCAGGATTTAGGATGCATTTGGCTCCGTCCGAAGGAACGCCAAGGAACGTTGCTGCTGCAGTTGTAGATTATCTTTATCCGCCAGGAAAACCGAGCAGGATCCCAATTATTGGAGTAACAGGAACAAACGGAAAAACTACCACAACGCGACTTTTAGCTCATATGGCTAAGACAAGTGGCTTTGTAACCGGATACACTACGACCGACGGAATTTATATCGATGATTATCTTATAGAGGAAGGAGATACAACCGGCCCGTTAAGTGCAGGAGTCATCCTTGGTGATCCGACAGTTGAATTTGCTGTACTTGAGACGGCACGAGGCGGATTATTGCGTTCCGGATTGATGTATGACAAGTGTGATGTCGGGATCATTACAAACATCAAAGAAGATCACTTAGGATTGAACGACATCAACACTCTTGAAGATCTTGCAAACGTAAAAGCTGTAGTAGCAAGAAGTGTCAAAAAAGATGGCTGGGCAATTTTAAATGCCGATGATGCTAATTGCGTCAAAATAGGGGGTGAGCTGGTTTGCAATGTCGCCTATTTCAGTATGGACGAAAATAATCCGCTTATACAAGAACAGTTGGCATCCGGAAAACCTGTAGCAGTTTTCGAAAATGGTTATGCTTCAATTATTAAAGGCAATGAAAAAATTCGCATAGAAGATGTCAAAAACATTCCGCTTGCGTGCAACGGACAATGTAAATTTATGGTGGCAAACGCATTGGCGGCCGCACTTGCAGCATATTCCTGGGGATTTTCGATAGAGGATATCCGAACTTCAATTCGGGAATTTACTCCATCGTTCGAACAAACCCCGGGCCGACTCAACCTATTTGAATTTGAAAAATTTAAGGTATTGGTTGATTACGCGCACAATCCACATGGATATGCGGCCGTGGAAGATTACATTTCAAATATGGAAGCAACCCGTAAGATTGGGATCATCTCAGGCATCGGTGACCGGCGTGATGAAGATATCCGCGAATGCGCCCGTATTGCATGCAGAATGTTCGATCATATCATCATCCGTCAAGAGCATAGCTTGAGAGACCGTTCTGAAGACAAAATCAATGAATTGTTACTCGAAGGTATCCGTCAATCCGGTCGGGAAGATATCACTTACGAAATAGTTCCGCAGGAAAATGAAGCTATCAAAAAAGCTTTAGCCATTGCTCGTGAAGGTGATTTCATTGTTGCATTAAGCGATGTTTACAAAGGCGTGGTCGCAACGATCCAGGAAGCTTTGGCAAAAGAAAAAGAAGAATTAAAATCACGAACTTCCGCACGAAAAGCTATGCCAAAAATGGCAGCATCAGGCGGAATGCATTATTCGCACCATGGAAAACAAGTCGAAGAATAACAATTTTGAAGACGAAAGTCATTTACCGCCTGATGTAAATCCGGTTGATAATACTTTCTACGATGCCGATGACCCGAAGTTCCGAAGTAACGATACAACAGGAAGTGGCTTCAGTGAAGCCGAGCGTGAGGTTCATGACGGTCACAGCCCAGGCAAACCTGCCGATCCACAATCATAAGATTCAAATAACGCGAAGTAACATTCGCGTTTTTTATGTTACAAGTTCCTGCAACCGAATCGCGTTAAAGGCTGCAAATCCTTGTTCGTCATTGTCAAAGTATACGTATACCTCTTTTGTAGTTGCCCAACTCTTGCAGGTTGCTGCCCACTCTCTCAAATCATAGTCAGAATAACTTCCCTGATATTTATTTCCCGGTCCGTGCAACCGCACATAAATAAAATCGGCAGTAACTTCAAAAGGAGTAATATGACCTGCAAGTTCGTAGATGCAGAAGGCGCAGTTGTGTCTGCGCAGTAAATCGAAAACTTCCGTCGAATACCAAGTCTCGTTCCTGAATTCGAACACATAGCGAAAGCTTGGCGGTAGTTTGTCTAAAAATTGCTGTAGCCTTTCGATATTAACTTTCCATCCCGGAGGCAACTGGAACAATATCACGCCCAATTTTTCTCCCAGGTAAACTACGTTTTCCATAAAATCATGAAGTGTCTCTTCAGGATCTTTAAGATATTTCATGTGCGTGATATATCTGCTGGCTTTTACAGCGAAGGTAAAATCGGGGGCAACGGACTCTTTCCAGGTTGTGAAGGTTTCCTTAGAAGGCAACCTGTAGAAAGGATTGTTGAGTTCGACCGTTGAAAAGAATTTCTGATAATACGGAAACTGTTCAGATGCTTTGGTTCCTTCAGGATAAAAAGTCCCACGCCAATGTTTATAATGCCATCCTGAGGTCCCGATATGGATCTGATGCTTGCTCATAGGAAATTTTCTTATTCCAATTTACAAGTAATTTTCCAAAGATATTTACAGGATTTACGTTAAATTCCAGCAGTTGCAATTTATATCGCAATTGAATTTATTCTTCCTTAGCCAAGATATTAAGTATTTTGCTCGGAATTTCATCAAATTCCTTCAACTTGAATGGCTTGATGATAAAACCTCGGGTGCCAAGTTGCATACAGCGTACTTCATAAACCGGATTTATTGACGTTGAATAGACAAATGTGGGGATTTTCGCCAATGATTCATCGCTGCAAATGACTTCCAGTGCTTCAATTCCGCTTAAGACCGGCATATTGATATCAGTGAGTATCAGATCCGGTTTTTGCTCGCTTCCATTGAGGTAATCCAAAAGCTCCTGTCCGTTTTCAACTACGTCGATGCGTTCAAATGACTGGTGTTTTGAAAAGCTTTCGAATATGAGTTCACCATCATCAGGATCATCTTCGGCAATCACAATATGCAGGTTGTTCGGATTCATCATTAGCTACTTGGAATTGGAAAATATAGTATAAATGTACTGCCTTCGGACGAACTTTCGACAGCTATTTTTCCGGAATGATTTTCCATTATTTTTTTACAGATGGAAAGTCCAATACCGTTGCCCGAATACTCATTTCTCATGTGCAGCCGCTGAAAGATGGTAAAAATTTTTGCAAGGTAACGGGAATCCATCCCGATCCCATTATCAGAAACTGCAATCTTATGAAAGTTTCCACCTTTTAGATTCGCTATCGGCCCTCGAATATTTTCTGCAGTAATGTTGATTTCAGGAGCCATTTCGTCTTTGCTGTATTTGATCGCATTGACCAGCAGATTCGCAAATAATTGTCTCATCTGAACCCTTGATCCAAATACTTTCGGTAAAGCATCCCATTTAATCACAGCATTATTTTCGGTGATCATCAGTTCCAGATCCTCAAGTACATCCTGAAGCACGGCTTCCAGACAGACTTCAGTTTCTTCAGCTTTTGTTGCAATAAACGCATATTTAACAAGGTCATCTACAAGCGAATTCAAACGTAACGAAGAAGAATTTATGATTGAAAGGCTATTTTGCTCGGCGCTTGTCATTCCCGGAAGCTTATTGCTTGCGAAATAAGAAGTATAGGTGATGAGCTTCCGAATTGGTTCTTTGATATCATGCGAAATCACATGGATGAATTCTTCAAGATTAGTATTTGTCTGATGCAGTTCATTCACTTTTGCTTCAAGCTGCACCTGATGTTGCACCAAGGCTTCCTGATGCTTTCGTTTTTCGGTCAGGTCGGTTATTACAACACCGATCGCTGCTACATTAGGTTTTAGATCGGTAAGGGAAACATACACATGTAATTTTCGACCGTTGATGTTCAATACGATTTCACCTTTACTCGGACCATCTTGCAAGGCGATCTTGAGAAGCTGGAAGTCGGTAACCGAGTCTACGTAAGAATGAAAAAACGTGCCTGTTATCTGATTCGCCGGAATATCAATTAGTTTAGAAAAGTATTCATTGCAATACAAGATCAATCCATCATCTGAAATACTCAAGGCTCCTTCGCCAAATTTTTCGATCAATATACGATAGGTGTAATCCGCGCTTTCGATTGAATAAACATGTGGTTTGCCATCTTTGTTGAGCACAAGGGCGTCAACCGATCCGTCTTTAATCGCATCGATAATGCTGTTAGCTTCATAAAGTTGGTGCTTTAGCTCTTCAATTTCTGCCCGAAGATCCTCAGTCTGTATTTTTTGTAATTCCAAAATATATCAATTGATTTCTAGTATTCGAAGGACTTTTTCCGTATCCGAAAGGTCACCCAGTATCATCCGTGGCGGATCAGGATTTGTTTTAATAAGCGTCGGAATTGCAATAATTTGATGCTCAGCCGCAAGATGATTATCACGGCTTAAATCTACAATTTGAATATCACAGATTCCTTGCAGATGGCGGTCACAGATTTTACGCAGATTTTCGATGGCAGTCACGGATTTTCCCGACATACCTGAGGTAAACAATATAAACTTATATTTTTCTGCTTCTGTTGAACGCACTTGGCTATTTTCCAATTAGATTACGATTAAGGGTTTAATGTTAAGTCCAACAAGAACACGTTCTTCATTTGACAGGTCACCGATGATTTTACGTATTGGTTCCGGAAACTTACGTACCAGTGTTGGCACAGCAAGAATTTGGTCGCCTTCAGCTAGTTGTGGATTTACCAAAAGGTCGATGATCTCAATTGAATATTTACCTGCAAGATGAGTTTCCGCAAGATTTTTCAAATTGTTTAATGCTTTTATCGATTTTGGTGTCTGGCCTGCTATATACAACATCAATTGCCACTCTGCGGGTTGTTTGTTCATTGCTTTATTCTTTTTTGTTGGCGTTGCCCGACCTTAAATTGCTTTCCATCTCTTCTGTCGTCCTTAAAATACTAAGCTCTTCCTGAACCGATTCGAACTCGTTTCGTAGTGCTTCTATGTTGGCTTCCAGCACTTTTCGCTTGCGTTCGATCTCACGGTCTTTTCGGTTGAGTTCTGTTTCAAGTTTTAACTTTGTTGTTTTCTTTGTTATTTCATTAGCAAGCCTTGCAGCGCCTGTCAGGATTCCTTCTGGTCCAAGCTCCACATCAAGAATCTGAATTCCGGTTGAGGCGATCACGAACTCGCGGACTTTATTGGAATGTCCCATTCCGCGAGATTTTATAATGTAAATACCGCGGTTTCTTTCGCCTCTGCCTTCGATGTCCCGGACCGTGATCCAGGTGTCAACAAGTGATGAAACCGAATCATCAGGAAGTTTTCCCGATAACGGGTCGTTTTGCGGATTTAATGACGTAAAGAATGCCGTGATATTATGCAGTTTCAGCATGTCGATCAAGCGCACTAGCATCGAGCGCACCTCATGTTCGCTGCCTACAGTGATCAGGTTGCTGATCGGATCAATAATTATCGTGGTTGGCTTGAAATCTCTGATCAGCTTTCGTAATGTCAGTAAGTGAAGCTCAAGCCCGTTTAACGACGGCCGTGTTGAATGAATCTGAAGCAGTCCGCTTTTGACATACTTTGCAAGATCGATTCCTATAGTTTGCATATTCCGTATAAGCTGTTGCGGAGATTCTTCAAATGCGAAGAATACAGTACGCTCATTATTCTGACACTGTGCCAATGCAAAATAGGAAGCAATTGTTGTTTTAGCAGTTCCCGCCGTCCCTGAAATAAGGATATTACTGCCACGGAACAATCCGCCAAGATCGAACATATCATCAAGCCCGGGAACACCTGTCGGGACGATCTCGGAAGAAACTTCATTGTCAAGTTTTAGCGAGGTAATCGGTAACACCGAAATTCCATCTTCATCGATCAAAAACGGATATTCATTAGTTCCATGCGTCGAACCGCGATATTTGACGATCCGTAAACGCCTGGTCGATACTTGTTCTGTGACGCGGTGATCAAGTACGATCACGCAATCAGACACATATTCTTCGAGGCCTTGCCGCGTCAGCGTTGCTTCGCCACGTTCGCCGGTAATTACTGCCGTCACACCTTTATTCTTAAGCCAGTGGAACAAGCGTCGTATTTCGGCTCGCAGAACAGCCTGATTGTCTAATCCGGCAAAAAGGGATTCGATCGTATCCAATACAACCCGTTTTGCCTTTACGGTGTCAATTGCATGGTTCAAGCGGATAAATAAACCCTCAAGATCGTATTCTCCGGCTTCTTCAATTTCAGACCGTTCAACGCGTACATGGTCGACCACAAGTTTCTTCTCGGCTTTTAATCTTTCAAGGTCAAATCCCAAAGATTTCACATTGAGCGTTAGATCGTCGCTCGGCTCTTCAAACGACATGAAGACGCCCGGCTCGTTATAATCAGTTATACCCTTAATAAGGAACTGCATCGAAAGCAAAGTTTTCCCGCAACCGGCGCTACCACAAATAAGCGTGGGCCGTCCGGAAGGGAATCCGCCTTCAGTAATTTCGTCAAGTCCTTCAACTCCCGTTGGGGTTTTAGGGAACCTGAACCTTTCATTATCTTTTTTCAATTTTTTCTCTTTCATTTTTTGGAAGGAGTAAAGCTATAACTTTTTAACAATCTAATAAATTCGACCGATGTTAAATTTGACAAATTTTTACACTTGCAAATCAATGGATTAAGGGTGGCGCATCTTCTTCCGATACTATTTTCTGCATCAAAACCGCATTCCTGATACCTTCAACATTCGCGGTATTGTTGAAATAGATAAAGATGTCCTTGCAATTATCGGCTTTAAGCCGGAGGTACATTTGCTTCAAATAATCATAGTCATATCCTGAATAGAACAGTCGTTGATCGCCGTGCAACCGAACATATGCGACGTCGCTTGTTGAGACGACTGCATCGGGTAAACCAGGATACGACACGTTGCAGAACGGCAGTTGATTTTGTTTGAAGATATTGCCAACCTCATCGGCCCACCAACTCCTGTTCCGAAACTCGATCACGTTGGTGAAGTTTGTATTGAGGCTTTCTATTATGCGGTCAAGCCGATCTGACGTGAAATCAAAGCTCGGCGGAAGCTGGAAAAGGATGCATGCCAGTTTATCGCCAAGTGCTTCACTGGTGACTTCATAAAAGCTATCAAGTTCCGCGATGCAATCAACAAATTTTTTTTCGTGCGTAATTGCTTTAGGTGCTTTAACCGAGAAACGGAATCCTCCCGGGGCCTTTTTATACCAGTTCTGCATTGTTCTGACGGTCGGATTTTTATAGAACGTGCTGTTTATCTCATATGTGTCAAAATGTTCGCAATAATACTCGAACCATTTACCCCGGGCGAGATCCTGAGGGTAAAAAACACCTTGCCATTCGCCGTTGGTATAACTTGAAGTTCCGATATGAAAGTTCGCCTGCTTCATATATATAACTTTTGGCAATTTTCGCAATAAAAGCTTCGCCGTTTTTTTACACCAGTCTGCTTCTTGTGAAAGGGAAGGTCGCAGCGCAAACATGTTTTTTTTGCATGGGCAAGCCAATGCTTCTTAAGCTCGTATTGCTTTTTCCATTCAAGAAATTGAAAGCTGTATATGACGGATTCATCGATCAGTGAATTCACCTGTTCTTCAGGTACGCTTCCCGTTAGCGATTCTGGATGTACGCCAACACGATACAAAATTTCATTCTTTATTATATTTCCAACACCTGCGAATATGTCCTGCTCCAACAATGTGTCGCAAATCATCTTATTTGGCGCAGCTACTATTTTTTCTTTCGCTTTGCGCGGATCCCAATCTTCGTTCATCACGTCGGCGGTCCAGTCATAGTGCGTGTTGATGTCGCCTTCGAGAAATTGTACAGAGCAACTGTAGAAGTTGATTTCACCTTGTTCAAATTGAAATC
>DASVRQ010000061.1:0-47099 GCA_036388535.1 Flavobacterium sp. | reverse complement strand
AAAGACAGAAAATGGTTTTTCCTAAATTTGGCAAAGCAAAAGTTACTGCAACACAATTAATCGTACAATTTTGCAGCGATGACCTGTCGTGGCAAAGCAGCGATGACAATCTTGATGTTCTTATAGAACTTGTGCGTCGGCTTCGTCCGGCAAAGCCCAAGACAGTGCGGAAGGTTGATATTCAGGAACTGATCGACTTTTTGAAAGGCAATAGCGATTGCGCACAAAAATTCGCAAGTTACCTTCGCAACATCCTTCATCACAAGAAATTCAACAAATTTTTATCGGATGCGGCAATCCTGCAGGATGTCAATTTTTTCTATGAAGTCCGAAGTCGGCTTTATGCCAAGGTGCTGCCGAATCAGCCGCAGAAAGATCGTTTGGAATATGTACTTAACCAAGTGTTCTATCTGGCATCAGATATAATCTGGATCAAAAAGATTCCATTTTCGCAATTGGAAGAATTATATGATGTGCTGCGGTTTTCATCTATGTACGGATCGGCCGAACCGAATTCGCCACTTTCAGAATTGCTTCTCGCCATGAGCCTGATCACACAAAGAATCAGCGGCCGCGCCATGGAAACGGATGTTATAAAAATGGTTCCCGAATTTGACGATCTTGAAAGTCCATTTACCGCATTCGAAGTTGAATTGATTCAGGTTGAAGAACACATTCGGACTTCTAATCAAAAATTTATAGCATACAACGAATCCTATCGACAGCTACTTGTGTTGCACAAGCAGTGCGAGGAATTCGTGGACAAGGCGTTCGCCAATAGCAGCAAATACGGAATATCATTGCGGGTAAACCAAAATCTTTTGAAGATTCGGCAACAATTGGACCGCCTCAAAGTCTTGTTGCCGCTACTCGTGGTAGAACGCGAAGAAGACAAAAAGAAAAACAGCATCAGCCTTGCTCTGCAACTGATCCAGTACAATTGCTACAAGAATAATGTACGCAAGTTTATATTAGAAAGTACCCAGTTACTTTCGTTTGAAATTACGCAACACACGGCTAAAACTGGGGAAAATTACATAACCGAAGGCAGGCGCGAGTATTACAAGATGTTGAAATCGGCTTTGGGTGGCGGCGTGATTGTCGGCTTCTGCTGTATATTCAAGATTCTGCTTTCAAAGGTCGATACGAGCTATTTCGGACATGCGTTCCTGTACAGCATGAATTACGCATTCGGGTTCATTACAATTTATTTGCTCGGATTTACATTGGCAACAAAACAGCCGGCGATGACTGCGGCCGCACTTGTAAAAGCACTCGAGGCGGGAACGCGCCGGCAAGGAAAAAGCGGCGAGCGGTATGCCGATTTTGCAGTTCTTTTTGCACGCGTTTTTAGATCGCAGCTTATTGCATTTGTAGGTAATGTAATTACTGCATTTTCGGTTCCGTTGCTGTTGGTTTGGGTAATTGATTCTGTAATTCAATATAATCTGGGAGCTTCTAAATGGCATAATTTGATCAGCGATCAAAGTCCGGTGCATTCTCCAGCTGTGCTTCATGCTGCAATTGCCGGGATTTACCTGTTCTTGTCGGGAATTATTTCAGGCGGAATCGCAAACCGGGACAAGCACGGGCAAGTATACTATCGGATCCAGGAACATCCGTTGCTAAAGAAGAGCATCGGTAGGAATCGCACGCAAAAACTGTCGAAGATCTATGAAAAACGCAGTGCGGGCGTCATCTCTAATTTTTGGTTCGGCGTGTTTATGGGAACAACAGGTTCGGTTGGTTTGTTCCTCGGACTCAACATTGATGTTCGGCACATAACTTTTGCAAGCGGGAATTTGGCGCTCGGACTTTACGGCGGAAATTTTTTGGTTAGTACCTCTTTGCTTACTTGGAGCATGATCGGAATTGTGATCATAGGTCTGGTGAACTTTATGGTAAGTTTCAGTTTATCGCTCGGACTCGCATTCCGTTCCCGCAATATTGCGCTTTCGGAGTTGCGTTTCGTAATTGTTTCTGTTTTTAAGCATTTCAAATCTAAACCATTTAGTTTCTTCTTCCCGACCGAGAAAAGAGAGAAGCCGGTACCTGCAGCAGAAATTTTAAAGGCCCAATAATGGAGGAAATGGTCTTCCAACGAAAAATCATCCACGTTGATATGGATGCGTTTTATGCTTCCGTAGAACAAATGGACAATCCCGAGCTACGTGGAAAACCGATTGCAGTAGGAGGTTCTGAAAACCGCGGAGTCGTAGCGGCGGCAAGTTATGAAGCAAGGCCTTTTGGCGTACGAAGTGCAATCAGTGGCGTATTGGCAAAAAAATATTGCCCGGATTTGATTTTCGTCCGGCCGCGTTTTGACCGATACAAGGAAATCTCACAGAAAATCCGCAAAATATTTCTTGAATATACCGATTTGGTCGAGCCGCTTTCACTTGACGAAGCCTATTTGGATGTAACACAAAACAAAAAAGGAATCGCAAGTGCAACCTTGATAGCCGCTGAAATACGGCAACGGATCTTTGATGAGGTCGGGCTGACAGCTTCAGCGGGAATTTCAATTAATAAGTTTGTTGCAAAAGTAGCTTCCGACTTTAATAAGCCCAATGGTCAGAAGACGGTAAATCCTGATGAGGTTATTCAGTTCCTTGAAGACCTTCCGGTCAAAAAGTTTTATGGTGTCGGAAAAGTGACAACCGAAAAAATGTACCAGCTCGGTATCTTCACCGGAAAAGACCTAAAGGAAAAACCGCTTGAATTTCTTGAAAGGCATTTCGGAAAATCGGGTTCATATTATTATTACATCGTGCGTGGCATCCACAATAGTGAGGTTAAACCCGAACGTATTGCAAAATCGGTCGCAACCGAACATACTTTTGATGAAAATCTTACTTCAGAAATTTTTATGCTCGAAAAGCTTGAAATTATTGCCGGCGAACTCGAACGCCGCCTGCAGCGCTACAATGTCGCGGGAAAGACAATAACGCTCAAGATCAAATACAGTGACTTTACGATGCAGACGCGAAGCAAGACGCTGCAATATTACATATCCGACAAATCATTGATGCTCGAGGCTGCAAAAGAGTTACTTTACCAGGAACGGATGAAAGATTCTGTTCGATTGCTCGGAATCTCACTAAGCAACCTAAATACGGAAGTCAAAAAGACAGTAGCAGTACAATTGAAGTTCGACTTCTAAAAAAAAATCCGCTGGTGATAGCGGATTTTAAACAACAGCATATTTTTAATTATTCTATTTCAGAAACACGAAGCGTGTTAACCATTCCCTTATCAGTAACCGGCATCGCAGCAAGATTGATTAAAAAGTCGCCTTTATGGACGAGCCCGCTTTCTTTTGCAATTTCGTTGATATGCGTCACAGTTTCGTCAGTACTGACAAACTTATCATAATAGAACGATTTTACACCCCATAGAAGATTCAATTGGGTCATGATCCGCTTGTTTGATGTAAAGACCAGAATATGCGCTTGCGGGCGCCATGCAGAAATCTGAAAAGCTGTATAACCGCTGTTCGTCAACGTACATATTGCTTTTGCCTTAATCACGTTTGCCATTGCGGCAGCATGATGACAGATCGTTTTGGTAATGAACCGTTTTGTCCTAACCTGAGGAGTGTTTTGCGGAACAAGTATCAGCGGAGAATCTTCAACCGCTTCAATGATTTGGGTCATTTTTTCGATAACCTGAACCGGATAATTACCAACTGAAGTTTCTCCGGAAAGCATTACGGCATCGGCACCATCCATAACCGAGTTGGCCACGTCATTTACTTCGGCACGTGTTGGAGTAAGGCTTGTAATCATCGTTTCCATCATTTGGGTCGCAATAATTACCGGGATTCGGGCAGTTTTGGCTCTGTTGACCAGCTTTTTCTGGATCAACGGAACTTCATGCGCCGGAACTTCCACACCTAAATCACCACGAGCAACCATCAGACCGTCGCAAAAAGCCACAATCTTATCAATATTTTCGACCGCTTCAGGCTTTTCAATTTTTGCGATAATAGGGATTTTGTGATCGGAATGTTCGGCAATAAGGTCTTGCAATTCTTCCAGATCTTTCGGTGTCCGTACAAAAGAGAGCGCCATCCAATCCACTTTTTGGCTTATTGCAAATATGGCGTCTTTAATGTCTTTCGGAGTCAATGCCGGAAGCGAAACTTTTGTGTTGGGCAAGTTGACCCCTTTTTTTGATTTCAGCGGGCCGCCTTGAACAACACGGGCAATTACTTCAGTTGTGCGATTTGTTTCAACAACTTCAAACATAAGTTTTCCATCATCGAGCAAAATTTTCTCGCCCGGATTTACATCACAGGGAAATTCCTTGTAATTCATATAAACTTTCTCAGCTGTTCCCGGAATATCTTCAGCAGTCGTAAATGTGATGAGGTCGCCTTTATGAACGACAACATCTTCCTTCATTACCCCAACACGTAATTTCGGGCCTTGTAAATCCGCTAATATTGAAGTGGTGTAACCGAACTCGTCGTTTAACGAACGGATCATATCGATTTTTTCTTTAACGTCATCATAATCGGCATGCGAAAAATTGACTCGAAATACGTTCACACCTGCATCGATCATATCCTTAAGGACTTCCCGAGTACTGCAGGCAGGTCCTAATGTGGCTACAATTTTAGTTTTCTTATTCGTTGACATTGGCATTTAAAAAATTAAATTGTTTTTGGATTTTATTTTCGCGATATCAACACGGTATACAGTTGAGATACGCGGAATTGTATTTATGTTTTCGGTGATTTGTTCAAATGGCAGCTGATGATTTTCGACTTTCAGGAAGTAATCTACCTTTTTAAATTCAGGCAGTAAATAAACCTTGGTAGCGACATCATATGTCGTCTCAAAAAATAATCCGCCTGCAGTATCATTCTGACGTAAGAGCACTTCATTCTTATTTTGGATCAGGTTCCAGTTGCTGTTGTCCTCCGCATTTTCATAGACGAATCTCGAAAACGATGTCGCACCTTCCTTGATGCTAATCTGGATTTCGTCTCTGCTTTTGCTTAGAAGGATGGGAAGATTTTGGTTCAGGTAGTATGCCAACCGGTAATCTTCAAGAGAAGTGTGGATAGCTATAAGCTGGTAATCGACTTCATCAAATTCGTCAAGATGCAACTTGTAAACCGCCATTTGAATAAAATAAGATGTAAAGATAGCATTTCTGTACCATAAAATTCTATTCGAAAATCCGGTTAACGTTTATTTATCAACGAAAACGTTATAGTTTTGATGAATGTTACCTACTTATTGTTAATTTGTTCCTGAAATGCAAAGTAGGCACGCTGCGATGCTTTTTCCTCCGCTTTCTTCTTAGAGGTTGCACGAGCCTTTGCGATTACTTTTCCATCAAGGCTGAGCCTAACTCCGTATAATCGTTGGCCGTCAATTCCGTTATCTTCAAAGACATCATAGTGAAAAGTCTTCTTTTCCTTTTGACACCATTCAATCAGCAGGCTTTTGTAACTGATAACTTTTCCTTCGAGTCGCGCAATGTCAACATAAGGTTCCACGACTCGTTTTTGGATGAATTTTTCGCAATAAGAGTAGCCGCGGTCAAGATAGATTGCGCCGACCAAAGCTTCAAAAACATTTCCATGGATATTTTCGCCAAAGTTGGTAGTAGGAACTTTACTCTGGATAAACCGGATTAGATTCAAATCGCGCCCGAGTTCGTTTAAATGTTCCCGACTTACGATTTTTGACCGCATCTTGGTGAGGTAACCTTCATCGCCAGCAGGTGCTTTTTCGAACAAATGGGCTGCAATTACAGCGCTTAGCATTGCATCTCCTAAAAACTCAAGACGTTCATAATTGACCGGGATTCCATTGATATCAGTAATATTTGACGATCGATGCGTAAAGGCTTTTTCGTAAATAGCCAGATTCACGGCGGAAAACCCAAGTATTTCCTGCAATTCATTAAAAAAAATCCCGCCTTCTTGAGCACGGGATTTGGTGAATATTTTCTTTAGGAATTGCATTGTCGGTTATGAATCAAGTTTTTTAAACAAAACACAAGCATTGTGTCCGCCGAAACCGAAGGTGTTGCTCATCGCAACTTTCATCTCTCTTTTTTGGGCTTTGTTCAGTGTCAGGTTCAATCCTGGATCGATGTTTTCATCAACAACATTGTGATTGATCGTTGGCGGAACGATTCCATGGTTCAATGCCAATATTGACGCAATCGCTTCAATTGCACCGGCAGCTCCAAGCAAATGGCCTGTCATCGATTTGGTTGAATTGATATTGATGTTTTTGGCATGATCACCAAAGACAGCACTAATAGCTTTAAGTTCGGCGACATCGCCAAGCGGAGTAGAGGTTCCGTGTGTGTTAATGTGATCAACATCTTCAGGTTTCATTCCAGCATCGCGCAACGTGTTTGTCATTACTGCAATCACACCAATTCCTTCCGGATGTGGTGCCGTCAGGTGATAAGCATCTGAGGACATTCCGCCGCCTCCAATTTCACAATATATTTTTGCTCCACGTGCTTTCGCATGCTCATAGTCTTCAAGAACCAAAGCTCCTGCACCTTCGCCAAGTACGAATCCATCACGTGTGGCATCAAATGGACGTGAGGCCGTTTCCGGAGTTTCATTACGGGTTGAAAGTGCGTGCATTGAATTAAATCCGCCCATACCTGCAATCGTAATTGCAGCTTCAGATCCGCCGGAAATAATGACGTCGCACATTCCCAACCGGATATAATTAAATGCATCGATCAGCGCATTTGCTGACGATGCACAAGCAGAAACAGTAGTATAATTTGGACCCATATAACCATTACGCATCGAAATATGCGCTGGTGCTATATCGGCAATCATTTTCGGTATAAAAAAAGGATTGAATTTTGGAGTTCCATCGCCTTTAGCGTAGTAAATCACCTCGTCCTGGAAAGTTTCGAGTCCGCCGATTCCCGCGCCCCAGATTACGCCAACCCGATATTTATCGACATTGTCATCTGTAAGTCCGGCGTCTTTAATGGCTTCATCGCTGGCAGCAACAGCGTATTGAGCAAATTTGTCCATACGACGCGCCTCCTTCCGATCCATAAAATCCTCGATATTGAAGTTCTTGACTTCGCAAGCGAATTTTGTCTTATGTTTTTCGGTATCATAATATGTGATCGCAGCAGCTCCACTGACACCTTCAATTAGGCTGGCCCAATATTGCTCGATATTGTTTCCGATGGGCGTAAGCGCACCTAAACCCGTTACAACAACCCGCCTTAATTCCATATATCTATATTAGTTGTGAATTTAAACTAATAATACCTATGCTTTTTTAATTTTCTAAAAAGACACAGGTATCATATTATTATCCAAATGATTGAGATTCAATCACGCTTGTGATTTAAAATAATAACACCCGTACTCTTAGCGGTTACGGGTGCAAATATTATTATTTCTTTGCTTCTTCTATGTAAGAAATCGCCTGGCCAACAGTAGCAATATTTTCTGCCTGGTCGTCTGGAATCTGGATGTCAAATTCTTTCTCAAACTCCATAATAAGCTCAACCGTGTCTAGTGAATCAGCCCCTAAATCATTTGTGAAGCTTGCTTCTGTTACAACTTCGTTTTCGTCAACGCCTAGTTTGTCTACGATAATAGCCTTTACTCTTGATGCAATGTCTGACATAATCTTTAATTTTTAAATTTAAATTTGTTGGCAAAAATAAAAAACTTATTTTAAAACCACCCTATTGTTCGGAAATATGACTACTAATTTAGAAAATATATTTTACAATGGTGAGCTAAATTATATATTATCATAATTTATCCTTTGTTTTGTACAACTAAATAATTAGCAAAATGAAACACATTGTGCTGTTCGCTTCTGGAGCCGGTTCTAATGCGGAAAACATCATCCGACACTTTAAAAACAGCGCTATTGCGACTGTTGCGGCTGTGTTTACAAACAACCCTAAAGCAGGTGTTCTGGATAAGGCAGTCGCCCATGATGTACCGATAGTACTCTTTACCAAAGAGGGTTTTGAAGATGGAACCGTACTAAATCAACTTCATGAATACAAACCTAATTTGATTGTGCTAGCGGGTTTTTTGTTGAAGATACCTACAAATATCATAAAGGCATTCCCAAACAGGATCGTCAATATTCATCCTGCTCTTTTACCCAACTATGGCGGAAGAGGAATGTATGGCATCCACGTTCATCGCGCAGTATTGGAAAGCGGGGATTCTGAAAGTGGTATTTCGATCCACTTTGTCGATGAACATTATGACAGCGGCGACCTGATATTTCAAGAACGAATATCTATTGAAGGCTGTGCTTCCGAGCAAGAGATCGCCGAAAAAATCCACGATCTAGAATACGAACATTTTCCCAGAATTATCACGCAATTGCTTGACGAGCCGGCGCAAAGGCTTCACCTGTAATAAAGTTCCTATGCACGATGTACATATTTATACAGACGGAGCCGCAAAAGGAAATCCCGGTCCGGGCGGTTATGGCGTTGTGATGGAATGGGTCGGGAAACCGTATCGCAAAGAATTTTATGAAGGTTTTCGATTAACGACCAATAACAGGATGGAATTGCTTGCGGTGATCGTCGGCCTCGAAAAACTCAAAAATTCGCGAACAAAAGTGCTGGTGATTTCTGATTCAAAGTATGTGGTCGATTCTGTTTTGAAGAAGTGGGTTTTCGGATGGGAAAAGAAAGGATTTGCGGGCAAAAAAAACCCTGATTTATGGATGCGGTTCCTGAAGATTTACAGGAAACATCAGGTCGACTTCAAGTGGATCAAAGGCCATAACAACCATGTCCAAAACGAAAGATGCGACGAACTTGCCGTATTTGCATCTGCTCAGAAGGAGCTTTCCATCGATGCTTTTTATGAAACTGAGGGTCAGAAGATGCTTTAATCGCTGATCTTAATTTGTTCAATTGGCAAAACTTTACAACCGCCCAATTTTGCAACTTCCAAAGTTATAAAGTATCTTTGCCGCTTAATTCAAACCTGTAGATGAACAAATTACTTATTGTTGGAACAGTTGCCTTCGATGCCATCGAAACACCATTTGGAAAAACAGATAAAATCTTGGGCGGTGCCGCAACTTATATCGGATTATCAGCTTCGTTCTTTGATCTTCAATCAGCAATAGTCTCGGTTGTCGGTGATGATTTTCCGCAAGAACATTTGGATTTGCTCACCTCAAAAAATATTGACATCACTGGACTTGAAATTGTAAAAGGAGGTAAAACTTTCTTCTGGAGCGGACGATATCACAATGACCTCAATTCTCGTGACACTTTAGTGACTGAATTGAACACGCTTGCAGATTTTCAGCCGAAAGTTCCACAAAACTTCAAAAATGCTGATGTTGTAATGCTCGGGAACCTGCATCCACTGGTTCAAAGCAGCGTTTTGGATCAAATGGAAGCGCAGCCGAAATTAGTTGTTCTCGATACGATGAACTTTTGGATGGATTGCGCACTTACTGAACTGCTCGACGTAATCAAACGCGTTGATGTGATCACGATAAATGATGAAGAAGCCCGCCAATTATCTGGGGAATATTCATTAGTGAAAGCTGCAGCGAAAATTCATACGATGGGCCCTGAATATGTTGTCATCAAAAAAGGTGAGCACGGCGCTTTGCTTTTCCATAATAAAGAAGTTTTTTTCGCCCCGGCATTGCCATTAGAAGAAGTTTTTGATCCAACAGGGGCCGGAGATACATTTGCCGGAGGTTTTGCCGGATTTATAACGCAAAGCGAAAATGTATCATTTGACAATATGAAGAACGCGATTATTTACGGATCGAACCTCGCATCATTTTGTGTGGAGAAGTTCGGAACCGATAGAATGGTTGCCTTAGATAAAGAAGAAGTCAGAAGCCGCCTGAAACAGTTTAAAGCGCTGACACAATTTGAAATTGATTTAGAATAGAAAAAGTACGCCTCGGAAACGGGGCGTTTTTAATTAAAATAGTTTGGCCACTAATTCACAAATTAAAAATGTTTTTCAACTGTCGAAATTTTGGTAAATTAGTGACTGCAGCATTGAGAACAGGCGGAGCAATTCGTGGGCACAAAAAACAACTACGGATCAACACGAAATTAGTTTAGGTGTTTTAATTGGTGCATTCGTGGCAAAAAAAATAACAACTACACACAACAACAACAATGAGCGACGCACTTCACCATGAATGTGGTATTGCATTTTTAAGATTAAAGAAACCTTTACAGCACTACAAGGATAAATACGGAACGGCTTTTTACGGCATACAAAAAATGTATCTGCTGATGGAAAAGCAGCACAACCGCGGCCAGGACGGCGCCGGATTTGCAAGCATCAAATTGGATGTTGAGCCGGGTGAACGGTACATCAGCCGTGTCAGGTCGAATGCGCCACAGGCTATTCAGGATGTGTTCAAACAGATCAATGACCGGATCAACGAGGAACTTAAGTCACATCCCGAATATGTTGATGATGTAGATCTTCAAAAATCTAATATTCCATATATCGGTGAAGTTTTCCTCGGACATGTCAGATATGGAACATTCGGAAAAAACAGTATTGAAAGCGTGCACCCGTTTTTGCGTCAGAACAACTGGATGCACCGAAACCTGATTGTTGCCGGAAATTTCAATATGACAAATGTCACGGAGCTTTTCCAAAGTCTGGTGGAGCTAGGCCAACATCCAAAAGAGATGGCGGATACGGTAACTGTGATGGAAAAAATTGGACATTTCCTTGACGAGGAAGTCACTGATCTTTATCATGAATGTAAAGTGAACGGGCTAACGAAACGCGAAGCCTCGCCTGTAATTGCAGAAAAGCTTGACGTAAAGAGAATACTTCGACGCGCTTCTAAAGGCTGGGATGGAGGTTACGCAATGTGCGGAATGTTCGGTCACGGCGACGCGTTTGTTTTTAGGGATCCGGCGGGGATCCGGCCTGCGTTCTTCTACGAAGATGATGAGATTGTGGTTGTAGCATCTGAAAGGCCGGTAATTCAAACGGTTTTCAACCTCGACTTTGATAAAATCCAGGAACTTCAACCCGGACATGCATTGATCATCAAAAAGAACGGAACGGTTTCAGAAGAAGAAATCATTACGCCAACTGTTAAAAGATCATGTTCGTTCGAACGCATTTATTTTTCGCGTGGAAGCGATGCAGAAATATATCAGGAACGCAAAAACCTTGGTAAATTAATATTGCCTGCAGTTCTCGAAGCAATCGACAACGATACTGACAATACCGTCTTTTCATATATTCCGAATACGGCCGAGACATCGTTCTACGGAATGGTCGAGGCCGCACAGGATTTTTTGAACCAGCGCAAGAACGATTACATTCTGAAGAACCGGAAGAAACTCACAGCGGAAACCCTTCAGGAGTTGCTTAAGGTAAAGATCCGTACCGAAAAAGTCGCGATCAAAGATGCAAAATTGCGGACATTTATCACCGAAGACAGCAGCCGCGACGATCTGGTCGCGCACGTTTACGATGTTACGTACGGCGTTATCAAACCAACCGACAATCTTGTGATCATCGATGATAGTATTGTACGCGGAACGACGCTTAAAATGAGCATCATCAAAATGATGGACCGACTCAAACCAAAAAGCATCGTCATTGTTTCGTCGGCACCGCAAATCCGCTTTCCGGACTGTTACGGAATCGATATGGCAAAACTCGAAGGACTTGTAGCATTTCGCGCTGCTCTTGCGCTGTTGAAAGAACGCAACTTATATCATATTGTCGATGAGGTTTATGCAAAATGTAAAGCTCAGGAATCGTACAGAGACCAAAATGTTATAAACTACGTAACTGAAATTTACGCTCCGTTTCAGCCGCAGGAAGTTTCCGACAAGATCGCAGAGATGCTGAGTTCGCCTGAAATCAATGCCGAAGTTAAAATCATCTTTCAAACCGTTGAAAACCTGCATATAGCGTGTTCGAAAAATCTTGGCGACTGGTACTTTACAGGTGATTATCCTACACCTGGCGGAAACCGCGTTGTGAACCGTGCCTTCATGAACTTCTACGAAGGAAAAGACGCTCGTGCATATTAAAATAACCATTTAAGTAGTTTAACGATTTTTGATGTATTTCATCTAAAATATTTGTTAGCAATAAACAACTACTATACATTTGGTGAACCATAGCATTAGTAGGTTAAGTTTATGGTAGATTTGGGGCAAAAAGGGTGTAAGAAATTACACCTTTTTTATTGGAATAAAGTGAAGGAAAGACCGCCTCGCTTTTAGACCCGAGACATTAAAAATATAGACACAAAAAAAGGGATGCAATTGCGTCCCTTTTTACTTTATAATAGATTACGCTCCAATTTCAGCCGCCGCAAACCCTAGACCTATACCCGTTTCTAGACTGCGCCCTGAACCCTGCACCTCTTTACACGTTGTTGCTTTTCTCAATCGCGTATCTCCTTGCAACTTCTGTCCAATTGATCACGTTAAAGAACGCTTCTATATAATCAGGACGACGGTTCTGGTAATTCAGATAATAGGCGTGTTCCCAAACATCCATTCCCAAAATTGGCGTTCCGCCGCAGCCAACTTCAGGCATCAACGGATTGTCCTGGTTTGGGGTGCCGCACACTTCAAGCTTGCCATCTTTAACACAAAGCCAGGCCCAACCTGAACCAAATTGCGTCGCGCCGGCTTTAGCAAACTTTGCCTTAAATTCTTCAAAAGTCCCGAAATCTCTTTCAATTGCATCCATTAAATCTCCGTTTGGAAGTCCGCCACCAAGTGGAGACATGACTGTCCAAAATAAATTATGGTTGTAATAACCGCCGCCATTATTACGAACAGCTGCATTTTTCTTATCAAGGTTGATCAGGATATTCTCTATCGTTTTGCCTTCCATATCAGTTCCCGCAATGGCTGCGTTTAGATTGGTCGTATAAGCATTGTGATGTTTTGTATGGTGGATTTCCATTGTGCGTGCATCGATATGTGGTTCGAGCGCATCGTATCCGTAAGGTAATGCTGGTAATTCAAAAGCCATGGTGTTAAATGTTTAACGGTTAAAAAATATTTACCCAAATTTAATCAATAATCTCGGATAATGTTCAATGTTTGATAATTTCGACTGATTGTCCGATTGCCAGCAGCTATTTTTTTTTTGAAGCTGATCCTGTTTTCCACTTTTATCTTTTGCTGCTTAAAGAAAGCAGCAAAAGGATAACCGCTCCAACCAGGGCTAACCACATCCGGATAATTATCGTAAATTCGTGTAACAGCCACTATCATGCAAAGACCTTCATTTTCGATCTACGACGCATCAGCCGGTTCCGGAAAAACGTACGCACTTGTCAAAGAATACCTCAAAATCATCCTGACATCTGAGAAACACGATGCGTATCGGCACATTCTTGCGATTACATTTACAAATAAGGCGGTTCACGAAATGAAAAGCCGCATTGTCAAAAGCTTATCTGAATTCTCAAAACCCGAACCCGACGCTAAAGCCGCGCAATTGATGCAGGTTTTAAGCGTAGAAACCGATCTGACGGTTTTCCAGATCAGGACGAAGTCGCAACAGATCATCAAGCATCTGATTCACAATTACGCTGCATTCGACATTTCGACAATCGATAAATTCACGCATAAGGTCATTCGCGCGTTTGCACGTGATCTGAACCTGCCGATGACATTTGAAGTTTCACTGGATACAGAAAATCTTCTGACAGAAGCCGTCGATGCAATCATTGCGCAGGCCGGCGAAGATCCAACACTTACAAAACTGCTTGTCGACTTCACGATGGAAAAGACCGACGATGATAAATCATGGGATATTTCGCGTGAGATCATGGAAACAGGCCGACTCGTACTCAACGAGAACCACCGAAGTGAAATCATGCATTTTCAGGATAAGACAATTGCCGAATTTGTTGCTATAAAACAAAAGTTAAACGAAGCATGCAAAGGCCTTGAAGAGGAATGTGGCGCACTCGGATCACGCGCATTGAAACTTATTGAAGAACGCGGGATCAACCTCGCATCGTTTTCAGCAGGACATTTTCCGAATCATTTGGGCTACATCCATCGCGGCGAGCTCAAAAACACGCACAAAAAATATCGGTCTTCTGAAGATATCAAAATCAACAAAAATGCATCCGATTCTCAGTTAATAGAAGCCGTGTTGCCGGAAATGCTCAACATTCTTGACAATGTCTATCAACGATACGAAAAAAAGGATTTCTATAGGGCGTTCCTGAAAAACATCACGCCGCTTTCGCTTCTGAATACCGTCAGCAATGAGCTCGCAAAAATTCAGAAGGAACAAAATGTACTTTCGATATCGGAATTTAATGCAATCATCCACAGAGAAATCCAAAACCAGCCAGCTCCTTTCATTTACGAACGCCTTGGTGAAAAATACAGGCATTTCTTTATCGACGAGTTCCAGGATACTTCTGAAATGCAATGGCAGAACCTGATCCCGCTGATCGACAATGCAACCTCAAGCGAGATCGATAATGAAAAAGGAACACTGATGATCGTGGGCGATCCGAAGCAATCCATATACAGGTGGCGCGGTGGTAAAGCAGAACAATTCATCGAACTTTCCAAAGCATACAATCCCTTTAATAATCCCGATAAGAAGCAGTTCTCACTCGATACGAACTGGCGCAGTTATTCGCAGGTGATCGAGTTCAACAATGACTTCTTTGAAATGCTTGCGCATCAGTTCGATCATTCCGATTATCACAACCTGTATAAGCACCACAGTAGGCAGAAAACCAACCAAAAAGCTGGTGGATATGTCAACATTTCATTCATCTCTAAATCTGCGAAAGCAGCCGACGATGAAGAAATCACCGATAAGATGGAGCCGCATCTGGTTGCAACTTTGTCAGCCGTAAAAAAGGCGTTGGATCAGGGTTTTCATCTGAAAGACATCGCAATTCTGACCCGAAAGCGTGATCAGGGAGTCGCAATTGCCAATTATCTGACTGAGAATGATATAGCAATCCTTTCGTCGGAAACGCTTATGATAAAAAATGCAACCGAAGTCCGCTTTATCATTCATCTGTTGCAATTTCTCAAGAACAGCAAAGATGCCGAAGCCAAAGCATTCTTTTTGCAATACCTCGCCCAAAATGTTCAGTCTGGAATGCCTGTGCATGATTTCATTTCAAAAGGAATGGAGCTTGAAAATGAAGTAGGACTCGCGCACTGGTTATCAGGTTTTGATTCTTGCAAATCAGTATTTTCTTTTCATGATCTGCGAAAGAAGTCGCTTTATGAAACGGTTGAATTGATTATCAGCCGATTTATAAAGCCGCAGTCTAGTAATGCTTATCTTCAGTATTTTCTGGACATTATACTTGATCGCGATGTACGCAATCAATCGGGCATCGGTGATTTTCTTGTTTACTGGGAAAAGAACGGCGACAACTTCAGTATTCCGTCGCCAGAAGGCAAAGATGCGGTCCGGATCTTGACGATCCACAAAGCAAAAGGACTTGAATTCCCGGTGGTAATCATGCCTTTCGCCGAGGAAGATTATACTCGAAAGCCAAAAGATAAAATGTGGATTTCGTCGGATGATGAAAATTTCGACCTTGCAAAAGTACTCATCGACAACAGCAGCGTTGTTGAATCTTTTGGCGAAGACGCTTCAATTCTTTACAAGATGAAAAAGCAGGAGGAATTACTTGACAATATCAATGTTTTGTATGTCGCGCTGACGCGTGCAGAGGAACAATTGTACATCATTTCAGGAATGAACCTGACGTCTAAAGGAGAAATCTGCCAGAACAACATGTCGACATTCTTCATCAATTTCCTGGAGGAACGCGGGTGTTTTGATACAAACATTTCTGAATATACATTTGGTTTGCCAATTAAAGTATCTGTGCAGTCAACCAGATCGGAGCTTCCTGCGGTTATTCCAACGCTTGCCGATATTTTAGATCCGGGAGATATTAAGATTGCGCAGCGTGAATCGTTGATGTGGGGAACAAAGCAACAGGATGCCATCGAATATGGAAATATTATACATGAAATTCTGTCGTTTATTCAAACCAAGGATGATGTTGATCTTGCCCTTTCAAAAGCCATTGAAAACGGACTCATCGCTGCTGATGATAAGGAAACGGTTCGAAAAACTGTACAGGAAATAATCACTCATCCTGAACTCGGATGCTATTATGCAGCTGGCAACAAGATCCTCAATGAACAGACTATCATCCAAATCGACGGCTCGCCCATTAAACCGGACCGAATGGTATTGGCTGCACACAAGGAAGTTTACCTTTTGGACTACAAAACGGGCAGCCATATTCAGAAATATCAACAGCAACTTCAAAATTACCAGGATTCTATAGAAAAAATGGGTTTTCGGGTAACGAAAAAGGCGCTGGTTTATATAGGCGACAAAGTAAATGTGGTAAATTTGTAGAAAGTGATAAATAAAATTTTATGTACGGAAAGGTAAAAGAACACCTTCAATCGGAGCTTAAAACGATTGAGGACAACGGAATTTATAAGCGTGAACGCATCATTACATCGCCTCAAGGTGCCGAAATTACGATCTCGACCGGTGAGACGGTGCTAAATTTTTGCGCCAACAATTACTTGGGGCTTTCGTCGCATCCGGAAGTGGTGCAGGCTGCAAAAGACACCTTGGATTCGCATGGATTTGGTATGTCGTCAGTACGATTTATCTGTGGTACACAAGACATCCACAAAACATTGGAGAAAAAGATCGCCGAATTCTATGGAACCGAAGACACAATTCTGTATGCCGCTGCATTCGATGCTAATGGTGGCGTTTTCGAGCCGCTTTTAGGTGAAGGCGATGCTATTATTTCGGACAGTTTGAATCATGCTTCGATTATTGATGGCGTCCGGCTTTGCAAGGCTGCACGTTATCGCTATGAAAACAGCAATATGGAAGAGCTGGAGCAGATTCTGATTAAGGCAAATCAGGATGGAATTCGCCACAAGTTAATTGTTACCGATGGAGTGTTTTCAATGGATGGAGTTGTTGCGCCTCTTGATAAGATTTGCGATCTAGCCGACAAATATGATGCGATGGTAATGGTTGACGAATGTCATGCTGCGGGCTTCATCGGAGCTACCGGAAAAGGTACTTTGGAAGCAAAAGGAGTTATGGGCAGAGTTGACATTATTACAGGTACTTTAGGCAAGGCTCTGGGTGGCGCAATGGGCGGATATACTACTGCTAAGAAAGAAATTGTAGAGATATTAAGGCAACGTTCACGTCCCTATTTATTTTCCAATTCATTGGCTCCGGCAATAGTTGGCGCGTCGATCAAAGTATTTGAACTTCTTCAAAACGACACTTCGCTCCGTGACAAATTGGAATGGAATACTGCATACTTTAAAAAAGGAATGAAGGAGGCTGGTTTTGATATCATTGATGGTGATTCTGCGATTGTTCCGGTGATGTTGTACGACGCAAAATTATCACAGACGATGGCTGATGAACTTCTGAAAAAAGGCATTTACGTAATAGGGTTTTTCTTTCCGGTTGTGCCTAAGGACAAAGCAAGAATTCGGGTGCAGCTTTCTGCTGCGCACACACAAAAACATTTAGACCATGCAATAAATGCGTTTAAAGAGGTAGGACAATCTTTAAACATTCTTAAAACACCGCAAACAATCTAAAAATTATGTTATTTTTTAACATTTCACTTTGTGATTAAAATTTAACACATTACTTTTGTTCTAATAACTTTTGTAACTAAAAATAAAATCAAGTATGAAACATCTAAAACAAATTTTTGCCGCAGCGATACTGTTCGTCGGTTTGAGCGCACATGCTCAGGACGAGAACAATCCTTGGGCACTTTCATTCGGAGCTAATGCTGTGGATACCCGTATTAGCGCGGCATCAAGCGTAGAAGACCAATTCGGACAGTATTTCGACGCGAAGGACAACTGGAACATCCTTCCATCGGTTTCTTATCTAACTGTGTCGAGACACGTTGGTGGAGGATTCTCCCTGGGATTAACGGGATCGATCAACAGAATTGACCGTTTCGTTAACGAACGCGTTGGAACATCTTTGGATTATGAAGTAACAAATCCTGGTGATTTGAAGTATTACGCAGTTGATGCGAAAATTGCTTACAGCTTCATGAATGCATTAAACTCTAAAATTTTCGACCCATTCCTACACGTTGGTGGAGGTTACACATGGTTAGGTGACAGAGCTAATACTGGAACTGTTAATGGAGGTTTGGGAATCACTTTCTGGTTTACAGAGCAAGTTGGTCTATCATTATCTTCTGCTTACAAACATTCGTTTGACGAAAGCGAAGAAAGAGGACAGATTAATAACGTTCCTACTCACATGCAACACTTTGCAGGTCTTACTTTCAAATTTGGAGGTAAAGATACTGACGGTGACGGAATTTACGATAAAGATGACGCTTGTGTTGATGTACCAGGTTTGCCACAATTCAACGGATGTCCTGATACTGATGCTGATGGAATCCAAGATAGCGCAGATGCTTGTCCAAACGAATTCGGCCTTGCTGCTTTGAATGGTTGTCCAGACCGTGATGGTGATGGAATTGCTGACAAAGATGACGCTTGTCCAGATGTTGCAGGTCTTGCCGCATTGAACGGTTGTCCAGATGCTGACGGTGACGGTGTTGCTGATAATGTTGACAAATGTCCTTCAGTTGCAGGTCCAAGAGAAAACGCAGGTTGTCCATGGCCAGATACTGACGGAGACGGAGTTATCGACAGAGATGACAGATGTCCATCAGTTAAAGGTACAAGAGCTAACATGGGTTGCCCAGAAATTACTGAAGAGCAAGTTCAAAAATTGAACGCTTACGCTAAAACAATCTTGTTCAACAGCGGTAAAGCTACATTTAAAGAGCAAACTTACCCAGTTCTTCAAAGCATCGCTTCAATCTTGAAAGAATATCCTACAGCTCGATTCATGATCGAAGGACATACTGACAGCGATGGAAGCAACGCATTGAACCAGACATTGTCTGAAAACAGAGCTGCTGCCGTAGTTAACTACCTTGTTGAAAACGGAATCGAAAGAGCACGTTTGAATTCTTCAGGATTCGGTGAAACTAAGCCTATCACTACAAACAAAACTGCTGCTGGTAAAGCACAAAACAGAAGAGTTGAAGTGAAGTTGATCAAAGAATAAATTCAACTAAATAATTTTAAAAACGCCCCGGTAACTCGGGGCGTTTTTTTATTTTTATCAAATGACAAACCCTGTTTTTCTTGACCGACTTGCCTCCGTACTGATCACCAATCATCTTGATAATTTATCTGAAATTACGATCGTACTTCCCAATAAGCGAGCTCGCATTTTTCTTATAGAGGCGCTAAAGAAACAGATTACTACCAATGTATTTGCGCCGCAGATTATCAGCATAGAAGAATTTGTTCAGGAGATCGCCGGGATCCGGTCGATTGACAGTATTGAACTACTCTTTGAATTTTACGAAGTTTATCTAAAAATTACAGATGCTGATAAGCAGCAGTCATTTGAATTGTTTGCTAACTGGGCAAAAACATTACTTCAGGATTTCAATGAAGTTGACCGGTACCTTTTGGATCCGTCACGTGTGTTGGCTTACCTGAAAGACATTGAAGACATCAAGCATTGGGCGCTGGATCTGGAGAAACGTACCACTTTAATTGAGAACCATCTTCAATTCTGGGAGCTGTTGCCCAATTACTATGGAATGCTTTACGAACATCTACTGTCGCAGGGAATCGGATATCAAGGATTGATATACCGGGAAGCTGTAAAAAATATTAACCATTTTTCAGGCGCATCCGATAAATTCTACGTTTTCGGCGGTTTTAATGCACTTAATGCTGCCGAAGAGCAAATAATCCAACACCTGCTAGCTGTCGCTCAAGCTGAGATCTATTGGGATATCGACGAAGTGTTTTTGGACGATCGCCTGCATGACGCCGGACTTTTTATCCGAAGATTCAAGGAAACCTGGCCATACTACAAGTCGAACAATTTTCGATGGATTGCATCCGATTTTAATCAGCCAAAGCAAATCAAGGTCATTGGTACGCCGAAAACCATCGGACAAGCAAAAATTGCCGGTAGCGTCATCAGCCAGATAATTGAAGACGAGCCCGGAGCAAAACTCGATCGTGTTGCAATTGTACTAGGCGAGGAAAACATGCTTATTCCGTTGTTATATGCATTGCCAGCGAAAGTTGGCGCGCTAAATATTACAATGGGATACGCCGGTAAAAACAATCCTGCGCAAATTCTGATTGCTAAGCTTTTTCGTCTGCATACCAAAGCTATCGGAAGAAACGCTGCAAGTTATGTCCTTTATTATAAAGATGTTCTCGATGTGCTCACGCATCCGTTGATTGAACCGTACGTTGACGCCGCTGATTTGATAAATCTGATCAACAGGAATAATTATACTTTCATTCCACATAGTAGGTTGATGGAACTTAACCTGACGAAAAACCGGCTATTCCTACTGCTGTTTGGTAAATGGGATGATGGTTCTAGTGAAGTAATTAAGCGGTTATCGGAAATATTACTGGCAGTAAAGCACAATCTCAGCGGCGATAATGGCGAAGATAAAATTGCGAAAGCATTTGTTTATTCGGTTTATAAGGTCGTCAACAAGATCGCGAGTTACTATTCGCGTCATCCAAATTTTGACAATATTGAAACGCTCAATGCTATTTATAAGCAGGTAATTGATCTGGCCGAAGTATCGTTTGAAGGTGAGCCGCTAAATGGGCTTCAGGTGATGGGCGTGCTCGAAAGCCGTGTGCTCGATTTTGATACCGTAATTGTCACTTCTATGAATGAAGGAAACTTTCCGGCAGGAAAATCTCAGAATTCGTTTATTCCTTATGATGTGAAGCGGGAATTGGGGCTTCCCACTTTTAAGGAAAAGGATGCTATATATACGTATCACTTTTATCACTTGCTGCAGCGTGCGAAGAACGTTTATCTGCTTTATAATACCGAAAGTGAGGGACTCGACGCAGGCGAACGCAGCCGCTTTATTACGCAGCTTGAAGTTGAAAAGCAACCTTTGCATGAATTGACGCAGGAGATTTATAATGCAGGATTACCGTCATCGGCATACAAACCAATTGTTATTCCGAAATCAGAGAAAGTAATGCTGAGGTTGCATGAAATAGCTGATGACGGCTTTTCGCCATCGGCGTTAACAAGTTATATCCGAAATCCCATTGACTTTTATTTTCGAAAGATATTGCGCATCAGTGAAGCTGATGAGGTAGAAGAAAATATCGCCTTGAATACATTGGGAACCATAATCCATGAATCTTTGCGAAGCCTGTATCAGCCATTTATCGGACGCGTTATTACTGCAATCGATCTCGAATCGTGTCTTGATAAAATGGATGACGAAGTATTGTTTCAATTTAAACAAGTTTACAAAGAAGGCGAGATTAAAAAAGGGAGGAACCTCCTCGCTTTCGAAGTTGCCAAACGAAACGTGCTCAACTTTCTGAAGATGGAGCTTTCAGAAATTAAAAGTGGCGATGTGATCAAGCTTTTATTTCTTGAAGAACGGTTCGAACGAACATTGGAGCATCCCGAATTGCCTTTTCCAATCAAAATCGGAGGTTCGGTCGACCGGATAGAAGAACGCAACGGAATCATCCGCATCATTGATTACAAGACAGGAAAAGTCAATGCAAATGATATCTGCCTTAAGCAATGGAACGGTTTATTGTCGGAAGCAAAAACAGACAAGATCATCCAGCTATTGGCATACGGATTCATGTTTGCCCCGCAATTGCAAGGAAGAGCAATGGAAGCCGGTATCATTTCGTTCAAAAACATGAAATGCGGATTCATGCCGTTTACGTTAAAAGAAGAGAAAGTCGGCATTAAAATTATAAATGCGGAGATTCTTCAAAGTTATATCGGCCAACTTGTGGTTCTGCTTAAAGAGATTTTAGATGCTGAAATTCCTTTTACCGAGAAAATAAATTGAATCGAAAATTTGCAAAACCTATGGATTAGCTCCGATAATAGTTGGACGAGTCGTTAAATTGCTTCAGTTAAACTCTCAAAGGAAAGGAATTATCATAACTGACCACGACTATCAAAAGGTGCTCAAAGCCGCAACTTCTTTGGTAATTTTGCATGACGGGCGTACAATTCCATTATCTGACAAAGAACAGTTGTTCGATTTTGGTTATCTGCAAACCAAGTTTGGCAGTCTACGTTTTCTTCAGGAATACCTGCAAAACATCGAGCAATTCCGCACGATTCTCGATATGCGACATATGCCCATCTTCAAATTCAACCAATTGAACATCGGTGCTTTTGATTTGAGTTTTATTTTCTTCGTAATTCAGGACCGGATCTTTTTTTCCTAAAACCAACAATTTGGGATAAGTTGCCGTATGCAGAAGAATCTCGCGATCATCCCTAATTTTCATTCCTTCCAATGACGCTACAATTCCCTGAAGTGGAGTTTTGAGAGCTTCAAATTTTGTCTTGTCTATTTCAGTTGCAAGTCGTTCCCGATTATCTGGACTAAAAAGATTCGCAATTGACAGCTTCACGAATGATGCGTGGTCTTTTTTGACCGCTTTTATTGCACGATCGCGGTTTTTCTTTCGTTCGTCGTTGTCCGGTTTTGAAGTGGAATTGATCAATGCCAACCCTTTGATCATTTCCGGATATAATTCGGCGAAAGCCAATGTTACGTAGCCGCCCATTGAATGTCCGGCAATAACCACTTTTCGGATGCGGAGCGAACTGACAACCGAATGAACCGCATCAGCATTATCTTCCATTGAATGTACATAGCCCAGACTGTCTGATTCTCCGTGTCCGAGTAAATCGATTGTGATGATCCTGTATTTCTTCGACAATTCTGCTGCATGAAAATCCCACATTTCCCGATTTTCTAGAAATCCGTGAAGAAGCACAACTGCAGATCCTTTTCCGATATCAGTATACGATATTGCGGAACCTTTAAATTGAATTTGATTTTTCATCTTTAACTGTTCATCAAGCTTTCAATCTCTTCTAGCTCGATCGGGATATTTCTCATCAGATTGAAAGGCTCGCCGTTTTCCTGGATCACAACATTGTCTTCAAGCCTGATTCCGAAGCCTTCTTGCGGAATGTAAATTCCAGGTTCAACTGTAAATACCATATTGGCGACCATTGGCTCGGTCAGAATTCCGTAATCATGCGTGTCGAGACCAAGATGATGCGACGTTCCGTGCATGAAGTACTTTTTATAAGCAGGCCATTCAGGTTTTTCATTCTGCACGTCGGCTTTATCAATTAACCCCAATCCAAACAATTCTGACGTCATCAATTTTCCAACTTCTACATGATACTCCTTCCAGTTTGTACCTGGAACAAGCATTTTGGTAGCGTCATTTTTTACACGCAGCACAGCATTGTAAACATCAGCCTGACGCGGGGAAAAACGTCCTGTAACGGGAATCGTTCTTGACATATCACTTGAATAATTTGCGTATTCGGCAGCAACATCAAGCAAAATTAAATCACCTGCTTTGCAAACCTGGTTGTTTTCGATGTAATGAAGAACGTTGGCGTTATTACCTGATGCAATTATAGGCGTATACGCAAAACCCTTTGATCGGTTGCGGATAAACTCGTGAATAAGTTCAGCTTCAATTTCGTATTCGGCAACCTCAGGCCTTACAAAAGATAGAAGTCGGCGGAAGCCTTTATGCGTGATATCACAAGCTTGCTGAATCAAATCAAGTTCTTCCTGTTCTTTTACCGATCGAAGCCGCTGAAGTATAGGATTACTCTTGGCAACAGAATGCGCCGGATATTTCTCTTTCCACCATTTTACAAAGCGGGCTTCGCGAGTTTCTGTTTCAACAGTGGCGCGATAATGTTCGTTGGTATTGATGTACATCGTTTCAGAGTACGTCATCAACTCAAACAAAACCTTTTCGAAATCCTGAAGCCAATGAACGGTTTTTATGCCGCTGACTTCAAACGCACGGTCTTTAGTAAGTTTTTCTCCGTGCCAGATGGCGATATGTTCGTTCGTTTCGCGCAAAAACAGTATCTCGCGTTGGTTTTCTGCAGGCGCATCTGGGAAAAGTACAAGGATACTTTCTTCCTGATCGACTCCGCATAAATAGAAAATGTCGCGATGTTGCTGAAAAGGAATAGTACTGTCGGCGCTGATTGGATATATATCGTTAGAATTAAAAACGGCGATGCTCTTTGGCTTCATGTGAGCCACAAATTTCGCACGGTTTCTAATGAAAAGTTGTCTGTCGATCGGATTGTATTTCATCTTTCGGGTTTTATATAGTCCCAAAAATAAAACTTTAAACACACTTTATCCGCATTCGCCTCAAAATTTATAAAAGTGCTTAATAGCGTGAATTCCAAATTTTAACAATAAATTTGCACTCGAATCGTTTATAACATGATTCCTAATCGGACCCAAATGAAAAAGTACTTCTTTTACTTAATCTGTATCGCAATTGTTGCAAGCTTCAGTTTCCTGTCATGCGACAATTCAGAGGATACTCCGGATGAACCAATGCTGATCGTCAGGTTTAAATTTGATGAGAACCAGTTGCGGCTCAACAATATTGGGCAACCTGCAAATATTTTGGCAGGAAACGCTGCTCAAACTCCCATGTTCAACAGTATATCCGCACATTATCTGGAACTCGCACAAACTGCGACTACGCAACTAGGAATGGGCGCGGTTCTGTATCATGCCCCTGAAACTGCAAGCGGCGGTGCAATGGCAATCGACTTTTCAGAAGCTAAAATAGTTGGAGAATACGAAGTGTTTTTGAAAATTCCGCTACGCGAAATTGCAGCAGGTAGTTATAGCTGGGCACGTGTCTCGCTTTCTTACCAGAATTACGATATATCAATTAGACATAATGGAGCTGACTATACCGGCACATTGGCCAGCTTCGTTGGATTTAATACCTATATAGGATCGCATTCTATTGATAACAACTTTTTTGACATCAATGGAAATCGTGCTCAAGGTTATTGGGCTTTTGCTTTGAACGGTTTTCCGTATTCAACCCAGGGACAAGCTCCGGCTGGTGCGACGACAGTTCCTAATCCGCTTTCTGCAACCTCACCGATTCCGCAAGGCTCATGCGTCGTAACCGGACAATTCGGAAGCGATTTTGTTATCACAGGAAATGAAACGCAGGATGTTGTATTGACACTTTCGGTATCGATCAACAAAAGTTTTGAATGGCACGAAGTTACCGCTGATGGCAAATATGAACCCGCAATTGGGGAAAATGTCGTCGATATGGGCTTGCGCGGATTGATTCCATCTTTCGAACAGCAGCCTTAAATTTTTTTAACTTCCAAATGCCTCCATACTTTGCGAAGAGGCTATAATCAGCACACTTTAAATTCATTATAAATTAAGTCGCTATCGTTGTAGATAAAGCCAAATAGCCGTATTTTTGTTTGATTTTCAAACAAAATATTTTCATTCCCATGGCGAAATCCGCGATATTAAAGTCATCCCTCGCAAAAAAGTATTGGATGGCTCTGACAGGTTTATTTTTGTGCTTATTCCTCGTTGGCCACCTTGCCGGAAACCTTCAACTTATGTTCAGCGATGCATTGTCTTTTAATCAATATGCATTGTTCATGACGACAAACCCAGCCGTCAAAGCACTATCTTACCTGACATACATTTCGATTATTTTCCACTCCATTGACGGAATATTGCTCGTTTATCAAAACAATAAAGCACGTCCAATCGGATATGCTATGAATAAGCCTGAAACCAACAGTCCGTGGTCGTCTCGCAATATGGGCATTCTGGGCACAGTTATCCTTGTATTCATCGTCACGCACATGATCACTTTTTGGGCGCCGATGCATTATGACGAGAAAATGCCGCTGCAAAAAACTACAATTGAAGTTCAACCGGGAATGCCGCAGGAATTTTACCTCACAACTACAGGTGGCTATATGCCGACGGGAAATATTGAAATTCGTAACCGTACCGAATTTTTTGATCCTACCGCCAAAGTTAAAATTGCCGAAGGTTACAAGGACTTACACAAAATCACTTTTGCATTCTTTCAAGATCCAAAGCTTGGATGGTTGCATACATTATTATATGTAATATCTATGATTGTGCTCGGGTTTCACCTTCACCACGGTTTTGGAAGCGCATTCCAAAGCATGGGAGTTCACCATCCAAAATATACACCGTTCATAAAGTACTTCGGTAAAGGGTTTGCGATCGTTGTTCCGTTCCTGTTTGCCGTCATTCCGGTATATGTTTACTTTTCTGATCAGATTCACGCATTTTTAGCTAAATAATATATTTATGAGCTTAGATTCCAAAATTCCACATGGCCCAATAGCTGAAAAGTGGACACATTATAAAGACCATATCAATCTCGTTAATCCCGCTAACAAGCGTAACCTCGATGTAATTATCGTTGGCACCGGATTGGCTGGAGGATCTGCAGCTGCTACTCTTGCAGAACTTGGATATAACGTAAAAGCATTTTGTTTCCAGGATTCGCCACGACGCGCGCACTCAATTGCAGCTCAAGGCGGGATCAATGCTGCAAAGAACTATCAAGGTGACGGGGATTCCATTTTCAGGTTGTTTTACGATACTGTAAAAGGAGGAGATTACCGTGCTCGTGAAGCAAACGTCCATCGCCTTGCCGAAGTGTCGGGCAATATCATCGACCAATGTGTCGCACAAGGTGTTCCGTTAGCGCGCGAATACGGTGGAATGCTGGACAATCGTTCATTTGGCGGAACTCTTGTTTCACGAACATTTTACGCGAAAGGTCAGACAGGTCAACAATTATTACTGGGAGCATATTCTGCGATGAACCGTCAAATCGGACGCGGAAAGATAAAGATGTACAACCGCCATGAAATGCTTGATCTGGTTATCGTTGATGGCAAAGCACGCGGAATAATAGCACGTAATCTCATAACAGGAGAAATTGAACGTCATTCGGCACATGCAGTAGTAATCGGTTCAGGAGGTTATGGAAATGTTTTCTTCCTATCTACAAATGCGATGGGAAGCAACGCAACTGCAGCCTGGAAAATACACAAAAAAGGAGCGTTTTTCGCTAATCCTTGTTATACGCAAATTCACCCTACATGCATTCCGGTTTCGGGCGAACACCAATCAAAACTGACGTTAATGTCAGAATCACTTCGGAATGATGGCCGTATCTGGGTTCCCAAAAGCCTTGATGATGCGAAAGCTATCCGCGAAGGAAGAAAGAAACCAACTGATTTAGCCGAATCAGAAAGAGATTACTATCTCGAGCGGCGTTATCCTGCTTACGGAAACCTTGTTCCGCGCGATGTTGCTTCAAGAGCAGCGAAAGAGCGTTGTGATGCAGGTTATGGCGTAAACAAAACAGGTGAAGCTGTTTATCTTGACTTTGCAGCGGCAATTCAACGTTACGGCAAAGAGCAAGTTTACATAAAAGGACTGGATGCGAACGACGCAGCACTAATTGTAAAATTAGGAACAGAAGTCGTTGCAAGTAAATATGGTAACCTTTTTCAGATGTACGAGAAGATCGTTGATGAAAATCCATATGTTACCCCGATGATGATTTATCCAGCCGTACATTATACAATGGGCGGAACTTGGGTTGATTATAATTTGATGACCACAATTCCAGGGTGTTTCTCAATCGGTGAATCCAATTTTTCTGATCATGGTGCGAACCGACTTGGAGCTTCTGCCTTAATGCAAGGACTTGCCGACGGATATTTTGTTCTGCCATATACGATAGGGGATTACTTGGCTCCGGATATTAGAGTTGGTACAATTTCTACAGATCTTCCTGAATTTGTTGAAGCAGAAAGAAACGTACGTGAACAACTAGAAAAATTCATCAACAACAACGGAACACATACTGTTGACCATTTTCATAAACGACTTGGTAAAATTATGTGGGATAAAGTTGGAATGGCCCGAAACGCACAGGGACTGAGTGAAGCGATTGTTGAAATTGCTGCTCTTCGGGAAGAATTCCACAAAAACGTGAAAGTGCCAGGTGTGATCGAAAGTTTTAACCAAGAACTGGAGAAAGCAATGAGAGTTGCTGATTTTCTTGAATTGGGCGAATTGTTCGCAAAGGACGCGTTGCATAGAAACGAGTCATGTGGCGGACACTTCCGTGAAGAATATCAAACCGAAGAAGGAGAAGCGCTTCGTGACGATGAGAATTTCGCCTACGTAGCCGCATGGGAATATAAAGGAAAGCCAAGTGATGCCATTTTGCACAAAGAACCATTGGTCTTCGATAATGTGAAACTGGTTCAGAGAAGCTATAAATAAGACTTTAGTATTGAGCAAGCAGATAGTAGCTATCTCAACACTCAATACGCAACACTCAACACTATATGAAACTTACACTAAAAATATGGCGCCAGAAAAACGCCAAAGAAAAAGGTCAAATTGTTGCTTATCCAATAGACAACGTAAGTCCCGACATGTCTTTCCTCGAGATGCTTGATGTCTTGAATGAAGGCTTGATCAACACAGGCGACGATCCGGTTGCATTCGATCACGATTGTCGCGAAGGAATCTGCGGAATGTGTTCCCTGTTTATAAACGGTGAAGCACACGGGCCGGATAGAGGCGTTACAACGTGTCAATTGCACATGCGAAAGTTCAAGGATGGCGACACGATCTTTATTGAACCATTTCGGGCTAAAGCATTTCCGGTAATTAAAGATTTGGTTACTGACAGGAGTTCATTTGAACGCATTCAGCAGGCAGGCGGGTTTATTTCTGTCAACACATCAGGAAATACGATCGACGCAAATACAATTCCGATTCCAAAACACGATGCCGACCGTTCATTTGATGCGGCTACTTGCATTAGCTGCGGAGCTTGTGTGGCGAGTTGTAAAAATGCGTCAGCGATGTTGTTTGTATCGGCAAAAGTGTCACAGTTGGCTTTATTGCCGCAAGGCCGAGTTGAAGCGCACGATCGCGTACTCAATATGGTTGCCCAAATGGATGCCGAAGGATTCGGTGCCTGTTCTGTAACCGGAGCTTGTGAAGTCGAATGCCCGAAAGGAATATCACTCGAAAATATTGCGAGGATGAACCGGGAATATCTCCAGGCGAGTATGAAGTAATAGGAAACGCATCTTTATCGGATGCGTTTTTTTTTGGCGTCACCCGGCATCATAATGCAAGCTTAATGTTTATGCTGGCACGCCGGGTCGGGCTGTCCGCTGTATCTCGCGTGAAAAGCGCGAGGATGCCGCTTCCATCCCTGACGCGGCCTCAGCAACAATTATATACTATTTTACACATGAAAGTAGCATTGATCCAAGCGCCATTGCAATGGGAAGATCCCGCCGCAAACCGGACGTACTTCGAAAACAGCTTCAGCAATTTAGAACCCGATACTGATCTTATTGTTCTTCCTGAAATGTTCACAACGGGATTTACAATGAATCCGCATACATTGTCAGAAACGATGGATGGGCAAACGGTCAACTGGATGAAATCACATGCGAAAGAACAACAGTGTGCAATTACCGGGAGTCTTATTATCCGTGAAAACGACAAATTTTTTAATCGGTTGTTGTTTGTACATCCGACAGGTGATTTGCATCTATATGATAAAAGACATTTGTTTTCCCTTGCAGGTGAGGACAAAGTCTTCACTAAGGGAGAAACGAAATTAATAGTCGAATATATGGGCTGGAAAATTTGTTTGCTGATCTGTTATGACCTGCGTTTTCCTGTTTTCTCGCGCAATGTAGAAAATTACGATCTGATAGTATATGTAGCAAACTGGCCGCAAGCGCGAACGTCTGCCTGGGATGTACTTTTAAAAGCTCGTGCTATAGAAAACATGTGCTATGTAATCGGTGTAAACCGCATTGGCAGTGATGCAAATGAGATCCCGTATATCGGGCATTCGCAAATAATCGATGAATTGGGGAATATCATTATTGATGCAAAAGAAAACGAAGGTTTGTTCAATGCAACTTTAGATAAAGAGCAACTTTATGAAACCCGGAACAAATTGGCTTTTCTGGATGACCGCGATAGCTTTACCTTAACCTAAAAATCTCATTTACATCCCAATTTCCGCGAACGTTGAGTTCCCTTGGGAAATAGATGACCTCTTCACTTTGCCGTTTCAGAAGGAAACTTCCTGTATCCCATTCCCGATTTTTATTTTCATCGTAAATCACACGAAGGGTATATATTTCAGGTTCAAGGAAATTAAATTCAATTGATGTTGCGCCTTCAGAATATTCGGTGGCGACTACGTTTCCTTTTGCATTTGTGAGCTCCACGATAACCGGAAACTGCCGCACGTTCTCAAGGGTCATTCTTAAATTCCCGTATTCAGAAGTATTTTTGGTCGTCAATTTATAGGTTAATGTGTCATTCACCTGATCATAGAAATCGATAAAAGCCCCCGGCAAAGCTTTGATAATGTAGTTCTCAAGCGGATCTTTCTGAAATTTAAACTTAATACTTTGCGTGAAATTGTCGTAAGAAGTAGTAAAAGCAACGGCAGCTGAATCTTTTTTAATAATCGTAATTCGCGTGCTGTCGATTTTTGTCAATGGTATCGAGGAATTGAGCGTAAAATCCGTGCGCAGCGAGAACGATCCTTGTTTAAACGCCAACGAATCTTTACTTTGCGCCTTAATCCGCACAGAAAATTCGGCGTTGTAATCGGCTTTCGATACTGATACTTGTAAGGAATCAACCTTAATAGGTTTGTGCCAAATCTGCAACGAATCTTTCTCAGGCATTTGTGTTACAACTGAGGGAACAGTTTCGGCACCATTGCGAACTGTTACAGCAACATTCGTTGTTTTACCTTCATATCCCATCAGTAACCTGCTATTGGCAACCTGCGAGGGTTTAAATGCCCGAAAAGGAATTTCCTCATGGAATAGTTCCAGCTCGTATAACGTATCGTTGGGAAGTGTGACAAAATTCCGATGGAAACCGATCTTGTCCTTTTTAGGATCAAACTTGTTGTTGCCGTTATAGTCTTTCATCGCGACCAGCAAGTATTTGCCTTCTTTAAGATTTTCCAGGCGGAAAGTTGTAAGGCTATCCAAAGTGTTGGTAATGTATCTTGGATTTTCTTTATAAATTGTTGAGTCGGCAAAGGTATCATTCACTTCATAAAGCATCACTGAAACAAAATTGTCAGTTTCTTTCGTATAAGCATCTTTTATTGTTCCACCTAATGTCAGCGAATCGATATAAGTACCAGTAGAAAACACGTACTTGAACTGCGGATACGGATTGCTTTCATTGTTGTCTTCAATGCTTTGTCCGAAATTAAAGCTGTAGGTCGTATTTGGCTGTAAAGTATCGTTGATCTTGATTGTAATGTACTTGCTCGCATTCAGCGGAAGAATTGTAGGCGGAGTCTTCATCGGAGGCGATACGATCAGCTGCTTGTTAAGATTTCGGAGCTTGATGTATTCGTCAAATGTCAGACGGATGGTATTTCCCTCAAACCCGGTACTGAAGTTCTTTGGAACGCTGGTTGTTAATGTTGGCGGAATCGTATCTAACATTCCGCCGGTGATGCTGCCTCTTTTAGCACATCCGGTAACGGCAATGGCGAATATCAGTAAAAAGTATTTGAACTTGTCTTTCAACACGGCTTGATTTTAGCACAAAATAACAATTATATTTATGGTATTGGAAACAATTTAATGAATAATTAGGAGCCAGTCAGGGAAGAACAGCAATTCCTTCATTGCTTCATTTAAGACGTAATTCTACTGCTGACGACAAATTTTAATCTGTGTATAGGAATTTTGACCTGCCAAGCCATGATGTACATTACGAATGTGACATCGCCATGCAAGCTATACTTATTTTAGCACCCGGAATCTTCAAAAGCGCCCTACAGCATGCTTCCAATGTTGATCCTGTAGTAAGCACGTCATCGATCAGCAAAAAATGTTTATTATGATCATTTTCTGGGGATTCAACATCAAACAACGATCTATTCAGATCGGTTCTGCCCAGCAGGTTTTTCTTGGTTTGCGTTTTCGAATATACATTGCGGATCAATAACTTGTCGTTGTATGGAAGTTTCAGGTCGGCAGACAGTGCTTTTCCAAACGTTGTCACCTGATTATATCCGCGCTCTCGCAACCTCTTCTTATGAAGCGGTACCGGAATAATTTGATCTACGCCATTTTCAGAAACCAGAGTTTTCAGCAGCGGAGAGTACCAATGTGCAATCGCTTCTCCAATTTCTTCCTGTTGCTTGTATTTGAGCTTTTGAATCATTTCCTGTACGATTCCTTTTTTGTTGTAATACATGAATGTACACGCAAACTCTACGGGTACTTTTCCGTAAAACTTCTTGTAAGCTTCGTTTTCTAGGGTCAGATGGTGATTTGTCAGCGGAAGCTCGTGTCGGCAGGATGTGCAGATGACAAATTCGTTTTCGAGCAGAATTCCGTCACAGCCGGCGCAGACTTTCGGGAAGAAGAGGTTAATTAGGCTTGTAAACATATGATTTTGGCTTTGGAACCATAAATATATAAAAAGCAAATTATCAATGTTAATTTAAATTTGGTTTTCATATTTTTGCAGCTATGGCAAAACAGGAAGATTTATTTAAAAATGTGATTTCGCACGCTAAGGAATACGGATTTATTTTTCCGTCAAGCGAGATATACGACGGCCTTAGCGCAGTTTATGATTATGCGCAGAATGGTGTTGAACTCAAGAAAAACATACGTGAATATTGGTGGAAGTCGATGGTTCAGATGCATGAGAACATCGTCGGACTTGACGCTGCAATCCTGATGCATCCTACGACATGGAAGGCGTCCGGACACGTAGACGCTTTCAATGATCCATTAATCGACAATAAAGATTCTAAAAAACGATATAGAGCCGACGTTCTGATAGAAGATTATGCAGAGAAGCTAAATCAGAAAGCGCAAAAAGAAATAGAGAAAGCAAAAGGCCGCTTTGGGGATGCTTTTAATGAAGCAGAATTTGTTTCAACTAATCCGCGTGTTGTTGAGTACCTGAGCAGAAATCGAGCGATTTTGGAACGAATGGGCCGATCTCTCGGTAATAACGACCTTGAGGATGTAAAAGCACTCATTGAGGAGTTGGAAATAGCAGATCCTGAGACTGGGTCAAGAAACTGGACGGAGGTCCGCCAGTTCAACCTGATGTTCGGAACCAAATTAGGCGCTTCCGCGGATACGGCAATGGATCTTTACCTACGTCCGGAAACTGCTCAGGGAATTTTTGTCAATTTTTTAAACGTGCAGAAATCAGGTAGGATGAAAATCCCGTTTGGTATTGCACAAACCGGAAAAGCTTTCCGAAACGAAATTGTTGCCAGACAATTTATTTTCCGGATGCGTGAGTTTGAACAGATGGAAATGCAATTCTTTGTTCGTCCAGGTGAAGAAATGAAATGGTACGACTACTGGAAGGAAACTCGACTGAACTGGCATTTGTCGCTCGGATTGGGAAGAGAAAACTACCGATTCCATGATCATGAAAAGTTGGCGCATTATGCGAACGCTGCCGCAGATATAGAATTCAATTTCCCATTCGGGTTCAAAGAGCTGGAAGGAATACATTCTCGCACCGATTTTGATCTAAAGGCCCATGAGGAATTTTCCGGAAGGAAATTACAATATTTTGACGCCGAATTAAACCAAAATTATACACCTTATGTAGTCGAGACTTCTGTAGGCCTGGATAGATTGTTCCTTGCTATATTTTCAACCTCATTAAAAGAGGAAACTTTGGAAGATGGATCTATACGGACAGTTCTTCAATTGCCTTCAGTTTTGGCTCCTACAAAAGCTGCGGTTTTACCTTTGGTAAAGAAAGACGGACTGCCCGAACTTGCCCATAAAATTATAGATGAACTTAAATGGGATTTCAATGTGACGTATGATGAGAAGGATGCTGTTGGCCGACGTTATCGACGCCAGGATGCGCTTGGAACACCATTTTGCATCACAGTCGACCATCAGACAATAGAAGACGGAACAGTAACGATCAGGCATCGGGACTCAATGAAGCAGGATCGTGTTGCAACTACAGAATTACGATCTATAATTGAAAATGAAGTTTCAATGCGGAATTGGCTTCAGAAGATAAATTAAAAACAGGCTTTCTTCGGAGAGCCTTTCTTATGATCTGTTTCGAAGGAGAGTCAGCCATTCGGTCATTGGCAGGCGGCTGTCGAATTCGATCGCACTTTTTTCTTCAACAACTTTCACTGCTGACTTTCGAGCGACTTTATCTTTAGTAACAAGTGGTTTTGCCCAATCGTCATTTAGCTTGATTCTCTGAATCATCAGCCACGCCGATCGCTGGGTGACATCAAGCTGCTTTCCAAGCGAAACCGAGGATATTTTTTTCTCAGCATGTGATAGTATCCAGATTGCTAAAAACCATTTCTGAAGAGGAATTTTCGTGTTATGGAAAAGTGTGTTGGTTTTAACATTAAAATATTTACCACTGCTTTTACATCTATAATTGCTGTTGCTACACTTGTAGACTTTCGACGTTGGTTCAAAAGGACTTGTAACGGTTTTCGGCCATCGCAGACTTTCTAAGTAGTGAATGCATAGATCATCATTGTGAAACTCCTTTTGAACAGCTTCTAATGACGCAAATTTGTTTAATGCGAGTCGGCTCATACTAAGTTTTGGTGTAAAAATATACATAATAATTGGATCCCAATAATAGACAGTGCCTTATTTCACGTCATTTATCGGTTTTTTTTACCGTTGCACAAATTTTGCTAACATTTTTATCATTTGTATCAACATTGAGATTATACGAAAGGAGAATTTTATAAATTAGCCTGTCAGACCCCTAATCTGCAATACCTAATTACTACTTGTGCTTTACTTAACGGTGAAGCAGTCGATGACATATACTTGCCTGATAATTGATGACAATGAGGATAGCGTACGCAATACACGTGAGGTGATATCTCGCTTTCCAAACCTTGCGCTACTTGGCGTGGGAACTACCTATGAATCTGGCCTTGACTTAGTTCTTGAACTTAATCCAAATGTAGTTTTTCTTGAAATAGAGCCAAACAATCAGCAAAGCAAACTCTCCCTAGGGCTAGTCAATGAACTTTACCGGTATTTATTTAAAATGCCTGAAATTATTGTCACGGCAAAAAGTACGACTTTCGCATTTGACGCGTTAAAATTTGGAGCTTTTGATTACCTGGTGCAGCCCTTCAATAATAATGACTTGCGTAAATCAATTTTACGGCTGTTAAAGAAAATCACCATTAATGATACGTCCTCTGATTTTATTATTCCTGAACTGCCAGCAGCGGTTTCTGCTCCAGAATTAACTAAGGAAGATGCCAATGAAGACTATGCGAACGCTGAAGTTTCTGAACAAGAAGAAGGGATGCAAACTACGGATATCAGCACTGAGCAAGTTCAGCCAAACAAGCCATTGATCATCTGTGTTAAATCATATGGTGATTACCGCTTTATAGAAGCAAAAGATATCTGTTATTTGCAAGCTGACAACAATTCTACAGACATTCACTTGCATAATGGTGAAATGATTACCGCGTTTAAAACCTTGAAGCACTTTGAAGGTGTTCTATCCTCGCCATTCGTTCGTATACATAACAGTTATATCGTTAACATTGATTATGTATCCCGGATCCATACAGGCAACTCAGTATGTTATATCAAGAACACAACTATCAAATTACCGTTCTCCAAGTCCTATAAAGAGAACGTGGATGCTATGATAAACAGCATTACAACGGGAAATTACCTCGAAATTTAGTGCTAACACACCAAAATTTGACCGCCGTTCACTCACAAACGGCGCTCATCCACCATAAAGGCGCTTATTTTAAATCTAAGAAGTAAGATGTTATGTACGTTTACGAGGTGAATGTGTGAATGTTCATACAAACAAAACGTTAAACAAACAAACCCCATAAATTCTCATATTATGAAAAAAGCTATCTTTACATTCGGACTATTATCAATGGTTATGGTATTGACATCGTTTACGACGCCAAACGAACCAACTCTTTTAAGTCAGGAAAATTTTAGTAGGGACGGTATTATTTTCTCGGCATCAATAGGAATTAAGTTAGACAATGAACCCGGAGGTGGTACGCCATCTGCGCCTAAAAAAATGGATTACGAGCGGTTACTCGATTATAAAATGAATTTCGAACCAGGTGGAGGTACTCCATCAGCTCCCCAAAAAGTTGATTAATATTTTTTCTTTTCAGTATAAAAAAGCCATCGACAAAGTGATGGCTTTTTTGTATACTATTATTTTTAGGTACTACTTTAACGTTATAGGGGTGTGTCTAATCTTTAGTTGCATCAGTTGTCGTCAGGGAACTAGTAATTATGTAGTCATTAATTATCAGGGATGGGTTTTAATCCCTATATCTAGAACCGCGTACGTTGAAAAACCAAGCGTTCCAACTAACAATCAAAAAAATATTGATAAACTTGTTTCAATAGGTGGGGAATATCTTCGTTTAGGGAAACATCAACAATTTAAGAGGGTATGTGAGCAGTTACTGCAGATAGCGAGAAAGCGAGGTGATGATACATTGAAAGCAAGAACTTTAAAGGGTCTGGCGTATTATTACCAAAATATAAAACACTATGATAGTGCCTATTCCTATTTTATAAAATCAGAAAAGTTATACAGAAAGTTAAGGTTGTATAACAATGTGGCTGAATTGTGTAATAATCGCGCTTATATCTTAATTGCAATAAAAGATTTTACTAGTGCTGAAATGGCCGCAATCGAGGCAATGAAAGCTGCTAGAAATAAAAATACTTCGGTATTATTTACATCTTATGCCTTAATGGGCGTTACTTCCAGCAAATTACAGGATTATGATAAAGCACTTGAGTATCATAAAAAAGCTCTTAATGTTTTAGATAAGTATACAGTTGAATTGGAGGACCATAACCGGGTGGTCACCCTAAATAATATTGGTAACGTTTATCAAGATTTGGGCAACTACGGGCTGGCCACAGATTATTATCAGCAAGCTCTCGCCAACACAGCTATAACTAAGTCCACTCCAGCTCTACATGCGAAACTACTTGATAATCTCGGCTACACAATATATAAAGGAGGTGCCACTGACCATGCATATAATTTAATTAAACGCTCACTTGCAATTCGGGATAGTATTAACAGCGAAGAACAAGTTTATAGTAAAATTCATCTCGCAGAAGTTCATTTAAATGATGGAGAAAGTTATCGTGCCATTATGTATTATAAAGAAGCGCTAATAACTTCTGCGCAACATAAAATGTATGATGATGTACTTTTATGTTTGCATCAGCTGGCTGTTGTTGATCGGAAACAAGCTACCGCTTATTTGACACATTACGGGAAGTTATCAGACAGCCTTAGACTTGCGGAACGTAATTTACGGAATCACTTCGCCCGCATCCAATTTGAAACTGACGAAATAACTCAGGATAAAAACATTGCAATTAAGCAGAAATGGATTTCTCTTGCTGCAGCCAGTACTCTGTTATTGATAACAATGTTATTATTTATTATCCGCCTCCAAAGATCAAAACAAAAAGAATATTATTTAATCCAGGAGCAACAACGAGCAAATGAAGAAATATATTCTTTAATGCTTCAGCAACAAAGTAAGATTGACGAAGGCAGACAAAAGGAAAAACTACGCATTGCCCGTGATCTTCATGACGGGGTAATGAACAGATTAACTAGTACCCGTATGAACTTGTTTGTTTTGAATAAAAACAAAGATACAGAAACGGTAGAGAAGTGTCTTCCATATATTCGAAGTATTCAAGATATAGAAAAAGAAATTCGACAGATAGCGCATGATCTAAATAATGAAGTTTTTGACGAACAGGGGAGCTTTCGATCATTAGTCGAAACGCTTTTGGAAGAGCAGAAGTCCATATCTGCGGCATATTATCACATAGAAGTTGATCGTGAAATTGGTTGGGAGCGATTTAAAGGCGGAAAGAAGGTGCACATATATCGCATTTTGCAAGAGTCATTTCAAAACATTAATAAGCACGCGAAAGCCCAAAATGTGGTAATCAGCATCCTGGATAAAATGGGACATGTAGCAATTGAAATTTCAGATGACGGAATTGGATTTTATGCAAATAAGGGTAAAGACGGAATTGGATTAGCAAACATTCGTGCGAGAGTCAATGCACTTGGTGGCAATATTGAAATAATTACAAGTAATCGGGGGACTAAAATCAACTTGCTAATTCCAAATTAGTTGTGTAAATTTCGATTTAAATTATCCGCCATGAAATTTAATATTTTAATAATTGACGATCATCCCGCAATTGTGGAAGGGTACAAAAGCATTCTTTCGCTATACGAGGGCTACAGCAATTTTAAAATTACAACTGCCGGTACCTGTGAAGCAGCTTATGATTCAATGACAGTCAACCCAAGAACCCATTATCATATTGTACTTCTGGATGTTATTTTACCGCCCAAAGAACAACTTGGCCTCAAAGATGGAATTGATGTTGGAAAAATGGTCAGGAAAGTATCGCCTGATTCGAAACTCATAATGCTGACCTCACATACAGAAGCATTTGTACTTTATAAAATAATAAAAGAGGTTAATCCGAACGGACTGCTGATTAAGAGTGATTTTGAGCCAGCTGAATTAATTTGCGCCTTTGAAGCTGTTCTTAACAATGAGACCTACCGAAGCATTACTGTGCAAAGCGGGATTAATGAAATTCTCAAGAAGGATATTTACTTAGATACTTATAATAGGCAAATTATTTCACTACTAAGTCAAGGTATTAAAACGAAAAATTTACCGTCGCACCTTAACCTATCTATTAGTGCGATTGATAAGCGGAAGGCACAGATTAAAGATTATTTTGAGATTGAAAAAGGTAATGACGAAGATATTATCAAGGCTGCGAAACAGCACGGTTTTGTATGAGTTTTAGGTTTATGTACAGAAAAACTTTACATCGTTTTATAGGTTCCACAATAAATTAGATGGGCCATCTAAGAGGTGGTTCCCCTAATTATGCAGTTATTTTTTAAGGCGATCTCGTCCTCTTATGTATTAAAAGGTCTACTATTTGGCTTGACTCTTTATATCTTGTCAACAAAAAGAGAGTTGATCCGGGTACAACACTTCGAGTTGAAGGATAATATTTTGTACTCAAATGTTGAAATAGACAAGCAACCATATTTATTTCAAATTGATTTTCTTCAGGATCGTTCAATCCTATTTATCGATAGCCCTATCGAAAATCATCCTATTTTATCGAAAAAAAATCACGGTTCGAGAAAATTACAAACCACTTCAGACTCCAGCAGTGTACATTCAAGTACTTTCTATTTAAAGTATAGAATGGATATAAGTTCAACATGTTCAGACTCCATTAAAGCACTTCAAGGTATTCTCGCACATGGATATTTTGCCGCCGAGTCGTATGAGCTTAATTTTGATAAAGGCGTACTTTTAATTAATGGTTTAGCTCCTGATGAATCTGAGTATAAAGAAATACAAGCAGAATTTAAAGACGGGCAAATGTTAATAACTATGTCGATCAACAGAAAGGAATACGATCTAATTTTTGACATGCAATACAAGGGAACATTAGAAATGCCTTTAGAAAGATTCTCCTATAAAGAAGCTCCAGTAGTGTATGAAATTTTAACTGAAGAGGATGTCGTCCTTACTGAGCAACAACATAAATGCAAGGGCTTGTATTTTAATGGTATTTATTATAGCACCACAATTATTACACGAGCTGATTGTAGAAAGGCACGAATTGGAATTGGGTTTATGAAAGGGTTCAATTGGATTATCGACCGGAAGCACAAAAAAGTTTACGTGAAGAAAAACACTAGACCGATTGACCAGCTTTCAGAGGTACCCGAACGTATGGCAGTCGTCAAAGGAGGCCAAATAATAATAAGTAGGAAGTTAATTTCGGACCATACAATTGAAATCAATAAAAAAATTGTGTCTATTAATGGCGCGCCTGTGGTTGCCAATGATATTTGCAAGTTAAAAGCTTTATTAGAACAAAATTCAAATTGGAGCAGTTTGGAAATTGTAGTTGATTCTCGATAGCACATAAATCTCGAAGAAAAGCAAGTCTATCATATTCAGACTAAATTTTTTAGTGTCAATAGTTTTACTATTTTTGAACAAACTCAGTAGACCGTTGAAAAGACATTACTACATATATTTTCTAATATTATTATTTCATGTTGCTTGCTCTGATGGTAATCATACGTTAGTAGATAATAATATATTTAAAGATAGTATTGATATATATTTGAGTTCAGCCAACTCCGATTCAATTCCATACGCTAAAAGATTAATCTATGCAGATCTTGCAAGTAAGATACTGGTCGACAAAACTAATGATTCAACAAATAGAGTTAATCTCTTTAAAGTTGCAAATCGGTATTACAATCTCAGGGACTATGGCAAATATAAAAAAACAACTAAATTAATTTTAGACCGATCTATAGCTGCGGAAGATACAGCAAAAGTTGCAAAAGCCTACAGTTATCTAGGAGATTACTATTTTAAAACTTCGTCGAAAGATAGTGCGTTCTTTTATTACTTAAAGGCAGAGAAAATTTATAGCAAATTAAAAGACGATGTCAATTTGGCTGCTATAAATATTAATAAAGCAAACGTACTTTGGCTAGAAAGTGATTTTTTTGGAGCAGAATCCGCCACGTTATCAGCTTTAAAACATCTTCGATCTGGAGGAGATACCCGAAAAGTATATGAATCCTATACCTTATTGGGTTTAATTTCAAATGAACTCAGCGACTACGAAAAAGCATTGCAGTACCAGCAGAAAGCTCTTGAAGTTGTAAAAGATACTCTAATGAATGACCCAGAACATCCAATAGCAGTTACTTTAAATAATATAGGCAATATTTATCAAAACCTAGGCAACAATAGAAAAGCAATCCTAAAATTTGAAGAGGCTTTAAAAGAGGAAAATCTAATATATACTAACCCACAAGTTTATGCGATTATCATTGATAACCTTGCCTATTCGAAGTTCAAATTAGACAAGAGTGATAAAGAGGTGCCAAGCCTGTTTGAGGAGTCACTACATATTAACGACAGTCTGCAAAATATGCCTCTAGTCATCTTTAGTAAAGTGCGATATGCAGAATATTTTTTTGCCATCGGGGACACAACAAAGTCCATTGTACTTTCAAAAGAAGCATTGAAATTGGCGCGAGCAAATAGATATGCTGCAGATATGTTGGCACCTTTAAAACAATTGGCAGTTTTTGAACCCAAAAAGGCCTCAGAATACTCAGAAGAATACATTAAGATTAACGACAGTCTTCAACAAGCAGAACGTAAATCAAAAGACAAGTTCGCCCGTATTCAATTCGAAACAGATGAAATAAGCCTTGAAAAGAACAAGCTGGAGGAACAGAATAGAAATTTATATCTGTTCTTTGTGGCAACAATAATGATTGGACTACTTTTGTTCATCATTCGGACACAAAGAGCCCGAAATCGGGAGCTACTTCACAAACAGGCGCAGCAGAAGGCCAACGAAGATATTTATAACCTGATGCTTTCGCAACAAAACAAAATCGAAGAGGGCAGAATAAAAGAAAAAAAACGCATTGCACAAGAACTTCATGATGGTGTTCTAGGCCGGTTGTTTGGAGCCAGATTAAATCTTGACAGCCTTAATAAACTTGACGGCGAGGATGCCGAAGAGAAGCGCAACAACTACCTTTCCGAATTGAAAAATATAGAACAGGACATTCGTGAAATTTCACACGATCTTAATAGGGAGAAATTTGTATTGATCAATAATTTTGTGGCGATCCTAAATAATTTGCTTGAAGAACAAGCGGCCGCTTTCGGAACAGAAGTAACCTCGTCCGTTGATGAGAAAATCAAATGGGATCATGTCAGTAACTCGGTCAAAATAAATCTTTATAGGATCATTCAGGAATCCCTGCAGAACATCAATAAATACGCAAAAGCTACTTCCATTACCGTAGCTTTAAAACAATTGGAAAACAATATAAGACTTGTTGTGGCCGATAACGGAGTTGGTTTTTCAGTTGATAAAAAAAACAAAGGTATCGGACTTCAAAATATGATGTCACGCGTAAGCGAATGCGATGGCACGTTTGACATAAAATCAAAAAAAGGTAAAGGCACAACAATCAACATCGAGTTCCCAATCGTTCGAAACCCCATAATAGCTTAACCCCATGATTAAGAAAATTACTATTCTTATCGTTGACGACCATCCTTTTATAATAGAGGCTTATAAAAATGCCATTAAAGGCTACAATTCCTCACAATTCGAGTTTTCGATTACCCAGGCAAATGACTGTAAATCCGGATATGAGCATATCATTAATCCGCCTGACGGAAAGTTCGATATTGCGTTCTTCGACATCAGCATGCCGCCATTTGAAGAGAAAAACATCCTGTCGGGTGAAGACTTGGCGCGACTGATAAAAACGGAAATGCCGCTATGCAAGGTTATTCTTCTAACGATGCACACCGAGCTATTGAAGATCAGCAACATTGTAAAGACAATCAATCCTAACGGACTCATCATCAAAAACGATCTGACTTTTGATGAACTTCTGACAGCATTTGACCGAATCTTAAAAGATGAAAATTACTATAGTCAGACCGTCGTAAAACTAATCAGCCAGTTGCAGTACGACAACATTGAAATCGATCCATTCGATAAACAAATTCTGTATCATCTTTCAAAAGGCACCAAAACTAAGGACATTCCGAGTTTTGTCCCACTTTCTTTAAGCGCTGTTGAAAAACGTAAACTTAATCTCAAAGAAGTGCTGCAGGTTAAAGGCGGAAGTGATATTGAGCTTATTAAAGAAGCAAAAAGCAAAGGTTTATTATAGGGATTACGGTTTTCCGCATCAAATTATGTGGGAAACCGTACTTCTATTTATGGGAAACCGTATACGGAACAGACGAAAATGGTACTACTTTAGCCTTGCGTTTATGACGTAAAAATGATAAGCACGTAGTATTATATTAAACTTTTTGTCGACCCCCATGACTTAACCTCAACAATTCTTACTACTGCTGATAAAGCGATACATTAGGGAGTATCGCTTTTTTTTTATTCTTCATTTAGGGCATTCCAGCCTCTTGCTTTCAGCGGAATTTTTGTATTAGCGCGAGTAATCAAGTGAATGCCTTCGTCTGCGTTGGTCATATGACCGATTATCGACACATGCGGATTTCCCTTAATTTTTTCGAAATCTTCCATCGCAATCGTAAACAGAAGTTCATAATCTTCCCCGCCGTTTATCGCTACTGTGGTAGAATCAATATTAAATTCTTCGCAAACAGATATCAACTGCGGATCCAACGGAAGCTTTTCCTCATAAAGGTTGCAGCCAACATTCGACTGTTTGCACAGATGTATGATCTCCGATGAAAGTCCGTCAGAAACATCAATCATTGACGTCGGCTTTACGTCAAGTGCATACAACAATGTCCGGATGTCTTTTCGGGCTTCCGGCCGCAACTGCCGTTCTATTATATACGTGTACGCATCCAAATCAGGTTGCGAGTTCGGATTCACCTGAAAAACCTGTTTCTCACGCTCCAATACCTGAAGTCCCATATAAGCAGCGCCAATATCCCCTGTTACAACAAGCAAATCATTTTCTTTTGCACCATTACGGTACACAAGTTCCGATTCATCAGCTTCACCGATCGCAGTTATACTAATTATCAACCCTTTTTGTGATGAGGTCGTATCCCCACCAATTACGTCGACTTTATATTCATTCGCTGCTAACGTAATTCCAGCAAATAATTCTTCCATCGCCTCCAGTGGAAATCTATTCGAAACCGCTACCGAAACTGTAATTTGAGTAGCTTTTGCGTTCATCGCACAGATATCTGATATATTGACAACAACGGCCTTATAACCCAGGTGCTTCAATGGCATGTATGAAAGATCAAAATGCACGCCTTCTATCAACAAATCAGTCGAAATAACTATATTCTTGTCTTTGAAATCGAGCACTGCGGCGTCATCACCAATTCCTTTTACAGTCGATGGCTGCGTGACTTCGAAGTTTTTTGTCAAATGTTCAATTAAGCCAAATTCACCAAGTTGTCCGAGCGAAGTGCGTTGCGGGGATTTATCTTCTATCATATCCTAATTTTGAAAGTGCAAAGGTACGAAGATGTAAATCCATTTGAACACTGTCAGGTGACCAATAAATTTCAGTACCTTAAATTAAAAAACAATGAATCACGATATAGTTACTTTAACCATAAATCCTTCATTAGACAAAAGCACAAAATTCAGTGGTTTGACGGCCGATCAGAAAATAAGGTGCGACACACCAAATTATGACGCCGGTGGTGGCGGAATAAATGTCTCGAAGGCAATATCCAGACTTGGCGGTGAATCCTTATGCGTATTTACATCTGGTGGTCCTAGTGGCTCTATGATAGAAAGCTTATTGGCAAAAGAGGCAATACAAATACAAGCTATTCCTGTTCAGAAATGGACGCGTGAAAACATGATTGCTGTCGACACCAGCGCAAACAAACAATATCGGTTCGGCTTTCCCGGAGCTGAATTGTCCGATGATGAAGTGCAGTTAATTAAAAGTACCATCCAAAGGCTAAAACCGAAATTCCTCATCGCAAGCGGAAGCCTAAACGAAGGATTATCATCTGACTTCTATAACAATCTGGCAATTTCTGCTGCAAATTCAGGAACAAAATTTATTGCTGACACTTCAGGAAAAGCATTGCGGCAGGTTTTAGACGCCGGAGTATATCTTGCAAAACCAAATGTAGGTGAACTGGCAAAGCTTATCGGAGTTAAAAAACTTGAAGTCGATGAAGCCGACGATGCGGCGCGGACATTAATCGACAATGGAAATGCTGAAATTGTAGTAGTGTCTCTGGGTCCGCAAGGTGCAGTATTGGTTACAAAAAACGAGAAATTTATGTTCCTGCTCCGAATGTCGTAAAGAAAAGCACTGTTGGAGCCGGTGACAGCATGGTTGGCGGAATGGTGTGGGCGCTTTCGCAGAATATGGATCTGAAGCAAGTGGTGCAATGGGGCGTCGCCTGCGGAACAGCCGCAACTATGAATGAAGAAACGCAGTTATTTAAACATGAAGATGCACAGCGTTTGTTCAAGTGGCTTCAAAAAATATAATTTCATTTTTCAAATTGCTGCTGACATACTGTTGTCACTTGTCACTTTTAATTTTGGTGAATAATCAAAATCAAATACTTATGACAACAACAGCAGAGGTTATCAGCAAAAAGCAATTACTTAAACATTGGCAAGGACATCGGGCGCTGACGCGCAAAGTCATCGAGGCGTTTCCGGAGAAAGACTTTTTCGAATTTTCGATTGGCGGTATGCGCACATTTGCCCAATTAACTTCGGAACTGCTTGCAATTGCAGCTCCCGCGCTCAAATCAATCGTGAAACGCGATAATGAACCGTTCTCTGACAAAAACGACATGAAAACAAAAGCGGATTTTCTTGCAAAGTGGGACGAATCTACAGCGGAAATAAATGAATATTGGCAACAACTTGACGTTGAGGAATTCCACACAATGTTCAACCTTTTCGGCCAGTACGAATTCCCGATTATTGAGAACATCCTGTATTTCATCGACAATGAAGTGCATCATCGTGGGCAAGGCTATGTTTATTTACGCGCACTCGGAATTGAACCGCCGATGTTTTGGGACAGGTACTAAAAATTAATAACCCCGGCAAGTCCGGGGTTATTTTGGCTTTATCTTTTGCAAACCAAGCTCAAGTAATTCAGTAACGCGATGTTTAACACTTTCCGGAGAAAGAATAGTAGCGTAATCACCAAACGTCATATACCAGCGGGCAAATCCGTTCTCGTGATCACGGCACATAAAGGTCATTTCAACATCATCTCTAATTTCCTTTTCGGACACAAAGCCATAATGCGCCCGATCATAATCAATATATTTTACAATGGTCTTATCGACTAAAATTTTAATCTCGATCTTATCCAGATCATTCGGTTTCAGATAATATTCAAGCGGTTCATGTTCAATACTGAATATCAAATCAGATTCTTGAATATCATGTATCCGATCTGTCCGGAACTGTCGATAGTCGTTTCGCAAATGGCAAAATCCATAGATGTACCAATTGCTGTTCTCATGGAAAACACCAACCGGTTCAATGGTCCGCCTGGTAACTGTCTCGGCTTCCAACGGTTGATAGTGCAAAACTAATTGCGTGCGTGAAGCTATGCCTTTTAGTACAGTAGCCAAGGCATTAGGAGTATTTTTATTGAAGAGAACTTTTGTGTTTCGCACTAAAACGTTCGACTCAAGTCCGGAGACCCAATCTTTGTCATCGCTTCGCAACACGGCTTTCAATTTATAAAGTGCCGTCGCATGATGTTTCCCTAGCTTTTCATCAGTAAAACCCTGCATAAGTTTTTCCGCCGCAATAAAACTTTCAGCTTCTTCACGCGTAAACATGACAGGCGGCAATCGATAACCTTCAACCAAAGAATATCCGATTCCTGCTTCACTGTAAATAGGAACGCCTGCAACTTCCAACGTCCGGATGTCGCGATAAATTGTTCGCAAACTCACATCAAAACGTTTTGCCAGTTCTTGAGCCTTGACAATTTTCTTCGATTGTAACTGGATCAAGATTGCAACTATACGGTCAAATCTGTTCGGAGACTCGTCTTCCATAGCTTATAAAAAAACCCGACAATCTGCATCATCGGGTTATATAGTATTTTACACTAGAATTAATCGTTAAGCTTCAAAACAGCCATAAAAGCTTCCTGCGGGATCTCAACATTTCCAACCTGCCGCATCCTCTTCTTTCCTTTTTTCTGCTTTTCAAGAAGTTTTCGCTTTCGTGAAATATCACCGCCGTAGCATTTCGCCGTAACGTCTTTACGGAGTGCTTTGATTGTTTCGCGCGAAATGACTTTTACACCGATTGCAGCTTGGATCGGAATATCGAATTGCTGCCGCGGGATCAGCTCTTTTAATTA
>DASVRQ010000060.1:0-4106 GCA_036388535.1 Flavobacterium sp. | reverse complement strand
ATTTGGCTATTTCATAGGAGACGTTGGAGTTTAACTGCAACGAATAAAGGAATTTGTCGTCTGAACTTATTCCCAATGCGGCGAGGTCTATTTTTTGCGATATGCCTACAAACGCTGCTCCAACTCTTGCGTGCCAGTTCTTTAATGTCAATTCGTGTGATGTCGCTATATTCCACATTTTGTATTTATCGATATTAAGGTATCGGTAAGCCTGCATTGGCGTAACCTGCTCCAATACCAGGCTGATCCGGTCATCAACATCAAGAAATGTGATTACAAAGTTGTTCGAAAGCTTTACTCCCGATTTATAAAATGTGGACTTTCTAACGCTGAGTTCATACGAGCTGCTGGTTTCAGGTAATAAGCCATCATTTCCCTGAAGGTTATGGTTGGAGTCCACAAAATAAGTATACAGTTCTTCGAAATTAGGGATTCGGTACGATTCGCCCAGCGCTGCCCTGATTTCGAGGCCATGCGGCAACAAGTACTTTAAACCCAATGAAGAAGCGTATTGATCTTCAAATTCAGACTGAAACGAACAGCGCAGCCCGGGCCGAACTGAGAACCGGCTCGTCAGATGAACTTCAGCGGCAGTATAGACATCAAAGTTTGCAAGCCGTTTTCGAATATCCCGCACCTGTTGCAGATCATCACGGAATGAGCCTGCGGTAGCATCGTAGAAGCCATTTTCGTGTGATAATTCATAGCCAAGCTGAAAGTCGACGCTCTTATCAGCAAAAAAATCCCCAACTGTTCCTACTGAATAGAATACTTCCTTTGACTGGTAGGTCTCGCGCAGGTTCATAGATTCGTGTTGCAGATCCAGATCATAATTGAACCGTTCGACGTCACGTGCCTGCTTTTGGTGCGATACCGAGGCGTTATATGTTAGCTGCGAAAATAACTTACCTGTAACATTAAGATGATGGTAATATCGATTGGAATTATACCTCCGGTCGTTTGAATAATAAGTATCAGGAAATGGATAATTATCCTGCGGAATGACAACCGGATTGAAGAAATCCACGTTCTCATTAAAAAAATCGAACTTATAAAAGATCCGAAGATTATCTTTTGTGTATCCGATCAGTGCGTTTCCGCCAAGTTGTTCTTTCGGCAGCCAGCTGTGTCCGCGTTGCCCGTCATTGATCAAGTAGTCTTTTCCGTGTCGGCCATCATAGAATCCCGCAAAGTCATTGCGGTTGCCGCCGACCGATATAAACCAATTATTAGCGAAGTTATGCGAGATCTTGACCGATTGGATGTGCCTTCCTCGGTCGAAGAACGCAAATTCGTCGGCAATTGTTTCCTCCTGTGCGGTCGCCGAAATCTCCCAACTGTAAGCAGATTTCTTCTTAGTGATAATATTTAAAATCCCAGTTACTGCATTTGCACCATGGGTTACACCCATTGAACCCTCAATGATTTCAATTTGTTCGATATCATCGAGGTTTACCTGTGTCAAATCGATATTCGTGCCTAATCCCGTTTCGCTGACCAACGGAACATTGTCGACTAAAACTTTAAAATATTGGGAATCCAGTCCAAACATCGAAACTGTCGAACGGCCATCATTCCCGCTGGTCCTGATCGAAATATTCAGGTACTGATTTAAAACATCGGCGATATTATTGGCGGCAAGCTGCTTAATATCTGCTCTCGAAATTATACGCACATTGTGTACTGATTTCTTAAGCGACTGCGGCTCGATCTGACCTGTTACAACTACTTCCTGAAGCGTATCAGCAACACTCTCCCGGTCTTGACAATACAACGGAATACAAAAAATCACAAATGGGTAAAGGAATGTTCTGGTCATTATTTAGATTCAGTCTTAATAATTTTCGACAAATATATATTTTATTTTTATTGATTCTAAATAAAAATAGTATTTTTGACCAACAAATTTTAACACTTAAAAAAATGAGAAACGCAATTGCGGCATCGCTATTCCTCCTGCTGGGGATGAACAGCGACGCACAGGAATCAAAGAAGAGAGAAGACATAAAAGCTATTAAATCGATGTGTGGCTGCTATGAGGTACAGTTCAATTTTGCTGAAACTTTTAAACTTACAAAAGACGAAAAGTATGAGCCGTCAAAAACAAAGTATGATTATGGCCTTGAATGGGTGGAACTCGTTGAAGACCAACCGAACAAAATAGTACTGCAGCATTTGCTCATTGTGAGTGATTCGATGATCGTAAAACACTGGCGGCAGGATTGGGAATTTGAAAACACAAAATTGTATCAGTTTTACAAAGACAAAACATGGAAGTTCAAAACATTAGCAAAAAGTGATGTAAAAGGACAATGGACACAGCGGGTCTTTCAGGTTGACGATAGTCCACGGTACGAAGGAACGGCGAGTTGGGTGCACGTAGACGGAAGCCACTACTGGAAAAACGCCACCGACGCTCCTTTGCCAAGAAGGGAGCATACGATACGGAAAGATTATAATGTTCTGAATAGACGAAATATCCATGAAATTACCAAAGAAGGCTGGATACATGAACAGGATAATACCAAGATCCTTAGGGACAATACCGGAAAGGATGTTGTGCTTGCAAAAGAGAAAGGAATGGACATCTATAAGAAAGTTGATGACGCCAAATGCATCGCCGCCCAACAATATTGGAAAGAAAATGCGACGCTATGGAAAAATGTACGTGATAAATGGGCAGCGGTTTATGGCAGGAATACAGATTTGAACCTGCAGGCTACAGTTGATGAAAAGCCCCTTTTCATGCATTTGTTCGACCTAAAGCCAACAGCGACAAAGGCAGAAACAGACAAGATCATAGACAGTTTTATAAAATAGAAAGTCTTTCGATGCAAATTCCGAGTCTGTTGTAATATGGACTCGGAATTTTTCATCCGCGTATAGCTCCATAAGAAAGGCCCAAATTTAAAGAAGTACGGCAGAAAATCAACACGCAAATGGTGATTTGGTAAAATCAACTTACTTCATTTCCGTGATTTCCCTAAGCCTGGAATTTTTTGAAGTTTGGCACCTGCTAAAATTGCGCGAACACGATTCCTGTGAAAGTTTAGAACTTTATCGATACCCCTACTCCATTTCCATTTGCCACAATCGTCATCTCGGGCTTAACTTTATTGCAGGCCAGGCCTTCATTATATTGGTCGACCGCAGCATTTATCTTCTTTTTGTAACCGAGTAATACAGGAATTGATGCCACCATCATAGCGCCCCCTACTATTGCCAATGTTGGTTTTGTGCGGGCGTCGGTGTAGCGACCGTATTTATCAAGTATGTCAGGTGGAAAATAAATCGCACCTACCAAGTTGGCCACTATAGATCCCAACCCACCGTAAAGAAGCAAGTATCCGTTTGTCTTTTTATCTCTGCCCGCTTGGTACAAGTCCAAAGCAGCAGGATTGCCTTGCATCAGATCTCGAACGACCTTTGGTTTAACTTTTTGACCGTCCGGATTATTCACTGAGCCATGCTTGCCGGGTTTTAATTGTTGCGAATAGCCAGAGACAGAAAGTAGCAATGCTAGCAGTAAGATTTTTTTCATGGTAGGTGCTGGTTGGAAGCTAATTATGTAAAGGCGGTAAATATATTTAAAGCAGAGGATAAAGTGAGATTTATACGGACTTTGTTATAAGTAATTTTTTAAGCGGTCCAAGGTTAAGGGTTAGAGTAGCTGCCGGTACTGATTTTCAACCTGCGACCTACCCAAGCCTGCAAGGGCGACCCGAGCGAAGGTGGAACTGGAACTGCGACCTCTAACGTGCTGCGGCTAACGAACTTTTGCCAAAGTAACTGAGTTCGCTCAGCAAGATAAACATTTTAAGTAGACAAAACGTCCTGGCTAAACAACGCAAAAAGCCCGAGTAGCCGCTGTTACCGGCTAGCTCTCTTCAATACTATCTCAGAAATTTTTGTTGCAATTGTGGTCACCTTTCACAAATGAGAATCTTCTGGATTCTAACTTCTAAGCTATTTCTTTGTGAATTTCAAAACATGTGTTAAACCGACCCGCTGAATTTTTACGATGTAAATGCCTTGGGATAATTTTTCGATATCAACTACGTTCCCTGATCCGGAAATGATCAGCTTACCAGTAAAATCAAAAATTT
>DASVRQ010000059.1:0-54498 GCA_036388535.1 Flavobacterium sp. | reverse complement strand
GTCGAAATCGGACACAACGCGCAAATCGGTTATTTTGCGCAGAATCAAGCATCACTCCTCGATGAGAATGCGACCATTTTTGAAACTATTGACGATATTGCTGTTGGTGATATCCGAAGCAAGATCAAGGATTTATTAGGTGCTTTTATGTTTGGTGGCGATGATGTTACTAAGAAGGTAAAAGTTCTTTCAGGTGGTGAAAAGACAAGGCTTGCAATGATCAAATTATTGCTTGAACCGGTAAATCTTTTGATTCTGGATGAACCTTCGAATCACTTGGACATGAAGACCAAAGACATCATTAAAGACGCTTTGCGTGACTTTGACGGGACGCTGATACTTGTATCGCACGACAGGGATTTCCTCGACGGACTCGCGACTAAAGTTTTTGAGTTCGGAAATAAACGTGTCAAAGAACATTTTGAAGATATCAAAGGATTTCTTGCTCACAAGAAAATGGAGAGTTTGAGGGAAATTGAAAAGTAAGAAAGGCCCGGGCTGGTTAAAGTTTGCCAGGCTTATTGCTTTTGGTAGATGAAAGAACAACCTTCATCGCAAATAATCTTATATTTACTTGTGACTGGGCTTAGGGAAATTTTCTTGAAGTCATCTTTGTATTTACTCAAAATGTAAAATCTTTAATTTTGGAGTATTGCAATATGCAGGCTATCGCCATTGAGTTCATAGGAACCTTTATGTCCTCGCTTATCTGTAACAGTATTTCCTTCTTCAAAAGTCAGATAATCACCATCAGAAACTTTGTTTACAAACTCTCTTGCACCATCGCTTCCATGTTCCTCGACCTGAAGCCACCTTCCAATTAACGAAAATTCTTTTTGCTGGTTCGCACATGCTGAGAACGCAACGAAAAATAGTATTAGAAGCTTTTTCATTTTCATTTTTTCTTCAGGGTCACGTTTATTTTTTTTCTTCCGCCAACAATTGTGCTGGATTCCTGCATTCCCACATAGCTGAAGATTAAGATGTCACCCTTTCTGGCGTAGATTTTAAACTTGCCGCCCCTGTCTGTCTGCGTTACGATTGTAGTACCTGCAACAACCACAGTAACACCCGAAATTGGTCCTGTTGCATCTGAAACTACGCCTTTGATAGCTTTATATGCAACTGCTGGTTTCGAAAGATTTTTCTCGTTTACTGTCTGCGTCGTGTACATTGCTTCACGCTTCCGTATTACTGGCATAGGAAGAATTATGTCGTGCAGAACAACATCACTATCCTGCAGAACAACATTTATAATATTGCTTGCATCGACAGTAGCTCGATAATCTTTCATTCCCACAAAAGTAAAGACAAGCTCATCGCCTTTTTTAGCCTCAATCGCATATCTACCGTCGATGTCTGTTTCCGTTCCCTTTATTGATCCTGATATTGTAACATTGACGCCGGGGATTGGTCCCATGCTATCTGAAACAACGCCTGTAATTATCTTTTCGGCGTAGTAGCTGGCCGATGCTTCTGGCGCCCTTTCAAAAGAAATGGTTCCATGAAAGAGTGATTTAGATTTAGCCCAGCCTTCTTGCAAGGCAACATCTATAGTTATGTTTGCGCCGACACTTGCCCGAAACTCTTGCATTCGTGCAAAACTAAAGACTAGAGTGTCCCCATCTCTCGCTGGTATTTGATATTTGCCATCAATATCAGTACGCGTTCTTCTGGTAGTTCCAACAACCGCCACATCCGCACCTGGAAGTGGTCCCGTGGCATCTGAAACGATACCGGTAATTGTTTTGAAGCCGATGCTGTCCATCGATGTTAACTTCGTTTTCAACTCTCGTTTGATTGTATTGATGCTACGGTCTCTTCTTCTGACATCTTTTATTTTGGCACCAGAAACTTCAACACCAGAAACTTTTCCCGCCAAACCTTGAACCACACCGGTGTTTTCTTTCATAGTAATCGGAGTGGTGGCGGTTATGGCAGCCTGCGGTCGGCGGATTCCATGTGCACTGGAAACGATAACATCTCCGAATGCAACAGCACCTTGCTCCAACGTAGCATTTATAGTATTGCTTGCGCCAACGCTGGCATGAAAATCCTCCATGCCGACATAGTTGAAGACAAGCACATCGTCCTTCTTAGCTTCAATTTTATATTTACCATCAATGTCTGTTTGCGTTCCGATTGTGGTTCCATAAACGGTGACATTAACGCCCGGAATAGGTCCGGATGCATCTGAAACTATTCCTGTGATTGTTTTTGAGGCATTATTATCGTTAATTCGTAAACCTTCATCAGAAATAATTGCATCTACATTGTTGTTACGATAGTCTTTTACTTCAGTGGTTATCGTGTATTTTTTGGTCGGCTGTGAATTCAAATATGCTTTATTGAGTTCAGATGAAGCGACGTTCGAAAAACTCGCACGGGAATTCATGAGCACCTGCGGAGCTACTGTTTCATCATCCAATACTGCTTTTTCATTTGAAGCTTCTTCTTTGGTGTCGTTGACTGCAACTGATGCGTGATTTTTGATCTGCTGTTGCAACAACTTTCCGGCATCTTCTTTAATATAGCTATTCGGTTTTGATATTCGAACAGAATCGGGAACAGGTGAAGCTGCTTTTGGTTCGTCAACTACAATAGGGTTGTCTTCAACATTAACCTTTGGCGCAACATTGGCATCGTTAATAAAAAACTGTATTCCTAATGAGACTACAAGCAATATTGAAGCGGCAACTGCGAGTTTTTTCCAAAGCTTCACTTCCTTTTTTGCCTCAGTATGCTCTAATTTATTTTCAATGCGGTCCCATACGTTTTCCATGGCGGGAAACGCTCGGCCCTCCGATTTCCCGGCAGCCTTTCTGAATTGTTCGTATAATTTATCCTGCTCTTCCATGACTATTTCGCTTTTTGGTAATAAAGGTTGTTGACCAACTCCTGCAGTTTTGTTTTCGCGGCATTCAATTGTGATTTCGAAGTTCCTTCCGATATGGAGAGCATTTCAGCTATCTCTTTGTGGCTGAAACCTTCAATAACGAACATGTTGAAAACTGTCTGGCAACCTTTCGGAATGTGATGCAGCAGGTTTAGCAGGTCTTCTTCTTCAAGATCGGTAAGTTCTGCTGTTACAGGCTGCGAAATGATTTTGACATCATCAAGGTACATGTTGAAATTGACGTTCTTTTTGATGCTGTGCAAACAATGGTTTACGGTGATCCTGCGCGCCCAACTTTCAAAAGCCTTGACTTCATTGAGCTGGTCAAGCTTCGTGAAAATAGTATAGAACGCATCTGCAAGTGCTTCCTCTATTTCCTCCTCCTTTTTAAGGTAGCGCTTGCATGTCCGGTACAGCTTGGGAGCCATGTACTCATACATCTGCCGCTGTGCGTCACGATGCATTTTTTTGCAGCCGGCAATCAGAGTTTCGTTTATCACGTTCGGTTCTTTATTCTATAGAGGACAAAAAGCAGGAAAAGGTTGGAAAGATATTTTTTATTTTCCAATAAACGCGAATCTGCTATAATTTAAGGTCCAATCTAAAGAGGTCCGATTCGAGTCCGTCAGTATCATTGTCTTCACACAAAAGAAAAGATAGTACGCCATTCTTTTTTTTGTAGAATGTCAACCCTTCAAGCTTAAGTTTGTCAGTTATGATCTGCGTAAATTCCACTTGCAGGGTTTGAAGGTCGAGTCGGCCGATGAGGCTTCCCAAAACATCACCATCATCATAAGTTGATTTAGTGTCTTCGGCAGTTGCGAGAATATAAATTTTATCACCAACAATAACCGCGTCTGTAAAACTTGCTTCCACGCCGCCTATTTCCGGAAGTTGGCAATCATAAAATTCAATGTCGAACTTTTCGCCATCGAGTTGGCCGCGGACTTTAAAAACAGCATTTTTTCCTGTTCCGCCGTTTCCTCGCTGGAAGAAAATCCAATATTTGCCGTCAAATACAGCTCCTTCAATATTAAAGTCCTCAGAACCGATATTTGAGATCTTTTGTAATTGAGAATATAGATTTGTCAGGTCGGTTATACTTGTTGCTTTTTTTGATGTAAGATCTACAGTGACCATTGTATTGCGGTTTACAGTCGATCCCGAACCGAAAATGTACACGCTTCCGTTGTATTCGGCGATTGCTTCAAAGTCCGGTTTTATTCTCTTTGGGATGTTTTCAAGCACGTCGGACTGCAGAAGCTGGATCTTATCTAATTTCCTTGTGCCGGTGCTGAATTCGTATAAGTAGTCGCTGTTGTCTGATATGAGGTAAATATAATTGTTCCGATAGAGCAAACCCGAAGCGGAGCCGATACCGATGATATCAAAAAGTATTTTGAGCGTGAACTGATGCATAATGGCAGGATTAGCCCGGATGGAAGCGCCATCCCGCGTTTTTCAGCGGATACAGCGGACAGCCGGAAACAGCTTCTAAAATTAAGAAAAAATTGCAATGCGGATGACTCAGATTGAGGGCACTTTCGTAGATTTTTTGAACTCGTTTCAATTTTAAATACGTTTATCACCGTTCTACTTATTTTCCTATATTTAAGTAAAAGATCAGCTTATGGAAGATATTGATTGGACAGATTTTAAAGTCACGACACCGATAAAACTGGCCGGACTGCCGACGAATTTAAATGTACCCGGATCCGAAGAAGAGAAAGACGAAGCTTTAAACCAGGTCCGGAACAAGCTCAGCAAACTGCAGGAGAAAATGTATGCGCATAACCGGTACAGCGTGTTGGTTTGCCTTCAGGGAATGGATACTTCGGGTAAAGACAGCTTGATACGTCAGGTATTCAAAGAGACGAATCCGCGTGGAATTATAGTTCATAGCTTCAAAACACCCAATTCGACCGCGCTCAAACACGATTATTTGTGGCGCCATTACCTTGCGCTCCCTGAAAAAGGAAAGATCGCTGTTTTTAACCGGACGCATTACGAAAATGTTCTGGTGACGCGTGTTCATCCCGAATATCTTCTGAAAAAGAAAATGTACCCGGAATTGAAGATGTTGCTGCAATTCCGCCCGACTTCTGGGACAAACGCATAGAACAGATCAACAATTTTGAGAAGCATCTAATTGAAAATGGAACTATTGTGCTCAAGTTTTTTCTTCATCTTGGAAAAGAGGAGCAAAGGCAGCGATTGCTGCGCCGACTCGAAGAGCAGAAGCACAACTGGAAATTTTCTCCCGGCGATCTTGTTGAACGGGAATTGTGGGATCAGTATATGCAATATTATGAGGAAGCGATCAATAAGACCTCGACTGGCAAAGCACCATGGTATGTGGTGCCAGCCGATGATAAGGAAACGGCGCGCTACATTGTAGGGAAAACCCTTTTACAAACGTTGCAGCAATATCATGACATTGAAGAACCCGAACTCGAAGATGAAATTAAGAAAGACCTGTTGCTTTATCGCGATAAGCTTGAAAAGGAAGCATAAAAAAACGCCCGTAAAGGGCGTTTCAAGCAAAAGCTATATGTTTTATAGTTTAAAACCATACGCTACACGAAGTGCAAGCTGTCCGGTTCCTTCATCAATCGTACCGTTGCTGTTGAAGTTGGCCGTTGGGAAGTCGCTATAGTGCTCGTAACGAAGGCTTAAATCAAAATATTTGTTAGCATATCCGATTCCAGGCGCAAGGATTAACGTTGTATCATTTGTTCCTTCATATTCATCACGGTTGGTAACTGCGAAACCGGCTCCTACTTCACCTAAAAGGTAAAAGCTGTCTTCCCAGATGAATCCTTTGAAACCAACTTTCACCGGGATAAAACCTAAATCTTTTGGATCTACTTCAAAACCGTTTATTTCATATTCTCTCGCAAACAGGTTGGTGAAACCTGTAGTCAGGGTAAAAGAGTAACGTTGTGACAAGTCGTACTGAAGACGAACGTCAGCTCCAAGTGCAAGTTCATACGGATCATCAAATACATATCCGATGTTTGCGCCAAATCCTAAACGGAATCCTTGGTCATAGTTCTCAGGATCTGAAGCTGTCGCTGCATCCTGTGCATTTACGTTTACTGTGAAAAATACTGACAATGCCGCCAATAGTAATCCTTTAATTGTTGATTTTCTCATAATGTTAGATTTAGTTATTTTGTGTTTTCTGCAGCTCAAGGCTGCATTTCATCTTGTTATTCCGAGCAAAATTAGGGTAAGGGTAGCTTTGTATGCTTACATAGTTTACATATTCTCTTACACAGATATACGGTAATTAGTACTGATTTTCCTATTAATAATATTCATTCATGTAGTTCCTCCTGATAAACAGCTGTTTGTCGATTTTACGGAATGACTGCTATCTTTCTTTTATATCACGCATCGGTGCAGTACTTTTGCAAACCGATTGGCAAAAGTGCGAAACCCTAATAAAAGATCACATAGTGTCGTTTTCAACATATACGAAGGAGTTCTCCTATAACCTGCAATTGGCTTATCCGGTCATCCTGGGAATGCTGGGCCATACGTTGATCGGGATAGTTGACAAGTTAATGGTAGGCCGACTCGGTTCAGCTGAACTTGCTGCAGTTTCCTTAGGGAACAGTTTTGTGTTTATTGCAATGTCTGTAGGCATCGGATTCTCTACAGCAATTACCCCAATCGTAGCTGAAGCTGATGCAGGTAAAGACGTTCCTAAAGTCCGCGCTGCGTTTCACCATGGCCTGTTCCTTTGCGGGATACTTGGAATCTCAATGTTTGCAGTCGTATTTTTTTCAAAACCTTTGATGAACCTCATGGGACAGCCGCAGGAAGTGATCAGGCTTGCCGTGCCGTATCTTGATTGGGTCGCGTTCTCGCTGATTCCGATGATCATATATCAAGGATACAAGCAATTCGCTGACGGACTTTCAATGACCAAGTATTCGATGTATGCGATCGTCATGTCCAATATTATCCACGTGCCCATAAACTATGTTTTGATCTATGGCGTTTGGTTCTTCCCGAAGATGGGAATTGTTGGCGCTGCGGTTGGAACCGTGGTATCACGGATCGCAATGGTGATTTTCATGCACATGATTTTGGCTCGGAAAGAAAAGCTGAAAGCCTATTTCCGCGGATTCAGCTTCAACGAAATCAAACAGGCAACGCTAAAGAAAATCGTGAGCATCGGATTTCCATCTGCAATGCAAATGTTCTTTGAAGTCGCACTTTTCACAGCTGCAATCTGGCTTTGCGGAAGCATTGGTAAAACAAGCCAGGCCGCAAACGAAATTGCGTTAAGCCTTGCGACGATCACGTTCATGTTTGCGATGGGATTAAGCGTAACAGCAATGATCCGCGTCAGCAACCAAAAGGGGCTCAATAATTTCAGACAACTCATAATTGTCGCTCGTTCGATCTTTATCTTGGCAATTATTGTCGAGACAGTTTTTGCGGGGTTCTTTATCGTGTTCCATAATTTCCTTCCGCAGTTTTTCCTTAATATGGACGACACGATTCAACTGCAGGACAACACCGAAGTAATAGCAATCGCCTCCAAATTATTGCTGGTAGCTGCGTTTTTCCAAATTTCCGATGGCGTTCAGGTAGTCGTCCTCGGAGCTTTACGCGGACTGCAGGACGTCAAAATCCCAATGTATATCACGTTTGTAGCGTATTGGTGCATCGGGTTTCCGATTTCATATTATCTTGGAAAACATACAAGCTTACAATCTGCAGGCGTATGGATCGGATTGCTCGGCGGGTTGACAGCTGCCGCATTATTTTTGTATATTCGCTTTAGTAGACTTTCACGGCAGTTGGTCATTGAAAACGAGAGTGACTAGTCGAATGTCGAAAGTCTAAAGTCTAAAGTCGCGGCCTAACAATCTGAACACTCAAATCTGAAACATAAAATCCACTATGGAACTACCTAAATTTTTACTCGGCGACAACACTGATTTTCCCGAAGATATTTTCATAATACATCTTGATTATCCACGATTCATCATTAACCTTAAAGACGATGAGGTCGAATTTCTTGAAGAAGCCGAAGATCTTGATGAAGGCGAACTCAACCAAGTCATGGAAGGGTTGATCGTTGAAGCGAATGAATTTTATGACCGGGAAGTCAAGCGGTACGAGGAATAGCTATTTGAAGTACGTTTTAAGCAACAATTGCGCGGCAGCAAACGGTGAAATTTCATGGTTTTGCACCGCTTTTTTCGTTTGTTCAAGCATTTGTGCAATGGCAACATCGTTATAAAATCGGCTTTTAAGCTGCTCATTTATCGTTTCCAGCATCCAATATTGATTCTGGTCTTTGCGCTTTTCTTCAAAAGAATTGTTCGCTGTAGTAAGATCCAAAAATTTCGAAATCACTTCCCATACTTCGGGAATTCCTTCTTGCGTAACCGAACTGCAGGTTGATGCTACAGGTGTCCAGCCTGATTTTTTGGCAGGAAACAGATGTAACGCACGACCGAATTCGACTTTTGCCAGTTTTGCCTTTTTGATGTTGTCACCGTCAGCTTTGTTGATCACGATCGCATCGGCCATTTCCATTATTCCGCGTTTTATTCCCTGAAGTTCATCGCCGGCACCTGAAATTTTCAGAAGCAGGAAGAAATCGACCATGCTGTGAACCGCAGTTTCGCTTTGTCCGACGCCTACGGTTTCAATGATGATGACTTCAAACCCGAAAGCTTCGCATAATGTGATAGTTTCCCTGGTTTTTCGTGCAACGCCGCCTAAAGTTTCCCCGGATGCCGATGGCCTGATAAACGCGTTCGGATCTTTTACCAATTCTTCCATCCGCGTCTTGTCGCCCAAAATACTGCCATGCGAGATAGTACTGCTCGGATCGACCGCAAGAACAGCTACTTTCTTTCCTGTCGAAGTCAGGTGCTTTCCAAATGCTTCGATGAACGTGCTTTTTCCAACCCCTGGAACTCCGGTAATTCCAATTCGTACCGATTTTCCCGCATGTGGTAAGCATGCATTAATGACTTCGTTCGCTTTGTCGAGATGTCCGGGATTGGTGCTTTCGACTAAGGTGATAGCCCGACTCAAAGCTGTTACATTCTCTGATAAGATTCCGTCAACCAGTTCTTCTGACGAAAGTGACCTGTTCCGCGCAGAAATTATTTCTCCGGCCGCAGATGTGTTGACCGGATCAGGTCTTACAACTCCGTCTCGCTCGTTCAACGCGCTATTTTTTCTAAATGCGGCCATAGCGTAAAAATAGCGATTTTTTTCAGGAGCTGTTCCCGCTGTCCGCTGTATCTTTTTTGCCTGCGAAATCTGCCCGAATTGCGGTGCCGGATTGGCAAAAAAGGATGCCGCTTCCATCGGGGCTAAGCATTCTCAAAAACTCGTACCACTACATCGTTATCGTCAGTAACTATTCTGATGTTTAACATTTTAGTTGATTATGATGCTGTAAATTTAAGTTTCAACTTATACAGAAACATCATGGCAACAATACGATTGGGCGATATCGCACCTGATTTCACGGCAGAAACTACGCAAGGAAAAATTAATTTTCACCAATGGCTCGATACTTCGTGGGGCGTGCTTTTCTCACATCCAGCTGATTTCACGCCGGTTTGCACAACTGAACTCGGAACGGTCGCGAACTACTTACCTGAATTTGAAAAACGAAATACCAAAGTGATTGCACTAAGCGTCGACGATCTGGCTTCCCATTTCGAATGGATCAGAGACATCAATGAAACACAAAACACAACAGTAAACTTTCCGATCATAGCTGACGAAAATAGAGAAGTTGCTTTGTTGTACGATATGATGCATCCAAATGCATCCGAAAAAGCAACAGTTCGTTCAGTGTTCATTATCGGTCCCGATAAGAAAATCAAGCTCACGCTGACGTATCCGGCTTCGACCGGACGAAATTTCGACGAACTTCTTCGCGTTATCGACAGCCTTCAATTAACGGCTGATTATTCGGTTGCGACGCCTGCAAATTGGAAAGATGGCGAGCGGGTTGTTATTACGCCCGCTGTCAAAGACGAAGATGTCGAGGCAAAATTTCCGAAAGGGCACGAGCGCATAAAACCTTATCTAAGGATGACGCCGCAGCCAAATAAGTAGTATTTTTGAATCGGAAAGATTCACAATATACAATGGAATATACTACGATTACAGCAGAAATGATTGGTCAACTTCAGGCAATTGTCGGCCAATCATTTGTGTTTATAGATGCTGGAACGCGAAATGATTACGGACATGATGAAACTGAAGATTTCGTTTTTCCGCCTGCTGTCGTCATAAAACCGGAAACTCCAGAAGAGGTTTCCACAATCATGCGGCTCGCCTCTGAAAATAATATTCCGGTTACACCAATTGGCGGCCGTACCGGTTTAAGCGGCGGCGCGTTGTCTATTTATGGAGGCATCGGATTATCAATGGAACGGTTCAATAAGATCATCCATATCGATGAACAGAATCTGCAGGTCTTGGTTGAGCCGGCGGTTATTACGCAGGTTTTACGCGACACGGTGGCAGAACGCGGTCTGTTTTATCCGCCTGATCCGAGTAGCCAGGGAAGTTGTTTCATCGGTGGAAACGTGGCTGAAAACGCTGGTGGCGCACGTGCTGTCAAATATGGCGTCACAAAAGATTATGTACTGAACCTTGAAGTTGTTCTTCCGAACGGAGAAATCATCTGGACCGGAGCTAACACGCTAAAGAATTCCACAGGCTACAATCTTACACAGCTTATGGTCGGAAGTGAAGGCACGCTTGGAATCGTCACAAAAATCGTGATGAAGCTTCTGCCTGCCAATACGCACAACATCCTGATGCTGGTTCCGTTTTTTGATTCGGTTCAGGCATGTGAAGCAGTTGCAAAGATATTTAAGGCGGGAATCACGCCGAGCGCACTTGAATTCATGGAACGCGACGCAATCGATTGGACGTTACGATATGTAGATAATGTGAGTCTGAAGATCAAAGACGAAGTACAGGCGCACCTTCTGATTGAGGTCGACGGCAACTATCCCGATGTCCTCTTTTCCGAAGCTGAAAAGATTGCTGAAGTTCTCGAGCAATTCGATATTGATGAAATCTTATTTGCTGATTCCGAAGAACAAAAGAATGCGCTTTGGAAGCTACGCCGTGCCGTTGGCGAAGCCGTAAAATCGAATTCAGTTTACAAGGAAGAAGATACTGTTGTTCCGCGATATGAACTCCCAAAACTTCTTAACGGAATAAAAATGATAGGAGCGAAGTATGGATTTAAATCAGTGTGCTACGGACATGCGGGCGACGGAAACCTTCATGTAAATATTGTCAAAGGAGAAATGTCGGATGACGATTGGCATTCGGAAGTCCCAAAAGGAATTCGTGAGATCTTCGGACTTACAGTTGCATTAAAAGGTACTTTGTCGGGCGAACACGGAATCGGTTATGTCCAAAAGAATTATATGGACATTGCTTTTGGAACAACGCAATTGCACTTGATGAAAGGCATTAAAACTCTTTTTGATCCTAAAGGGATTATGAATCCGGGCAAAGTCCTGCCTGATAATCTGTAACTAATTTTATAATCATTTTCGCTCCAGAAACTGCTCAACGTTTTCATATTCTGAAACAGTAAATTTCTTTTTGCGGATGACTTTGCCGTTGACAACCTTTTCATAGAAAATCGTATCTTCATAATGGTGTACATTTTCAACAAAATCAATTTCTTTCCTGTTCGGTTTTAAGTTGATGTATTTATAGTAGTAATCCATAACGCTACTTTTCATAAAGGCAGCAATCCTGTTTTTTGATAAATCATAATGGATATTTTCTCCACTAAATAGTGGTGTATATTCGAAAATCTTTTTGGTTGGATCAAATAGAAATGAGGCATAGCTTGTATTTGCACCTCCGCCTGCTATTTCAGTTACAATTTGGATGTCGACATAATCATCTTTATTTACATCAATTAGGTCATTTTGAAACAGAGGATAAATATGATTTTCTAATTTGCTTATATTTTTTGGAGCGGCAAAAAATTCTGGCGAATCCAGATCTAAGACAGAAGTTCTTGTTTCCATATTGATCAGCTTTTGGCTGATGATGCTTACCACTAATTCTGCCGATTCTTCGTCAGTCTCATCTGTATATTTAACTTCATATTCCCATCGGTATTTGAGATCGTTTATTGTAAACGGAGAACTCCATGTTTTAAATGTTTTGCCTTTAAGTTCTTTATAATAGGTTGGACATTCCTCATATATATTGAGAGACTCTTGATTTATTTCAGTGAAATTGAACTTCGAGTCGTATTTATAACTTGTAACTATTGAATCGGTTGAATACGCCATTAAATGGTTATTGTCAATGGCTGTTATTTTATGGATATATGTTTTTACAAAAATGGAGTCGTTTACAAATTCCGATGATAGCCGGTACGTGTCTTGTCCGTCGCCGCCGGTCATTGATAAAGTTATATCTGTAAACAAACCCTTCTTTTTGATTCTGAGAATCTTTTCAAGCTGGTCGCCGTACTTATGTTTGTAGTAAATTAGGAAGGAAATACCTTTTATTTCTTCTTTTAAAAACTTCTGGTCGGTCAGAAAATAATACTCATTCGATTCGATCTGTGACGTATCCAGCTTTAAAACTGAAACTTCTTTTTCAGAAAATCGGCGCGAGAAGTCAAAGTTCTTGTGGATGCTGTTTGAAATATTTTCCGGATCTTGTTTTTTATTATTGATTAGCTCGAAAGCGGATATACCTGTTTTACTCGGCAAAAGTTGATTTTTGCAGCCGAACATTGTCACAAGTATCAGAAGCAGGAATGTATACTTCACTTTATTACTGAATCATAAAACAGTTGCTCGATATCGAAAAACCACCGCAAGCGGTGGTTTCTTATTAGTCTCTTTTCGGGGTATTCTTTTTTTCCCTTTTTTCTTCTTTCTTTTCCTTCGCTGTTTTTAGCGGTTCTTTTTTGACTGTCTTCTTTGCGTCCTGACTCTTTGCCATGATTGTTCGGGTTAATGGTTAATAGCTGCAATGCATCAGCGGCAGCTTCAGTAAATGTAAAAAATAATTGCTCACGAAAGAAGCTATCGGTCAAAAATGAAAAATCCCCAGCGATGCCGAGGATTTATTTTAAATAATATGGCGGTTACTCGTTAGTGAGAACCCATTCCCCTGAACTTAAAAGATTTTCAGCCTTTTTGAATTTCATCGTCTCTGTTTTACCGCTCATCACATGCTTTATCTTGACATTGTCATTGCGGTTGATTTTCGGCATTTCGCGAACGATTGTTTCCGTTACCTGTCGCGGCTGCGTATTTGAGGCCTCGCGGCTTCTTGCGGCTGCTTCGTCAACATTGGCAATTTCGTCTTTTGAAGTTTTGTAATTTTCCTTCTGTTTCACTTCACGTGCTTCCTGGATCTGCGGTGCATTTTGTTGTGGAAGATCTCCCTTGAAAAGGAATGAAATCACTTCTTTATTGACACCATTCAACATTGACGAAAACAATTTAAAAGCTTCAAATTTGTAAATCAGCAACGGATCTTTCTGCTCGTGGACAGCCAACTGAACCGATTGCTTCAACTCGTCCATTTTGCGAAGGTGCTTTTTCCAGGCTTCATCAACAATTGCAAGTGTGATGTTTTTCTCAAAATCGGCAATTAGTTGTTTTCCTTCTGATTCATATGCTTTTTTAAGATCCGTGACAACGTTCAAAGTCTTCACGCCATCGGTAAACGGAACGATGATCCTTTCGAATTGGTTGTTCTGTTCTTCAAAAACATTGCTGATGATCGGAAAAGCTTCGCGTGCGCTGCGTTCCGTCTTCTCCGTATAATATTGCAGGGCGGCTTTATAAACTTTGCCCGTCAGTTCCATTTCATTGCTTTTCTCGAATTCACTTTCTGAAACCGGAGAGGTGATTGAGAAATATCGGATCAATTCAAATTCAAAGTTTTTAAAATCATTTGCCATTTTGTTCTGGCTGGTGATCAATTCGCAGGTATCGTACATCATGTTGGCGATATCTACTTTCAGACGCTCTCCGTGCAGTGCGTGACGACGGCGTTTGTAGACAACTTCACGTTGCGCATTCATGACATCATCGTATTCAAGCAAACGTTTACGAACTCCAAAGTTATTCTCTTCGACTTTCTTCTGCGCTCTTTCGATCGATTTGGTCATCATCGAATGCTGGATGACTTCACCTTCTTTTAATCCCATCCTGTCCATTACTTTCGCAACTCTTTCCGATCCGAACAAACGCATCAGGTTATCTTCAAGCGAAACGTAAAATTGTGAACTTCCCGGATCTCCCTGACGCCCGGCACGGCCTCGCAACTGACGGTCGACGCGACGTGAATCGTGACGTTCGGTACCAACGATCGCCAAACCTCCGGCAGCTTTCACTTCTGGAGATAATTTGATATCGGTTCCACGGCCGGCCATATTTGTTGCGATTGTCACAACCCCTGCTTTACCGGCTTCTTCAACAATTTGTGCTTCCTGCTTGTGCATTTTTGCGTTCAAAACGTTGTGCGGAATATTTCGCATTTTGAGCATTCGGCTTAACAATTCCGAAATTTCTACAGATGTCGTTCCAATCAAAACCGGTCGGCCTGCCTGAGAAAGTTGCGTTACATCATCAATAACAGCATTAAATTTCTCACGTGTAGTTTTATAGATAAGATCTTCCTTGTCTTTTCTTGCCATCGGTTTGTTTGTCGGAATCTCAACAACATCCAATTTATAGATTGTCCAAAGTTCGCCAGCTTCAGTGACTGCAGTTCCGGTCATACCCGCAAGTTTGCTGTACATCCTGAAATAATTCTGTAAAGTTACTGTCGCAAAAGTTTGCGTGGCTGCTTCAATTTTTACATTTTCTTTCGCCTCGATTGCCTGGTGCAAACCATCTGAATAACGACGTCCGTCCATAATACGTCCCGTTTGCTCGTCAACGATCATGATCTTGTTTTCCATGATTACATATTCGACGTCTTTTTCGAATAATGTGTATGCTTTCAGAAGCTGTGTCAGCGTATGGATACGTTCACTTTTTATGGAAAAATCCTGGAACAGTTTTTCTTTTTCTTCGGCTTCAGCATCTTTATCAAGTTTCATTTTCTCGATACGTGCAATTTCGGTTCCGATGTCCGGAAGAACGAAGAAGCCGCTGTCTGTATCAGATGAAAGATATTTAATACCGTTATCTGTTAATTCAACCTGATTATTTTTTTCTTCAATCACGAAATACAACGCCTCATCAATAAGGTGCATGTCGCGGTTGTTGTCCTGCATGTATTGGTTTTCTGTCTTCTGCAGCAATTGTTTGATTCCGTCTTCACTAAGGAATTTAATCAACGCCTTGTTCTTAGGCAATGCACGATAAGCACGAAGCAAATTGAATCCGCCTTCTTTTGCGTTTCCTTCGCGAACAAGCTTTTTTGCTTCGGTCAAGAAACCGTTTGCCAACTGTCGTTGTAATGTAACAAGATTCTCGATTTTTGGTTTAAGCTCGTTGAATTCATGTCGGTCGCCTTGCGGAACCGGACCAGAAATGATCAACGGCGTTCTTGCATCATCGATCAATACCGAATCGACCTCATCGACGATGGCATAATTGTGTTTACGCTGCACAAGATCATTTGGTGAATGCGCCATGTTGTCCCGCAGGTAATCAAATCCGAATTCGTTGTTCGTTCCGTAAGTGATATCTGCTTCGTAAGCCTTTCTTCTTCCTGCCGAGTTTGGTTGGTGGTTATCGATACAATCAACTGTGAGTCCGTGGAATTCAAAAAGAGGCGCTTTCCAAGAGCTGTCACGTTTTGCAAGATAATCATTCACTGTTACCAAGTGCACGCCATTTCCTGTAAGAGCGTTCAGGTACAATGGCAAAGTCGCAACTAATGTTTTTCCTTCACCTGTTTGCATCTCTGCGATTTTACCTTCGTGAAGCACCATTCCGCCGATAAGCTGAACGTCGTAGTGAATCATATCCCATGTAATTTCTTTTCCGGCTGCATTCCATGAATTTGCCCAGATTGCAGTATCGCCATCAAGTGTAATGTAAGATTTTGTAGCTGATAATTCGCGGTCTTTCGCTGTAGCGTTGACACGGACTTCAGTATTGTCTTTAAAACGTTTGGCGGTCTCTTTTACAACGGCAAATGCTTCAGGAAGTATTTCGAGTAAGGTTTTCTCGGATATTTCGTATGCTTCTTTTTCAAGCGCATCGATAGAAAGATAGATGTCTTCACGTTTATCGATGTCCTCAATCGTTTCAACTTCTTGTTTAAGAGCGGCAATCTTTGAATCCTTTTCGGCGCGTGCCTGTTGAATTCTCTGCTTGAAATCGGCAGTTTTTGCACGTAATTCGTCATGAGACAATGAAGCCAAAGAAGCTTCGAATGCCTTTATTTTATTTAGATTACCTTGAAGTGCCTTTACATCTTTTTGGGATTTGTCGCCTACGAAGGTTTTAAGTATGCTGTTTATGAAGCTCATAATGTAATATAATCTGTTTGTAAAGTGTGCAAATTTAGATAAAAAAAAAGCCTCAGATGAGACTTTTAAGATAGATTTATTTTAGTATTCATCCTCGTTCCAAAGGTAATCTTCGTCAGTTGGATAATCAGGCCAAATCTCTTCCATCGACTCGTAGATTTCACCTTCGTCTTCGATCGACTGCAAGTTTTCCACGACTTCAAGAGGCGCACCAGCCCTGATAGCATAATCAATAAGTTCATCTTTGGTTGCAGGCCACGGCGCATCACTTAAGTAGGATGCTAATTCTAATGTCCAATACATCTTGTGTCGATTTTAAGTTTATGCAAAAATAAATTTTAAACTGAATAAGTCAAGTAAAAAATAATTTATTTTAAAGAAAGTTAAGAACGTAGTTTTCAAAAGTACCAATACTGAAGCTCCAAATCTCAAGACTCACAGAATCAGATATTTGTATTTTGGAATTTAGAATTTAAAAATCGGTGTTTTTATTTCCGTGGAATCCATTGCACTTCATCAGCACGCAGGTCAGCCGACAACTTCCGTGCCAGTACGAAAAGGTAGTCAGAAAGTCGGTTGAGGTACTTTATAACAAGTGGATCAACAGGTTCATTATGGTCTAAATGAACAGCCAAACGTTCCGCCCGACGACAAACACAGCGCCCAATATGACAATATGACACAGTTGTATGGCCGCCTGGTAAGACAAAATGCGTCATTTGAGGTAAGGTGCTTTCCATTTCATCCATTTGCTGTTCCAAAAGCTCAATGTCATTTTCGGAAACACGTGGAATATTTAAACGTTGATTCCCATTCGCCAGAATCTCTTTCTCAGGCGGAGTTGCCAATATTGCGCCTATTGTGAAAAGCCGGTCCTGAATGATGACCAGTGTTTCCTTATACAGGATATTGATATCCTGATCGCGAATGAGTCCGATATATGAATTGAGTTCATCGATCGTCCCATAACTCTCAATTCGGATATGATCTTTCGGGACGCGGGTTCCGCCGAACAAGGCAGTCGTACCATTATCGCCTGTTTTTGTATAGACTTTCATATGATACTTATGTTATCATCGGATTCGGATTAATGCTGTCACTTTCGATGATTCCATCGCGCAGTCGGATGACACGATGCGCGTATGCTGCGATGTCTTCTTCATGCGTGACCAAAATGACGGTATTGCCGTTTTTATGGATGTCGTTAAAAAGCTGCATGATTTCTACCGATGTCTTACTGTCAAGGTTTCCTGTTGGTTCATCGGCAAGTATAATCGAAGGTTTGTTGACCAAGGCACGGGCGATGGCCACCCTTTGACGCTGCCCGCCTGAAAGTTGGTTGGGCTGGTGATCCATCCTGTCGCCAAGACTAACCTGTTTCAATACTTCTGTTGCACGCTCACGCCGCTCCAATTTGGAATATCCGGCATAGATCATTGGTAACGCAACATTATCAAGCGCAGTAGTTCGTGGCAGGAGGTTGAACGTCTGGAAAACGAATCCGATCTCTTTGTTTCGGATCTCAGCGAGTTCATCATCGTGCATCTGGCTTACGTCTTTGCCATTAAGGATATACTGGCCAGAAGTTGCCGTATCGAGACATCCCAGCAGGTTCATTAATGTAGATTTTCCGGAGCCTGACGGACCCATCAGTGCAACATATTCGCCTTTTTCGATCTGCAGATCGATGCCTTTAAGTACATAAACAATTTCGTTTCCAAGCACAAAGTCGCGCTTAAGGTTGGTAATACTGATAAGAGAAGCCGACATATATATAATTTGAGTTAAAAGTACGGAAAATCCTGAAAATAGCAGAAATTGTAAATTTTAAGTTATATGATTCTTGCTGAATGTTACAAAATTTACAGTTTTTCAGGTGTCTAATTAATATTCTCTTAAAATTAACATAATGCTTGCTTTTAATGTGTTAATGTAATACTTTTATAGTCTTAATATAAATAACCAATAATCATGAAAAGTAAAAATTTAGTTTTAGGACTAGCTTTAGTCGCAATGGGATTCGTGTCTTGCAAAGATGAGGCAGAAACCACGGCAGAAAAAACAGTAGACACGTATGTTGTTTATGTTGATTCACTCGGAAATATCCAATCATCAGATGCTAAAGCCAATTGGGCAGCAATTGAAGCCGATTACCAACGCAGAACTAGCGAAGCTGAAGCTGCGCTTGCAAATCTGAAAGATAAGACTGCTGCACAAGAAAGACTTGATGCTAGCCGTGCAAGATACGAAGAGCTAAAAGCTAAGGTGCAAGCAGAACTTGACAAAGATCAAGCTGCAACTACAACCGCTACAACTGGCGGTGGAGGTTCTCTCAGAACGACACTGTTTGGAGGTAAAGCTGTTGGTGACGACATGACTTTCATGTGGGTAAACAAAGACAACATCCGCGAAGTTTACGAGAATTTTATCGAAAACGTGCAGGATAACAAGGATTCTTACTCACGTGAGGATTGGGACGAAATCAAATTGCTTTATGAAGCATTGGATACTCGTAAGAATACAGTTGAAAAAGAAGGACTTTCTTCTGATGACAACCGTAAGATATCTGCTGCAAAAATCAAATTTGCTCCAATGTACACTACAAACAGAATGGGTGCTAAATCTGCTGAAAATCAGAACGCAAAAGAATAGTTAAGTTAATTATTGATTCGGAAAAGTGACAGTCTTAGGCTGTCACTTTTTTTTGTACTTATTTTTTAATGCGTGTTTAACGGCTGCTTTTAGCTTTATTTCTTAAAGCCAAAGCATATGAAACTCAGACAAAAGCTGAAATTTATCAGGAAGCTAAAGAATGGGAATGGAATGCCGCTCGGAAATGAGCAAGGCCGAGTGGATGAAGGCGCTCGAATAATTAAATTCGGATAGTAAAATCTTCTTTTTCCTGTTCCATTCTAAAGAAAACTAATCCCCATTGGAAAGTATCAATGGTAACGTTGACTTTAGGATGTTGTTTGATCATTTTCCAAGCATCTTGCATCTCAGCCGACCAATGGATGTCGTCAAAAATCCAAACCGTTTCATTCTTAATTGTAGGCAGCAGCTTGTCGAAGTAAGACAATGTCGCGGCTTTAGTGTGATTTCCATCGAAATATATCAGATCAAAGGAAATTCCTTCTTCAATCGACACTAGGTAATCATCGAATTTCGTACACACGGGCTCAATGTTGTTCAGACCGAATTCCAGTAATTGACGCTTCGCAACTTCAAATGTCTGTTCACAACCTTCGAGCGTAGTGATTTTAGCATTCCTGCTTCCTAAAGATAATGCAGCCGAAGCCAATCCCAATGAAGTCCCTATTTCCAATATTTGCTGCGGCTTCAAATAATTCGCAACGCGAAACAGCAACTTTGTGTTAGATTCGGAAATGCCTGCAGTTGCAGCGATTTTAGAGATTTTCCGGCGATTTGATTTAAATATTTTAGATCCCGAACCAAAATCCGAAACTTCAATTATTTCATTATTAGCCAACAATGATTTCCTGTATTGTTTCAAAACCTCGTACTCCGGATAATGCTTCCTATCATAGAAGCATTTCATTACCAGACCAAACACGAACGGCGAATGCACACCATGTTCGTTAGTGGATTTCAGGAAAAAATTTAGGTACGATTTAATTTGAAAGATCATCTTTTAGCAGCGAAAACTTTGGCCACGAATTCACAAATTAAATCTTTTATCCGTGAATTCGTCACTTATTTTTATTTACTTCAGAAGTGGTCACTGTAAAATTACTTAGTAACATTCTTTGATCTTGTGGCCGTTACTGCGGACTGTGACTGAAGACCGAAGACTAATTTATCCTTCAAACTTCGCCGAAAGCTCAAACCATCTCTCTTCCTTAGCTTCAATCTTACCAATTATCGTCTGAAGTTCTTTTGCCTTGCCGTCAATTTCCGCATCAGCTACTTTTCCGTCAGCAAAAATTTGTTCAACTTTGGCTTTTTCAGCTTCAAGTTCTTTGATTTCTTTTTCGATTTTTTGGAATTCCTTCTGCTCGTTGAAAGTCAGGTTTCCGGTCGGATTACTTTGTTTCCACGCTTTTTTCTCGGTTTTATTGTCTTCTTTCTGCTGAATATCAGCCGAATCTTCATAAGCCCTGAAATCGGAATAATTACCGGGAAAATCTTCAACTACGCCGTCTCCGCGGAAAACAAAAAGGTGATCCACGATCTTGTCCATGAAATATCGATCGTGGGAAACTACCAATAAACATCCCGGATAATCCAACAGGAAACTCTCTAAAACATTTAATGTTACAATATCCAGATCGTTCGTCGGCTCATCCAAGATCAAAAAGTTTGGGTTTTGGATCAGAACCGTACATAAATACAGCCGTTTCAATTCGCCCCCGCTGAGTTTTTCAACAAAGTCATATTGTTTTTTGTTGTCAAATAGGAATCGTTCTAGAAGTTGCGACGCCGAAATTGTCCTGCCTTTGGTCAGCGGAATGTATTCACCATATTCTTTAATGATGTCAATGACTTTTTGTCCAGGTTTAGGATTGATTCCGCTTTGGGTATAATATCCGATCTTTATAGTTTCTCCAACAACAACTTTACCGGCATCAGGCTGTATTGTCCCTGTCAGGATGTTCAAAAACGTCGATTTTCCGGTTCCATTTTTCCCAATGATACCAATTCGTTCACCACGTTGGAAATCAAAACTGAAATTTTCCAGAATCACCCGATCCTTGAATTTCTTGTAAAGCTTGTGCATCTCGATGATTTTGCTGCCCATTCGCTCCATATTGATCTCAAGCTCAACTTGGTAATCGCGGCGTCTGCTTTCAGCTTTTTCCTTGATTACGTAGAAGTCATCCTGGCGCGATTTTGATTTCGTGGTACGCGCTTTAGGTTGGCGCCGCATCCACGCAAGTTCCTTTATAAAAAGGTTCTGCGCCTTGTCGACACTCGCATTTTCCGATGCGATCCGCTGCTCTTTCTTTTCCAGGTAATAAGAATAATTTCCTTTATAAGTGTACAATTTACCATTGTCAAGTTCGACGATCTCATTGCAGACGCGCTCCAGAAAGAACCTGTCGTGCGTCACCATGAAAAGCGTGATATTTTCCTTTGCGAAATAGCTCTCAAGCCATTCGATCATCTCCAGATCCAGGTGGTTTGTGGGCTCGTCCAGAATTAACAGATCAGGCCGACTAATCAAAATTATCGCTAATGACAGCCTTTTCTTTTGACCACCCGACATATTTTTGACCTTCATCTTGAAATCTTCAAGCTTCAGTTTGAACAGGATTTGTTTGAACTGCGTCTCAAAATCCCATGCATTATGCTGGTCCATTTTCTCGAATGCATTTTGGTACGCTTCTTCGTTCTCCGGGTTTTCAAGTGCCTTTTCGTATTCGGCAATGACTTTTAAAACTTCGTTATCCGATGCGAAAATGCTTTCCTCAACTGTCAGTTCGTCCTGTAATTGTGGTACTTGCGATAAAAACGCCATGTTGATCCCTTTACGGATCACGACATTGCCGGTATCGGGTTCGTCCTCACCATTGATGATGTTCATGATCGTTGTTTTTCCTGATCCGTTCTTCGCGATGAAAGCAATTTTCTGGTCTTTATTGATGCCGAACGAAATGTCTTTGAACAACGTGCGCTCACCAAAGGATTTCGATATATTTTCTACTGATAAGTAATTCACTGCTAAAATTTTTGTGCAAAAGTAAGGATAAGTTGTTGCTTGTCGGTTGTTGGTTCGGGATTTTAAGAAGCTATTGCTTCGCCAGTTCGCTCTTTTGAAGTTCGGGCCCCGCTATTCTCTCCAATCTTTTCGCCGCTAAAGAAGCGGCAAAAAGGATTTTGCTTCGCCAGTTCGCTACCGCTCGTGTCCATTGCAATCGGGGCTAGGGCGGTCTTGAGTCATCAGTCTTCGGTCTTCAGTCTCAGTCCTCAGTCTCAGTCTTCAGTCGCAGTCTTTAATTACCGTTTACAGTCGCATTCGCAGTAGAAGTTAATCATACTCTTGTTAACTAGTTAATATTGTCAATATCGCGGTACGCGAAATTTGCGTAATATCAGCGTCCTACTTTTCTTTTAATCCGTGCATCTGTGGCTAATTTTTTTTTTGTGAATTGCTTCGCCCGTTTGCTTTCGCTCTAGTGCGGCAGTAACAAAAAACAAAGGAAAGTAGTAATCGTGCGAATTCGTGAATTCGTGGCAAATAAATAATCCTGACATTCAGGGAAAGTCAAGTTAAAAACAAGAATAGCCAGTGACTGAAAAATTGTCATTCAAACTGTCATTTTTTCGCAAAACCCGCACTGGTACACACTTTGTATATTCCGCAATCGTAAATGTGAATCGAAGTTTAACCTTAAATTTTTTTAACAATGAACTTAGTAAAGCATAAAAACAGCAATTCAAACAGCTTGCTTCCATCATTAATGGATGAACTGTTCAGACCAGATTGGATGGGCGGAATTCAGAATCAAACAGCAATGACTGTTCCGCCGGTAAATATCAGGGAAACAGAAACTTCTTACGAAGTCGAACTTTCCGCTCCCGGTAAGCAAAAAGAAGATTTCAACATTGAGGTCGATAACGGCTTGCTGACAATATCTTCTGAGTACAAAACAGAAAGCACTTCTGAAGAAGGAAAATTTACCAGGAGAGAGTTTTCGCACTCATCATTCAAGCGATCGTTCTCACTGCCTGAAACCGTTAACGAAGACAGTATCAATGCTTCTTATGAGAGTGGAATTCTTCGAATAAGCCTGCCAAAACGGGAGGAAGCGTTACCAAAACCAAAACGCGCAATCGAAATTTCTTAATGTTTATTTGTAGCAGGAAAGCGCCGGAGAATTCCGGCGTTTTTTTTTGTGACATACTTTGTGGTAACTGGCACGCGGATGACGCGGATTGTAAAATTTGGCAGCTTTGCCACTGTGCAGCGTGATCCATTATATGCGCCTTAATCCGCATCATCCGAAACCCATAGCGTTGCAACAGGGCGTAACCGTGTTAATTCCGCTCGGTTCCCAATGTTTCTGCTATATTTGCGACATGCAACTTTCAGTGATCATCCTCAATTACAACGTCCGTTATTTCCTCGAGCAGTGCGTCTTGAGCGTAGAAAAGGCGATTGCAAACCTTGATGCGGAAATTATTGTAGTCGACAATAATTCATCAGACGACAGTTGCGAAATGATCAGGAGCCGCTTTCCAAATGTAAAATTAATTGCAAACACAGCGAATACAGGTTTCCCAAAAGGCAACAACATTGGCGTTGCCGAAGCTTCAGGCGAGTTCATATGCATCTTAAATCCCGACACCGTCGTAGCTGAAGACACTTTTGATAAAGTATTGGCATTCGCGAAAGCAAAAATTGACATTGGAATTGTCGGCGTTAAGCTGATCGACGGGACAGGAAAATTTCTGCCAGAATCGAAACGCGGGATTCCGACACCTTTTGTGGCAATCACCAAAATCAGTGGACTTTATAAAATCTCAAAAAAGCTTTTCGGTAAATATTATGCCTCTCATCTATCAGAAGATGAAACCGGCAAAGTAGAAATTCTTGTTGGCGCTTTTATGCTGTTAAGACGTGAAGTATATCTGGAAGTTGGCGGTTTTGATGAAAATTGCTTTATGTACTCAGACGATATTGACCTTTCCTACACGATCCTGAAAACCGGCCGCAGCAATTATTATTTTTCACAAACAACCGTAATCCATTACAAAGGCGAAAGTACTGTTAAAGATGAAATGTATATGAAAAGGTTCAGCGAAGCGATGCGCTTCTTCTATCAGAAGCATTTTCGCCTGTCACGGTCGTTCGACATTTGCATGAAATTCGGCACTGCTTTCTTTTCGGCCTACAAAGCACGTCAAAGCGGAGTTACAAAGCCGGCTGCTGAAAAATATATTATGCTTTCTGACGATAGAAAATTGTATGAAAAAGTTGAAAACTTGTTAGGAAAAAAGGTGGAATTGTTGGAAACCACCACCGAAAATAATTTATATTCGTTTTTAAACGGAAATCGTCGTACCGAAGTTATATTCGACAGCAGCCAAATAAGCTACCAGTCGATCATTACAATGATGGAAAAGCACAGGAGCGACCATACCACATATAAAATTATCCCTATTGGAAATAATTTTATGATCGGAAGTAACAGCAGTAATGATCGTGGGGAAATAATACACCTTATTTGAACAATTCCTGCTTAAAGCGAAAATTTTAATTTAATTTCGCAAATAGAAATTCGAAATTCACCGTTAAGGTAATAATATGGCAAGATTTGAACTAAAGCTCCCTAAAATGGGAGAAAGCGTTGCTGAAGCGACGATCACGAACTGGCTGAAAGAAGTAGGCGATACAATTGAGGCAGATGAAGCCGTACTCGAAATTGCAACCGATAAAGTCGATAGCGAGGTTCCATCTGAAGTTTCAGGCGTACTGGTAGAAAAACTTTTTCAGAAAGATGACCTTGTTCAGGTCGGGCAAACAATCGCCATAATTGAAGTTTCAGGCGGAGTCGTAGTCGATGCGCCAAGTGAAGAAACCACAAAAGCCGCCGAACAGGTTCAGCAAACAATGGAATCCGCGAAAGCGTATGTTGCTTCGCCAGCCGCAGCTACAAAACAGGATTTCTCGAATTCCGATAAATTCTTTTCACCGCTTGTTAAAAACATTGCAAAAGAAGAAGGCATTTCAATAGCCGAACTTGAAGGTATAAATGGAACCGGGAACGAAGGGCGTGTCACCAAAAATGACGTATTGGATTATATCGCAAATCGCGCTAAAGCTCCAGCTCAGCAATCGACATCTGTCCAACAACCGTCAACCGACAACCAACAACCGTCAACCAACAACGGACAACCGCAAACTCAGACCCAACAACCTGCAGCAGTCCAACAGCCCGTAACCAATACCCAACAACCGGCACAACCTAAAGCTGCTCCGGTTTCCGTTAATGGTCAGGACGAGATTGTTGAGATGGATCGTATGCGTAAACTGATTTCAGGATATATGACGGCATCGCTCGCGACATCGGCGCACGTACAGTCATTTATTGAAGTCGATGTTACTTCGATTTGGGATTGGAGAGAAAAGAACAAGAACGCATTTGAAAAAAGAGAAGGCGAGAAGCTGACTTTTACCCCAATATTCATGGAAATCGTAGCCCGGGCTCTAAAAGATTTCCCAATGATGAACATTGCTGTCGAAGGTGATTACATCATCAAAAGAAAAAACATCAATCTCGGAATGGCAGCGGCTCTTCCTAATGGAAACCTGATCGTTCCCGTTATTAAAAATGCAGACCAGCTCAACCTACTCGGAATGGCGAAAGCGGTAAACGATTTTGGAAACCGGGCTAAAGCCGGCAAACTTAAACCGGACGACACCCAAGGCGGAACGTATACAGTAACCAACGTCGGGACTTTCGGAAGTGTTTTCGGAACACCGATCATCAATCAGCCACAAGTCGGAATTCTTGCTCTTGGTGCAATCCGGAAAGTGCCAGCAGTAATTGAAACGCCTGAAGGAGATTTCATCGGAATCCGTAAAAAGATGTTCCTGTCGCACTCTTACGATCACCGCGTCGTAGATGGCGCGCTCGGAGGCAGCTTCGTGAAACGTGTAGCCGAATATATGGAAGCGTTCGACGAAAACAGAAGCTTCTAATTTAAGTTTATTATAACAAAAGCCTCTTCAAATCATTTGGAGAGGCTTTTTTTATTGCCTAATTTTAAATAAAAAAAGGTATGAAAACATCAATAAAAGCAGCCGATTTGATGGATGTGGGTTATCAGCCTACTGAAAGCCTAGGCCTTGCAATAAAACTTTCGAATGAGAACTTTCCCGAAGTCCCACATGATGAAGTCATCGGATTGTTTAAAAAAGTTAAAGAATATCCCGAGTTATTTCTTGAAGATGAAGTGCTGGCTGAGCTTGCAGCTAAAATCAGCGAAGAGAATAAAGTTCCTGTAGATATTCCGATCGCGTTAAAAGAAAAAATTCACGGCTATAAAATTTACGGAGCAGAAAATATTGAAGAAGGTGCGCGTACGCAGATGGATATCGCGATGAAACTTCCGATCACTGTTGCCGGAGCTTTAATGCCTGATGCGCATCAAGGTTACGGATTGCCGATTGGCGGCGTTCTCGCGACAAAAGATGCCGTAATTCCGTATGGAGTTGGTGTTGATATCGGATGTCGAATGGCCTTGTCAATTTATGATATTCCGGAAATGCATTTTGAGCGAAATAGAGAGAAGTACAAAATTAAGTTGGTCAACAATACAAAATTTGGTGCCGGCCAAGGTTTTACAGGAAAGGACCGTGCAAACCATCGGGTTTTGGAGAACAGCTCGTTCAACATGAACAAGCTGACCAAAAGCCTCAAAGATAAAGCGTGGACACAGCTCGGATCTTCAGGCGGTGGAAATCATTTCGTGGAGTTTGGAATTATGGAATTCGATCAACGCGATGATGTACTGGGGATTGAAAAAGGGCGCTATGTAGCGCTGTTGACGCATTCAGGTTCGCGCGGCCTGGGAGCAACGCTTGCCGGACATTATACGAAACTTGCCAAAGACAAAACCAAACTTCCTAAAGAAGCGGCCAATCTCGCTTATCTCGACATGAATTCGCAGGAAGGGCAGGAATATTGGCTGGCGATGAATTTGGCTGGCGATTACGCATCGGCCTGCCATGAGATAATCCATGACAAAATCACAAAAGCAATTGGAGCCAACGTACTTGCAAAAGTCGAAAACCATCACAATTTCGCCTGGAAAGAGATATGGAACGGCGAAGAAGTAATTGTCCATCGAAAAGGAGCAACTCCGGCAGGAAAAGGCGTAATGGGAATAATTCCCGGTTCGATGACAGCACCCGGATTCCTCGTACGCGGAAAAGGCGAAGAAGGCGCAATAAACTCTGCTTCTCATGGCGCCGGAAGGCAGATGAGTCGGACGCAAGCCATTAAAAGCATCACACGAACCGACATGCGAAGAATACTCGCCGATCATAAGGTCGACCTTATTGGCGCCGGACTCGACGAAGCTCCGATGGCATACAAAGACATTAACCTGGTGATGGCCTCGCAGACTGATTTGATTGATGTGGTGGCGAAGTTTATTCCGCGCATTGTGAGAATGGCCGACGATGGAAGCAGGGAAGATTAAAATTGGCCCGCTGCGCTGCGAGACTTTGAGACCGCTTCGCTTTTGGACTGTTGATCTCTAAGAAAGAATGTCTGGTATTCCATCGTGTTGTCTAAAAGCGAAGCGGTCCAACAGCGCAGCGGTCCAAAAGCAAAGCGTGTCGTCTTTAATTTTCCTTATCTTTGCAGCTCTAATCACAGAAAATGGAACTTAAACTAAACAGGCCGATTTGTTTTTTCGATCTTGAAACAACCGGAATCGATATTTGTAAAGACAGGATCGTTGAAATCTCGATATTCAAGGTCTTTCCGAATGGCAACAAAGAGAGCAGGACCTGGCTTGTAAATCCGGAAATGATGATTCCAGCGGCTACAACTGCCGTACACGGGATCACAAACGAAAAGGTAGCAAATGAGCCGACGTTTAGGGAACTTGCGCCGCAGATCTACGCCATGATCAAAGACAGCGACCTTGCCGGTTACAATTCGGACCGTTTCGACATTCCGTTGCTTGCAGAGGAGTTGCTTCGCGTGGGGCTCGACTTTGATATGAAGAGCCGCGTTTCTGTTGATGTCCAGACTATATTCCATAAAAAAGAAGAACGCACTTTAAGCGCAGCCTTAAAATTTTATTGCGGAAAAGCACTTGAAAATGCTCATAGCGCTGAAGCGGATACGATGGCAACATATGAAATCCTAATAGCGCAGCTCGAGCGTTATCCCGATCTAGACAATGACATGAAATCATTGTCGGAGTTCACGACCAGAAAACGATGCGCCGACTTCGCCGGAATGATCACCTATGATAAAGAAGGCCAGGAAGTTTTTGGTTTCGGAAAACACAAAGGAAACCGCGTTGAAAAGGTCTTTGATGACGAACCCGGATATTACGGCTGGATCCAGGGAGCTGATTTTCCGCTTTATACGAAGAAGGTGTTGACTGCGATAAAGTTGAGGAAGTTGAATAATAAGATACGATAGGTGTAGGGTGTATGGTGTAAGGTTTAGGCCGAAGCAGTTAGTAAATATTATTGAAACTGCAATTGCCATTGACATTGAAACTGCCTAGCCCTGATGGCGGCGGTATCCTTTTGTGGAGCAACGCGGAGCAAAAGATAAAGCCAACAGCAGGAAAATGCTTCAAAAAAGTCGTAAGTCTGAAGTCCATCTACACCTGATTCCTCCTGCCTATACCCTATACCCTATACCCTATACCCTATACCCTATACCCAAAACCCTACACCAATATCATGAAGATAATCTGCATCGGAAGAAATTACGCCAGCCACATCGCCGAACTCCAAAACGAGCGGCCTGATGAGCCTGTCATTTTCCTTAAGCCGGATACGGCAATTTTACCTAAACAGTTTCCGTTTGTGATACCTGAATTTTCGTCCGATATCCATCATGAGATTGAAATTATTGTAAAAATCAGCAAGGTCGGAAAGTATATTGCAAGCAAATTCGCACATAAATATTACGATGAAATCAGCGTGGGCATTGACTTCACGGCGCGGGACCTTCAGCAAAAACTTAAAGATAAGGGACTTCCGTGGGAAAAGGCAAAGGCTTTTGACGGTTCAGCGGTCATTGGGGACTTTTTATCGAAAAAGCTTTTTAGTTCGGTTGAAAGCATTAAATTTGAGTTGATCAAGAACGGAGCTGTTGTACAGCATGGCAACACGGCAAATATGTTGTGGAAAATTGATGAGATCATTGCATATGTATCGCAATTTTTTACGCTCAAGATTGGTGACATTATTTTTACAGGTACGCCTGAAGGCGTTGCGGCAGTTATGCCGGATGACATTTTAGAAGGATATTTACAACAACACAAACTATTCAGAATTCAAGTAAAGTAATGGCTCTAAACTACAATTTATCAAAAGTTTACGCACTTTCGGATAATGATCCGGAATTTGTTAACCAGGTTGTTGCACTTTTTGTAACAGAAGTTCCTCTCGACTTGCTCCAGATAAAACTTGGGATCAAGACGAAAGACCACAAATTAGCTTACAGTTACGCGCATAAGATCAAGCCAACGCTCGACCTACTCGGAATGACGATGGCTTTTGAAGAAATCCTCCAGATCGAAGCATGGACCAAGGCTGAAGGCAAACGCAAGGAGATCAACGATACTTTCGACAGCGTAGAATCCCAGATCGAGAAAGCGGTTAAGGAGATTAAGAAGGATTTTGATCTTTAGATAAGTACTTGGTTTACAGTCTCAGTAAACAGTACCTAGTACCTAGACCCTACACCTTTTTTGCCCTGAACCCTGAACCCAGAGAAGATGAAAGCAACCATAGTTACAATTGGCGATGAAATTCTTATTGGTCAGATTACCGATACCAATTCCGGTTTTATAGCTAAATCCCTGGATAAAATCGGGATTGCAACTCACGAAATGATTTCTATTTCAGATGACCGGCAGCACATTCTCGACACATTTGCCAATCTTCAGGATAAAGTTGATTTTGTAGTGATTACAGGTGGGCTGGGTCCAACAAAGGACGATATTACTAAAAAAACTTTTTGCGATTATTTTGAGGATGAACTGGTGCTGAATGAAGAAGTATTGTCGCATATACAGAAGCTTTTCAGTTCCATTTATAAAACTCCGCTTTCGCAGGTAAATAAGGATCAGGCATTGGTTCCGTCGAAGGCGAGCGTGTTGCATAATGCTAATGGCAGCGCACCGGGAATGTGGATCCAAAAGAACAAAACAGTTTTCATTTCATTGCCCGGAGTTCCGTATGAAATGAAGGCAATAGTTGAAGAAGAATTGGTTCCAAAGCTCGTAAAAGAATACAAACGCCCGTACATTCTGCACAAAACCATTCTCACATACGGAATGGGCGAAAGTATGGTTGCAGAGCGAATCGAAGAATGGGAAAACAGCCTTCCGGAGTTCATTAAACTGGCGTATCTGCCGAGTCCGGGACGCGTTCGACTGCGATTGTCAGCACGCGGAACAGGCGAAGAAATGCTCAAAGAAGCTATTGACGAAAATGTAACTTCGCTGACGAAATTGATAGGTGATATAGTCGTTGGATTTGGCGAGGATGAAACGATCGAAGTAGTACTTGGCCAATTGCTTAAAGAAAGAGAACAGACCCTTGCAACTGCCGAAAGCCTTACCGGGGGCAAGATAGCGCAGGTAATTTCATCGATTCCGGGATCTTCAAGTTATTTTGTCGGAAGCATCGTCAGTTATGCGAAAGAAATCAAAATGGATGTTCTTGGCGTGTCGGAAGAAACCATTAAAAAATACACTGTCGTAAGCGAAGAAGTGGCGCGTGAAATGGCGACGAATGTCTGCCGGATAATGAATACTGATTACTCAATCGCAGTGACCGGAAATGCCGGTCCGACGACTGACGATACGCATGAAGATGTTGGCGTGGTTTTCATAGCAGTTGCAACGCCTGAAAGGGTTTTGTGCGAGCGATTCAACTTTGGCCAGCCACGTGAAAAAGTGCTCGAGCGAACGGTAATCAAAAGCCTGGAAATGCTGCAAAAAGAGGTTTTAAAAAACGTCATTGAATAAATTTTGCTCCATGTTATTTTCCGAATAAACACCTTCTTGAACATCATTAAAAAAGCAAATAAAAAAAATGGAAAAATTGTACTTTAATTATTTTGTACAAAGGTTTATTTTTCTTTTCTTTGCACCCTGATTTTGAATAACGATAAAAGATAAGCATAATGTCAAGAGTTTGTGACCTTACAGGTAAAAGAGCGATGGTAGGAAACAATGTTTCCCACGCGATGAATAAAACTAAGAGAAAATTTTCTGTAAACTTAGTAAAAAAGCGTTTTTATCTTCCGGAAGAAGACAGATGGATCACACTCCGAGTGGCTGCATCTACGATCAAAACAATTAATAAAAATGGAATTTCTGCAGTTTTGAAAAAAGCACAGGCAGAAGGATTCATCAAGTAATCCATTCCAATAACTATACAGCAAGATGGCAAAGAAAGGTAATAGAATCCAGGTAATTTTAGAATGTACTGAGCACAAGAACAGCGGTGTTCCAGGAACTTCAAGATACATCACGACTAAGAACAAGAAAAATACTCCGGATCGTTTAGAGATCAAAAAATTCAATCCAGTATTGAAAAGAGTAACTGTTCACAAAGAAATTAAGTAATAAACTTTATTGGAATTTCATTTTTGGAATTTTAATATTTAAAAAATTAGATCATGGCAAAGAAAACCGTAGCATCGTTACAAACATCTTCAAAGAGATTATCAAAAGCCATCAAAATGGTAAGATCTCCAAAAACAGGTGCATATACATTCGTTGAGTCAATTATGGCTCCTGAACTGGTTGATGAATTCTTGAAAAAGAAATAATTCAATCACTACAAATTATACTAAAGCTACTTTCATTCGGAAGTAGCTTTTTTATTTTTTATATCTTTACGCAGCTTTTCCGGCTATACGCTGCAAGTCCTCGTCGGTAATGCTGTTTTTATATAATTCCTTCGGCTTCCGCTGGTCGCCGTCGCAATTATTAAAAACTGTGCATTTCCTTCTGTGGGCTTTTCGCTTCTATCCGGGCTGAAAAGGCAGAGTCTAAAGTCACAAGTCACAAGTCGGATTTCAGGTTCCGGTATGACTTTCGACTTTTGACTTTCGACTTTCGACTCTAAACAAAAAACACATGTCATTCTTCAAACGAATATTTTCTTCCGATAAAAAGGAAACTCTCGACAAAGGCCTCGAGCAAACAAAATCCACTTTCTTCTCCAAACTGACCAAAGCCGTAGCAGGTAAATCGAAGGTCGACGATGAGGTTCTCGATAATCTTGAGGAAGTATTGGTTTCTTCGGATGTTGGTGTCGACACGACGCTTAAAATCATCACACGCATTGAAAAACGTGTTTCCGAAGACAAATACCTTGGAACCGACGAACTCAACAAGATCCTTCGTGAGGAAATTGCAGGATTATTGTCTGAAACCAATTCAGGTGAAGCAACAGAGTTTGAGATTCCTAAAGGCAAGAAGCCTTATGTGATTATGGTTGTGGGAGTAAATGGAGTTGGGAAAACAACTACAATCGGAAAACTCGCGAACCAATTTAAGAAAGCGGGTTATAAAGTCGTACTTGGAGCAGCCGATACTTTTCGCGCTGCGGCAATCGACCAGCTTCAAATTTGGGCTGATCGTGTTGAGGTTCCGATCGTGCGCCAGCAAATGGGAAGCGATCCTGCTTCAGTGGCATTTGATACTTTACAAAGCGCCGTCGCAACTGATGCTGATATTGTAATTATTGACACAGCAGGCCGATTGCATAATAAGGTCAACTTGATGAACGAACTTACGAAAGTGAAGCGTGTGATGCAGAAAGTCGTCGACGACGCGCCTCATGAAGTTTTACTTGTTCTTGACGGATCAACAGGACAGAACGCTTTCGAGCAGGCAAAACAGTTTACGGCAGCTACAGAAGTGACAGCACTTGCGGTAACGAAACTCGACGGAACTGCAAAAGGTGGAGTCGTGATCGGAATTTCAGATCAATTCCAAATTCCGGTCAAATATATTGGAGTTGGCGAAGGCATCAACGACCTTCAGGTTTTCAATAAGCATGAATTTGTAGATTCTTTTTTCAAATAGTATGTTGAACAAACTGCAGCCTGTCCATTTTTACGTAATGTTCATCAGTTTCATGCTGCTTTCACGCTTGTTTGAATATGAAGTGCCTGTTGTTTACTATACATTGGTAATCTTTGGTTGGGCGTGTTTTTTTATAGCTGTAAGAAAATACTTTTCCGGAAAGAAGTCAAAGCCGAAAGCGCGTAGGAAGTAATCAGTCTTCAGTCTTCAGTCTCAGTCTTCAGTCTCAGTCTTCAGTCTCCCGTTTAGACCAGTATCCTGTCAATAGATTGCTTCGCCAGTTCGAGCAGGCTCTCGGGTCCTCCTGCGTCGGAAGGACGTCAGGAGTGGTTGGTAAGTAGGTAGTAGCGGAACGCTACAATCCGTGTAATAGCAGCGGCATAGATAATATTTTAATCTGTGAATCTGTGGCCACTTTTTTTGCAGCTAATGATGTCTTCATTGTTAGCAGTTCAAATCCTAACAAGTTCGCTTTTCCAAAAGATGCACAACCAGTCACAGAGATACAGAGAGATTGCTTCGCCAGTTCGAGCAAGCTCTCGGGTCCTCCTGCGTCGGAATGATAAATATTCGTGGATTCGTGGCCGTTTTTTATATCCTAATTCATCAACAAATTCAACTTCTCCCATAATTCCTCATCAAATGGAGAAAGAGCGGCATTGACACCGTCAGCAGAATCACCCATCCGTATTATCACCAACTTCTTCGAAGGCACTACATAAATCTTCTGATCATCTTTTCCCAATGCCATATACATGTCGGCCGGGCCCGTCGAGACAATGCTACCCGGAAATTGGATCTGCGACTGCGGCATGTGAAAACTTTGTTTTCCGTTTATCCACCACAGGTAACCATACGACAGATTTATATTTTGCGAAGTCGTAGTTGCAGCGTGGAAAAAGTCCTCTGGAACAATTTGCTCTGTATTCCATTTTCCTTTATTGAGTGCGAGCAGACCGAAACGCGCCATGCTGCGGCTGTTGCTGAAGTAAACGCTTAATTGATCAACATTGATCCAAGTTCCGTTCATCCCGATTTTGTCGCGCAATTTTGTATTAAAATACGAATTGAAAGTTTGTCCTGACGCTGCGGCAATTACGTCCTGAAGTTTTACATACACATTATGATACCCCCAACGAGTTCCCGCATCAGCGACATAAGTTAAACACTCGGGAGTAACACAATCGCCATGGTCGATATCTTCAAGTCCGCTGGTCATTGTGAGCAAATGCCGGTTTGTGATCATATTTTCCTTTGCGAGAGTAAGGCTTGTCCAACCTGTACCAAGGTGATCGGAGACTTTATCATCGAGCGAAAGCAGGTTTTCATGCTGCGCAATGCCAGTCATTGTGGCGGTCAAAGTTTTTCCGGCGCTTGCCCAATAATGTGGCGTCGTAGCTGAATGTCCGTTAAAATATTCTTCAAGTACGATTCGGCCGTTGATCAATACGATAAAACTTTTGGTGTGTTTTTCGGTCAGATAATCTAAAAGCGGCTGAACCTGATTTTGGTCCCAACCTAGCGAAGCAACAGATTTTGTTTCCCATGCATCACCTGAAACGGGTGGAAAATACATTTGTTCAGTAGGCGGAGTCGGTGTTGGATCTGCGCCTTCGGATGAACAGCTTACAAAAAGCGAGAAGGTCAATAGAGGAAGAAGTAGATGATTTTTCATATTCGGATTTTCGGTAAGACTTCAAATGTAGGAAATAGTTTAATACCAGCAGATTGCCTAGCCCGGATCGTAGGGGCTATCCTTTTATTGCCGGGGATTTCTCCGCTGTTGATATGGCACGAGCAATAAAAGATAACAGCGGAGAGCCGGACCCGAGCTCCAAAAGAGCGAAATGGCGAAGCATTAGCTCCTTAAAAAACACCATCCACTTTAAAAATTAGCTATTTTTACCAGATGAAGAACTTCGCGTTATACATGATTTTTGCAGTCTGTTTTTCAGCTTGCGAGGCCGAACAAAAGCAGATAGACATTACCAAATTGAGCGGCTATTGGGAAATTCAAAAGGTGACCGCGCCCGGACAGGATCGAAAAGAATACAAGGTAAATGAGACATTTGATCATTATGAGCTGAAGCAAAAAAAAGGCATACGATCGAAGGTGAAGCCGCAGTTTGACGGTACGTTTCTTACCAATGACCAAAGCGAACAATTTACGCTTGTAAACGAAAAAGGTGATACCTATCTGAACTATGTAACTCCGTTTGCTTCATGGAGGGAGCAGATTGTGGTTTTGGAAGATTCGGCCCTTGTTATACGAAATGAGCAGAAACAGGAGTTTCATTATAAGAAAGCAGGACCTTTAAATTTTACCGGAGATGGCGAAACGACTAAGTAACGAAAGCCCAATTGGCGATGTTTTGAAGGAAATCATCCAGATCAACAAGCTTCAACCAGGAATGGACCAGATATCGGTTGCCGATGCGTGGAAAAATTTGATGGGAAATGGAGTCAACACCTATACGAGAAATGTTGTTTTAAAGGGATCGACGCTTTACGTCGAACTCACATCGTCTGTTTTGCGCGAGGAACTCAGTTACGGCAAGGACAAAATCATTAAGATGATCAACGAAGAATTGAGACGGGAAATCGTAAAGGCCGTAATATTACGATAGTCGTGTCGCTCGCGACACTACGACTTTTTGTCGTATCTTGTTCGAAATTAAACAAATGAAAAAACTTCTACTCTTAATTACGGTTTTTACAGCTTACGTTACATCGACTGCGCAGCCGGCCTACGTTGAGCTACGGTTGCTAGACAGTGAAATTGGACAGCCGGAATGGAACGGCGACATTTCGACCAATATCTCAAATGATGCTGGCTTAAATCAAATTTTGCAGCAATATGAAGTGATGCAGTTCCGTCGGAAGCTAAACCATCCTTATCCGGGGTTAACAAACCGTATTATTGAGGCGGTTTGCAACATAAACGACGCAGGCGCGCTTGCTGGTGCACTTTCACAATATACTGAAGTTGTAGAGTCGGCTCATGTGTCAGCGTATGGATTATTTGGTGATGTGCTCATTGCACAAATATTAACTGCCGGAGTTGGTGTTCCGCTAGCAAGTGACGGCAGCCCTGTAGTCACTAATGACGCCGGTTTAAATTCGATTTTTAGTGCCCATAACGTATATTATGTGGCACCATTTGCACCATTCTCAACAAACGAAAGCCTGCTACGGGTCTATTACGTGGTTTGCAATTGCGACAATGTCTTATTAAAAGCCGCGTTGGATAATTACGCTGCTGTAATAGAAAATACGGAATATGCTCCCGTTGGATATGAACTTAGTACTGCCGATTTTGAACAAAAAAAAGCGGTTGTTTATCCAAACCCGTTCAGCGATAAGCTTGAGATTCGAACAGATCAGCTAATTGAAGCCTATGCAATGTTTGATATTACCGGTAAAAACCTTTTCAGCAGTTCTTCCGAAGTGGCGTTAAACCGGATGATTCCAAAGCTTCCGCCTGGCTTGTATATCCTCAACCTTACATTTGAAGATGGCTCATCCTCAAGCAACGAATTGATAAAACGATAAATAAAATCCCGCCTCAACTGAAGCGGGATTTTTTATTCTAAGACAATCAGTCTAGAGCGCAGCACGTCTAAAAGCGCAGCGAGTCTAATTTAAAATTGCTCACGACCAGCAAAGTGAAACGCACCTTCAATAGCAGCGTTCTCATCACTGTCAGATCCATGAACGGCATTTTCACCAATTGATCTGGCATATTTTTTACGGATCGTACCTTCAGCAGCGTCTGCTGGGTTTGTAGCTCCGATTAGTGTACGGAAATCTTCGATAGCATTTTCTTTTTCAAGGATAGCAGCAACGATCGGTCCGCGTGACATAAATTCAACCAATTCGCCATAAAAAGGACGGGCAGCGTGAACAGCATAGAATGCCTGAGCATCAGCAATAGTCAATTGCGTCAATTTTAGCGAAACGATTTTAAATCCCGCTTCTGTAATCATATTTAAAATTCCTCCAATGTGGCCGTTCTCAACCGCATCAGGTTTAATCATTGTAAAAGTTCTGTTCGTTGCCATTGTAATTTATTTTTTTAAATGTGGTGCAAAAGTAAGGTTTAAAAACCAATTACTAAACAGATTACAATACCAAAATCATGAATTCATTATCAAGCGGGTTCAGTTTCTTTTGCAATTGCTCGATGAGTTTATTTCCATTGTCAATATAGAATTCAGAGAAATTAGCGTGACGTTCCTGTAAACTATGGTAAGGAAATAACTCGTTTTGCAGATCGGTAATTCGCGCGAGTTCATCAGAATGTTTTTTCTTTTGTGCTCTCAGCAAACGCTTTTCCAGGTTTTCAAGGCCCTTTATTTGTCTGGCTTCCTGCGCGCGTACAGCGCCTTCAAAGGATTTGTCTGTTTTCGACGCAATTTGATGAAGATCGTCGAACTGCTTTTGAAGTATGAGTTTATGCGAACTGAGATCAATCGGAAACTCTGACATGTCCTTTATTTTTTTATTTACAAGATCAGTTTGCCTCTGGAACAAGTCGGCCCATGACAGGTCCAGACGATCTGCTTTTTTAGCTTGTTTTTCGGAAGCAATAAGAACTGAGTTTCGCAGCAGCAATATCGGAAAGGTCACATCAACTGCATCGAAAAAACCTTTTAATTCAAGCCAATATGCCAATTCGCCGCCTCCGCCGATGTAGCACAGATTTGGCAGAATCACTTCCTGGTAAAGCGGGCGCATGATCACATTTGGACTGAAACGTTCAGGAAACTGCTCCAGTTCAGATAATATCTCCGCTTCAGAAAATTTCTGTTGTGTGTTATTGATATAATAGGTGTCGTTTTGGAAGATGATGCGTTCCCGTAATTTATCCGTCAGGTAAAAAAGATTGATTTCGCGTGGATTGACCTGGATGTTGTAAGCTTTAAGATGTTGGGCCGTTTCTGAAACCTCTGTATATGAAATCTGCTCGAGCAGCTCTTGTTTAATATGAGGAGAGAACAGTCGCTTTAAACCGGTGTCATCGGCATCCAAAATCACAAGGCCTTCATTTCCGAAAAGTTCATTGGCAAGAAAACGCGTTGCATCGGCAAGATTATCATGCTTTAGATAGGTATCTGCGAACAATTTTTTAATGGTTTCCGCATTCGTTCCCGATCCAAGTTCGAGTGAAAAAATTTCCAAAACCTGATCGAGGCCTTCTGTCGAGAGTCGGCCCACCGCACCCGAGCTTTCGCGGTTCCATCGCAGTTTTTTGCCTCTGAAATTGAAGTAGTTAATTTCCTCAAAATCATGGTCTTCGGTTGCCATCCAGTATGTAGGGATGAAATTATACGTAGGATATTGTGCCTTTAATTCTTTCGCAAGATTCAACGTGCTGATGATTTTGTACAAGAAATACAGTGGGCCTGTGAACAGATTGAGCTGATGTCCAGTTGTGATCGTAAATGTGTTTTCCGATTGCAGCAAATTGATACTGGCTTTTGTAGAAGGCGATGCATTTACGTTTTGATATTGTTTTTGCAACGCCGTCACCAGAATTTCACGATGTGCTTTAGTATAATTTCCCTGCTTTTCCTCAATCTGCAATTCAAAGTTTTTCAACGTCGGAAACCTATTGTAGAGGGGTTTTAGATCATGCACCTGATCCAGATAATCGTTCATCAACGGCGTGAAATATCCGGAACTTTGGTAGCTGATACAGTCGGTAGGCATAAAATTGTTTTCCAACAAAAATAGTCAGAAAAGTGCGAACTCTTGGCGGAAAATTAAACTACCTTTTCATTGAGAAATGTCCCAGATGCTGCTTGCCGTTTTCACGCTGAACGGAAAACCAATAGTCGGTTGAAGGCAGTTTTAAACCATTCAGAGTTCCGTCCCAACCAGGACCTTGAGGTGAAAGTTCCTTGACAAGTTTGCCATAACGATCATAGATCAATATCTTCATTCCGGGTTCGAATTTCGAAAACTTCACGTGCCATACGTCGTTAAAACTATCATCATTCGGAGTGAAGAATCGCGGATACATCAATAAATACACCTCTTCGAAGTCGTCACCGCATTCATTTCGGTCTTTAACAAAAATCGTATAGGTTCCCGGTTCGAGTCCTGTGAATTCATTGCTCGTCTGGAAGTTGCTGCCGTCTATTGAGTATTCATAATCTCCTACGCCGTCTGCCGACAAGTGAACAGCTATTGTATTATTACTGTCGGTCCAGTCGATTGTTTCGACGAGCGTTATCGTTGGCGCATTTGAAAGCGTTACGGTAATATTTGTGGTAGTTGTGCAGATAACGCCGCCATGATTTTCCGCAACGGTTACCCAATAACTACCGGGCTCGTTTATTGTTATGGTTCTCGTGGTTTGCCCGGTCGACCATAGATAACCCTGAAAACCAGAAGGTGCGGCAAGGGTTATAATAGTGTCTTCGCAAAGTACGAACGACCTCTGCATATTGTTGTAAGGCGACTGTATCATGGTAAGTGTCAACTTCGCAACTTTCCAGCATCCGTTTGGCGCAACGACTCGTACATAAACAATATTAGGACCCATCGCTAACGGATAACTGTTGGCATTTGAAACAATGTCTGCCGCAACAGGACCATCGGCAGAAGCAAAAGTAGTATAGTAGGAAAACTGATAATCCGAAGGGTTCGGAACAATCGATGATAAATAATCACTAAGGTCCACACTTTCATTTTGGTCATTTAAATCATCACAGACCAACAACGAATAATTTTGTACAGGCAGGTCATATTGTATTATAGCCACGGAAACTTCCAAGCGTGTTGGGCTTTCACAAGTATTGCTGCGTGTTTGCGTCGCATAATACGTGTACCCGTCGATAAGAGGCGTATCGGCAGGCAAAGGCGTCATATCTGCAGGAGATATGTACCACTGAATCGACGTGCCTTGAGCAACCAAATCGTCAACGGTGGGATTGTTGAACACGCAAAATAACTGGGAAGCTTCTCCGGATGGCGAAGGTGGAATTCCTGTTGGATCGCTGATGTACAAATAAAGTGGAGCCGAGGTACAGTCGAAATTGCTTTTTACTTTAACTACGTAAGATCCCGGCAATAGCGGACCACTGGAATTTAATGATTGGTAGGTTATTCCACCATCAAAACTGTAAGTATAATTCGTTGATGGAGTAATTGTGATCATACCAGTTGTTTCCGTACAGAAAGGATGTGTAATTGTATAATCAGGTGTCAGCAGATACGGCTCGTTGAGATATATTCCTTCGGACCAAGACGGACAGCCATTAGCATCTTTTATTTTGATCCAATAAAATCCAGGATCAAGGCCTGTAAGTTCGTTATTTGTTGTCCAGGTTAAGCCATCGTCAAAGCTGTATTCTGACGAGGCTGTCGTAATGGCGATGCTTCCCAATGCTTCGCAGCTTGGCTGCACAACTTGGTATGCTGGTCCAGGCACACTGTCAGCATAAAGAAATATATACGTTGTAGATGATTCACAACCGGACAGATCAATTATTTTAATCATATAGGTTCCTTCTGCAAGCCCTGTGGCTGTGTTGTTGGTTGTCCACGTTACACCATCATCGAAACTGTAAAGGCTGGCGTCGGATGTAATTGTGATTGAACCAGATGGACTGCAGGTCGGTTGAACCATCTCATACAGCGGCGCATCGGCGAAAGCCTCAAAGATTTGAACAGCTTGTGCGCCCGATTGACAACCGTCTACATCTTTGATGATTACATCGTACGTTCCCACGGCAAGGCCCGCCACTGAACTTTCGGTCGTCCACGTAACACCATTGTCATAACTGTATTCAGCCGCATTTGGCGCGGTCACAGTAATGGACCCGGTTTCGTCGCATGTTTCAGGCTGTGTAACAGTTACGTTGCCGCTTGACAACATTTGCGGTGCGACGACAGCCACTCCGGTCACTGCTGAGATGCATCCGTTTGCAGTTTTAATTTTTACAAAGTAATTACCAACCGGCAAACCGGATTTTGTAGGGCTATTTTGCCACGTTGCACCGTTATCAAAGCTATACTGCGCGGCAGGGGTTACAATTGTAATGACTCCTGTTATTACAACACATGTTGGTTGTACTACCGTAGCCTCAGGTCCCGGTACTGTGTTATCTACGGTGATGCTTGAACTGAGGTAGCAGGTAGTTCCGTCAGTTACCCTTACCGAATATTGTCCGAGGTTATCGGGAACGGTCGAAATCGAATATGTGCCTGAAGTCGCCCCGCCGATTGCGACACCGTTTCGATACCATTGATATGTTGCATTAGATGATAGGTCGGTTGTAATATTTGCTGTTAAAACAAGGTTACTAGTGCAGAAAGTCCCTGCTTGTGAAATGTTGACGCCAAAAGCAGATGCTTCGTTCAAAAGTAAGTTGTCGTATAAAAAATATGGATACGCGAAAGGCACGCTGGATGCAGGATATGAACCTGGAAGAACTGGCGGCGCACCCAGCATAATTGCATTCACGTTAAATGACGGTGTAAATGTCATTGTAACCTGGCTCCATACCGATGCAGGAGTATAAGTGGCGCTTCCAATTACTACCCATGTAAAATCGGATGTACTTGGGCAGGTAGTGATGTCTAATGGAAGATTTGTTCCGTCAGCACAACCGTACAAGGTAATGTTTACGGGCTCGAAATCGGAAACCGGCGTCCCATCATAAGTACCGTCGCCACGTGTCGTTAATCCAGCCACACTAAAAGTCATTTGATAATTGGTTCCCGCCAACATCGGAGACTGCAACGGTGCACCCAGATATTCTGCCCAATCACCTATAAACAAAGTTCCCGCAACTCCGTCGCCATGTGGAAAATCGTTCAAATTCAGCGCGTATATTGACGGCATTATAAATCCGCATGTATTGAAATAGTCACTTGTGGCCATCGTGGCCTGAATCCACGGAGTTGCACGAAAGAGCTCCGAAAATGAGGATGGGCAACCAGTAAATACTTCAAAGGAAGGGTTCGGTATTAGAGAGGGAATGGAATTGGTTGCTCCACATACACATTGCGGATCATTTAAATCGATTAATCCGTCAGCATCGTCGTCGATTCCGTTGGCACAATTTTCCTGCGCTGCCAAAACGCAGCTAAAAAGCAAAAAGAAAGGCAGCAGCCAGTTGCGGCTGAAGGAGTTATTAATCGGAACCATTTACTTGAATTAAATTTAAAAGGTGGTCGTAAATGTAATCTTTTCTTGTTAAAAATCGTTAAAATTTCCTTGAACGCCAGAAGTTCAGTTCTTTTTGATGCGCCGGATTATTTCCGTTATTCAAATTTCAGACACTTCTAAAATCAGTACTTTTGTAAAAAAAAGTTGAAGCCTGTTATCCTGCTGATTACGCCACCGTTCACACAACTGAATACACCGTATCCGGCAACGCCGTACATTAAAGGATTTTTAAATACAAAAAAAATAGATTCTGTCCAGGCAGATCTTGGAATCGAGGTGATTCTTGAGCTGTTTTCAAAAAAAGGGTTGGCAGAAATCTTTACACATGTCGAAGCGCTTCCTCCTGAACTATCCCAGAACGCTGAACGTATACTTGCATTAAAATGGGATTATATCAGGACGATCGATTCCGTCATATCTTTCCTTCAAGGTTCAAACCCAACATTGGCATTGCAGATTTGCCAGCAGGATTTTCTTCCCGAAGCATCGCGGTTTGATCAACTTGAAGAACTTGATTTTGCTTTCGGGACAATGGGAACGCAGGATAAAGCGAAACACCTTGCCACTTTATATCTTGAGGACCTGTCCGATTTTATCGTTGAAGCAGTGGATGAAAGTTTTGGTTTCAGCCGATATGCCGAACGTCTCGGCCGTAGTGCCAATTCGTTTGATGAAATGTATCAGATGCTGCAGGATGAATATACGTACATCGACCAGATCCTGATCCGGATTCTGAAAAATCGAATTTCTGAAGTAAAACCTGATCTGTTGCTTATATCAGTTCCCTTTCCCGGGAATTTATATTCTGCTTTTCGGACCGCACAATGGATTAAGGAAAACCATCCGGGAATACGCTGCGCAATGGGAGGCGGATTCCCAAATACCGAACTGCGGTCATTGTCGGATAAACGCGTGTTTAAGTTCTTCGATTTTATCACACTTGATGACGGCGAAACACCGGTTGAGGAACTGATTGCCAATTTTGAAGATCCATATTATAACAGGTATAAACGCACGTTCCTATTGCAGAACGGTGAAGTTGTCTACCGAAACGATTCAGCTAAGCCCGATTACAGGCAGAGTCAGGTCGGCACGCCAGATTACCACGGATTATTACTTGATAAATACATTTCGGTTATTGAAATCATTAATCCGATGCACCGAATGTGGAGCGATGGGCGATGGAACAAACTCACGATGGCACACGGTTGCTATTGGGGAAAATGTACTTTCTGTGACATTTCGCTGGATTACATAAAATTATATGAACCCGTTGCCGCTAATTTGCTTTGCGACAGGATGGAAGAGCTTATTGCACAAACCGGAAATAATGGATTCCATTTTGTTGACGAAGCCGCGCCACCAGCGTTAATGCGTTCGCTTGCACTTGAGATCATCAAACGGAAGTTGGTGGTTACATGGTGGACAAACATTCGATTCGAGAAAAGTTTCACGAGAGATCTGTGCATTCTGCTCAAAGCTTCAGGTTGCATTGCGGTTTCCGGTGGATTAGAGGTTGCATCCGATCGGCTTTTGAAGTTGATAGATAAAGGAGTTACTGTCGAACAAGTTGCGAAAGTGACTCGCAATTTCACCGAATCAGGCATAATGGTCCATGCTTATTTGATGTATGGTTATCCGACCCAAACCATACAGGAAACCGTTGACAGTCTTGAAATGGTGCGCCAACTTTTTGAAGCCGGAGTCCTTCAATCAGGCTTTTGGCACCAGTTCGCGATGACAGCGCATAGTCCGGTTGGATTATATCCGGAACAATTTGGCGTGCTCAAGGAATCTGATGAAGTAGGAAGTTTTGCAAACAACGATATCAATTATACCGACAAAACAGGAATCGACCATGATAAATTCAGCTTCGGATTAAAGAAATCACTGTTCAATTACATGCACGGAATCTGCTTTGATCATTCACTTCAGGATTGGTTCGATTTCAAAATTCCGCGTACAACCATTAATCCGGATTTTATACAAAATGCCATTGAAGACCAACCAGAACTTCATGTAAAACCATCAGCTAAGATTTTATGGCTTGGCGGAAAACCAAAAGTTGAGCATTACCTGAAAAGCAAGAAAGGTAATTCATGGGAAATGATGGTGATGCTTTTCCACGAAAAACGCGAAAGTTTTATGGTTCAACTAAATAAAGCTGAAGGTGAATGGCTGCTTGCGACGTTACCTAAAATTATGGTGTCAAGTTCCAAAGTTCACACTATTGGCGAATTCAAATCAGATTTTGAAAATTCAGGATTTGAAAATTTTGAACTTTTCTGGAATTCGAAACCAATCGGAGTTCTTCGTCAGCATGGTTTACTTCTTCTTTAATTTTTTTGCCAAACATTTACTTTCCATTGCTGTAACCACAGATTTATAAATATATTTACTGATATAAACCGTACCGCATGCAGTATAAAGTTACAGTTAACGACACCTCCGAATTTCAAGTTTCCGAAGAATCAGCCTCCAGTCTTGATGCGTCGCTGATGCAATCCGGAAAGTATCACATACTTCAAAACAACATTTCCTATTCGGCAGAGATCATTTCACACGATTTTCTTCAAAAAGAGTATACGATTCGCGTAAATGGCAATCTCTATACTGTCGCGATCAAAACCCCTTTAGATCATTTAATCAAGGATATGGGGTTCGAAACTGCGGGAAGCAAACAGGTAAATGCAATTAAAGCGCCGATGCCAGGACTCATCATCGACATTAGTGTCAGTGTCGGCCAATCCGTTTCCAAAAACGATCCTATGATAATTCTGGGCGCAATGAAAATGGAAAACAGCTTTCTCGCACCACGTGATGGCGTAATCAAAAATGTATTGGTCAATAAAGGTGATGCTGTTGAAAAAGGCCAACTTTTAATCGAATTCGAATGAAAATAAATAAAATACTCGTCGCCAACCGCGGTGAGATTGCTATTCGCGTAATGCGGACAGCGAAGAAAATGGGAATTAAAACGGTTGCGGTTTATTCGGTTGCCGATCGGGATGCCTTGCATGTGAAATATGCGGACGAAGCGATTTGCATCGGCGAAGCGCCATCCAGTGAATCATACCTTTCGATTCCGAAGATAATTGCTGCAGCCAGGCAGCTCAATGTTGATGCAATTCATCCGGGGTACGGTTTCCTGAGTGAAAATGCACATTTTGCGGAAGAAGCAGAGCGCAACAACATCATATTTATCGGTCCGAGAAAAAAAGCTATCGAAATCATGGGAAGCAAGTTGGCCGCGAAAGATGCTGTCAAACAATATGATATTCCGATGGTTCCAGGTTGTGACGAAGCAATTACAGATATTCCCAAAGCTAAAATAATTGCGAAGGAGGTCGGCTTTCCAATATTGATCAAAGCATCAGCCGGCGGCGGCGGAAAAGGAATGCGCGTCGTCGAAAATGAAGCGGAATTTGAATCTCAAATGGACCGTGCTATCAGTGAAGCGGTTGCAGCTTTTGGAGATGGATCCGTTTTTATAGAAAAATATGTTACATCGCCACGGCATATTGAAGTGCAGGTCATGGCCGATTCACATGGAAACATCGTTCATCTTTTCGAACGGGAATGCAGCATCCAAAGACGCCATCAAAAGGTTGTCGAGGAAGCGCCTTCATCGGTATTGACTCCGGAACTTCGTTTGCAGATGGGCGAAGCGGCTGTTTTGGTTGCGAAATCTTGCGATTACCTTGGAGCCGGAACAGTTGAATTTCTATTGGATGAAAATCATAATTTCTACTTTTTAGAAATGAATACGCGGCTTCAGGTTGAACATCCGGTAACGGAAATGATAACCGGAGTTGATTTGGTAGAATGGCAGATCCGGATTGCACGCGGAGAAGGGTTACCAATGCGCCAGGATGAACTTAAAATTGCTGGACATGCTGTTGAATTACGTGTTTATGCCGAAGATCCGGTTAATGATTTTTTGCCTAGTGTTGGGCATCTTGATGTTTACCAACTTCCAACAGGTGAAGGAATACGCGTTGACAACGGTTTTGAGCAAGGAATGGATGTACCAATTTATTACGATCCGATGCTTTCAAAGCTGATCGCTTTCGGACAAACACGTGAGGAAGCTATTCAGATTATGCTCGGAGCAATTGCTGACTACCATGTTCAGGGAGTTCAAACCACGCTGCCTTTTGGAAAATTTGTTTTCGAACACAACGCTTTTCGCTCAGGGAATTTTGATACGAATTTTGTAAAAAAGTATTATGATGCGGAAATGCTCACCGCTCAACGCGAACATGAAGCAGAAGTCGCGGCCTTACTTGCCGTCAAACAATATTTAGCAGATAAAAAAATCATACGCTTGCCAATCGGGTAATTATGGATTCAAAAATAAAAACACTACAGGAAAAAATAGCGCTGGCGCAATCAGGCGGCGGTGCAGACCGAATAGCGAAGCAACATCAAAAAAAGAAATTGACCGCGCGTGAGCGGGTCGAATATTTGTTAGATGAAGGTTCTTTTGAAGAAATCGGCATGTTGGTCACACATCGAACAACCGACTTTGGAATGCAAAAAGAGCTATATTATGGCGACGGCGTGATCACAGGTTACGGAACGATCAACGGCAGGCTGGTTTACCTTTTCGCACAGGACTTTACCGTTTTCGGGGGCGCTTTATCGGAAACCCATGCCGAAAAAATCTGCAAAGTCATGGATATGGCTGTCAAAACCGGTGCTCCAATGATTGGGCTCAATGATTCCGGTGGCGCAAGGATCCAGGAAGGAGTTCGTTCGCTTGGAGGTTATGCAGATATTTTTTACCGCAATGTTCGCTCATCAGGTGTCATTCCGCAGATTTCAGCAATTATGGGTCCGTGTGCCGGCGGTGCAGTTTATTCGCCCGCGATGACCGATTTCACGATGATGGTCGAAGGAACAAGTTATATGTTTGTAACAGGCCCGAACGTTGTTAAAACCGTTACCAACGAAACCGTTACATCGGAAGAACTTGGAGGTGCCTCGACCCATTCGACCAAATCCGGAGTCGCGCACATTACCTCTGCAAACGATGTTCAATGCCTTGATGACCTCAAGCGGCTTTTGAGTTATCTGCCTCAGAGCAACAAAGAAGTACCCGAAAAGCTTCCGTTTCAATTGGGCGATGAAATTCGCGATCAGTTGAATACCATTATTCCCGATAATCCCAACAAACCTTACGATATGCATGAGGTTATCAACGGAATCATCGATGAGGAATCGTTTTACGAAATACATAAGAACTTTGCCGAAAATATAATTGTTGGTTTTGCCCGGCTTGGTGGCCGAAGTATTGGTATCGTTGCCAATCAGCCTATGTTCCTTGCCGGCGTACTCGATGTTGACAGTTCGACCAAAGCAGCACGTTTCACAAGATTCTGTGATTGTTTCAATATTCCACTTTTGGTTCTGGTTGATGTTCCGGGATTTCTACCGGGAACCGATCAGGAATGGAATGGAATTATCGTTCACGGCGCGAAATTATTATATGCTTTAAGCGATGCGACAGTTCCGCGGGTAACGGTAATTACGAGAAAGGCTTACGGCGGCGCTTATGATGTGATGAATTCGAAGCATATTGGAGCCGACATGAACTTTGCGTGGCCAACAGCTGAAATAGCCGTAATGGGAGCAAAAGGCGCGAGTGAGATCATTTTTAAAAAAGAGATCAGCAAAGCCGATAATCCGGAAGAAAAGCTTTTGGAAAAAGAGGCAGAATATGCTAAACTATTTGCAGATCCGTATACAGCGGCGCAGCGCGGATTTATTGATGAGGTTATCATGCCAAATGAAACGCGGCGTAAGCTGATCAAAGCATTCAGCATGCTTGAGAATAAAGTGAGTGACCTTCCGATCAGGAAACACGGAAACATTCCGCTTTAATTATTGTGGCATTGTAAACCGGAACCCAATTCCGTGTAAATTCTCAATAGAGATTCCTTGTTCGTTCACAAGTATTTTGCGTAATCTGGAAATGAATACGTCAAGGCTTCGACCCATAAAATAATCGTCATCGCCCCAAAGTGACTTCAGGATCTCTTCGCGTTTGAGGACTTTGTTCCGATTGTCGAGAAACAGTTGCAGCAATTCAGCTTCGCGTTGCGTCAGCGAAATTTTTTCAGAGTCGTTGAAGAGCACATAATTTTTATTGTCGAATTGATATTTTCCGACGATGTTGCCCTGATCCGGCTTTTGGTTCTTCTGCGATCGTTTGAGAAAAATTTCAATTTTTAACAACAGCTCTTCAATACTGAACGGTTTTACCAGATAATCGTCGGCGCCAAGCCTTAAACCTTTAATACGGTCTTCCTTAAGCGTTTTGGCCGAAAGGAATATGATAGGAATATCTGTGTTTTGTTTTCGGATTTCGGCAGCAATTTCAAATCCGTCCTTTTTTGGAAGCATGATATCAAGGATGCAGATATCGAAGTTCTCTGTTGCAAAACTTTTCATGCAAAGGCTGCCATCGGCGCAGTGAACGACGTCATAACCATTCTGTTCGAGATTGTCTTTGGTTAAAAAAGCCAGCGTTTCATCGTCTTCAGCATACAAAATTCTATGGCTACTCATGTTTGATCGGAATTTTAATTGTGATTGTGATACCTTGACCAACGTTGTTTTCGGCCTTGATCTTCCAACGATGCAATTTGCATATTTTTTTGACATAATAAAGTCCCAATCCAAAACCATTTACCTCATTGCTTCTTGAATTTGGGATCCGATAGAATTTCGCAAAGATATCAGGCAGTTTATGGGCAGGTATTCCAATTCCGTTATCGCTGAATTCCATTTTCAATATTTTATCGTCATCCGACAAACGAATTGTAATTTCAGGCTTGCCTTCGCAGTATTTAATAGAATTATCAATCAGGTTATAAACAAGATTGGTGAAGTGAAACAGGTCGGCTGCAACGATATAGTCATTTTCTGTCTCGATAGTAACGGATGTTTCCTCGTATTTCAGCCGGATATTCTCGATCACATCGTTGATTACTTCAATTACGTTGACAGGCTCCTTTTCTAGGCGTAGCGGCGCATTGTCCGACTTTGCGATGTTGAGGATCTTCTCGATATGGCTGTTGAGTTTGTTGCTTTGCCCGATGATGATCCCCGTGTACTTTTCGAGTTTCTCATCTGACTGGATCGTGTCCTGCTTCATCAGATAATTGGAGGCGATTAAGATAGATGATAGCGGAGTCTTGAATTCATGCGTCATGTTATTGATGAAGTCACGTTGGAGTTCAGAATATTTCTTCTGCTGTAAGATCGTAAATATCGAATAGACATATATAAGTAGGATGATCACCAATGCAAAGGACAATACAAACCAAAATTTAAGCGAACTAAACAGATACGTGCTCTCGTTCGGGAAACGGACGGCAAAATAATAAACCAGATTCTTATGTTTCGGAAAATACACCGACGTTTCCTTTTTATCGCTGCCGGCCGAGATATAGTTGCCATATACCATTTCGTCGCTTTGGCAATTGTACATTGCGTATTCGAAATCAGTATGTATGTCCATGTTCTTAAACTCGGATTCAAGGTAAAATTCCAGAATTTCCGGTTCAAAATCGTTATTGACGTTTACAATGTAATAGTCATTCGAAAGTTTAACTACGGGATTTTGCGAAGGAAGATCGTGATTGGTGCCCGCATATAATTTTTTAGCGACTTCCAGCAAAGCGATATGGGCGCGTTGCGAAAACTTCTTTTCTTCTATTGTATATGCCTGCCGCGTCCAAAAGAGCTGCGCGATCAGGATCCCAATGATTGCTACTAGCCCGAGGATAATGATAACGTTAAGCTTGTTCAGTTTCAAGGTTAGAATTTTGATGTAATATTAGGTAAAATTTTTTCGTGCTCATGCAGTTAACAAGTCATTAACAAACGTTTGAAACCGCTTAACACCAATAACGATTGCTTCCTGGTACTTTTGAAATCAGTAATAACATTGATATTAACCAATAAAACTATCATCATGAAAAAACTTATTTTATTAGCATTACTTTCTATCGGAGGTTTAGCAACAACTAATGCACAAACAAAAACCGTTAAGAAAACAACTACAACTACTGCCAAAGTTGAAGGAGCTGGGATCGTTGTTGAAAATGAAACAATTGATTACGGTACAATCGCAAGGAATGCAGATGGAAAACGTGAATTCGTCTTCACTAACAACGGAAACAAACCTTTGATCATCACAAATGCACAAGGATCATGTGGCTGTACTGTTCCAACATGGCCGAAAGAACCGATTGCTCCTGGAGCTAAAGGTGTAATTGGGGTTAAATACGCAACTGATAGAGTTGGAGCGTTTACAAAAACTGTAACATTGACGACAAACGCTGCTGGGACGCCAACAAAAACGCTTACTATAAAAGGTACTGTTCTAGGTGACGAAGCTCCGAAAGGATAATTCTTTTAAGATCGCCAATAATAGGACGGCTTTTAATTTCCGTCTTCTAAATAAAGAAATCCCGCTTCATTTGAGGCGGGATTTTTTTATGGATTAAAACGCTCGGGCAAAAAACTAGATCGAGCCTGATAACGTAAATTCCAGTTCCATATGAAGCCATTCCTATTTGCAAGGACAAAGGTTACTGTAAATATCTTACAAATTTGGACTTTTTAGGTATCCAGCTTGACCAGAATGGTTATTCGTCGATAAAAACGTGATTTTATCGGCACAGTGTTGTAGATCTAAATATTATGTTAAGTTTACCATCCGAAATTAACAATGAAGCGCGAAATGTTCAAAAGATTGAGTGGCATTACTATTTACCGGAAGATTACTTTCCTGATCTTATTTTCCAGTTGCATATTCTTTACACTTTATTTTTGCATTTATTACTACACGCTGCGCCAGGAGAAAGAGGTATATAAAAAAGCATTGGGCCACTTCGACAATGAAGTTAATTCGGTGTTGGAACTAGACGCGCAGACTAATATCTCCAATATCGTCGATATGGTATATTGGGATGAATTCGTAGCGTATATCAACGTACGTGATCAAAATTGGTTTAATGAAAACATCACTTCTTCTATTGAGACGTACAAAGCTGATTATCTGGGAATTTATGACATCAATGGAAATTTTATCCGCAAAGCCTCCGATAAAACGATAGCAACCAGAAGCTTTATTCCGAAGGAGGTATTTCCTGTTTTACAGAAGAAACGGGTCATGCAGTTTTATGTGAAGATTCCGGAAGGTTATGCACAGGTATTTGGCGCGACGGTGCATCCTACACAGGATATCTATGAAAAGAAAGGAAAGGCATTCGGTTACTTTTTTATTGTAAAACTGTTGGATGAAGAATACTTTTCCAGCCTCGAAAAAGTAAATAATTCCCAAATCAGCTTTGCTACAGGTTCACCGGCCACAGATGCAGCAAATGTGGAAGTGTTTAAAAAGTTAAATGACTGGAGCGGGACCCCAATCAATATGTTGAAGTTTAAGCGGCCATTCGATGTAAGTTTCCATACAACAAAGAACATTCTGCTGCTGTTGATTCTGACTTATCTGATCAATGTTTTATTTTACCTGTTGTGTTCCTGGTTATGGATACGCAAACCATTGCAGCTGATAACTTCGCTGCTTGAAAAAGGCGAAGAGCGCGGAATGGAGTCACTTGCTGGAATTCCGGCCGAATTTCGATATATAGGAAATGTGTTCAAAGAGAATGACGACCAAAAAAAGCTGCTTGAAATCGCAAAAGCGAAAGCCGAGGAAAGTGACAAGCTGAAATCCTCCTTCCTTACCAACATCAGTCACGAAATAAGAACTCCGATGAATGCGATCGCGGGATTTTCGAACCTGCTTCTAAATGAAGAAATCACTGCTGAAGAGCGTGCCGAATATCTCAAGATCATCAATAAAAGTGGCCTCAACCTGATTTCGATCATAGACGATCTGATAGATATGTCGCGAATTGATACAAATCAAATCTTACCCAATTATTCAGATGTAAATATCGATGCTCTTCTTAAAGAAATGTATAATTTGATCAAGATCTCAATACCCGAAAATAAAGAACTTGATTTCCTTATTCGCAAGCCGGTCAATACATTAACGGATAAAATTATAATTGATGAAGTCAAGCTTAAACAGGTTCTTACAAATTTAATTACCAATGCTGTAAAGTATACCGAAAGAGGCTTTGTCAGCTTCGGCTATGAAGTCAATGACAGTACAGCCGAAATCGAGTTTACCATTCAGGATTCCGGAATTGGAATTGACGAAGGCCAACAATCGAAGATTTTCGACCGATTCCACCGGATAGATAACGACTTTACAATAAAAGCAGGCGGACTTGGCCTTGGGCTTGCTATTTCAAAAGCTTACATCAGTATGATGGGTGGTCGAATCTGGGTTCAATCGGGAGAGAATATGGGTACTACATTCACCTTTACCATTCCACTGCGTTACAGCACCTCAGAAAATCTACTTCCGTACTTGCCACAGGTCGAGCATCCCGGCAACACTAAGAGCATAACAATATTGGTCGCGGAAGATGATAATATCAACTTCCTGCTTATGCAGAAGATGCTGCACGCGGATAAGCATATGATCATCAGGGCAAAGAACGGGCAGGAAGCAGTAGATATCTGTACAGCCAGGACTGATATTGATTTAGTATTAATGGACATTAAAATGCCCGTGCTTGACGGGTATCAGGCATTTGAAATTATTAAGATAATGCGTCCCTTACTTCCCGTAATTGCTCAAACTGCCTATTCATCATCGGATGACGAAAATAAAATGAAAAAAATGGGCTTCCATGGTTACATCTCAAAGCCAATCAAGAAAGAGCGGCTTTTTGAAATTATTGATGAAGTAACGCAGAATTATAAAAATCTAACCTAGTAAAATGCACAAATTCCTATTCTTATTCTTCTTATTAAATGTTTACGTATCCGCAGTGGCACAAGATAGTACATCGGTGCCGGTTGCTGATACTCTAAAAGTGAAAAAGTGGGACGCTTCAGTGGATGTACTAAGTAGGTACATTTGGCGAGGCCAGGCATATGGTGGTGATTTCATAGCAGTACAGCCTGCTTTTAATTATGCAATTTCCGATAAATGGTCTGTTGGCGTTTGGGCAACGACGAATTTTAAAGATGAGTATTATTATCGTGATGGAGATACACCAAACAAAGGCTACCAGGAATTCGATTTTGGTGTAACGTACCAAGTAAATGATTACCTCGCGATATCAGTTTGGGATTATTATTGGCCGACGCTGCATCGGATGGAAGGTGAAGAAAAAAGCTATTTCAACTACAGTGAAAATGGTGTGAAGACTGTTGATGCGACAGTTGAATTTGATTTTTCCGAAGGTTATAAATATCCATTCAATGGGACAATAAGCACTTTTATACTCGGAAATGATTACCGCTACAACTCAGATGGCGAGAATCCTAAACAGAATTTCACGACATATATGGAGATCGGCTATACATTTTACGACATCTTCAAAAGGATTTCTGCCTCTAACGTAGTTCAAAATATTAACCTTGATCCCACGATCGGCGCAGTGGTTAATAATCAGGCAGGATACTATGGTGCCGCCGACTACAGTGGCATCTCTTTTATTAACCTCGCCTTAAGTGCAAGTCGGGAGTTCGATCTTGGACATGGAGTTACAATGCCTGTATCGTTGAATTACACACATAACGCCGCACGAAACAATACCGAAACAGATGGGCGTGATTTTCTTGTCGCCGGAGTGTCTATTCAAATATAGCCTCTTAGACTCGCTACGCTCTTAGACTCGCTACGCTCTTGGACTTGCTACGCTCTTGGACTCGCTGCGCTCTTAGACAGCTGGACTTCTAAGAAAATTAGACTTTTTAGACAACAGACTTATCCACAACATACATCAGACAAAAGACCTGAGATATAAAATCTTTTTAGACTTCGTGGGCATTTACTTGATACAAAAACAAATCCCGCTTCATATGGAGCGGGATTTGTTTTTGAATTTAATTTATAAAGTTTACAGTGTCGCTCATCTTTGTCTAGAAGTCCAAAGCGATAGCGCGTCTTATAAAGCCAGCTCCAAAACAACGGCTTCTCCATACAAGTCAAACTCCGTTGCCTCCGTAATGCGGATATTTACGAATTCCCCTGTTTTGAGATATTGTTTT
>DASVRQ010000058.1:0-8522 GCA_036388535.1 Flavobacterium sp. | reverse complement strand
GCGCTCGATAAGAAACAGCTTGTGGTCGAAAATAAGATTCTGAAGAAGAAAGTTAGCAAGCATTACGAAATGATCGGCGAAAGCGATGCAATCAATCATATTAAATCGATGATCGAAAAAGTTGCGCCAACAGATGCCCGCGTTCTCATCACTGGTCCGAACGGAACCGGAAAAGAACTCGTTGCGCACTGGCTTCATGAAAAAAGCGAACGTGCCGGCGCGCCTTTAATTGAGGTAAACTGTGCTGCAATTCCGTCAGAGCTTATCGAAAGCGAATTGTTCGGACATGTACGCGGTGCTTTTACATCTGCTGTAAAAGACCGTGCAGGCAAATTTGAAGCTGCCGATAGAGGAACAATATTCCTCGATGAGATTGGCGATATGAGTTTGTCGGCACAAGCCAAAGTACTTCGCGCGTTACAAGAAAATAAAATCTCGCGCGTCGGTGATGAAAAAGAAATTAGGGTAGATGTTCGCGTTGTCGCAGCAACCAATAAAGATCTCAAAAAGGAAATCGACGAAGGAAGGTTCCGTGAGGATTTGTACCACAGGCTCGCGGTCATTCTTGTAAAAGTTCCTGCGCTTAACGAACGTCGTGACGATATTCCATTGCTTGTTGAACATTTTGCAGTCAAAATTGCCGAAGAACAGGGAAACACGTGCAAAAAGTTTTCACCTGAAGCTATTCGATTACTGCAGGAATATGATTGGACAGGAAATATCCGTGAGCTGCGGAATGTTGTTGAAAGGTTAATCATCCTCGGCGGAAGCGAAATTTCAGAGAACGATGTGAAATTATTCGCGAGTAAATAGTAATAATTCTTTTTGCCACGAATTTACGGATTAGAAAGCCTTTTATTCGTAAACTCGTGGCCAACATACCTCATGAAACTAAAAAAAATAAATCCTGACCTTCAAACTGCACTTACCGAAAATGGCATTGTAGAACCAACAGAACTGCAGCTTGAATCGTGGTCAACAATAAAAAGTGGTGCCGATTGCGTAATATCTGCTCCGAAAGGTTCCGGGAAAACAACGGCAATTGTACTCAATGTGATCCAAAAACTTGAACGAGCAACAGGCGAAAGTACGCGTGCTCTCATATTTGTTGAAGACAAAGAGAAGGTCGTGGAAATGGCCGAGCTATTTTCGCTGTACGGAAATTATGCGGATTTACGAGTGTTAGGTTCGCACGACAAAGGAAACACGGATTATGATAAGAACATCATTTCACTTGGCCTTGATGTTTTAATTGGAACGCCAACCAAAATTAACGCGTTGTTTTCGTCGGCAGGTTTTAACATGAACACAATAAAAATGTTTATTGTCGATGATGCCGATCTTTTGTTCAAAAATAGAATGGATGCCGTGATACACCGTCTTTCCGGAAGTGTTGAAAAAACACAGCGCATATTTTTTACGGAGATCGTCAGCGAAAGGGTGGAAGCATTGGCCGACAGGATTATGGTTGAACCAACATTTTTCGAAATGGATGATGAGGTTGAAGATGATGATGAAATAGAGATTAACAATAACAATAACTAAAGACAGAGATCATGGGACAAATGAAGATATTTTCAGGCAGCGAAATCCTAGCTCTTGCACTGCAGAAAAAGGTTGAAGAAGCTGGCGTCAGCACAACAATTAAAAATAACATCCAATCGGCACGACTTGCTGGTTTTGGAAGTACTGACCTCGCTGTTGAGGTATTCATCGACGAAGCCGATTATGGCAAAGCACATCCTGCAATCGAAGAATTCCGAATGAGCATTTAACGTCTGCTTAACAAGTGGCTGAAAGTTTTATACGTAACTTCTGGTATAAAACTTTAGCTTATGGACTACGGACAATTACACGACAAAAATGGCATTATTTCGCTTTGGAGATCATATTCGGCAGGAACTAATTTTAATTCCTTATCGGGTAATATTACAACTCAGGTTGCAATCATCGGTGGCGGAATAACAGGAATTACAACAGCTCAATTGCTAAAAGAAGCCGGTTTTGAAGTTGTTGTGCTCGAGGCAATGAAAGTCGGCGGCGGAAACACAGGCCACAGCACCGGAAACTTATATGTAGCCATTGAAGAAGGTTTTGACACTATAAAATCCAAATACGATAACGAAACTTTAGCGACGGTAATTAGCGGTCGCAGCGATGCCATTAACCTAATTGCTGATAATGTAACACGCTTTTCGCTTGATTGTGATTTCCGGCGTCAGCCGTGGTATTCCTATGCGTCCAACTCGTTGAATGCTGGCAAAATCGAGAAAATACAAAAAGCCGGAATCGAAGCAGGCGCAACTATAAACGATGTTTCACCTGGTGAAGTTCCGTTCGGGTTTAAAAAAGCTATTCGAATCGACAATCAGGCACAGTTCAATCCGCTTCGATATACGCAACAGTTGGCTGTTGCAATTGCTGATGATGCCTGCAGAATATATGAAGATACTCGCGTCACTTCAATTCATGAAGACGACGATTTCACCACTATTAAAACTACGAACGGCCAGGTTCGTGCGACTTATGTGATTCATGCGACGCATACTCCAAAAGGGCTGATGCCGGATTTTCATTCTTTACTCGGAACTTATCGCGAATATGGAATTGCCGCGAAATTGAATTCAGGGAATTATCCTGAAGGAACCTTCTGGGGATATTATAATATGAACGACAGGTATTCTATCCGTTCGTACGAACATGAAGGCGAGAAATATATGATTGTCGTCGGCCAGCCGCATGAAGTCGGACAAAAAGAAAACAACCTTGAAAATATAGAAAACCTGGAAAAGTTTCTCAGAGAGCGTTTTGATGTTGCAGAAATTACGAATCGCTGGGGCGGGCAAAACTACAAACCTGCCGACGGCTTGCCGTACATTGGACGCAAAAACAAAGGATCAAATGTTTTTATCGCAACAGGATTTTCAACAGACGGCTTAACATACGGAACTTTATCTGCAATGATTATCCGCGACATGATGCTGAACCGCGAGAATGATTACACGCGCGTCTTTGATGCAACACGTCATAATCCGATGAAAGCTGCGGCGAAATTCATAAAAGAAAATGCGCTTAATGCGACCCATTTACTCAATGATTACGTATTCTTTAAGGATCCTAAGCTTTCTGAAATTCCACGCGATCAAGGAAAAGTAGTTGAAGTTGAAGGTAAAAAGCTTGCGGTTTATCATACAGCTGAAGGGGAAATGAAAGCCTGTTCGGCAATTTGCACACATATGGGTTGCGTTGTTCATTGGAACGGAGCTGAAAAAACATGGGACTGTCCTTGCCATGCCTCTCGTTTTGATGTCGAAGGTGGAGTAATTGAAGGTCCTGCTTTGACTCCGCTTAAGCAAATGGAAGTGCGTAAGTAGTCGTGTGGGAAATTCTTTATAGTTGAATTCCTGAACTTGCAATATGAAAACTTCTTTTGAAACCGAACGCCTCTTGCTGCGTGAAATGCTCCCTTCCGATGACATTAAAATGTTTGAAATGGATTCCGATCCGGAAGTGCATCACTTTCTGGGGAATAAACCTCAGACATCAATTGAGCAAAGTCGCGAGTGGATTGTCGATATCCGACAGCAATATCTTGTGAACGGAATCGGACGATGGTCTGTGGTCTTGAAAGATACGGGTGAATTCATCGGCTGGTGCGGACTGAAAATCGAGCGCCATGTCAACGGCCATGACCAATTTTATGACCTTGGTTATCGGTTTATCCAAAAACATTGGGGAAAAGGTTATGCGTATGAATCGGCACAAGCATGGCTAGAAGTTGGTTTTAACGAAATGAATCTTGAGGTCATAAATGCTTATGTTGATGCCGATCATCTTGCGTCGCGGCGCGTTCTCGAAAAATGCGGACTCCAATTGATGAATGTGTTCATGTATGAGGGAACCCCGGAACTGTGGTACGAAATCCGCAGGCCTAAATAGAACTCTTCTGGTATTTTAACGGATGAAAAATTTTCTGACCTCTGTATTTCCGTCGCTTTCCAGTTTCAATAGATAGATTCCAGGCGCAGCATTAATAGAAATATTTTGTAGTAGCTCTGTGCCAGTTACAGCAACCTTTTTTTCATAAATTCTTCGCCCACGAATATCAAATATGCTTACGAGGTAACTGTTGGCGTGCGCATTCTTGATTTCTAATGTAAAAGTTCCATCATTCGGATTTGGATATAACACGAAGTTTACGTCTTCAGTAAAATTTTGGATCAGCAATGCGGGTTGTACGCTGCACAGGTTTAATGACCACGCATTTATCGCACCACCATCTTCGCCAAATTCATCGAAAACTTCTAGTGTCCAACTTCCGTTGGCTGACGCGCCGATAAGAGAACTTAAAGGAGTTTGCGGCGCAATTATCCCTGAAATGACAGGTGTGCCGCTACAGTTTAATTGAGACCCTTCATCTGAAAAAGTTGCTGAAACATCGTCGGCATCACCGCAGGTATTGCTGAACAACGGAATCTCTAAACCGTCCGGGCTGATTAGCTTAACCGACATATCTGTTACCCAAGTGTGTGAAATGTCAACTGTGACTGTTGCATGTATAATTTGAAAATTTTCCGCAATGTTAATGACAGAACTTACGGCTCCAACATCGTCAGCCGGAATTTCGACCGGAACATCATCTGCATTAAAATTCTCGCAAACCGACATACCCGTAACAAATTGTGACGGATTGCTAAACGTACCTTCACAACCTAAATTACGCGGCCGTATTCGCCAATAGAACGCAGTTGATTCGGAAAGCCCGGAGACGAGATAAGAGTTTGTGCCTGATGTTGCTGAAAAGATGATGTTTGAAAAAGCACTATCGGTGGCTACTTCCAGATCGTAAGATGCAGCATTTGGATCGGAAGCCCATTGAAACTGTGATGTCATTGGGACCCCGACCGCCATATTTGCTGGTGTCATCAACGTTGTTGCGGCAAATGCAGGGCTAAGTAGACTTAAATAAACGACTGCGGTTTTGACGATGTTTCCGGAGGTAGCTGAAATTGTGATGGTATAAAATCCGACAGGCGAAGCTGCAGTATTACCAATGGAAAGATTCACCATACCATTGTTGCTGGTTGCTGTTGGTGAAAACACAGCTGTTGAATTGTTTGGTTGTCCGCTTACGGTAAATGAGGTAGTGCCTGAAAATCCATTAATTTTGGTGTAATCAAAAACAAAGTTTACGTTTTGGCCTTGACAGGCGTTGATGTTTTGGCTGCCATTAGAGTCAAACAAAAATGTTGACGATGGTGCTGAAATTGTAAAATTTTGGTTTGATACATCGTAAAAAATGTTGCCATGGCCTCGTACCAAAATACGATTGGTCGTTCCGGGCAGATTTGGGATTGTAATAATTTCGCTGCCGTCATTCGGAACATTTTCAGCCAAGATCGTATCAAAATTGAGTCCGCCATTTGTTGAAAGCAAAATATCAACGAAACCGGCATTAATGCCATTAGCAGTAGTTCCTGCCACATTCCAAGATACGGTTCGATTGGATGCCGCAGCCCAAGTAACATTTACATTCGGTGAGGTCACAATAAAAGGACCAGCCAGGTTGGAAACCACGATATTCATGAAGTCGACAGCCGATTCGCCGCCGTTGATATTATTGTCCCTGACGGTAAACGCAAAGTTGTATTCACGTCCAACAGTAGAGATAACTTCCCAGGTTGGCGCAAGATTATTTGAAAGGACATCGGATAATTTTGGAAGATAGCGAACAGGTACATCAGTAATTACCTGCGATCTAAAATTTGGTCCCTCAGTCGCTGTAGGTACAGGAGGTTGGGCTGATATTTCCTTATCATATTGTTCCCAGGTATAGGTTAATGCATCGTTTTCAGCATCCACTGCCGATCCTGTTAGTATGAACGCCGTTCCTTTTGGAATCACATAATCGTTTCCCGCATTAACGGTTGGTGCGGTGTTACTGCTGCTGGTCTGCAAGGTGCAGCTTCCGCCATTTCCATTGATGGTATTGCGTATCTGTGTAATGCTGCCCGTAAAAAATTGTGCGTCTGAATTACTTTGAATATTTGGAGCACAAATGCCGGCATATGCCAAAATAGAGCTCCCACTTCCGGGTTCGTATGACCAATTTTCGTCCCGATTGCCGTCACAGGAATTATTAAAAGTATGGGCAGCGCCAAATTGATGTCCCATTTCATGTGCGACGTAGTCGATATCAAAGGGATCTCCGACAGGTGAACCCAGTCCCGTCGCACCAAACGCTTTAGAATCGCTACATGGACTGCCGCCTCCCAGTCCGCCTCCGGCAGTGCCAACCGTATGACCGAAATCATAATTTTCCGGACCGATCAATGCGTCAATTGTTGCTTGTCCTTCGTTGATAAGTGCTCCTACATCGTCGTTAGTAAAATTATCGTTATCAATAAATACGACCAGATCATTATTTGGAACCAATTGCATAAATACCGACAAATCTCGTTCAAACATTGAATTGACGCGAGTTATTGTAGTAGTTAAGGCCGCCATCACAGCAGCTTTTTTCTGCGCAAGCGTTCCTGCTTCCAAACCTGCTTCCGCAATATGGAATGCAGAATACTCAACGGTGCACGCGAGGACGGTGCGATAAGTACGGAGTATGCCACCTTCGAGCATATCTGCCGAAGCAGCCGATCGGAAATTATTTTCATCAGAAGTTCGGCACTCAAACGTATTAGGCGTAGTGAGGCCTTTGCGGGCGTATATGGTATAGTAGTTTTGGTCATTTGAGAACGGGTCGATATAATACGTTTTCTCATTTGCCGCCAGGATCATCGCGTGAAGTCCGAAAAGTGTTACGCTAAAGCGGATGATTGACGATCGGTTCTCAATACCTTGACCAACATAAGATTTGTTATCTGGGAATTTTAGCGCGAGATCAGGATGCATTACAGGAGCTTCGTAAATTCTGAAGTGTTGGATTTCTCCATTAGAATCGGGGAACGGCAAGACCAGGTTTGATATGGCAGTGCCTCGCACGGGTGCTGTTTCAAGTGCTGACTTGAACGAGGTTATATTTAATTTGTAATAATCTTGCTTCGCGGGAATCGATACACGGGTTTTAATTCCTGAAACTGCCGCTTCTTCAAAACTTGCCTTTTCCCAGAAATCCTGGGCAAACGATTGCAGAAAGAAAAATATGACGATAAGTGTGAGTATTTGTTTTTTCACTTTCCTAGTTTTTATTTAGGATAAATATACTGTTAAATGATATCGAAAGTACCATAAGCACACAATATTCTGCATTCGGAATTAGATAGGCAAGCCATTCGAAACACATTTGATAATCGAAATTCGCTGGGTTAAACTATATTTGCCACTTCAAAAATCTAACCCATGATTACAGTTAATGATATTTCCGTACAATTCGGCGGAACAACCCTTTTCAGCGACGTCTCTTTTGCAATCAATGAAAACGACAAAATAGCGTTGATGGGAAAAAACGGCGCCGGAAAGTCGACACTTTTAAAGATTATTGCCGGCGCAAGCAAACCTTCAACGGGTAGTATTTCTGCTCCAAAAGATGCCATTATCGCCTATCTTCCGCAGCATTTATTGACTCATGATGGCTCGACGGTGTTTGAAGAAGCATCAAAAGCGTTTGGTTCGATCTTCAAGATGAAGGCAGAGATCGATGAAATCAACCATCAACTTACCGTTCGTACCGATTACGAAAGCGATGATTATATGAGATTGATCGAACGTGTGTCGGACTTAAGTGAGAAGTTTTATGCAATTGAAGAAGTCAATTATGAAGCTGAAGTTGAAAAGATCTTAGCTGGATTAGGATTTGAGCGGGATGATTTCACCCGGCAGACATCAGAGTTCTCAGGTGGTTGGAGAATGCGTATCGAACTCGCAAAAATCCTTCTTCAAAAACCTGATCTTATTTTACTCGATGAGCCTACGAACCACATGGATATTGAAAGCATTCAATGGCTTGAGGATTTCCTGATCAACAGTGCCAAAGCTGTGGTAGTGATTTCCCATGATAGGGCATTTGTGGACAACATCACTAATCGAACGATAGAAGTTACGATGGGTCGGATTTACGACTACAAAGCTAAATACTCACATTATCTTGAGCTTCGGAAAGATCGGCGCGTGCACCAGCAAAAAGCATACGACGAGCAACAACGAATGATTGCCGACAACATGGAATTCATTGATCGTTTCAAAGGAACGTATTCAAAAACATTGCAGGTTCAGTCGCGCGTGAAAATGCTCGATAAGCTTGTTCCTGTCGAGGTTGATGAAGTTGATACCTCCGCCTTGCGGTTGAAATTTCCTCCTGCAGCAAGATCAGGACAATATCCTGTCATCGTTCGTGATCTAACAAAATCATACGGAGATCATGTTGTTTTTAAAGATGCCAATCTTGTAATCGAACGTGGTCAAAAAGTTGCTTTCGTCGGAAAAAATGGCGAAGGAAAGTCGACCATGATCAAGGCCATCATGAAAGAAATCGACTATGAAAGCGGAAGCGTCGAAATCGGACACAACGC
>DASVRQ010000057.1:0-26865 GCA_036388535.1 Flavobacterium sp. | reverse complement strand
CGGATAATTCCGATCAGGGAACAGGAACTTTTATAATGAAAAGAAATACGACTCCGGTCAACCGTTATGATTACACATATTGGTCGTCTCCTGTTCAAGGCCAGACGCTTCACGATCTATCACCTGCAACCTTAGCTGATAAGTATTTCGAATTCGACACCGCATTCAACCAGTGGCAGCTTATTCCGGGCGGAAACACGGAAATGCAACCTGCAAAAGGCTATATCATCCGTGCGCCACAAACATTCTCGACTACCGTTGATGCAATTTATCCTGCCACTTTTACCGGTAGTCCGAACAACGGAATTTACACGCCAACTATAGTCGCAAACGACAATAATAATATGAACCTGTTGGGAAATCCGTATCCTTCGGCCATCGATGCTGATTTGTTCTTATCGGCACCTGAAAATCTCGGAGTCGTAAATGGAACTATATATTTGTGGACGCATAATTCCGGAACCACCGCAAATGGAGCCGGGCAATTTTTATACAGCGATGATTATGCTGCTTATAATATGACAGGCAGCGTGCAGACATCACCTTTTGCAACCCCATTTCATGGGAAAATTGCAGCAGGACAAAGTTTTTTCCTTGAAGGCACAGCCAATTCAACAGCACTTTTTAAAAATAGTATGCGTATTGCCGAAGGAAACGATCAGTTTTTCAGAGAACCAAGTAACAACGGACATGTACAGGACGCCGGCTACACAATGAAAAACCGATATTGGCTCGATATAAGCAATGAACTGGGCGGCTTCAATCAGATGCTCGTTGGATACATGGCGGGTGCTACAACAGGATTCGACAGAAACTACGATGGAAAAGTAATTGGCAACAACGCCGTAAAACTTTATTCAGTAGCTCATGGCGTAAAATATAAAATACAAGGCCGACCTTATCCGTTGGATACTTACGACCGGGTTCAGATTGGCTACAAGTCAGTAAACGCCGGAACATTCCAGATCAGCTTGTCGAATGTTGAAGGTTTGTTTGATCAACAGGCGGTCTATCTTGAAGATAAACTTCTTCACGTTCTCCATAACCTGAAAGAGGCACCTTATACTTTTACAACCGCTGCCGGAACGTTTGATACTCGATTTGAGATTCGTTACCGTGGAGAATATTTATCGACAGCATATCAGACAATTTTTTCAAAGGTCGGGGTTGCCGCTAAAGACCAGACAATTACTGTGCAGTCAGAAAATGCTGATATAAAAGAAGTACATGTTTTTGATGTGACCGGAAAATTGCTTTATACAAATACGGATGTAAATGCAACCTTATTGCCAATCAATATGGCTCCTAAGAACCAAATGCTTTTGGTAAGGATCAAACTCGACACTGACGAGGAAACAGTGAAAAAAATCATGTTTTGATTTATTTTTTAATCTCTCTCGAAAAAACCGGCTGCAACATCAGTCGGTATTTTTATGCTCGTTAAATGTGTATTAAAGTTGGTTTTGTTCCTGCCGTTTTATCCGTTAATCAAATATCTTTATGATAAATGTTTAGAATCAGAAGCTATGGAAGAAATCAGTACGTATGACGTGATTATCATTGGCGGAAGCTATGCGGGCCTTTCAGCAGCTATGACGCTTGGCAGGTCCTTACGTTCTGTTCTGATCATCGACGCGGGTACTCCTTGTAATCAACCCGCAGATTATGCTCACAATTTGATTGGATACGATGGCTCCTCGCCTGCTTCCATTCGAAAAAAAGCGAAAGCGCAGGTATTGAAATACCATTCGGTTACCTTCATGAATGGCAAAGCCGTTGCGCTATCAGGAATTGAAAATGATTTTCAGGTTGTCACCGATACCGGACTTACAGTCGGGGCAAAGAAAGTACTTCTCGCAACAGGAGTTACTGATATCTTACCTGATATACCAGGTTTTGCCGAATGCTGGGGAAAAACAGCAGTACATTGCCCCTATTGCCATGGATACGAAATTGCATCAAAAAAGATAGGAGTCCTTGCACATGGTGATGCTGGTTTTGAAATGGTAAAACTAATTAGGCAATGGTCGACCAAATTGTTTGTTTTAGCCAATGATAATGATGACTTTGACGACGAAGCTTTGGATTGGATGCACGAAAAGAAAATTCCTGTAATTCCGGCCCGCATTAAATCAATAGATCATCATAACGGAGGAGTTTCGAAAGTTGAATTTGAGGATGGAACCAATATTGAAGTCGATGCCATATATGCGCGTACAGGCGTTACGCAACAGATGGACATTCCACTTCATATGGGTTGTGAGTTTGACAGCCACGGATTCATAATTGTCGACGATAATAAAAAAACAAATATTCCGGGAATGTTTGCCGCAGGTGACAATACTACAAGCACCCGTACACTTTCAATGGCGATCGCCGCAGGAACAGTTGCGGGAATACATATCAACAAGGAACTTGTCGACGAAGATTATAAAATCAAAGCATGACTTCAGCAACAACATTACTTGATATAAAAGTCATTGATGACCGTATTGCGTCGGAAAGTTATGTGCCAATCGATCTATCGGTAAGCAATAAAGATCTTGACACCGTAAATCTTGATGATGCTAATAATTTCGGAGATTACATCAACAACTACCTTTCAACATTAAATGCTACCGCAGCATTTGGCGGTTATAATGAACAACGCAATCTATATAGATCAAGTGCCATTTTCGGGAGCGACAGCAGCGAAGAACGAAACATCCACATCGGACTGGACATATGGGTTTCTGAAGGAACGCCAGTGCTTGCTGCACTTGAAGGAAAAGTCCACAGCTTCGCGAACAATATCGGAAAGGGAAATTACGGGCCAACAATCATTCTTGAGCATCAACTTGATCAAATTGTTTTCTACACGTTGTACGGACATCTTTCGCTCGAAAGTTTATTAACACTGAATGTTGGCGATCATTTCGCCCATTCTCAAAAAATCGGAACGCTCGGTTCAGCAGATGTCAATGGTGGTTATCCGCCGCATCTGCATTTTCAAGTCATCCGCGATATTGCGGACAAACGTGGGGATTATCCTGGAGTGTGCAGTAAAAATGAACTTGAGTATTATCTGAACAATTGCCCTGATCCTAACTTGCTTCTCAAACTAAAAACATATAAATGAAAAATTATTTTTTGATCTTATGCGCCGTGTTGCTTCTGACAGGTTGCAAATCCAAATCTAAAGTTGCGGAGGCGGCCGAAATTCCCGAAGCATCAGAGTTTTCAGTCGTCGATCCCACGGAAGTCAATGCCGCTCAAAAAAAGAAAGCATACGAGCTGGGAAAACGTGTGCTGATGACGTGCAATACATCGCGTTTCAAACCATTTACGGCGAGTGAGGCGACGGAAAAAGTGATTCAAAATACTACGCAGGAACGTCTGACTAAAACCTGTCATACCTTTAGGTTGAAGTATGGCGACTTTAAAGACCTTCAGTTAGTTGAAGTCCTGCGCCCAAAAGACAACAGTAGTACAATCTATCGGTATAAAGCATTGTACGAGAAGAAAATCGCAAACAAAGAATTACGTGTCACAATGGATAGCGCCAACAAAATTTCAGCGTTGAAATCGACCGATTGGGTTGAGGAATTCAAACCGCTCTAAAACCATTTTTTACGTTTGAAGTAGATCGTCATCAGAATTACGGTGACAATCATTATTCCCCAAACAACATAATACCCATTTTCGGTACGAAGCTCGGGCATATTTTCGAAGTTCATCCCGTAAACACCAACAATAAATGTCAGCGGCATAAATATCACCGAAAATATTGTAAGCGTTTTCATGATTTGGTTCATGCGCTGACTTTGGGATGAAAAATAGACACTCGACGCGCTGTCAAGCGAATTCATATCATATTCAATCTGATCAAGGATTTCGAGACTTTTTTGGTGCAACCTGGCGAAGAAGGTTGCGTTCTGACTGTCTTCATAATTATCGTCTTCCTGCTTACTCTTAAGATTATAAAGCGCGTCCCGCAGAGGCAATATCGACCGCTTCATAAAGTTCAGGCTTTCGCGATAAACCTCAATTTTCTCTAAAACGTCAGGCGAGCAATCGGTCTTCGACTCAACTATCATGTCTTCAATCTTGTCTTCGTAGTTTTCGATTGTGATGTAGAAATTCTCCATCACCGCATCGAGCATCAGGTAAAGAAGGTATTCAGCACCTTTTTTCCTGACAACGCCGTGGCCTGTCCGAATCCTGTTGCGAATATGTGTAAAAAAATCGCTTCGCTTCTCCTGAAATGAAACCAGGATTTTATCTCGAATTAAAAAGCTGATCTGTTCAACCTGTATTACATCTGAATCCTGTTCCTGTAGAATAGATTTAATGCTGAAGAAAAGCACGTCATCCAATTCATCCATTCTTGTTCGGCGGGATGTGTTTAATATGTCACTGATAATGAAGCCTTCGACATCAAGCATCTCGCCTACTTCTTTAATCAGATCCACGTCATGAAGCCCGTGGAAATTCAGCCACTTTACATCATTGGCCTGCGTTTCGTCAGAAATTTCATGCCTTACGCGTTTAAGCGAGACCTTCGGATATTCCTCGAAACCTTCGGCATCATAAACAAACAATTGCATCTCAACCGGATCTGTCCGATGTTGACCTGTATACTCGAAGATGTTAGGTTGAACCTTGCGTACTTTGCGGTATTTTATTCTTCTCACTAAGCAATATTTTGTCTTAAAGATAGGAGTTTTTAAATTTCCAATCTACATTTACGAAAAAATTGGATGCGAATATTGATCATTAATATCAAGGAGCTACTGCAGATTCGGGATGCTTCAGTGACAAAAGTTTCCGGGAAAGAGATGGCTGTACTGCCTTCAATTAAAAACGCGTTTCTGCTGATAAATGATGACCTGATAGAAGATTTTGGTCAAATGAGCAAATGCCCCGCAACTGCCGATCAAATAATTGATGCTTCGGGTAAAATCGTACTTCCAACGTGGTGCGACAGCCATACGCATATAGTCTACGCCGGAAACCGTGAACAGGAATTCGTTGACAGGATCAACGGCATGACATATGAAGAAATTGCAAATCGCGGTGGCGGAATCCTGAATTCCGCTAAAAAGCTAAATGAAACCTCGGAAGATGAAATTTATGAGCAGTCAAAAAACCGGCTTGAAGAAGTAATGAAACTCGGAACCGGCGCTGTCGAAATTAAATCTGGATACGGACTCTCGCTTGAAGGTGAACTCAAAATGTTGCGTGTGATAAAACGTCTGAAAGAAAGTTATCCAATAGCAATAAAAGCCACTTTCCTCGCTGCGCATGCCTTTCCAACAGAATTCAAAAACAATCAACAAGGCTATATCGATTTGATCATTAATGAAATGTTGCCCGCTGTCGCGAATGAAAGTCTGGCTGAATACATTGATGTCTTTTGTGAAACGGGATATTTCTCTGTCGAACAAACTAAACAAATTATGAATGCCGGCAAGAAATTCGGATTGATCCCGAAGATTCACGTCAATCAGTTTAATGCAATCGGCGGGATTGCAGCATGTGTCGAAAACGGTGCCTTATCGGTCGATCATCTTGAAGTGCTTACAACTGATGATATCCAAGCGCTGCGCGGTTCGCAAACAATGCCGGTCGCTTTGCCTTCATGCTCGTACTTTCTCAGCATTCCGTATACGCCGGCTCGGGATATGATCAACGCCGGACTTCCAATAGCTTTGGCAACCGATTTTAATCCGGGTTCTTCGCCATCAGGAAATATGAATTTTGTCGTCGCGACGGCATGCATCAAAATGAAGATGACTCCTGAAGAAGCCATTAATGCCGCAACTATCAATGGCGCTTTTGCCATGGGGATTTCGGCCACCCACGGAAGTATAACAAAAGGAAAAAAAGCCAGCATAATAATTAGTAAAAAGTTGAACTCTTATTACGAACTTCCCTACTCTTTCGGCAGTGATTTGATTGAGCAGATCATTCATGAAGGTAAGTTTACCGCATAAAAAAAGGATCCAAAGTGGATCCTTTCTGTTTGAAGCTTATACTATTATTTTAAAGTGAAACTTGTTTTGCTGACCAACTTATTTTTATCAAATATGTTGACGAAATAACTTCCCTTGGCAAAATCGTTACCGTTTACAAATTCACACACATCAACTGATTTATTTTCATATGCAACCGTGGTCGTGAAACTGTAAGTCAAACTTTGATCGCCAAAATTTTCCGTTTTCTTTTCACCTACGATATTGCTTTTTGAATCAATGATCTGAACGTAATAAAGCCGGTCGCCTGATTTCGCAATTTGGTTTTCCGCCAATGTGAAACACACTTTCAATTTATCAGCACGGCTCGCTTTATCAGTAACTATCTGTTTTCCTGAACTACGTTGCTTAACTGCTGTAGTTCGCAAATTCATCACAGTCAAAGCCGATCCTTTTTCGACTGTTTTTGCAAGATTTTCGTTTTGGATCACCAACGTATCATTAAAAGTACGTGCTTTTCCAAGTGCAACAACAGTACTGTCGCGTTCAACGGTAAGATCTGCATTTTGCTTTTTCAATACGGCAATTTCCTGCATCAAACCTTTCATTTTTGCTTCAAGCGAACGCGCCTGTGCCCGATACTTTGATAATGAAGCAACATCACCCTTGGATTTTTCAAGCTCAGCGATAAGCTTTACTACTTTTTCCCTTTCAGCTATCAGCTCATCCGACATCGATGTGTTTTCTGCGATCGCGCTGTCGTAGGTAGCTTTTAGTGCTTCCAAATCCTTCATCACATCGTCCTTTTCCTTCACAAGAACCGTTTGGGTTGACTTAGCGTCACTGCTCATCTTATACATATAGGCAAGGCTACCCGCCAAAAGAATTGCTAAAATGACAATAATTGCTTTTAATTTGGAACTGCTGTTCTGGTTTTCCATGTTTGAAATTTTTGTGGTTTTAACAAATTTATATTAATATGGTTTCATATCTATGTTCTTAACGAAAGTTTATATTATTATAGTATTTTTGGTTCTTTAAAATTTCGATATGGAAAAGCTCGTGCCTTTCAGGCGTGGTGACCTTGGAAAAATAACCAATCATCGAAGCGGTGAAATCAAATTCGGTGAGCGGATCCAGACGGTCCCCGAAGATGCTGATATCGTAGATTGGCTTAACAATTCAGATGCGCGGTATGTACTTTTCGGTATTCCGGAAGATATCGGCGTCAGGGCAAATTTGGGTCGGCCCGGAACTGCTTCAGCCTGGCAAATTGCATTGAGAAGCATCGCGAATATTCAGCACAACCGCTTCTGCAAAGGAAACCAGCTCAGCATTTTAGGACACCTGAATGTTGAAGCTGAAATGGAGGAGGCAAAGAATCTGGATTTTAATATAATTGACGACCGGCTCAAACTAAGTCAGCTTGTGGAGCGGGTCGACAAAGACGTTTCGAACATAATATTCACCATCGTCAAAGCCGGAAAAATTCCGATTGTCATTGGCGGAGGCCACAATAATTCATACGGAAATATTAAAGGAACAGCTCTGGCAAAAGGTAAGCCGATCAATGCCGTAAATTTTGATGCGCATTCGGATTTTCGTATTCTTGAAGGCCGGCACAGCGGAAATGGTTTCTCATATGCCTATGAAGAAGGATTCCTTAAAAAATACTTCATCTTCGGGTTGCATGAAAATTACACATCGAAAAATGTCCTTGACCTTATCAGGAAGATGGAAGAACGTATAAGATACAATACCTACGATTCTATTGCTATCCGTAAGGAAAAACGATTCTCAGAAGAACTGGCTGTCGCCGATGATTTTGTAAAGAACGATCCGTTTGGCATTGAGGTCGATCTTGATTCGGTTCCCGGCGTGGCAAGCAGCGCGATGACGTCAAGCGGATTTTCAGTCGACAAGCTTCGGCAGTTTGTCAATTTCTTCGGAAAGAACGAGAATGCGGCATACTTGCATATCTGCGAAGGCGCACCTGATTTAGATTCCGATAAAAATAACCATCTTATCGGGAAACTCATTGGCTATCTCGTAACCGATTTCATAAAGGCCAACGCTCCGAAAGTTTAAGCAGACTTATAGTCGGCAAATAACGCTATCTTTGCAAAAATTCCTGCTGCTTAAATACAGGATGCAATTCGATCATTATGTTATTTGAAGATTTATCACTTTCCAAAAGTATTCAGAAAGCCGTTTTTGAAGAAGGCTATACAGAACCAACACCAATTCAGGAACAAGCAATTCCGATAGTATTAGCGGGCCGCGACATGATTGGCTGTGCTCAAACAGGAACGGGAAAAACAGCCGCTTTCGCAATTCCGATCATTCACCAGCTTCATCGAATGGTGGGTTCATCCAAAAAATCAAAGGTCATACGTGCAATGGTGATTACGCCAACCCGTGAGCTCGCCGTCCAGATCGGACAAAGTTTCGACACTTACGGAAAATATACTAACCTGACGCAACTCACCATTTTTGGCGGTGTTTCTCAAGTTTCGCAGGTTGACCAACTCCGTAAAGGCGTGGATATCCTAATTGCTACTCCGGGAAGATTGCTGGACCTTCATAAGCAAGGTTACATCGATCTTGATCATTTGCATGCGCTTGTTCTCGACGAAGCCGATCAAATGCTTGATATGGGATTTGTAAACGATGTGAAGAAAATTGTGAAGCTGACGCCGAACAACAGACAAACTTTATTGTTTTCGGCTACAATGCCGATTGCAATTCGTGAGCTCGCCGAGATGTTTCTGAAAGATCCTGCAACTGTAACCGTTTCTCCCGTTTCATCGACAGCTGAAAATGTTGAGCAACGCGTTTATTTTGTAGAAAAGTCTGAAAAGCGTGCCTTGCTATATCATTTGATACGCAATGAAAAATTGGCGGACGTACTTGTATTTTCGCGCACAAAACATGGAGCCGACAACGTCGTAAAAGCACTTCGCAAGAAAGGCGTCCCGGCTGAGGCAATTCACGGAGACAAATCGCAGGCTGCTCGTCAACGCGTTCTCGATGCCTTTAAAGCTAAGGAAGTCGGCGTTTTGGTTGCAACCGATATTGCAGCACGCGGAATCGATATCGACCAATTGCCTTTTGTGATCAACTTCGATCTTCCAAACATTCCGGAAACTTACGTACACCGGATTGGACGAACAGGTCGTGCCGGAAATGGCGGGATTGCGATTTCATTCTGCAGTAAAGATGAAGCTCCGTACTGGAAAGATATTCAGAAACTTATAAAAGTGGATGTTCAAACGATAACCGATCATCCTTACCCTTGGCAAGGTGGAAATGCTGAAGAACCTGCTGAGCCGCAGAAGAATTCCAACCGAAGCGGCGGCGCACACAAATCGCGCAAATCCGAAGCCTCAAAACAAAATAAAAAACGTTGGTATTAAAGCACGCTTTTCCTGTTGATCTGACTTGAAATAATTTGAAAAAGTTTGATTGGTTCAAATGGTTTGCTGATCACGTCGTTCATTCCTGATGCTATTGCTTCCTCGGCAACTTCTTCCTTATCGAATGCAGTAAGTGCGACTACAGGAGTTTCAATTCCGATTGCACGTAAGCGGCGGGTTGTTTCAAAACCGTTGATTACAGGCATGTTGATATCCATTAAAATGACGTCAAACGAGCGCTTCTGCAGTATTTCGATCGCTGCAAATCCGTTATCGACAATATGGCATTTGAAGTTATGCGTTTCCATGATTTTTTTGGTAACCATCTGATTGATCTTATTATCCTCGACAACAAGCACCTCGAATATTTGTCCGGAAGATAAGTCGACATCAATGTTATTAAGTATCTCAACTGTTTTATTGGGGTCGTATTCAAATCCGATCGTGAATGAGAACTTCGTTCCAACTCCTTCCCTGCTTTCAAGATGAATCTCGCTGTCAAACAACTCGATAAGCTTTTGTACGATTGAAAGTCCAAGGCCTGTTCCCTGATAATCGTCTTCTTTTCGTTCGATCTGTACAAACTTTTCAAAGATTTTTACCTGGTCTTCCTTCGCAATCCCGACTCCGTTGTCAGTAACCTCAAAAAGAATAAAATAACGGCTGCCTTCTACCCGATCGAGTTTAGCGTGCACCTTTATTTCCCCATTATGGGTAAATTTTAACGCGTTGCTGATAAGGTTCATGAAAATCTGCGACAGGCGCAATTTGTCACCGATCAAATATTCCGGAATCTGCGGATCCATTTCCATGCTGATCACGTTCTTGTTATGAATCGCGATAAATTGAAGTGAGTTTTCAATTGTCGCAATCTCATCTGCAAGATTAAAAATATTGTTTTCGAGCTTTATCTTGTTTTCTTCTATTTTGTTGATCTGCAAAATATCGTTTACAAGCGATAAAAGATACTTGGCCGAAAACTTTAACGATTGCAGATGCGGACTATCGGCAAGTTCTTTGTGTTCGTCCGAGATCATATTGGTAATTCCGACAACTCCGTATAATGGCGTTCGAAGTTCATGGCTGATCGTCGATACGAATTGTGATTTGAGCAGCGATGCTTCTTCGGCGCGTTCTTTGGCCACCTTTAACTCGGCATTAGCCACCATCAATTCCTTATTGCTTTTCTTTCTGAAATTGATGTTCTTGTTCAGAGTGTACAACAGCAACAGCAGTACAAGCAAAATAGCGATAAAAAGCACGACAATTATCTTAGATTTTTTCAGACTGAGGGTTTGGATTTTTTTCTCGCGTTCAATCTTGTCTATGGCTCGTTTGTATTCGTCCAATTCAAGGTTTACACCTTCAACTTCAGCTTTCTGTAACTTATCAGTGTCATAGATTTCATTTTTGATATCATCGTACAGCGTCAGATATGTATAGGCATTTTTGTGGTCGCCGATGCTGTTAAGGAACCTTGAATATTCCTGATAGGTATACGAAAGGTCAAGGTCCGCATTAGTTTCCTTTCCTTCTTTTATTGCTTTGAGAAAAAAATCATCCGCAATCTTGCGATCGCCTTTGGCACCATGATACATGCCATTGAGCATGTTTAGAAATACAAGCAAGTCGGTTTTTCCATATTTTGCATAATTCGCGTTGATGAACTGAAGATGCGGATAACCCTGATCGAATTGCTTGATTTCGAAATGCGCAAGAGCCATATTGAGATGTGTAAAAACCATCCGGCTACTGTCGGTAGTTTTCTCAGCATAATCAATGGCTTTCTGATAATAATAAATGCCTTTAATGTAATCCTTCTTCTCAAAAAAATACATGTTGCCGAGATTGTTGTTGTAACTGCCGCGCATCGTATCATTGTTGACTTTTCCGGCATAATACAACGCCTTCTCGTAGTTCTGGATTGCTTTGTCGTGTTCAGACAACTCATCGAAATTACCTGCAATAGTATTGTAGGCTTTCGCCATCAGCATGTAATCGCCGATTGCTATTGCCTGTTTTAAAGCTTCACGGGAATACAATAGCGACTCGCGGAATTTGGATTGGTTCAAATAATTTTGAGCCGTAACGGTAAGTTTTGTGATTTCTTTACGGTCGTAAGTTTCATCCTGGCTGAAGGAAAATGATGGAATGCACAGCGCGATAAGCAAAAATGCTAAACGGATTTGGGACATTTAGTGATTATTGGTTGCTCAAATATACATTTATAAAACGATAAAAAAAATCCCGACAGTTGTCGGGATTACTACTAGCTGCGAATTAACTTCCTGTATTTGATACGTTTAGGCGTAAGGTCGCCGCCGAGACGTTTTTTCTTGTTCTCTTCATAATCCGAGAAGCTTCCTTCAAAGAAATACACTTCAGAATTTCCTTCAAAGGCCAAAATATGCGTACATATCCTGTCAAGGAACCACCTGTCGTGCGAGATTACGACGGCACATCCGGCAAAGTTTTCAAGACCTTCTTCCAAAGCACGAAGCGTATTGATATCGAGGTCGTTTGTTGGCTCGTCAAGTAGCAGAACATTGCCTTCTTCTTTAAGAGTCATTGCAAGATGCAGTCGGTTTCTTTCACCACCTGACAAGGTTGCGACTTTTTTATTTTGGTCGCTTCCGCCGAAGTTGAATCGGGATAAATAAGCACGTGAGTTGACTTGGCGTCCGCCCATCATGATAAGTTCCTGTCCGTCACAGAAGTTTTCCCATATCGATTTATTAGGATCAATATTGGAATGCGCCTGGTCGACATATGCTATTTTAACGGTGTCACCGATTGTAAACTCTCCGGCATCGGGTTTTTGCTCGTCCATTATCATGCGGAAGATCGTTGATTTCCCGGCACCGTTTGGTCCGATTATACCAACAATACCAGCCTGTGGCAAAGTAAAATTCAAGTTGTCGTATAAAAGCTTGTCTCCAAATGCTTTCGCAACACCTTTTGATTCAATGACGTTTGTTCCTAAACGTGGCCCGTTCGGGATATAGATTTCAAGCTTTTCGTCAAGCTCTTTCTGATCTTCATTGAGTAATTTGTCGTAGTTCTGCAAACGCGCCTTTTGCTTCGTTTGCCGGCCTTTTGCACCTTGGCGTACCCATTCGAGCTCGCGCTCCAAAGTCTTTCTGTGTTTGGAAGCAGTTTTCTCTTCCAGTTCCATTCGCTTCGATTTTTGGTCAAGCCACGACGAGTAGTTTCCTTTCCACGGAATTCCTTGTCCACGGTCCAACTCCAATATCCAACCTGCAACATTATCCAGGAAATATCTATCGTGCGTAACGGCAATCACCGTTCCTGCATATTGCGCCAAATGCTGCTCGAGCCAAAGTACGCTTTCTGCATCAAGGTGGTTGGTTGGCTCGTCCAAAAGCAACACATCAGGTTGTTGCAATAGGAGCCGGCATAAAGCCACACGCCGTTTTTCTCCGCCCGAAAGGACGTTGATCGGCATGTCGCCTTCAGGAGTACGAAGTGCGTCCATCGCAATTTCAAGCTTCGTATCGATTTCCCAAGCACCTAATGCATCTATCTTGTCCTGCAAATCGGCCTGACGGTCCATTAGTTGCTGCATTTTATCAGCATTTTCATAGACTTCAGGCAAGCCGAACATGTCATTGATCTTGTTGAATTCTTCCAGCACTGCCATTGTTTCGGCAACGCCTTCGCGTACTACCTCGATCACGGTTTTAGTTTCGTCCAATATCGGCTCCTGTTCAAGATAACCGACTGTATAACCAGGTGCAAAAACAACATCGCCCTGATAATTTTTGTCGACACCGGCTATAATTTTCAAAAGCGAGGATTTACCCGACCCATTTAGTCCGAGAATTCCGATTTTTGCTCCGTAGAAAAAACTAAGGTATATATCTTTAAGTACTTGCTTGTTGGTGCTCGAATACGTCTTGCTGAGCTTCGACATTGAGAAAATCACCTTTTTATCATCTGACATAGTAGATTTGTTATGTGTTATATAATTATACTCTTCCTTTCAAGGAACTGAAAACCCAGGCGTTTGCAAGGAAACCAACGCCGACTGCGCCAAATCCCCATCCGGCGACATCATCATAACGAAAAGCTCCGAGTGCGATCAGAAGCAAACCCATAATTATCATTATGAACGTCGCCCAGCCGAGCACAGTATTTTTATTCATCATTCCCATCATCCGATTTTTAGAGGAGCAAATATCGTTAAATATGTTCAGATAATAAAGAGATAGTTGGCATCATTACCGATCTGGTGCAACTATAATTTCCTCATATTTTCTCTTGACATTTTGCGATATGTAAGTACTCAATCCGGCACCACTTTCAGCAAAAGCCTTCATTTTTTCGACATGATCTCTTCCCGGCCTGGCGTAACTGTACTTATAAATTTTCTTGTCGTTATCGAACCTGACTAAAATGTAGGTGTCCGCAATTTCGAATTCCGAAACTCCTGAACTTCCGCTTATGTTTCCATACCGTTTCATATGTTTAGCTGAAGATTTTCACAAGCATCTCCCTAAGCAGATCATTATGTGTAAGATTGGCGCCAACGCCTTTACTTTTAACGTCAATATCCCGAAGCGATTCAACAATTGCACTAACCTTCTTCATCGGATAATTTTTTAGCGCTGCATCGTAATCTTTGAGGAAGTACGGACTCACCTTCAATACTGAAGCTGCGTTTTTCGGGCTCCGGTCTTTCAACCCGTGATATTGCAGAAGTTGTGAGAAAAAAGCAAATACGAGGCTTGTGGTCATTACCATCGGATTGTCTTTTGGATTGTCGGCGAAGTATTTTGCAATCTGGTAGGCTTTGAATTGGTTGCGGCTGCCAATTGCCTTGCGCAGTTCAAACACATTGAAGTCTTTACTGAAACCGATGTTTTCCTCAATAATTTTCGGAGTAATCGTACTTCCTTTCGGCAGGATCAATTGCAGCTTGTCGAGTTCATTGCTGATTTTTCCCAAGTCGGTTCCCAGGAACTCCGTCAGCAAAATCGATGCTTTGGGTTCGATCGCGTAGCCGCGGCCCTTTAGTACGCGTTCCATCCATGACGAAATCTGATAATCTTTAAGCTTTTTGCTTTCGAACAGCAATCCGTTTTTTTCAACATGCTTGATCACCTTCTTTCTGCGGTCGAGCGTTTTGTACTTATAGCAAAGTACAAGGACAGTCGATGGCATAGGATTTTCGGCGTATGCCTCAAGTTTATCGATCGTTTTCGCCAAATCCTGTGCTTCGCGAATGATTACCACCTGCCGTTCAGCCATCATCGGATAACGTCTCGCGGTCGAAACAATATCTTCCAAAGAGACATCACGGCCGTAGAGCACCGTTTGGTTGAAGCCTTTTTCTTCATCCGAAAGTATGTTGGCTTCAATATAATCGGCAATCTTATCAATATAATAAGGCTCCTCGCCCATCAAAAAATACAGCGGTTTAATAACTCCTGATTTTATATCACTTACAATTTTTGCTGCTTCGTCCATTTTTTATTATGCGGCTATTTTTAGGCAATGCCCCAAAATTAAGATATTATAGCCACGAATTTACGAATTACTGTTATTGGTGAATTTGTGGCTCATTTTTCAGCTATTGTTGAAAATCCTGTTGAAAGATAATCTCGATCAGAAGTTGGGTCAGTCCGATATTTCGTTTCTTTGTGTATGCAGCAACTCAACTTTCCATCTTATTCATTTCGGTTTAAAAACATCGGCGACAAAGCCTCTGTTTTTGATGAGATCAGACGCAAGTTTGTGATCTTGACACCTGAGGAATGGGTTCGGCAGCATGTTGTGAGATTTTTACTGGAACAAAAAAGCTATCCGAAGTCGCTGATCAATGTCGAAAAACTCCTGAAGATCAACGGAATTGTAAAACGCTATGATGTGGTAGTTTTCAATAGCGATGGCTCGATAAATATTTTGATTGAATGCAAAGCTCCGGAAGTCAAGATCTCGCAGGCTACTTTTGATCAGATCGCACGTTACAACATGACAATGCAGTCAGAATTTTTGATGGTCACCAACGGCCACACTCATTATTTCTGCAAAATGGATTACAATAATGAGCGTTATGAGTTCCTTGCGCAACTTCCTGACTACTCAAGATGCAATCCTCTTGCTGTTTAAATGAAAACAGCGGTTGTAATACTGAATTGGAATGGGCGCAAACTACTGGAGCAATTTCTGCCAACGATCATTCGCTTTTCGGCTGAGGCCGATATTTATGTCGCTGATAACGCGTCTGATGATGACTCCGTTGCGTATGTACGCGGCAATTTCCCATCCGTAAAAATTATAGAGAACAGCACCAATCTCGGATTTGCCGGAGGTTATAATCAAGCGCTGGCAAATGTTGAAGCTGATATTTATGCGCTCGTTAATTCTGATGTCCTGGTAACGGAAAACTGGCTGCTGCCAATACTCGAATGTTTAAGAAATGAGCCTGACACTGCTATTATTCAACCAAAAATAAAAGATTATAAAAATCCCGAATACTTTGAATATGCTGGTGCGGCCGGTGGCTTCGTTGATAGATTTGGTTACCCATTCTGTCGAGGTCGTGTTTTTGACACCGTAGAAAAGGACGAAGGTCAATACGATGACGACCGCGAGATTTTCTGGGCATCAGGAGCCTGCATGTTCATCAGAAAAAACGTCTTTGACGAACTGGGTGGCTTCGACGCTGATTTTTTTGCACATCAGGAGGAAATTGATCTGTGTTGGCGCGCGTTTAATAAAGGATTTAAAGCAAAGTACATCCACAACTCGGTTGTCTATCACGTTGGCGGCGCAACTTTACAGCAAGGTGACCCACGAAAAACATATTTAAACTTTCGGAATTCATTGATGATGCTCGTGAAGAACCTTCCCGGAAAACAATTGATCACGATAGTTATAGGACGTATGGTTCTTGACGGAATGGCAGGAATCCAGTTTCTGTTGAAGGGAAAACCGGCACATTTCTGGGCTATCATTAAAGCGCATTTTGCATTTTATAGTGCCATCCGACACAATTATTTGAAGAGAATCAAGTCGAAAGCGCCAGGTCAATATTTTCATCTATCAAGTGTCGTGTATAACTATTTTGTTGGCGGCAAAAAATATTATAAAAATCTGTTTTAACAATAGTTTAAGCCTTAACCGCTGCTATTGAGTTATTTTAACAGTAATTTTGTAACGTAACTTTTAAAAACCATTTTTTATGAAAAGAATCATTTTAGCCTTGTCCGTTGTCGCCGTTATGTCGACCTCGTGTGGGACGAAGAAGATAGCTGCGCTTGAGGCAAAAAATAAGGAAATTCAGGATTTATTGAACAGTACAACTGTAAAGTTAAACGTCTGCCTTACTGAGAAAGATGCGCTTGCAGCACAAATGGACTTTCTGAAGAAAAATAATACCGATTTGATCAACACTGTTGGGAATGTCACGACATTGTCATCAAAAGGTGCTGAAAACCTTGAGAAATCGCTTGAAAGTTTAAAAGAAAAAGATCTTAAAATCACGCGTTTGCAAGATGCCCTTACCAAAAAGGACAGCGTAACATTGGCATTGGTAACAAGTCTTAAAAGTGTCGTTGGATTAAACGATGAAGATATTGAAATCAACGTTGAAAAAGGAGTTGTCTTCATTTCGATTTCCGATAAAATGTTATTTAAAAGCGGTAGTTATATTGTGACCGACCGTGCAAAAGAAGTCCTTGGAAAAGTTGCGAAAGTGATTAACAACAAACCTGATTTCGAATGTATGGTTGAAGGCCACACCGATAATGTTCCATTCATCAGCAATGGTACTTTGATCGACAACTGGGATTTGAGCGTTAAGCGTGCGACGTCAATTGTTCGGGTTCTGACAAAAGAACATGGTGTAAATCCTAAGCAATTAATTGCTGCCGGACGTGGTGAATTTGTACCATTGGTTGATAACAACTCGGCTGAAAGCCGTTCTACTAACAGAAGAACACGTATTGTGGTACTTCCTAAAATCGATCAGTTCTATGACATGATCGAAAAAGAAATGAAAAACCAACAAGCCGGATTGAGAAATTAAGTTAGTTTGGATACAATAAAAAGCGCTCTGTAAATGGGGCGCTTTTTTTTATTCTCGCTGCTCTTAGACTCGCTGCGCTTTTAGACTTCTTGTATAGTAGACAACGTACTTAGTCTTCCGACTTTCAACTTGCGACTTGCAACTTTCGACTTAAAAAATATCCGGATCTCCTTTTCCAACCCGCACAACCACAGGTTCATCACCGGATAAATCAACGATAGTCGAAGGCTGATTGTCACCATATCCGCCATCAATTACAACATCCACCAATTGCTGCCACTTTTCAAAAATAAGTTCGGGATCAGTTGAATATTCCAAAACTTCATCATCATCATAAATTGAAGTTGACACAATTGGATTTCCGAGTTGGCGTACAATTTCAATTGCAATTGCATTATCCGGTACACGAATTCCCACCGTTGTCTTCTTTTTAAACTCCTTGGGCAGATTGTTATTTCCTGGAAGTATGAAGGTATAAGGCCCCGGCAACGCACGCTTGAGAAGCTTGAATGTTGAGGTATTGATCTGCTTCACATAATCGGAGAGATTGCTTAAATCACTGCATACGAACGAAAAGTTTGCCTTGTCAAGCTTGATCCCTTTCAACCTTGCAATACGTTCCAGACCTTTTGTACTCGTAATGTCACAGCCCATTCCGTAAACCGTATCTGTCGGATAAATAATCACTCCGCCATCACGCAACACTTTTACCACCTTTGCGATTGCAGCTTCATTGGGATTCTGTGGATATATTTTGATGAATTGAGACATGTGATGGAGGTTTAGGGTTTAGGGTTTAGGGTAGGATTTGCATTGACCTGGTTAAGCTATGACGTCAAGCTTCGCAAAACGCAGCAACAATTTTTTAATTCCGCCGACTTCAAACTTGATTTCTGCTTTTTTATCGGCCCCGGCTCCTTCGAGGTTTATAATTTCACCTTTTCCAAAGCGTTCATGCATGACGACATTTCCAACAGCAAGATTATTATCGAATAAATTAGCGCTTCCCGAACCTGAAGACATCGGTTTCAGCTTACGGATGCTGACATCTGGTCTTGGTGCATTATCGGTTATATATTTGGGTGGAGTTCCTCCAACGGGTTTAGCCAGGCGCAATTTCGACTTATCGACATCACCGAAAATATCACTGTCGATCATTGGTTTGTACCGATAACCGGTTTCTTCAGGCGAAAGATATTCCAGATATTCTCCGTTTATTTCGTTGATGAACCGCGATGGCTCACTATCAGTAAGTTTTCCCCATCGGTATCGTGATTGCGCATAGGTCAGATATGCCTGATGCTCGGCCCGTGTGAGCGCTACATAAAACAAGCGCCTTTCCTCTTCGAGTTCGCTTCGTGTGCTCATACTCATCGCACTCGGGAAAAGATCTTCTTCCATCCCGACAACAAACACGTACGGAAACTCCAATCCTTTTGCCAGGTGAATTGTCATCAACGCCACACGATCGTCATCACCGGTGTCTTTATCAAGATCGGTTGCGAGCGCAACATCTTCAAGGAATTCCGACAATGCTCCGCGTGCATCGGCAACTTCCTTTTGACCTTCGGTAAAATCTTTAATACCGTTAAGCAATTCTTCAATATTTTCGATACGTGCAATTCCTTCGGGAGTCGCGTCTTTTTTAAGTTCCTGGATCAGGCCTGTTTTTTTCGCTACATGTTCGGCAATGTAAAACGCATCGTGATTTTCATTGATGACCTGGAAACTTTGGATCATCGTCACGAAATCCTTAAGCTTGTTTTTTGTGCCCGAATTGAGCTTGAGGTCGATTTTATCAATGTTCTGCATCACCTCAAACATCGAACGCTTGTAATGATTAGCGGCAATTGTCAGCTTTTCGATCGTCGTATCACCGATTCCGCGTGCCGGATAATTAATAACACGGATCAGCGCTTCTTCATCTTTCGGATTGATCACCAAGCGCAGGTAACACAATACATCTTTAATTTCCTTACGCTGGTAGAATGACAATCCTCCATAAATGCGATACGGAATATCGCGCTTCCGAAGAGCATCCTCCATTGCACGGGATTGTGCATTGGTGCGGTATAAAATTGCAAAGCTTCCATTCGAAAGTTGGTGCTGCATCTTTTTTTCCCAGATTTCACCGGCCACGAAACGGCCTTCTTCACCATCGGTCATGCTGCGGTGGACCTTTATCTTTGAACCGTAATCATTTGCTGTCCAGACGACTTTGTCGAGTTTAACTTTATTCTTGTCGATAATTGAATTGGCAGCTTCAACGATGTTTTTTGTCGAACGGTAATTCTGCTCGAGCCGGTATGTTTTTACATTCTCGTAATCCTTCTGGAAATTGAGGATATTATTGATGTTTGCTCCGCGAAAAGCATAAATACTTTGAGCATCATCACCTACAACACAAATATTTTGGAAACGGTCCGATAAGGCGCGAACGATCAGATATTGTGAATGATTTGTATCCTGATACTCATCAACAAGAATATAGCGGAAACGTTTCTGATACTTTGCCAATACATCGGGAAAACGATTTAATAGCTCGTTTGTTTTTAACAATAGATCATCAAAATCCATTGCTCCGGCTTTAAAACAACGGTCAACGTAATTTGAATATATTTCGCCGAGCCGCGGCTTTTTTGACATGGCATCAGCTTCCTGAAGTTCAGGATTGTTGAAATAAGCCTTGACTGTGATAAGGCTGTTTTTATAGGAAGAGATTCGGCCAAGAACCTGCTTTGGTTTATAAACGTCCTTGTCGAGCTGCATTTCTTTTATGATCGCAGAAATTAACCGGACAGAATCCTGTGTGTCATAAATCGTAAAGTTGGAAGGATATCCTAATTTATCGGCTTCAGCCCGCAAAATCCGCGCAAAAACCGAGTGGAAAGTTCCCATCCATAAATTCTTTGCCTCGCTCGAACCAACAATGTCGGAAATACGCTTTTTCATTTCGCGCGCCGCCTTATTCGTAAAAGTAAGTGCTAATATACTGAACGCGTCGACGCCGAGACTCATCAGGTATGCAATCCGGATCGTAAGTACACGAGTTTTTCCCGAACCTGCGCCTGCAATGATGATCATTGGGCCATCTTTCTGCAAAACCGGTTGCTGTTGGGCTTCATTGAGCTGGCTTATATGTTTTTGCATGGCAATTAAAATTTCGCCAAAATTAATGATTTCCAACGTAAGAACACATTCGGATATAGTTAATAATGGCAGATCGTTGGAGGCTGATTCGTCGAAAACAAACCAAATAGAACCTGATGTTGACTTTGCTTAACAATTGTGCTATTTTTGCAACCTAAAGACAAAAATTATGGACACCGACAGAATCATCGAATTACTATTTTTTACCTTGCCAGCCTTGATAACAGGTGCCGTCGCTTATTATTTTTTCCAGATGTTTGTGAGGAATGAAGAAAACAGAAGGCGGTTTATAATTAGTAAGGAAGGAAAAAAAGATGCTTTGCCGTTGCGATTGCAGGCGTATGAACGCATGGTTCTGTTTCTCGAACGAATCGACCCGACTAAACTGTTGATCAGGATCACGCCGATTTCTTCGGATAAAAATGATTACGCAAATTATGTAATTGCTCAGATCGAACAGGAATTCGAGCACAATTTGACGCAACAGATCTATATGAGCGATGAGTGTTGGACGATTATTTCGACTGCAAAGAATTCGACCATCCAAACATTACGTAAGGCCACAATTAATGATACGATTGCAGATGCCGATCAATTCAGGCAAGCAGTTCTTAGCGACTTATTCGACAAGCCGACTCCGAGTAGCGCCGCATTGGCATACATCAAAAATGAAGTGAAAAATTTGATATAAAAAAAGCCTCCTATTGGAGGCCTTTTTAATATTATTGATTTCGCACTACGTGTGCTGTACCGGTTATCGTGCGGGTTACGCCATCGTCATTATAAGTTCCATTGAAAGTCATATCAATATATTCCCCAACCGCGCCAATATTACTTACAATGAATATAATATCGTTTGGAGTGGACGGACCAATGTACCCTATCCCATTACCCTCGATAGCAAAGTTTGCCGTGGTATAAGTTCCCGGAGCAGTAATGTTGCTGTATATATAAATGTCACCCTGCCCCTCGAAATAGCCAAAGACGGCAAGGCCGGGCTGTGTTGTGGAACCGAGCGTGCCTCCCAATTCAATTAAACAGACGGCTGGCGGATCAGAATCGATTTGATAGCTTATAAATTGCATTACATTAGAGCATGCGACAATATTTCCCACATTTGTGACAGGTGCGGAATACGTATAATTAATCAGATCTGTCACCTGAAGATTATCATAGTCGGCTCCAGTCAATGAAAAAGCTGTTGCAGATGAACAAGCTAAAGTCGAAAAACTAAAATGACCATCACTGACCGTTGTAAAAAAACTTTCTCCTTCATAGTTTAACTGAACATACCCGTTTGTAACATTTGTATTGCTGCAGCTCAGTAATGTTCCTTCAACAAGAACGGCGTTTACGGCGCTCGATAAATTTATAGCAGGTAATACAGTGTCGGCGGCAAACGGACCTATTTGCGAAGCAGATATTAAATTCCCGCAGTTATCATATACATTCATCGTCATTACCTGATTTGAAGGAACAAGTCCACTGATCTGGCCATTAGAATTGCTAAACCCTACTCGTTCATATGGACTTAAGGTGGTCAACAATCCGATTTGTGCATTTGTTACTGGATTTCCTTCTGAATCAAATATCGTTGTGGTCAAAGTTACTGTCGGAAACGGCGCATCACAATTCCACCAAGAGAAATGTGTAACATCTCCTACGTAAAAATTGCCTTGTTTGGTTGCAAAACCTTCTTCTTTCCAGTAGCCAAGTTCTTCGTCAAAATACCAAAGCGGAATTGTCGAAGGTGCGCTAGCGAGCTGTTCATTAGCGATTCGCATGGTCAGTTCAGCCGAATGTCCTTCGGCGATCTGCAATTTTGCACCACTTGGAGCGCGAAGTTCCACATGCATCATTCCGTATGTTACGAGCATTGCTTCTTCGCCATTCTGATCTTGTGCATATAGCATTCCTGGCATCAGATCCTGTAAGTTTTCATCCCTCGCGCTAAGGTAAAATGCAGAAACCAAAACATCGCCAGAATATGAACTTCCGTCTTCGTTTTCGAAAGCACCATCAAATACGACCTTTGTGCCATTATCAAGGGTGATTTCACTCGGCTGACCAGATGAAACCATAGTTGACGAACTCGGAATCATCATAATCTTAATGTTGTTCTTTCCCGTGGTTGGAATAATTGAACGTGATCCGTCGATAAATCCGATTTTCGATGCCGTAATATAAGCAAAACGTTCGTGTACCGGGGCGTTGTTGATCATAAAGACCCCGTTTTCATCGGTTTGAGCGGTAGCAGATCCAATTCTTACAGTGACGTTCTGGATAGGATTATCATTGATGTCTACGATCTGGCCGAAGAAGTCACGCGAGACTTCATTTCCAAAGTTTTCAGCAAATTCGCCTGCGTTTCCGCCTGGGCTCGGACTGTCATCATGATTTTCGCATGCTGTAAAAAGTAGTGCAAGCAATATAATTGCCGAAATATATGGTTTAATTCTGTTCATATCGTTGGTTTACGTTATATGTTAGTTGATATTGCTATGGCTATTGACATTGACATTGCAGTTGCAATTGACATTTAACCTAGTTATCCCGCAATACGTGTGCAACTCCGGTAATATGATGCGTACCAGTAAAATCGGTATAGTTTCCTGTGAATGTTAGGTCGATATATTCTCCAACAGCCCCAAATGAACTTATTTGAAGAATGATATCATTTGGATCGGAGTCATTCAACAATATGCCCGGGCCTTGAAGCACAAAATCTGGTGTTGTATAAGCACCAATGGCGCTTGAAGTTCCTGTGAGTATTGTGGCATTGCCTCCCGTGCCGTTTTGAATAAGGAAACCATTGCCGACCGCATTCGCAGTAATGTTGGACGTGATGTGCATCATCTGGAAATTATCAACCTGATAGGTGATAAATTCAGTGCCGCAAGCTAACAGATCCCCAATAGTTGTTACAGGTGCCGTTAAAGTATAATTGATTTCACCAGTAGATGTCATTGTGTTATAGTCAAATCCATTTAATGTGAAATCTGTTACTGAATTGCCGCAAGTATTTAGGCTGAAGCTAAAAGTGCCGTCGCTGACAATCTCAAACTGAGTATATCCATCATAGTTCAATTCCACATAACCTACAGAGCTTAGAACGTTAGTACAGGTTCTTAAACTACCTTGAATAATATAATGTGTAACATCGGCAACCTCAATTACTACTTCAACATCCGTGTTTGAAGTTAGGGGACCAACAGTGCTAACATATAGAGCCTGAGCAGAACATTGACTAATGTCATTAAATACTTTAACAGAAATAGTGACATTTGATGGTGCCAATCCCGTTGCCTCACCATTTTCATCGGTAAACTGGCCATATGAAAGACCTACTGTTCCTTCCGCAGTAAGTTGGATAAAGTGATTACTTAGCGGATTACCATTGGAATCCACCACCTTCACTGTTAAATTAACTGACGGAAAGTAAACATCCATATTCCACCATGAGAAGTGAGAAACCGTGCCGACGTAAAAGTTCCCTTGCTTTGTCGCGCTTCCTTCTTCTTTCCAATAACCGTCAATTTCATCGAAATGCCACATCGGAATTGTGGCCGGTGCTGTTGCCATTTGTGCTGCAGTTATCGGAACCTGAATTTGCGCATTTGAAGCCAACTGAAGTATTTCACCTGAACTGCCACGCAGCTCTACATTAAGCATCCCAAATGTTTCAAGCACGCCCGCTTCTTCATTCTCGTTTTCGGCGAGCAGCATTCCCGGCATTTTGTCAGCCATCAGTGGATCGGAAGGATCCAGATGGTTCATGATGACACTGACGCTGCCGGAATATGCGACGCCTGATTCGGTCTTAAAATTTCCATCAAAATTGACTTTGGTCCCATTTGGTAACGTAGCCTCACTTGCGCTTCCTGAATTTACCGTCGCAACCACATCTGCAGACAGCAACATGATTTTGACGCGATTCGTTCCTGAAGTGGGAATCATCGCACGTGAACCGTTTATAAAACCAGCCTTAGTTGCTGTGATGTACGCAAAGTTCTCACGAACATTCGCATCTTTAATGATGAATATTCCGTTGCTGTCGGTTTGTTTTGAGACGCTTCCTACCTGGACAGTCGCACTCGCTACCGGATTGTTGTTTTCGTCAACAATCTGTCCGAAAAAGTCGTGCGATGCAGTTGCACCCATATTATCTTCGATTGTTGGTCCCGAAGGTCCGCCACTTCCACCTGGATTATCATTCGGCTCACAGGCAATAAAAGAAAGTGATATGCAGAGCAGCATTGAGAACTTGTAAAATATTTTCATAATGTAGATGTTTTGTTATCTATCAGATGAAAAAAACTCCGCAAGGTTGCGCGCTTTTGTTAAAATCTTTAACAGATTTGCAGATGCTTTAACATTTAAATCTACGGTCATGAAGGCCTTCGCAGTTATTTTTCGGAAAGCAAGCGCTGCAATTGAGCTTTTTCGGGGTCTGATAGTGAAGGAAGCAGACTTTCGAAATAAGTACGATGATTTTTATTTTTGAGCAAAAGCCGGATCTTACCACGTGAATATTGTACCACCTGCCATTTATGATGCGTTGTAAGGCTTACGAGTTGGCCCAAAACGTTGCTGTCGTTCTTGTCGATAAACAACAGGTTTTCAATTGCATTCATTCGTACCGGAGTTTCATTCTTTGCAGAAGCATAATCGAGAAGTTCCTTATATAATGTTGGCTTTTCAGTAATTTTGTAGTCTTTAGTGGCAAGCGCCAATGTAAGCCACAGAATGCGTAAATTCTTGTCATTCATTCCAATACGGCCTGCTGTTCTGTCTAAAATTTGGGAGCGCATATCCGGAAATTGTGACCATAAAACATTAAGTGCGATTTCCTGCGTAACATAGGACCGATCATCGAGAAGTGTCGCAAACTCCGTCACAAAACTTGGCGGAAATTTCGTGAGGGTTTTAGCAACAGCCTGTCGAATCTTCACATTTCCTGTCTGCATCGCACTTCGAAGCAATGCCTCTTTTTCCTCAAAAGGAACTTCCTGCGTCTGCAAGATCATCTCCTCTTTTATGGCTTCAGCAACATTCGATTTCATTGCAGCTTCAAAAGCAGTTCGCTTCGACGCGTACGGCTCGCTGCTTCTGTCAAGAACGGTCAAATATTCACGCACAAATGCATTCCTTTTGAGCAACGTTAATGCTTCTTCTGTTTCAAATCCACCTGATTCAAGCCATTTTCTTTGAAATGATGCCGTGTCAAAGTCCGAGACTGCATTTACTTCTGAAAAGAAATCGGCCGTCTCAACTGATGAAAAACGATGCCTTTGCAAATAATTTCTAACTGCCGCTTTAAAGTTCTCCGCTCCTATCTCTTCCCGAAGAACATGTAAAGCCCACGCTCCTTTTTGGTAAAATGTTAGCGAGCTCGCCTTTTCGTTCAGCACCGGAATCATATCTGTTTTCGCCGCCTGCTGCAGATTACCCGCCATTTCATATAACTTTTGATGAAAATAATCATCGCCAAAAACTGCACGTTCGGCCAACAAAGCATAGTACGTTGCAAATCCTTCCTGAAGCCAATGATGTGTTCCCGATTTAGCTGTCACAAAGTCCCCAAACCATTGGTGCGCAAGCTCATGAGCATTCACATTTATATAATTTCTATCATTGAACCCGATTGAATCCACTACAAAATCCGTGGCAAAAACCGTTGCCGTAGTATTTTCCATACCAGCGTATAGAAAGTCACGCACCGGAACCTGCTTGTAAATTCCCCATGGATAAGCGACGCCAATTTCTGATTCTAAAAAGTCAAAGATCTGCTTTGAATATCGATAGGTCGGCTCCGATTTTGCACGGTCTTCCGGTTCAATATAAAACTCAAGTGGAACTCCCGAAGCTGCTTTCTGCTCCGATTTATCGTATTTTCCGATCGCCAGCATCAACAAATAACTGCTCATCGGATTCTCCATTTCGTAATTCCATTTCAAAGTAGTGCCATTTAAAACCGCACTCTTCAAACTTCCATTTGAAATCACCTTGAAATCCCGACCATACGCCGCACTGATGTCAAACGCGACTTTTTCATTGACATCGTCAAAGCTCGGAAACCAGTGACTCGTATATTTTCCCTGGCCTTGCGTCCAAATCTGAGTGTTTGCACCCGATCCGATGAAATACATCGTCTGCTCCGGCTTTGCCACATAATCAAACGAGATCTTGTGTTTGCCTTTTTTGAACTTTCTGATCAGCTGCAACTGTTTGCCTGTGTTATTGGTTTTGACAGTTTTGCGTCCGAACTTCACATTCGAAAAAACCATATTTT
>DASVRQ010000056.1:0-9354 GCA_036388535.1 Flavobacterium sp. | reverse complement strand
ACTCAATGATGCGCTTGAAAATATGATCCACAACGAAGATATTCGTTTTGAAATGGGCCACATCTGCAGTACTTTTGTGCAGATGAACAAAAATGCGACTGATATCATAATGAAACATTTCGAGAATATCAGCGACACATGATCGCAAACAACATTTACTTAAACCTCAACCTATGAAATTTTTAAAAGTACTCCTCTTATTGTTCGTACTACAATCGCAGGCGCAACAAGGAGGCATGTGGATTCCGTCGCTGCTCGAAGGCATGAACGCGAAGGAAATGAAGAACCTTGGCATGAAGATGTCGGTTTCTGACATTTATGACGTAAACAATTCAAGCCTTAAGGACGCGGTCCCACATTTTAATGGCGGATGTACTTCCGAAGTGATTTCCTCCAAAGGGCTTCTTTTGACAAACCATCACTGCGGATATAGCCAGATCCAGTCGCATTCGACAGTTGAAAAAGATTATCTGACCAATGGTTTTTGGGCGATGAATATGGAAGATGAGCTTCCTAACAATAATTTGGTTGTGACATTTATTGTCCGAATTGAAGATGTAACAACGAAAGTTTTAGACGGAGTTGCTGCAATTCCAACTGAAGCCGACAAACAGAAAAAGATCCAGGAAAACATTACTGCCTTGAGCAATTCGCTGCCAAAGGAGAGCTGGCAGGAAAACAAAATCCGTACATTCTACGAAGGAAACCAATACATGCTTTTCGTCACTGAAACATATAAAGATGTTAGGCTTGTTGGCGCTCCGCCTTCATCAATCGGCAAATTTGGATCTGATACCGACAATTGGGTGTGGCCCCGACATACAGGCGATTTTTCACTTTTCAGAATTTATGCTGATAAGAACAACCGACCTGCGGCTTATTCGAAAGACAATGTTCCGTATACGCCGAAGCACTTTTTGCCGATTTCGCTCGACGGAGTAAAGCAGGATGATTTCACGCTGGTATTTGGATATCCTGGAGCAACAAATGAATATCTTCCGGCGATTGCTGTTGAACAGATCGTCAATGATTTGAATCCGGCGAAGATCGAAATCCGCGATGCCGCTTTAAAGGTTCAGGATGGTTTTATGAGAAAAGATCAGGCTATCAAAATTCAATATGCTTCCAAATATGCTTCAACTGCCAATTATTGGAAGAAATGGATCGGTGAAACACAAGGCTTGAAGAAGTCGAATGCAGTTGCGATCAAACGCAATGACGAAGCAGCTTTTCAGCAGAAAGTCATCAAATCCGGAAAACAGAATGAATATGGGCATCTACTTGCAGGCTTCCAGAACAATTACACCGAAATCGCGCCGTATGCTTTAGCACGTGATTATTTTTCAGAAGTAGTTTTGCGCAACAGCGAACTGATGAGCATTGGATATAAATTATATCAGTTGGAACAAGCCTATATCCAAAAGGGTGAGCAGTCATTTACCGATAGGAAAAATAACCTCATCACTGCGACTGCAGGTTTATATAAAGACTACAATAAAGAAGTCGATGAGAAAGTTTTTGAGCAACTCATCGGACTTTATGCCACAAAATCTCCAAAGCAATTCCTGCCTGCAAGCCTGTCGAACATCAACAGCCAGAAACTCACGCGTGAGATCTACTCGCAGACGAAACTGACGAGCTATGACAAGTTTAAAGAATTGTTGCAAGGTGACACAAAGACTGTTCTTGCCAACATCAACAATGACAAAGCGTACAAATTGGTTAAAGAAATGACAGACGCCTATTTTGATAAGGTCGCGCCTAAATATGACGAAATCAACACAAAGATTACCGCTTTGCAGCGAACGTATATCAAAGGGCTGCTTGAACTCAACAAAGATGCAAGAATGTTCCCGGATGCGAACAGTACACTTCGTGTTACCTATGGAAAAGTTGCGGGTTATGCCCCAAAAGACGCGACTGTTTATACGCATATGACGTACCTCGACGGAATGATGGAGAAATACGTCCCGGGAGATTATGAATTTGATGTTCCTGCGAAATTAATTGATTTACATAAAAAACAGGATTACGGTCAGTATGGTGAAAACGGAAAGATGCCGGTTTGCTTTATTGGAACCAATCACACGACGGGTGGAAATTCGGGTTCGCCTGCGATTGACGCGCGTGGAAACTTAATCGGACTGAACTTTGACCGGGTTTGGGAAGGAACGATGAGTGACATCTATTACGATCCTGCAATCTGTCGAAACATCATGGTTGACATTCGGTTTGTATTGTTTGTAATCGACAAATATGCAGGCGCAACGAACTTGATCGACGAATTAAAATTGGTTCACCCTAAGAAGAAATAACTTGTTAAAACACAAATATTTACTAGGAAATACTTTCTAAATATTTTGTTAAGAGCCCCTGTTTTACTGGGAAGTATATTTTTTTAAAAAAATATTGAAAAATAATTTTAAGAAACAAAAAATTTATATCTTTGCCTCGAATTAATAATTAACCTTTATAATTAAGTAAGATGAAAAAAGTATTTTTAAGCTTAGCTCTAGTTGCTGCATTAACTGTAGTATCTTGTAAAAACACAGAAGAGAAAACAGAAGAAGTAACAACAGAAACTGAAGTTACTCCAGAAGCTGAAGTTGCTCCAGAAGTTGCTCCAACAACTGACACTACTGCTACTACTACAACAGAAACTACTACAACTGGAACTACTACTGCACCTGCTGCAGCTCCAGCTCACTAATTTCTAGTCAGTACAAAATTTAAGCCTCGCAATGCGAGGCTTTTTTTATGGCTTTAATCTGGAAAAACGAATGAATCTTCAGAGAAATCAAGCACTTCAGCTTTGTATGAGTAAAGCAGGATTTCATCTATGCCTTTCTTCATTCGGAGTTCAGTTGAATATTTACGGCTTACGGCGACCTGGCGTTCTCCGATCAGTATCCGGAAAAAGTATTTCCCGCCAGCTGCTTTGAGCCGGACGAAGGAATCAGAAGCCACTTCTGATTTTACAACTTCAATGTCTGCTTCGCAAATTTCTTTGCTATCGTAACCTGAACTTGTATAGATAACTTTGCCTTTACGGGAAGTGAACGTGAATTTGTATTCGCCGTTGAATCGCTTGGTTATTACGAATGCGCCCATTGTTAATTGGTAGGTATAAAAAAAGCCCCAAAATAATTTGGAGCTTCGTACTCAGAGCGGGACTTGAAACTATACAATTTCACATTTTTTCCAACTCCTTACAAATTACTCGGAATCTACCTCATCATCCTCTAATATCACATTATAAGGACGATAAGAAATGAAGTCAGCAGATGAATTAGATATAATATAAACTAATGACATCAATTTTAAACTGACTAAATACTGACTATACTTTTTTTGTTCCGTAATTTATAGATACATTTGAGTGTTCAAAAGTTCAATTATGGCTACAATAAAGTTTTTGCTGCAAAGCAGCTCAGAACGTGCGCAAATATATGTCAGACTTTCAATTAGTCAGCACAAGTCTTTAAAGAAAAAGACGGGATTTTTTATTAGTCCTGCAGATTGGAATCAAAGCGCCAGCCGACCTAAACAGACGGGCGCTGATAACAAGATCCTTAGTCTTAATCTGAAGAAACTTGACTCTTTCATTTCCGCGAGGTACAACGCTGATATGGGCAACGGTACATCCATAGACTCATTCTGGTTGGAAACTCAAATAAATGACTGCTTTAATCGAAGCGAGAAACAAGACGCTACTTCTGTTGTCAATCATGTGCAGCACATAATTGATAATGCCAACACACGGAAAATTCAGGGACGTAAGAAGCTTGGAATTTCAGATAGCCGCGTAAAAAGTTACCAAACGTTTAAAAAAGTCCTCTGTGAATTTGAAAGTGAAATCAGAAAGCCTATTCACTTCGCCGATGTTGATAAGCGGCTTGTAGATCGATTTACGAATTGGCTGATCAACACCAAAGTGTATTCAACCAACTATTCAGGTAAACAGATCGACAACCTGAAAACCGTTTGCCTGAACGCCAGTAAGCTCGGCATTACTTCCAACGCTTTTTTTAAAAACATCGAAAGCTTTTCCGAAGGCGACGAAGACCGCTATATCATAACGTTATCGTTCGATGAACTAAAACAAATTGAATTAGCGGAAATTAAATCCGAAGCTTTGGCGAACGCCCGTAAATGGATTCTACTTGGTTGTGAACTCGGACAACGTGCGGGGGATCTTCTTAATTTAACAGAAAAAAGCGTTAGACATACTGCGGGTCTTTCCTATGTAGATGTATTACAGCAAAAGACCGGAAAGTTAGTAACTATTCCGGTCACAGGCCGCGTTAGTCAAATAATAGAAAGCGGACTCCCCTATAAAATTAGCACTCAAAAACTCAACAAGTACGTTAAAGATGTCTGTGAAATTTCCCAAATTAACGCACCGACCGAGGGCAAGAAGTTGGATCCAAAAACAAGGCGTAAGGTGAAAGGCCTCTACCCCAAATTCGAACTTGCTACCACGCATACATTCCGCCGCAGCTATTCATCAAATTACTACAAACATATTCCTACTCCGATTCTGATGGCTATAACCGGCCACGGCAAAGAATCAACATTTCTCGAGTACATTAACAAACGAAACGACAAGGATAGCAATGCGGATTTATTTATGCAATTCTACACCAAACTAAATGCTGGTATTGAACCTCAACTTAAAGTTGTCTGACGCCAGACAGAAGTAATGACCTCCCTAATTATGAACAAGCATGATGAAAACTAAAAACCTGATAGAGATTGCGGATATTGACATGGAAAGAATTCCGGCGGTTATCCGACATCAATTCGATTTAATCAAAGGGAGATATAGAACTTCCTCAACAACTCAGGTTGTTTTTTTTGATGAAGCCTTTACAGCGATGTACTGCAATATTGCTGACTTTGTTATGTTTGAACAACATCAAGAATATGAAGACACAAAGAAGTTGTACAACGAAACCATTCGTGAAAAACTATATCATTATGACAACGGATTTGGCGCAGTCGGTCTCGATGATATTATGGATTTGAATCAAGAGGAACGTGAACAGATATGCCACATATTTTCGCAAGTCTTTAATAAATCTAATAAAATAATCACGCCAGGAATTACGAGGGTAAAAGAAAGGCTGCGTCTACATAACCGTAACTTCAAATGGATCGGACAATTTATAAACGAATACGGGCATGAAGTTGGTGTATATATGTTATGCTGGAAGATAGTTCTAAACAACCCCAGTCTGTTTTTAACCTTATTTCGGCGTGAAACAATTAAACTATATGAACGTCCGCCAATTGCAAATAAAAAGAAAATAGATCAATTCACACTTGCTTGTTATTTTGCGGAGGGACGAATTCTTTACAACAAGACGACACGACAATGTATTTTGGATGGTGTCACATTTACTAATTGCACTGCGGTTGCTAAGGTAATTAATGCGTGGGAGGGGTACGTTCTTGATACTTGTAACGACGGGGAGTCCGGCTCCAAAAATTTGTACCGTAATTTGAAGCTCATGACACGAGTTTATGATCACATGGACGGACAAGTGGCTCAGGTATTTCTAGAGAAGATACTTAAATACCATGAATATTTTAGAGAATTGCATGGGCAAACCTAGCTATCAATTGCTTAAAGTTTTTATTTACATTTGGATACCAGCTAATTTAAGATAATGAGGAAAATACTACTTATTTTTTTGATGTTCACAATAGTAAGTTGTTCGAAGGATGACGATACTGAATGCGAAACAGTAACCGGTGCAGAAAAGTTGAATTGCACTCAGCAAGGCGGCTGTGATTATTTTGTGCATTACGGAGGCGCACAACATTCAGCAAGCGCGTCAACCTACGAGTACTATCAGGCACGGCTTGTGGAAGGTGGATCTGTTTGTTGGGATGGTCTAAAATAATATCAATTCACTTTTTGTAAAAGTCGACTTAAAATTTTCAAATCATGAAGCAGGATAATCAACCGCGAATGTCGAGAGCCGACCGTCTTCTGTTGCAAACGATGAAGGATCGCAAGGAGAAAAAGGGAACGCCTCAATATCTGAATGAAAACCATACGACGAATTCGGAAGCGGCAATGCGGCAGATAGCAGCATCGAAGACCCGCATCATCGATTGGGACTCGGAAGCCGAGAGGCAAAAAAGGAATTCTACAGATTGTTAATACAAACACCCGGATACAAATCTAATCTACACATGAAAGTAATTCTCGATAAAACAGAACGCAAAGCCTTTGTAAGAGACGTTGCTAAGGAAGTCTTGCGAATGTTGGACGAACGAAATCCGCCGCCCGAAGCAAAAAAAGAAAGCATTCTGAATCTACCAAAAATGTATGGAGTAAACGAAGTTCATGAGATGACAGGATTAGCAAAAACTACGATTTCTGCACATCTTCGCCTCGGAATTTTACAAGGCACGAAAGCTGGCAAAAAATGGATCATCACACAAGAAAGTTTTGATAAATATACTGGTCATTAAGATTCTGCGCCGGTTATAATTGTTCCATCGTTAATCTCGTCAAGGAAAGCGTTCTTTACCTCATCGCTGTGATCAAGCATTGACGCTACATTTTGAAATCCCATGAGTCGGGCAATACTGTAGGTATCAAACCATAGTTCCTCTGTTGCACGGTCGTGAAGTATACGAACCGTCATCCCTTGATAATATCCTCGATAGTGATCGAATTTCGGGCCCGAAAATAAAAATGCTAGAGGTTCTTGCATAAGTTGTTATTGTATCCCGAGCGGAGCGAGAATATTAATTTGAAAATCATTGTAAAGTCGCCCTTGCTGAATGTTTTGATTGCTTCTTGTATTCCGGATATTATGAGCAATTTCTTTAATTTGTAACTGTATCGGGGCATCAGCCCAAATGCGAGAAAGAAACCTCAACTTCAATTGTTCGAATGTTCTGGGTTCGTGATGTAGATAATATTTCAATCCACAATGACTGAGTAAAATACTATCTTCTCGTTGCATCGAAATATCCAATCCTGTGATAATGCATCGAGTTGCTTTTTCATCCGATATCATCGCCTGAATTTTACCTCTAGTTTTAATAGTGTTTTGTGTAGGGATTAACTCTATACTTGAAGTGTTAATTATTACACACTTACCTATATTTGAATGTCGGTTAATTGTTACACACTTTTCTATTATAGATTCGCCAATTTGCTTATGTAATCTCGCTGAATGATTTTCTATAACTTCACGTAAAATCTTCTTGTGTCTATCACGGTGATTCGGCTTTAGTTCCTCAATCCAATAACGCGGGTTCGAATAGTTTGTTAGTGCTTTTGTTTGGGACGGCCGAAGTTCATTTTTCCTTATGCTATAATCGTAGTACATAACTTCATCGAATTTCTGCAGCAGAAAGTTCATTACCTCATCCAATTTCGATTCGCTGATATCAGCAAAGCAACGAATGTTGAATGCGGACAGGTCTTCCATCTTTTTGAATTTGAGCTCAACCCGTAGTACGTTATCATCCATATCATATTGATAAGACTTATTGTATATCTTAAAAACATATCGTTGATGAACTGATTGAGCGTAGTTGCCTTGACGACTGTATTCAAACGGACTGCTCTTATGGTACAGCAATCCCTTCAGAAATAATTTTGGTTCGAACCCGGGTGTAGAATTTACGCCAAATTCAATATTTTGAAAAATCATTTGCTCCGGTTCGCAGTTGAACAACTGCTGCAAATACAATCTCACGTCAGTAATGGCGTCGATGGTGAACTGATTACCGTTGAAACCTTTGTACAACTCGCTTCCGTCGTACTTCGGCGCCTTGATGCCTTTCAATTCGTTCCAGAACTTATGTATACTTCCTGTAAATAATGCGTGTGATTTATTTTGGTATACTGTGATTTCGCAGAAATTTATTTTTGCCACAAGTTTAGTTTCATTTACCTCTGATGTGCTAGTCGAGTATTCACACTTGAAGTCTAGAATCGATGACGACAGCAAACGTGCAATGTCGATGTTTTTCAAATATATTTTTGTATAATCAACCATTTCTTTATCTTTGATATTCACTCACGTAGCCACGTGATTTGAAACTTTGAACAATTGAAAGGGAGATTGAACACTCCCTTTTTTTCATTCCCTACAACCTCAACACTTTTTGCTTGCCGTACATTATTTATAAGGTTTATTCTTCTGGTTCGTCAATTCCGCAACTGTTGTCTACTTCTGTAACTGATCCCAATGAATCGAGCCTAAAAGAATAGTTGGTGTATCTATGCAACCATCCTGAGTCTTTATCGTCTACGGGGTTCGTCAAAGCGGTATCATAATAAACCATACTTCCCGCGTCTAGTGGAAATTCATTTACAGGTACGTACATAGGAATCGGGAAAGCAATTATTCCCGCGCCATCGCAATTTGATAGTTCAGTCGGAGTTTCGTTTGTGAAAATCTGCCTGAAAGTCGGCACGCAGAAATCAGCAATATTAAGTGATTTTATAATTGCATTTAAACCATCCACACTTCCTGGCTTTACACAAATGTTTCCAGGAACCGTAAATGGTACTTCGTTGGCCGGAATTGGATTCTCAGGAAGCATAACCGCGACTGTCTGCGGAACATTGAAGCAGTCGATGTAATTAAAAATGTACTCGAAGTTTCCACTTCCTTTGAATGTACCGCCGTTAAAGCACAGGCATTCAGTCGATTGATTTATAGTTACCGTCGCCTGATCGCTTCCGCAACTATTCTCAATTTGATAAACGAAAGAATCAGGCAATGTGCCGTCGTTATTATAGGTAATCGTGTTGTTGCCGTTAACTGTTGCTTCTCCATGAGCTGGCGGCGTAATAATCGTGACCGTCGCGCCTGTTGCGCCTGTATCATTATTCAATACATTGATCACAACTTCCTGACCAGCGATAATTGATCTGCTATCATTCACTGCTACAGGCAATCTATCGGCATAGTCCCAAACCAGATATAGTATTTCATTTCCCGCGCGGGAGAAAAGGAAGTTTCCAGATTCGATGAATGAAGAAGGTGAAATTTCGGTAGTTGAAATGGTGAGCCATTCGACTTCTGCCAACAAAGCAGCCAAATCAACCTGATCATATACTGTTGATGAAATGAGGTAGCCAACACGGTTACATTTCGTAGTGTCCAGTCTTCCGGTGTTCACTGAGTCTTTAAAACTCTGAATATTTACAATTGTATTTAGCGCGGGATATTTTCCGACGCCTTCTATTCCTGTTTCTGATAGAAACTTATTAACTGGTCCAGTGCCAAATAAGATATTATCAGAGAAGAAAGGACCTGAGCCCCATCGGAATCTGTCGGTGATCGTTCTGCCGCTATTGCTATTGTCATTAAG
>DASVRQ010000055.1:0-72267 GCA_036388535.1 Flavobacterium sp. | reverse complement strand
GCATGTCTTTGATGCGAATGATTCCACGCGAATAGAAGTCGGCACGAAACCTGGCCGTCCTTTCCGAATTTTCCTTTTTGGATCTGATTGCACTTCTGATAATTGGGTCGGCCCGATTTATCTTCGGATCAATCACAACATCATCCAAATTAAAGCTTTCCTCAACCAGTACGATGTTGAGAGTTTGCGGAAATTTATCTGCATCGACCGTCTTTCGCTGTGTCTTAAATCCCAGATACTGAAAAACAACCGTATATTTCCCAGGGTTTTTGACGTTGATCTCGTAAATTCCAAGGTCGTTCGTTGTCGTACTGTTATAAGTGTTTTCGACGAAAATGTTGACAAAAGGCAATGGTAATCCCTGTTCGTCTGTTACGGTACCTTTGATCTGTGAAAAGCCAGAGGCCGAAAGTAACAGGAACAACAAAAGTGAAAAATTCTTCATGTGTTGATTGATGGTTTAATTTATTGAAAGGAACTAATAGCCAATTCATAGCTTTTTAAGCCAAAACCTATTATGATTCCGGCGGAGTTTGGCGAAATATAAGATTGGTGTCGGAAAGGTTCCCGCGAGAATGTATTTGAAATGTGAACTTCAATTACAGGGGTTGTGACAGCTTTGACAGCGTCGGCGATTCCGATTGAAGTATGCGTATAGGCTGCGGCGTTCAAGATGATGCCGTCATACGAGTAACCTGTCTGTTGAATTTTATCGATGAGTTCACCTTCTATATTGCTTTGAAAATATTCGATTTCGAATGCGGGAAATTTTTTTCTGAGGATGGAAAGGTAGTCATCGAATGACTGATTACCGTAGATTTCCTGCTCCCTTTTGCCGAGCAGGTTCAGGTTTGGGCCGTTGATGATGACGATTTTCATTATTGGTTTTCGGTAAAAATAGTAAAAATCGGTACCAACACATAACGTCGTTTCGCAAAAAAAAAGCCGCTTCAGAATGGAACGGCTTTTTGAAGGTATTCTAGGGGAACGTTAAAACCTATAGCCAATTGAAAGTTGTGCCACACGGTTTGTTGTTTCGGCCTCACGTGAAATATCAGTTAAGCCAACAATATAACGCGCCTGGGCAAAATATTTTTTGGTGATATTGAGTCCGATTCCGCCAGCAACGGCAAAATCAAACCTGTCATTTTCGATTGTGTCACCTGCTTCATCTACAGATTCGGCCTCGTTTACGAGAAAAGAAAATTGCGGGCCAACTTCCAGGCTTAGAACATCTCCGATGATATAATATTTTGCCATCACAGGAACGGATACATAGTCAAGATTAAAATCATCTGCTTCCTCGACTTCCGCACCTTGTGACGAATAGAGAAACTCAGGTTGAATCGCTACCTTATCGCTCGGACGTAATTCGACAACAAAACCGGCGTGAAAATTCGTTCGGGATTTATAGTCGATCTCGCCACCGTCGACATTGGCAAAGTTAGGTCCGGCTTTAACTCCGAACCGGACGAATTGTGCATTCATATTATGTACACCTAGAAACAGAATAGCTGCAATCACTAATTTTTTCATGATATGGGATATTAATTGGTAGTTGATGCAAATTTAAGATCCAGTGTTTTAAGCCTGTTTACACGATGATAGTAGAATTTTATACCTTTAGTAGATTGAGTTCGAAATTGTTAACAAAGCTGTTGATAAAAGATTTTTTTGTTAAATTTTATACTTATTAAAAGAATAATTTTACGGCATAACTTTAAACAAAGCAAAAATGAAAAAAATTCTTTTATCAGCAGCTGCAATTTTCGCATTCGGATTTGTAAGCGCACAAGAAACTCGCTTCGGAGCGAAAGCAGGTTTGAACCTTGCAAACTTGGGAGGTGACATCGAAGACGCTGAAATGCTATTAGGCTTTCACGTTGGAGGTTTTGCAGAAGTAATGATCAGCGACAAGTTTGGTGTACAACCGGAATTGTTATTCTCTATGCAGGGAGCAAAATCAGAATCTAGCGAAGATATCGGTGGTACAGAATTCACATACGAGAGCAAATTGAAATTGGCATACTTGAATATTCCGATTATGGCAAAATATTACGCTACAGAAGATTTCAACCTTCAGTTTGGACCACAGATTGGATTCTTGATGAGCGCGAAAGATGAGTATGAAGTATCAGGTGGCGGTGATTCTGAGTCAGAAAGTGAAGATGTAAAAGATGCGTTTGAATCAATTGATTTCGGTGTAAATTTTGGTCTTGGATACAATTTCGGAGAAAATTTTGGAGTTGAAGCACGTTATAACTTAGGTTTGTCTAACATCATAAAAGATGCAGATGACTTTAGTGTTAACAATTCAGTAATCCAAGTTTCTTTCGGATACAAATTCTAAGCATATATTATGTTTAGTGAAAAGCCTCCTTTTGGGGGCTTTTTTTATGCAATATATTATTGACTCACATCGCACGCCATTGATTTACACGCAAAATTTTTATTCGGCTATATTTTTTCACTGATATTATTTTGATACCAGCCTCTTTTTGGAGGATTATTTTGGCCTATGCTGAAGACATTAATACAGAATCTACCTTGAAGTTGCCTAAAACCGGGATATTTATTTTTTTTAATTAGGAAGTATATTCTTGTTATTTTTTATACTTTTGCACCGAATTTAAAAATAAACAAAATGAAAAAAATTATTTTATCTGCTGCTGCTGTATTCGCATTTGGATTTGCAAGCGCGCAAGAAGCTGAAGGAACTGGAACAAAAGGATTTGCTAACGGTGATGTATTCGTTACTGGATCAGTTGGTTTTTCTTCTCAGACAACTGGTGATTATAAAACTAGCACGTTTGAAATTATGCCGCAAGTTGGTATTTTTGTTACTGATAATATCGTTGTCGGAGCTGTAATTGGATATTCAAGCACTACTCAGCCAGTATCTGCTTTCGATCCTAACTTAGTAGATGTTGACCAGAAAACAAGTGCATTAGCTGTAGGTGCTTTCGGAAGATACTACGCAACTCCTGCTTCTGATTTCTCTTTCTTTGGTGAACTTAGCTTCGTATACGTAACTGCTACTTCAGAAATTGACCAAGCAGGTAGCGAAGAATTTAAAGCAAATGGTTTTGGATTGGGATTACGTCCAGCAGTTAGTTATTTTATATCTAACAACTTCGCTTTGGAAGCGTCAATTGGTGCATTGGAGTATAACACTACAAAGCCGGATTTTGAAGGTGCTGAATCAACTGACAATTTTGATTTGAACTTTAACCTTACTGACATTCGCTTTGGTTTAGTTTACAAATTCTAATCAGAATTTGTTACAAATAAAAAGCCTTCCGAATTGGAAGGCTTTTTTTATGCTTTGCTCTTATGTGTTAGAATTTGTAACCTAAACTGATTTGGAATACAGAGTTTTGAAGGTTAGAGTCTTCAACTACATCCTGGAAACCTAAATTGTAACGTCCTGATGCAAATAATCCCATGTCAGTAAGGAATGTAACACCTGCTGATACTCCGATATCAAAATCTTCTGCTATCTCAACGTTAGTGTCACCATCGTCATTGTTTGGGTCTGAATCAATTTCTTCATTTACTTTAAAACTGAACTGCGGACCAGCTTCAAGGCTGAAACCTTCAAATAAATACACTTTAGCTAAGATTGGGATGTTTAGGTAATCAAGTTGGTATTCAACTTTATCGTCGCTTACTTCGCTGTCGCTGATTTCAAATCCTTGGCCTGAATACAAAGCCTCTGCCTGAATGGAGATCATGTCATCTAACGGAAATTCACCAACAACACCAACGTGGAAGCTGGTTCGTGAATCTGGGTCGAAACCGTCTTCTCCGCCTGTAACAGTTGCGAAGTTAACTCCTCCTTTTACTCCAAAGCTAATAGCGTCGTCGGCTGTATTGTCTGCTTCTTGTTGTGCGTTCGCAACGCCTACTGCAAATAATGCGAACAATCCTGTGGTAAATAATTTAACTGACTTCATGTTATTTTTTTTATGGGTTATGGGTCAAAATTACTCCAACCTTTAACACACGATACTTAAAGCTTTCCTAATTCACAAAATTTTAACCCTTTTGGTTCCTTAATTTTTTGAATTATGTGCAGATAATTGGCTTTTTGGTTTCACAAAGCGTAGCGATATTGTAATTATGTAACATTTTACTGAAAATATGGTAATTTAGTGTTTTATCCTGATCCAGACAATGCAGTGATTGGCTATATTTTGATTTTATTTGCTTCAACTACAACAGTATGGATAGTTGGCAAACTTATATAAAGCAATATCAATCGTACCTGCGAATTGAACGCGGTCTGTCAAAACATACTGTAGCAAACTACAGTTTCGATATTGAAAGATTGTGCGTCTTCCTTGCTGAGCATGCTCCCGCGACAACTCCTATGACGATTAATGGAGATGAAATCCAGCTGTTCATCTTTCACATTTCGAAGGAAGTCAAAGCGCGTTCGCAGGCACGGATAATTTCCGGACTCAAAAGCTTTTTTAGTTTCCTGATCTTTGAGGATTATCGGCAGACAAATCCTATGGAGCTTATTGAAACTCCGAAAACAGGGCGCAAGCTTCCTGATACGCTTTCATTGACCGATATCGACCGTCTTATCGCAGCAATTGATCTGAGCAAGCCCGAAGGTGAGCGAAATCGCGCGATGCTGGAGACTTTATATGGTTGCGGCTTGCGGGTCTCTGAATTAGTAGAGTTAAAGATATCTGACCTGTTTTTTGATGAAGGATTTGTTCGGATTACTGGAAAAGGCAATAAGCAAAGATTCGTTCCTATTGGTAGCCTCACGCAAAAATACATGGAGATATATAAAAATCAAGTGCGGACACATCTTCCGATACAAAAAGGACATGAAGATACCTTATTCTTAAACAGAAGAGGAAGACGGCTCACAAGAGCAATGATATTTACGATTATTAAGGATCTGGCCAGAAAGATCAAATTGGAAAAAGTCATCAGTCCGCATACATTCAGGCATTCGTTTGCGACGCATCTGCTTGAAAATGGTGCTGATCTGCGTTCGATCCAATTGATGCTCGGACACGAATCAATTACTACTACAGAAATCTATGTTCACCTTGATAGAAGACATCTTTCAAAAATCATGAACACGTTTCATCCGAGGAAGTAGGTTGGTTCATAGTCGAAGTCGCAAGTCGCAAGTTGACATTGAAAGTCTACAGTGGAAGTTGTGTTAGGAATTACATCGCCCGAGCGAAGCGAACTGGTGAAGCACATCCTTTTATTATGCGCAGCAATAATAAAAGATATAGCGGAAAGTCCGCCCGAAGGAACGCCATCAAAATTAAATGAAAAATTCCAAATCCCAAATTCCGAGGTTTTTCTCGGAGATTGGAGTTTGGAATTTAAAATTTTTATAATTCTTTATTTATTTCGCGATATTGACAGCTCTTGTTTCACGGATCACCGTTACTTTAACCTGTCCGGGATATGTCATCTCTGTTTGAATCTTTTGGGAAATCTCAAAAGACAGCGTAGCAGCATTGTCATCTGTCACTTTTTCACTTTCGACGATTACACGCAATTCACGTCCGGCTTGAATAGCATACGCATTTTTAACTCCGTGGAACCCGAAGGCAATCTCCTCAAGGTCTTTCAGACGCTGGATGTATGAATCTAAAACCTGACGGCGTGCGCCTGGCCTTGCGCCTGAAATAGCATCACAAACCTGGATGATCGGCGACAACAATGATTTCATTTCGATCTCGTCATGGTGAGCTCCAATTGCGTTGCAAACTTCTTCTTTTTCGCCGTATTTCTCAGCCCATTGCATTCCGAGCAATGCGTGTGGAAGATCGCTTTCTGCATCAGGCACTTTTCCGATATCGTGAAGTAATCCTGCCCTTTTGGCAAGTTTGACGTTCAAGCCGAGTTCTGCAGCCATAATTCCGCAAAGCTTTGATACTTCACGCGAGTGCTGCAATAAATTTTGTCCGTAAGAGGAACGATATTTCATCCGGCCTACAACTTTAATAAGTTCAGGATGTAATCCGTGGATACCAAGATCGATCACTGTTCGTTTACCGACCTCAATAATTTCATCGTCGATCTGTTTTGCTGTCTTGGCAACAACTTCTTCGATCCTCGCCGGGTGAATTCGGCCATCCGTTACAAGTTTGTGCAATGCAAGCCGGGCGATTTCCCTTCTTACAGGATCAAAACATGAAAGGATGATTGCTTCAGGCGTGTCGTCAACAATGATTTCAACTCCGGTTGCAGCTTCAAGTGCACGGATATTTCGACCTTCACGGCCAATGATTCGCCCTTTAACGTCATCTGATTCGATGTTGAAAACAGAAACGCAGTTCTCGACAGCTTCTTCAGTTCCGACGCGTTGAATCGTGTTGATGATAATCTTTTTCGCTTCTTGCTGCGCAGTAAGTTTTGCTTCCTCAATCGTGTCCTGAATGTGCGACATCGCTTTGGTCTTAGCTTCAGCTTTTAATCCTTCAACAAGCTGTTCGCGTGCATCTTCGGCTGATAGGCCTGAAATGACCTCAAGTTGGTTCAGCTGGCTTTTATGCATTTTCTCGACCTCCTGGGTTTTGCGGTCAAGCATTTCGATTTTCGAATTATATTCGGCGGTTTTTGCTTCATACTCATCGTTGATCTTCTTGGCTTTTGCCAATTCACCGGAAACAATCGACTCTTTATCGCGAACTCGCTTCTCAATTTCGGCAACTTTTCGATCACGCGATAATATTACCTGCTCGTGTTCGGCTTTGAGTTCGATAAATTTTTCTTTTGCCTGGAGAATTTTATCCTTTTTGATGTTTTCTGCTTCAAGGTGGGCATCTTTTAGAATCGACCCTGCTTCTTTTTTGGCATTTTTAATTAAATTGGAAACATTGCTTTTTTCCATAAACTTTGCAATGATAAATCCTCCTCCGAGACCTATTATTCCTGCAATAACTATTAATAATGTACTGTCCATGTTGGTTTTTGTTTATATAAAAAAGCCTACATTAATTGCTTGTATAAACTCGTATTGACAAGTTTTGAGCTAACTCACTGTTCAAGTTTCTGCGCAAGGCAGCATACTTTAGAAGTGATGATTCGCTCATTCTAAAAGTGTTAGTGTTGAGTTTACCAATTGTGAACTAATGTAGGCAGTATCTTAGTTTTAAAAGAACGTGTTTGTTATTTACCTCCGGCCAGTTCGCCTGCGCCTTTGTCGAGATATTTCACTAGTAACTCATTGATTTTGGTCAGACGTTCCATCGTTTCCTTACCGTCGATAGAGTTGTCGATCTGTTTTTGCTCGAGCTGGGAAGCGAACTGCAACGCGCACATCGCCAAAACATCTTGTTTGTCCCTAACAGCATAATTTTCCTCGAATTGCTTGATCATCACATCAATTTTCTTGGAAGCGCTTCTGAGGCCTTCTTCCTGTGACATATTTACCGTTAAAGGGTAAACCCTGTCTGCAATTGATAATTTGATCTTGAGCTTTTCATCCATAGTTACTAATCTGCGAGCTGTTCTATACAGTAATCTATTTCCCGAATCAATGAATTTATCTTAAGCTTCGTATCTCTTTTATTTTCCTCACTGCCAAGCAACGAATTCGCGATCCTGAGTGTTTCGTACTGTGATTTTATCGATGCAATCTCATTCGACTGCTGTTCAATCACGGTTTCAGATTTATTTAGTTCATGGCGCAGTTCTTGGTTGTTGCGTTCCAAATGGTTGATTTTCTGGAATAACTTTTCAATTCTGCTCTCAAGAGTGTCAATTATACCTGCAATTTCACTCATTCGATACCTTATTCATTACTTAATCTTACAAAGTTAATATTCCTACTGAATTACAGCAATGTTTTCGCTAAAATTTTATCTTTTGACGAAGGTTGGTCACAAGATTTTGTCCAATAGGATGTTATAAAAAAATTAAAATTTTTCTTAAATGAACGCCTTTTTTTAACTTAGCCAAAACCATACAGATGAATCTCCACCGTATTCTTACAATTATTACCTTTATAATATCGTGCCCAATCCTTGCACAATCTCAATATCCGAAGGACTATTTTAGGTCGCCACTCGATATTCCCTTACAACTTTCAGGAAACTTTGGCGAATTACGATCCAATCACTTTCATGCAGGGTTCGACTTCAGGACCCAGCAAAAGGAAGGACTTAATGTTTATGCTGCCGCTGCAGGATATGTGTCCAGGATCAAAATATCTGCATATGGCTATGGAAAGGCGATCTATATTGATCATCCAAATGGTTACACGACAGTATATGGCCATTTAAAACGAGGATCTGCCGCAGTCGAGAGATATATAAAAGCACAGCATTACAAAGAGCAGAATTTTGAAATTGATGTTTTTCCCAAACCAGGCGAATTGGTGGTTACCAAAGGCGACCTAATTGCATATTCGGGTAATACTGGTGGGTCAGGTGGGCCACATCTTCACTTTGAAATCCGGGAGACCAATTCCGAAAAAATATTGAATCCGCTTCATTTTGGGTTTGATTCAATAATTATTGACACCAAGAAACCGGTTGTTACCGATCTTGTGGTTTATCCAATAAATGAGCAATCTGTTGTCAATACTTCGGCCGAGCCAGTTGTGCTGAACCTTTCCCCACAGCCTGACGGAAGTTATCTTGCAGGCAAAGTATCGGCTACAGGAAAAGTTGGCTTCGGAATTAACGCATACGATTCAAACAATTACTCAACTAATAAAAATGGCGTTTATAAGGTTGAATCCTATGTAAATGGTTCTCTGTCATTTGGATATCAATTTGATGAATTCGCGTTCAACGAATCCCGCTACATTAATGCGCTGATCGACTTTTCGCGTTTCAAACGAGTAGGTCAACGCGTGCAAAAGCTTTTTATGAAACAGCCATTTCCGCTGAGTATTATTCGCACCGACGACGAACGAGGCATCTTGAATGTCAGCCCAAATGTTACGCAAACCTACAGGATTGAGGTTTCTGATTTCAATAACAACAAAAGCATCATCACAGTTCCGATCGAATATTCGAATCTACCGCCGACCTCACCACCAGCTGTTCCAGGTTCGTCATCCTACTTTTTGAGATCCGGAAAGGATTACAATTTCGAAAAGGACAATTTTTCTGTTTTTATCCCTGAAAATACATTTTATGAAGATTTCTACATCAAGTTTGATGTAAGTGATAATGTGCTGACGCTTGGAAACCCGCTGACACCGGTACATTCCAATTTCACTGTAAGCGTAAAAGTAGACGGGCTTTCAGATGCTGACGCCGATAAAATGTTTATAGCATCAGTGAGCGGAAATCAGGTAAATTTCAATTCCACAAAAAGAAAAGCGAATACATTCACGACATACACTAAAAATTTAGGACAGTTTAAAGTTGTAAAAGATACAATAGCACCCAAAGTATCTGCCGTTAAGCCGATAGAAAATAAAGCCTTTGCCAACGGAAGAGCACTCGAATTATACATCAGTGACAATCTTTCGGGTATAAGAGAGTTCGACGGCTACGTTAACGGTAAATGGGCTCTGTTCGAATACGATTACAAAACAAGAAAGATCACACACAATATAGATGATGAATTTGCAGTTGTTGGTAGGAATGAATTAAAAGTGGTTGTTTCTGATAATGTTGGAAATTCTACTATCTTTGAAACTCACTTTTACATGACCCAGAAATAAAACTGTAATCATTTGAAATCCGCCACTTTATTTTTCTCATTCCTATTCTTTCTCTTTGGTATTACGGCGTATTCTCAGACCGCACGTTTAAAAGGAGTCATCCTTGACGAAAGCAATAATCCGGTTCCTAATGCCACGGTTTCCGTCGGTGACAAATCGACTCAAACCAACGCTAACGGTTTTTACATGCTGACTTTACCGGCTAACACCAAACATACTGTTGTATTTTCACACGTTTCGTTAAAAAGCGCGACCATAAATGTTGATCTGAAGCCTAATGAGGATTTCGAGTTCAACCTGGTGATGAACAGCACTGCAGAACAAATGAGCGAAGTCATAATCAACTCGCGCACCCGAAACCGACTTGAAGGGATTACCAATATTGAACCTGAAGTGATCCGGCGCATTCCAGGAGCAAATCCAGGAGTAGAAAATATCTTGCGCACCTTGCCGGGCGTCAGCATGAACAATGAACTAAGTACGCAGTATGCTGTACGAGGCGGAAATTACGATGAGAATCTTGTTTATGTCAACGAGATTGAAATCTACCGTCCGTTCCTGATTCGTTCCGGACAACAGGAAGGCCTCAGTTTCACAAATACCGATCTGGTTCAGAATGTTGATTTCTCCGCAGGCGGATTCCAAGCAAAATTTGGTGACAAGCTTTCATCCGTATTGGATATTACCTATAGAAGACCCACCAAGTTTGGCGCTGCCGCGGAAGCAAGCCTGCTTGGCGGAAGTTTAGCTGTCGATGTTGTGTCGAAAGATCAGAAATGGACCGCCATTGCCGGAGTCCGATACCGCGACAACAGCCTTTTGGTCAACAGTCAGGAGACAGAAAGTAATTTCCGTCCTACTTTCGCCGATGTTCAGACCAATATTACATTTACTCCTTCTACCAAGTGGCAGTTCAGCTTCCTCGGAAACATTTCGCAAAATAAATACAACTATCAGCCCCTTACAAGGCAGACAAATTTCGGTACGATTGATGAGCCGATTGCGCTTCAGGTGTTTTATGAAGGTCAGGAAAAGGATGCGTATTTGACTTATTTTGGTGCGATCAAAACTTCATACAATCTGTCGGAAACCGCAACTTTGAAGCTTATTACATCCGCATACCACGCTACCGAGAAGGAATATTTCGACATTTTTGCCGCTTATTTTTTAGGTGAGGTCGATACTAACATCGGATCGGAAACTGTAGGTGATGTCAAGTTCAGCCGCGGGATCGGAACGCAATTAAACCATGCGCGAAATGATCTGGATGCACTGATCTTTAATGCTGAAATCAAAGGATTCCATAATATTAAGGATGCGCGGAGCCAAATTGAATGGGGCTTTAAATATACCCGTGAAGACATTCGTGACCGGCTTGTTGAATGGGAAGTGATCGATTCTGCGGGATTTTCGATAAATCCACCCGATTTTGATCTACCAAACGACCAGCCATACAATCCCTATGTTGGGCCGCTGGTTCCGTATCAGAATGTACGCGCTATCAACTTTGTCAAGGTCAACAGGCTTTCAGGTTATGTGCAATGGAGTAAAAAAAGCACACTCGGAAGCAGCGAAGTGTGGATGAATGCCGGCCTTCGTGCACACAGCTGGCAAGTCCTCGGCGGTTATAAAGACGGTAAGAACCAAACTACATTTAGTCCGAGAGCGCAGTTCTCGATCAAACCCGATTGGGACCGCGACATTGTTTTCCGGATTTCGGGCGGATTATATCATCAGCCACCATCTTATCGGGAACTTCGTGATAGAAACGGCCTTGTTCAGCCTGATGTAAAGGCGCAGCAGTCGGTTCATTTCGTGGCTGGTGCAGATTATAGTTTCAAAATGTGGGATCGTCCTTTCAAAATCGAATCGGAAGCCTATTACAAATCACTGTCAGATGTCAATCCGTATACGCTTGACAACGTCCGGATCCGTTATGCAGCTGAGAACAATGCAACGGCATACGCACAAGGAGTTGACCTGAGACTTAATGGTGAATTTGTTCCGGGAACCGAATCGTGGTTTAGTTTCGGATACCTTAAAACCGAAGAGAACATTGAAAACCGAGGCTTCATCTCAAGGCCAACAGACCAACGGCTGAAATTCGGTATTCTGTTTCAGGATTATATGCCGGCTCTTCCAAATGTAAAAGTTTACCTGAACCTTGTTTACAATACGGGTTTGCCTGGCGGATCACCTTCTTACGCAGATCCATATGATTACCAGCTTAGGTTGCGTGATTACCGTCGTGCGGATGCCGGATTTTCCTATGTCTTTACCGAAAACAATAAACACAGGCCTGAAGGACATTGGATGAAGCGCTTCCAAGATCTTTCAGCAGGGTTCGAAATATTCAACCTGTTCAACAACCAGAATGCCATTACCAATACTTGGGTGCGCGATGTTTATACAAAAACTCAGTATGGAATCCCTAATTATATGACCACACGGGTTTTCAATTTAAAAGTTAGCGCGAGGTTATAATATCGGATTCCAAAAACAGAATTTTGTATATTTGATATATGTCGCCAAGGCCAATCCTATACCATAAGCCATGAGAAAAATAACTGTCCTTTTAGCCGGATTAGCGGTTGCGATTGCACTCGGCTGTAAAAAAGATGAAGCTGAAAAGCCGAAAGTTTCCTATAAAGAAAATGCGCGTACAACTGCTTTGCAAGAAGATTCGCCGCAAATACAGATCGCCGATCTTCCGATCCACATTCAGGGAACAAATGTTCTTTTGCATCCGATTGGGAACTATCGTGTCGATGGAAAGCGTAAAGCGGCATATGGTTACGAAAAAGGAAGCTTTACAATATCGAATTTCAGCGAATTCCAATTGACCGGATATCTTCAGAACATCAAATTCCAGGAAATTGGATCAGATTCGATTCGGTCGCTGATCGACAAGCCTGTTCTTATTCAAACTGCAACTTTCCTGAAGGTCCTGGCTGATAAAACCAAGCAACAAGTTATGGTTTATACCTTAGCAGATATGGATACCAATCAGGATGGAAATCTTGATGCGAGCGATATCCAGTCATTGTACCTCAGTGAAATGAACGGCACCAAACTGACAAAAATCTCAGCTGATTATCAGGAATTGATTGACTGGAATCTTATAGAGGCAAAGAGCAGGCTTTATTTCCGAACGATTGAAGACACGAACAAAAACGGAGAATTCGATAAAAACGACGTACTTCATTACCATTATGTCGACATGGCAAATCCGGCATGGAAAGTTGAAAATTATTCGCCGGTGAATTAGTATTTTATAAACATAACAATATAAATAATTCCGAATGCGATACCGATCAGCAAACTAATTATAAAGATATAGGCGATTGCCAAGATCGCCCGAAGTATTGCCTGGTCAAGTGGCTTATCTTTAAAGAATTGGAGGTAAAGCCAGCCTGTCATCACCATAGTTATAACAGAAATGACTGATGTTAATAGCATACTCCATGTTGTCCCAGCAGTTAGATAAATCAACGGGAACGTTAGAATACTTACCGCAAGCCGCAAACCGCCTGCATACGCATTAATGATCAGATGCTCAATGAAATTGTAGCCCCACTTCCTGAAAGCCAGGTATGATGATAACGCAATTATTGGAAGATAAATTACCTCCACAATTGAGTAATGCGCTGCCATCCAATCCAGACCCTTGAGCAGTAGTTCCGTTCCGTTGACATCACCGCTTACTGCAGTACTTTCATCTATATTCATCATTTCTTTGAAGTCCACGAAATAATGTAACAAGAATCCGTACAATCCTGCCATCACAAAAAGATACAGCAGCGGTTTATAGTGTCTGACTCGTTTTCCATCGATGAACTCACGTATTGCAAAACCCGGCCTTGTCAGCATCTGCTTTGTCGTATACAAAAAGCCATTGTTCAGATGCAGCAAAGTATACTTTGCTTCCTCCTGAACATAATTGATGTCTATTTTTCCTGTTTTTGCCTTTTGTCCACAGTCAGGACAAAAATTTCCCAGGAAGCCGTTGTCGCAGTTCAGGCAGGTAGTAGTGGTCATGTTCGTTGTTTTGGTGGTGCCAAAATAAGAAAATTTGCCTGACCAACAAGGATAATTCGTTAGATCATAATATCGCTTTCAAGGTCGGATTTTTCAGTATGGAAATGGAAGCCTAACCTACGTACCAATTCAATAACCAGATTCTTATACCAATTTTCTGATCGTGGATGAATATAGATTTTCTCGATCAGCATATTAAGGTCGACGTCGACTTTAAGTCCGTTGTCAATAAGAATTTTATGTGCCGATAGATCCGTAATTACACGAATTTCTTTTTCATATTGAAAACTTTTCCTTTTAAACAAAAATGGAAAAAATGGATGTTCGAACGGAATGTACTCCCTTTTATAATCGATATAATTTACCTCGCCAATGAATTGCTCAAAATTCTGCTCCGGAGCCAATGCTTTTTGCAACCTTCCTAAAGTCGATTGGATCGCAAGGCCTTCATTCTTGAGCGTAAAAATCTGCCACATCGCAAACGATTCGTACTCATTTAAATGCCAGCTGCTGATTACGACTCTTTCCCGATGCGTTTTATAATATTTGAGGAAGTCGGGGTTGTCAACGGACAGCTTCCGGATTTCCTCAAAAGTCGGTTCGCTGAAAGTTCCTTCGTACTGGTCTTCGAATTTGTCGGCGCGCGACATGAATAATTTCCGGTAAAGCAGCAAATCGACGAATTTAGATAAGTCGAGGTATTTCCAAATTATGGTATCAGGATCTGCGGGAAGGTTTATATTTTGGTCGTGAACGTACATTTTCTCGATTAAATTTTAAATATAGCGTTTTAAAATTACTGAGATATCACAAGTGGACTCTTTTACAGATTATTCAAAAGATTGCATCATTACAAGTTTCCGGTAAGTGCCATCAATTGCTATGAGTTGTTCATGCGTTCCTTGTTCTACTATCCTGCCGCGTTGCATCACAACAATTTTGTCTGCTTTTTGGATTGTCGATAAACGGTGTGCGATTACAATCGAAGTACGGTTCAACATCATGTTCTCAAGAGCCTGTTGCACGAGCCGTTCGCTTTCGGTGTCAAGTGCCGAAGTTGCCTCATCAAGAATCATCACAGGCGGATTTTTCAGTACTGCGCGCGCAATGCTGAGACGTTGTTTTTGTCCGCCTGACAGTTTATTTCCGCTGTCGCCGATGTTTGTTTCGATTCCAAGTGGCAAATCTTTAACAAATTCGTATGCATTGGCAATTTTAAGCGCATCAATAATTTCTTCATCCGTCGCATCGAGTTTGCCCAATGCAATGTTGTTTCGTACGGTGTCATTAAACAGAATGCTGTCTTGTGTCACAAGTCCCATTAAACCTCGAAGAGATTGCAGTTCGATCTCCCGGATGTCGATTCCGTCTATTGAAATTGCACCCTCGTTCACATCATAAAAACGCGTCAATAAGTTGGCGATCGTACTCTTCCCACTTCCGGATTGTCCGACAAGCGCTACTGTTTGACCTTTGGGAATTTCGAGCGAAAAGTCGTGAAGTACCGCTTCGTCTTCATACTTGAACGTTACGTTCTTAATGCTGATCGCCTGATCGAAATGATGTTTAGCCACTGCATCCGGCTTGCTCGTGATCGGATTGGGCTGTTCAAGCAGCTCTATTACACGTTCAGCAGACGCATTCCCGCGTTTCAATCCGTAACTCGCTTTCGAAATCGCTTTTGCCGGTGTCAGTACGTTGTAAGCAAGCATTATGTAGCCGAGAAATACACCTGCATCAATTTCACGTTTTACAAAGACAAGGTAACCTCCAAAAACGAGCAATGTACCGATTACGACGATTCCAAGGAATTCGCTCAATGGCGATGCAAGATTTTGTCGGTTAACGACCTTATTGGAAAAAAACAGGTAACGAGTGCTTGTCGCCTGGAAAGTATCACGAAATTTTTCTTCAGCCGTGAACGATTTGATAACGCGGAGCCCACCTAAGGTTTCTTCGAGTATCGAAAGAATCTTTCCTTGTTCCTGTTGGACAATCGTTGAATTCTTCTTCAGTGTTTTTCCGACCTGCGAAATAATAAAAGCTGAAATCGGAATAAAAAACAACACGAAGAGCGTTAGTTTAAAGCTGATGAAAATCATGGCAGCCAATGTAAACAGGATTGTCATTGGTTCACGGACAGCCATTTCAAGTATAGAAAGATACGAGCCACTTATTTCATTTACATCGGCAATGGTCTTCGAAATGACATCGCCTTTTGTGGTTTTTGAATAATAGCCGAGTGGGAGTGAAGTGATTTTTTTATACAACGCGGTTCGCATATCGATCAGAATTCCGTTGCGGATGAACGTACTGAAATACATCGCCCAATAGTTGAACAGGTTCTTCAGCATGAAAATCGCGATAATTACAGCGATCATGTACATCAAAACAGTAAAACTACCTTGAGTGGCAATTGCATCGGTCAAATAATAATTCAGATAATTTTCAAGATAATCCTTCAAACTTCCGGCCTCGTCATAAACGGGCTTCTTATAAACCACAAGCTTATCGTTGAAGATAACCTTAAGAACCGGAATCATTGCAATAAACGAAAGCGTGCTGAATAAGGCATAAACGACGTTGAAGCCAATATTCAGGAAGGCGTACTTCTTATAAGGAAGTGCAAAAGGTAAGATCTTTTTAAATTCGTTCATTTAGATAATCGACAAATCCGCAAGGATGTTTTTGATTTTTCCGTCAAGGTATGCTTCGGTCTCTTTTACATCTTCAACCGAGTCAAGAGTTGTATTGACGCTTACGTAGAACTTGATTTTCGGTTCAGTTCCACTTGGCCGGGCTGCTATTTTAGTTCCGTCTTCAGTATAATAGATCAGGACATTTGACTTTGGAAGTTTCATCTCTTCGACTTCACCTGTCAAAAGGTTTTTGGCTGTAGCCGAATCGTAATCTTCAACCATAATTACCCGCTGTCCATTAATTTCTTTTAAGGGATTATCACGTAGGTCAATCATCATCTGTTTGATTTCCTGAGCGCCTTCAATTCCTTTTTTGGTTAATGAGACAAGGTATTCTTTAAAGAATCCGTGTTCTACATATAATTTTAGAAGTTCTTGGTAAACCGAACTTCCTTTGGCTTTTGCCTGTGCAGCCAGTTCACAAACGAGCAATGTCGCAGCAACGGCATCTTTATCACGAACTGCATGTCCGACCATAAAACCGAAACTCTCTTCGCCACCACCGACAAATTCCTGACCAGGAAAATCAACGATCATTTTGGCGATCCATTTGAAACCTGTCAAACCAACTTTACATTCGACACCATAAGCGGTTGCAAGTTCCATCATCATTGGTGTTGAAACGATCGTCGAGGCGACAAATTGCTTTCCATTAAGCTTTCCAGCCTCTTGCCATTTCTCCAGAAGGAAATTGGTCATCAAAACCATTGTCTGGTTTCCGTTGAGCAAAATCATTTTTCCGTCGGTATCACGTACAGCAACTCCTAAACGGTCTGCATCCGGATCGGTACCAACTACGATATCAGCGTTAGTCTTTTCGGCTAAAGCCAATGCCATAGTCAGTGCTTCAGGTTCTTCCGGATTTGGAGATTTTACCGTTGGAAAACTTCCGTCAGGTCTTGATTGTTCGGCAACGATCTGTACATTTTTATAACCGGCTTTTTCAAGTGTATCGGGCACAAGCGTTATTGAAGTCCCGTGCAACGAAGTAAACACGACCTTTAGATCTTCTTTAGCTGCAGAAGGCGTATCAAAACTTGCATTTTGTATTGTTGACTCAATAAAAGCGGCGTCGATTTCCTTGTCGATATATTCGATTAGATCTTCATTCGGAGTAAACTTGATCTGATCATATTTTAAATCTTCAATTACTTTGATGATTTCTGAATCTTGTGGAGGAACAAGTTGTCCGCCATCTTGCCAATACACTTTATAGCCGTTATATTCAGGCGGATTGTGCGATGCTGTCAGGACAATTCCTGCTTGGCAGCCGAGTCTTTTAACTGCGAATGACAATTCCGGTGTTGGCCGAAGGTCAGAAAATAAATATACTTTGATTCCGTTTGCTGAAAAGACATCGGCTACAACTTTAGCGAGCGTGTTGCTGTTTTTTCGACAGTCGTATGCAATCGCGACTTTTAGTTCCTGGTTAGGGAATGACTGGTGCATGTAATCTGATAGACCCTGAGTATTTTTTCCAAGTGTGTATTTGTTGATCCTGTTGGTTCCAACGCCCATTATTCCGCGCATTCCGCCGGTTCCAAACTCAAGATTCTTATAAAAACTTTCTTCAAGCTCATTCGGTGAAGAAGTCATCATTTCTTTGATCTCCGATTGTGTTTCGGTATCAAATGTCGGCGTAAGCCATTCGTTTACTGATGTGAGTGTGTTTTGTGTGATGTCCATATTCTAAAGTTTTGAATTCCACGCGGAATTTATAGGTTAACCAATCCTGATATTTTGTAGCGGTCGCTGTTGTTTTTGGTCCGCAGGATAATCTCTCCTAGAAAACCAGCTAAAAACAATTGTGTTCCAATAATCATCGTTGCCAATGCAATGTAAAACCATGGATTCTGCGTCACCAACACAGTTGGCAGATGATTATACAGCCTGAACAGTTTGTTGATCCCGATGAACATCGCGGCGAAAAATCCGATCAGGAACATCAAAGATCCCATTGCGCCGAACAAATGCATGGGCCGTCTTCCGAAACGCGAAAGGAACCAGATTGTGATCAGGTCAAGAAACCCGTTAATAAAACGTTCCATCCCGAACTTTGTTTCGCCATACTTCCGTGCTTGATGTTGGACGACTTTTTCACCAATCCTTCCAAATCCCGCGTTTTTTGCCAGAACCGGAATGTACCGGTGCATTTCTCCGGATACTTCGATATTCTTGACGACTGCGTTTTTGTATGCTTTTAATCCGCAATTAAAGTCGTTGAGTTTTACTCCGGAAGTTTTCCGGGCTGCCCAATTGAACAATTTCGATGGAAGGTTTTTAGAAACAACCGAGTCATATCTTTTCTTTTTCCAGCCAGAAACAAGGTCGTAATTTTGATTGACGATCATATGATAAAGCTCAGGAATTTCGTCGGGATTATCCTGTAGATCGGCGTCCATTGTGATGACGACATTTCCTGCTGCTTTTGCGAAACCGGCGTGCAGTGCCTGTGATTTTCCATAGTTCGTATGAAAATGGATTCCCTTGATATTTGTATTTGCTGCCGACAAACTCTGAATGAGTGGCCATGAATTATCACTGCTTCCATCGTCGATGAATATAACTTCGTATGAGAAATTATTGGCGTTCATTACCGAAACAATCCAATCATGAAGTTCCTGCAACGATTCTTCTTCGTTGAGAAGCGGAATAACGATCGATATATCCATTATTCTTTATAAGCAGGTTTGCTTTTAAAAATCAATGCCAGGATCAATCCCAGAATCGCGCTGAAAACCAAGCTGAACATTAAGCCTTTTAGTAAGCTGAAAGGAGAATAATTATCAACTTTTCGCATCTCAGCAACTGCTTCATTAATAGAGGAAGCTGGCGCACCAAATTTTTCCATCATATCAACGGAATATTTTATCATCATGTCATTAACGATGGTTTTGGCTTCCGGATCGATGACGTTGAAGAGCAATATATTATATAAGACAGAAATTGTACTGCCGATAGCAGCAGCAAGAAAAAACGTCGTGAAAGCTTCCTTGAAACTGATAATTCCGTTGAAGTCTTTCTTGGTTTTTATAAGTAAGATTATACCAATAATCAGGAATATTATAAGGCTTACGATTCCGACCCACATGCTGGTAAACAACGATAAATCGATTACATAAATAAGTGTCGTTACCAACATCGAGAATATACCGAGTACAATACCATAAGTAATCCCGTTTCTCTTAATAATTTCGTTCATATTATCTTGTTTTTAAGTGTGGAACAAATATACTAAATCCGCTTTTAACACTGATAAAAATTGTTTTTCGCGATTGGATAAAAAATTGCCGGATATGATTTGATTTTTAAAATTTAATTGTAAATTTGCAGACTTAAAAATAGTAAATCAAAAGCTGTCAGGAATTTATACCTTTCAATTGAAAGCTTCAGAAGGACGAGCAGCACAAACAAAAATAAATTACCATGAAAAAAGGAATCCACCCGGAAAATTACAGATTAGTTGCATTTAAAGACATGTCGAATGAAGAAGTCTTTATCACTAAATCTACTGCTGATACAAGAGAAACGATCGTTCACGATGGTGTTGAATACCCGGTTGTGAAAATGGAGATTTCAAGGACATCGCACCCTTTTTATACGGGTAAATCAAAACTTATCGATACTGCAGGCCGTATTGATAAATTTAAAACCAAGTACGCAAAACACGCGAAATAATATATCAGAGTTCAAATTTAAAGAAAAGCTTTCCGGATTCGGGAGGCTTTTTTTTATGGATTCATTTGAAATAACTAACTTTGGATGTCATCCCATACATTCAAATCATTACGAAATCCACTATGAACTACATACTTTTTGACGGAACTGTCCGCACTGCATTGTTGCCGTTCACATTCACAAGGCCTGTTGCCGATATCAGGATCGGGATACTTACAATTCGTGAGAAATGGGAAAAATATCTTGGAAGCACAACCACGACATTGACCGAAGAATATCTATCGGATAAATTCCCTATGGTCGAAATGGAGCAAAACGTCATGATCAACGCATCGTTCCTGCCGAATGAAGTGCTCTCCGAAATGGTGAAGATCCTCGAACCGAACCAGGCCATTTTTAAGGATGATGAAGTAATTGCTTTTTTTACGGAAGATACTCAGGAGGAAGTCGATTTTGATAATTATGAAATTATTGAATATAATGACGACTGTCTATTTATTGCGAACACATGGGATATATTCGCTAAAAACGACGTTGCCATCCGTGAGGATTTTGAATTTTTGACCGAAGACCGCACTTCGCAACCAATTCCCAAGACCGTTAACGTCATTTCTCCGGAAAATATATTTATTGAAGAAGGAGCAAAATTGGAATTTGTGACTTTGAACGCATCGACGGGCCCTATTTATATAGGAAAAGACGCTGAAATTATGGAAGGTTCCATAATCCGCGGACCTTTTGCGTTGTGCGAACATGCGACGGTGAAGATCGGTGCGAAAGTTTATGGAGCTACGACTGTGGGTCCGCATTGCAGGATCGGAGGCGAAGTCAGTAATTCCGTTCTGTTCGGATATTCCAATAAGGGACACGATGGGTTTCTAGGAAATTCTGTTCTTGGCGAATGGTGTAATATCGGTGCCGACAGCAATAATTCGAACCTAAAAAATAATTATGAGGAAGTGAAACTGTGGAATTATGAGAAGGAACGTTTTACTAAAACCGGACTTCAGTTTTGCGGATTGATGATGGGCGATCACAGCAAATGCGGAATCAACACCATGTTCAATACAGGAACAGTAGTTGGCGTAAGCGCGAATATTTTCGGAAGCGGATTTCCGCGCAACTTTATTCCGAGTTTCTCTTGGGGCGGAGCAAGTGGGTTCGAAACCTACATCACCAAAAAAGCATTTGAAACCGCACGTCTTGTAATGTCGCGTCGCGATGTTGATTTTGATGAAAAAGAAGCTGCAATCCTCGAGCATGTTTTTGAGGAAACGAAGAAGTGGCGGAAGGAGTGATCTTAGCTTCCGAGCGTCAAATTACATTCAAATTCGGTAATTGTCGAACTATTTAATAATTTCATAGTCCTGTTTGGTAGGGTTTTTTTTCTTAAGACTGTTATTAATATAACATTCCAAAAGTATTAACCTTAACAAATCGCGCTATGAAAAAGATTACTCTCTTACTTGCTATTCTATCGCTGACCGTATCTCACTCATACGCAATCGATCCCAAAATCGACGCAGATATTTACAATGACTGCCTACTTTGCGAGCCTCCTCAAAACTTGACGGTTTCTAATATTTCTTCGAATTCGGTTGATCTTGCATGGACAGCGCCAACTTCGGGAGACGAAATTCAAAATTACCAGTACTCAATTGTACCAACACAAAATCCGGTCGATGGTCCGGCAACATTGACTCCGTTCGCATCATCACAAGTTTTATTACAGCCATCCACGACATATTACGCCTACGTTAGGTCATTTTGCTCCAATACATGGAGTGCCTGGTCTGCCGCAGTAGCCTTTACAACATTGTGCGCGCCTTCCCTAATTCCGTATACGCAAGACTTTGAAAGCGCTATTATTCCGGCAGTTCCAAATTGTACTGCCGTACAAAATTCGGGATCGGGAAATAACTGGGCTGTAGTGCAAAATCCGGGTGACGGTTTTACGTCAAAGACACTGCAGTATTCAGCCAGCCCGCAAGTCGCCAATGCATGGTTTTTTACGCAAGGAGTACAGTTTGAGGCTGGGGTTGCCTACAGGCTTTCTTATAAATACGGTAACGATACTATCAATAGAACAGAAAGGCTGACCGTAACGATTGCAAATAGTCCGAGCGCCGCAGGTGTAATTGGAGAAGATCCATTTTTTGGTCAGTATGAAATTTCAAACGGAACGATGGAGACTATGGTACAAGGACCTTTTTATTTACCCGAAGGTGTAAGTTATGTGGCTTTTAAGGTTTTTTCGTGGGAAAATCAGAGTAGCCTCAGGTTAGATGATATTGTTGTAGAAGAGTTTACTTGTGGTTCACCAATACAAACTGCAATATCAAATATAACATCAAATGCAGCGACTGTTTCATGGGCAGCGCCTTCAGGAAATGAGGCTCAGGTTTATAGTTATGCTGTTACCACTTCGGCTGTTCCACCTGAAAATGCAAGCCAGTTTACCCCATTTTTAAGTAATTCGCTAACAAATTTAAGTGCGGCCACCACATACTATATCCATGCGCGTGCACTTTGCTCAGGAGTTCCGAGTGAATGGTCGACGGTATCTTTTACTACGCAGCCGCTATTGAAAAGTTCAGATTTTATTTTCGACAAGCTGATAGTTTATCCAAATCCGGTAACTGACGTACTTTCCGTTTCCAATGGTCAACAAATCGACCGAATTGAATTATATAATGTTCTGGGGCAACGCATTTTATCCCAGGATTCTAGTGCGCTAAATATCGAAGTAGATCTGGAACGGTATCAAAAAGGGTGTTATCTGATAAGTGTGTATTCGGGGACTTCCATGAAAACTGTTGGTTTGATCAAAAAGTAAGTTTGTGTGTTAATAGGCGGAGAGGTGCGGCGTAAGCCGCACTTTTCTATTTTAATTGATAAAACTAATGAACTTTCGAATCATAGCGATGGCAAATACAAATTTCACCGCATCGATATTTAGGATAACTTTAAAAGTAGCTCCTCCAAAATTCTTTTATCTTTAAAGGATTAAACTAACGATGATGCATAGAGTTGAAAGTGATCTTCTGGGGCAAATGAATGTTCCTGAAGAGGCGTATTATGGGATTCAAACACAACGTGCGATTGATAACTTCAAAATCTCAGGAGTAAAACTGCAGCAATTCCCGGAATTCATTAAAGCACTTGCCTATATAAAATGGGCTGCGACTGAAACCAACTTCTCGTTAGGATTACTCGATGAAAATTTAAAAGACGTTATCATAGCGGCGGCAAAAGAAGTCATTGAAGGTACCTTCAATAACGAATTCATCATCGACATGATTCAAGGCGGAGCAGGAACGTCGACTAATATGAATATCAATGAAGTAATTGCAAATCGTGCACTTGAACTTCTCGGACATCAAAAAGGACAGTATGAATTTTGTTCGCCAAACGACCACGTAAATCTATCGCAATCTACAAACGATGCTTATCCGACTTCGATACAGCTCGCGATCATCAATTCAAATGCGGTGTTGATCAGCCATCTTAAAAACCTGATCCAGGCTTTTCGCGATAAAGGGGTGGAGTTTCGAGGTGTTCTGAAAATGGGCCGCACACAACTTCAGGATGCCGTTCCGATGACGCTCGGACAGGAGTTTGAAGCTTTTGCTTCCAATTTAGGTGAAGAGGTCAACCGCATGTACCAAAGTTCGGAGTTTTTCTATGAGATCAACATGGGCGCAACGGCGATTGGAACAGGATTGAACTCGGTTCCGGGTTATGCTGAGATGTGTGCTGCGAAGCTTGCTGAAATTACCGGACATCCGTTCATCACTTCGCCAAACCTGATAGAAGCGACCAATGATACAGGATCTTACGTGTTCTATTCGTCTACTTTAAAAAGGCTGGCGATAAAACTTTCAAAGATATGTAACGACTTGCGGTTACTGTCTTCAGGTCCGCGTTGCGGCTTTGGTGAGATCAATCTTCCCGCAATGCAACCGGGTTCGTCGATCATGCCGGGGAAGGTCAACCCCGTAATTCCTGAAGTCGTCAACCAGGTTTGCTACAAAGTGATCGGCAACGATTTGACTGTAACAATGGGTGCCGAAGCAGGCCAGCTGCAGCTTAATGTAATGGAACCTGTGATTATTTATTCGATCATGGAGTCGATGGAACTACTTAGGAACGGGATGGACACTTTGGCAGAAAAGTGTGTGCGCGGAATCACCGCGAACGAAGACCATTGTCGCCATATGGTTTTGAACAGCATCGGGATCGTCACTGCATTGAATCCGTACATTGGATATAAAAACAGTACCAAAATTGCAAAAGAAGCCCTTGAAACCGGCCGTAGCGTTTACGATCTTGTACTCGAATACCAGATTTTGTCAAAGATGGAAATTGACAGGATACTCAATCCGGAAAATATGCTTGAACCTAAGCCATTTGTGCCCGAAGTATAATACAAGATACATTTTCAATCACCAAATTTTGTTGTAATTTTGCAGCCTCATTCGCGTTAGGGATTGAAGCGGAAATCCTTTATTGCTGCCGATTTACGTTGTTTAAGAAAACACACTAGCAATAAAGATTGAAACGAAAAGCCCGGCCGTAAGGCAACGCCCCACAATTATGGAAAGAAAAAAAGTCGCATTTTATACGCTTGGCTGCAAACTGAATTTTTCGGAAACCTCGACTATTGCCCGAAATTTTCAGGATGAAGGTTTTGATCGTGTCGATTTTGAGGAGGTTGCCGATATCTACGTAATCAACACATGCTCGGTGACTGAGAATGCCGACAAGCAATTCAAGCAGGTCGTCAAGAAGGCGATGAAACTCAATAATCAGGCGTTTGTCGCTGCGGTCGGATGTTATGCGCAACTTAAACCTGAAGAACTTGCCGATGTTGATGGTGTCGATCTTGTTTTGGGTGCGACCGAAAAATTTAAGATCACGGATTACATCAATGATCTTTCGAAAAACGATATGGGCGAAGTGCATTCATGCGAGATTTCGGAAGCTGACTTTTATGTTGGAAGTTACTCAATTGGGGACAGGACGCGCGCGTTTTTGAAAGTCCAGGACGGTTGCGATTACAAATGCACCTATTGTACAATTCCACTTGCTCGTGGGATTTCGAGAAGCGATGCATTAGAAAATGTACTTCGGAATGCAGAGGAAATTTCCAGGCAAAATATAAAAGAAATTGTTTTAACCGGCGTCAACATTGGCGATTATGGCAAAGGCGAGTTCGGAAATAAGAAGCACGAACATACTTTTTTGGAGTTAGTTCAGGCGCTCGATCAGGTCAACGGGATCGAACGACTCCGAATTTCTTCGATCGAACCAAATTTGTTGCGAAATGAGACGATTGAATTTGTAGCGCAAAGCCGCACTTTTGTCCCGCATTTTCATATTCCGCTGCAATCAGGCCATAATGACATTCTGAAAAAGATGAAGCGCCGTTATATGCGCGAGGTCTACACGGAACGTGTTGCTAAGATCCGTGAAGTGATGCCGCACGCTTGCATTGGTGTTGATGTTATTGTTGGTTTTCCGGGTGAAACCGACGATCATTTCCTGGAGACATATAACTACCTGAATGCGCTTGAGATTTCGTATTTGCATGTTTTCACGTATTCGGAACGCGACAATACAGAAGCTGCTTACATGGTTGGTGAAATTCCTGTGAACGTTCGCGCCAAGCGCAGCAAAATGCTGCGTGCTTTATCGGTTAAGAAAAGACGTGCATTTTATGAAAGTCAGCTGGGAACTACAAGAACTGTTTTATTTGAAAGCGAAAACCGCGAAGGTTATATAACCGGATTTACAGAAAACTACGTAAAGATCAAAATGCCTTGGAACCCGGAGCTTGTGAATACTTTGCAGGAAGTTACGCTTACAAAAATCGATGATGATGGAATGGTTCGCGCTTCTTTTATGGAAGAGGTCGTTAGCCACGAATTGCTTAGCCCGTTCGCTGTTGCTCGGGTCACGGCTTAAAGTTAAGGCAGTAATTGTTTAGCCACAGATTCACAGATTTCTTTTGCTACTAATGCACGAATTAAAATAACACAGATTTTCACTTTGCTTGTAATTTGTGAATTCGTGGCCACAGATTAATATTTATGATGGAATTTAATCTTAGTAATCCGAAAAACTGCAATCCCATATTGCTCTACAAATTCAAAAGTATGCCGGGCGGGATTCTTGAAGTCAATTAAAATTCCAGCTGAAATCTCATAATACATCTTTTCGCCTTCGATCATGAGTCGGTCGCCGTTTTTGCGGTACGCCGAACGGATCAACGTAAACTCCGATAAATTCCAAGTGGTGGAATTCGCATCAAAAGTTTCGGTCATTGAGTAGAGTCCGGCAGTTATTTCAGTCTTGCAACCGTAATACTTGTCGATGCCTTCGAAAAACTCGATGATCTTTAATGTAGTATCTTCACCCATAATTAAGCTACAACTTAAAACACCGCTGAATATTGCAGGCGTCCCGGTAATTTCATATAATAATGACGACAGCAGAAATAAGCATATCTTTGACGCAAATCAATTTATGAAAAAATTACTACTATTACTAGGATTCAGTCTTTTTACACAAATAATGGTTGCACAGACAGCGGTCACGCAAACGCCGCCGATGCCGCCAGGTTGTAATCCGCTTGAAGTAATTGATACTGACGATGATGGTTTTGCAACATTTAATATTGATTATTTTATTGAAAATTACATCCGCCCCATTTTTGAGGATATATACAACATGGATTTATCAGCATACAATTTTATTTTATTTCCTTCAGAAAATGATGCCGATCTGATTATAAATGCAATTACTACTCCATTATATACAAATACGGTTGCTTTTTTTCAGGATACAAGATTACGTGTCGTGTATAGCGGCAGCGGACCTGCCAGTGGTAGTTCGTATTTAACATCGGTAGCCCATTGCTATCCGTTAGAAACAACTCCTGTTAATTATGATTCAGATCAAGACGGAGTTCCTGATAGCGCCGAAGATCTCAACGGGGATTTAATGGTCTTTAATGACAATACAGACGGTGATGCTATACCTAATAACTATGATACAGATGATGATAATGACGGCGTGCCTACTGCTGATGAGGATTATAATAACGATGGAAATCCGTTAAATGACGATACTGACGCAGATACAGTTCCCGATTATCTCGATCATAATGTTGCACTTGCAAACGTTGCTTTTCAGAAATTTGCTTTTTCAATATATCCAAATCCTGTTTCTAACGGAATTTTAAATATTGAATCTGACGTGATTATTACGTTGGTTTCAATAGCAGATATTTCGGGAAAACATATCTTCTCGATTGAAAGACCGTTGCAACAGATCGATATCAGTAAACTTGCAGTTGGAATCTACTTCGTCAGCCTTGATTCTGATAAAGGAACTACGACTAAAAAACTTATTGTAGAGTAATTAGATTTTGATTCCCGGAGGCAAAAGTTCCCGATAAACCGGGTTTCTCCTGAAAAAGGCCGCAATCTTCGGAAGTATCGGCACAACTTTAAGCTTGCGTTCAATAGCAATCGCCATTATATTTTTGAGGAATTCGTCAAGAAGTGCGTCATCTTCGAAGCCATCAGGTTTGTTGATGCGAGTCAGGAAAATTTTCTTCTCCTGAAACGAATATTCGACCGCGATAATTTTTCCATTTACAAGGGTTTCGAATTGTCTTGTAAACGTGTTGTCCTTAATCTCCATCGTTTTCTCGGCTTCCATTTTATTTGTGTTTCATTGGCACTTCGACCAACAATATTTTTGATCGGGATTTTGTCTTCAGAGTGAATTCCTGCGTATCAATAATCCCAATAGCATCGCGTTGCTGAACAGTTTGGCCACCAACCTCAATTTCGCCTTCGATCAGGAAAAGATAGACGCCATTACCTTCAATTTTAAGCTGATAGTTTATTTCTTGCCCGGGTTCAAATATCCCCAGGCTGAAGAACGTTTGTTGGTAAACCCAAAGTGCCTCGCCATCCTTTAGATTGTGAGGCGACACTACAGTTACAAAGGTATTGATTTTCTGCTCCAAATCAAATGATTTCTGGTCATACCTTGGCTCAACATCTTCTATTTCAGGAAAAACCCACAGTTGAAGCGTTTTTGCATGTTGTGTTGTGCTGGCATTCATCTCAGAATGTTCGATGCCGGTTCCGGCGCTCATTACCTGGACTTCACCAAAACCGATGACACCCTCATTTCCCATGCTGTCACGATGTTTTAGCCCACCTTCCAGCGGAATCGTAATGATTTCCATGTTCTCGTGCGGATGCGTTCCGAAACCTGCACCTGCGGCAATCGTATCGTCGTTCAATACGCGCAGCATTCCAAACTGCACCTTTTCCGGATTATAGAAGTTCCCGAATGAGAACGAAAAATTTGCCTTGAGCCATCCAAAGTCGGCTTTCCCTCGTGAATCGGCAGGAAATAATTTAGTAGTCATAATTTCTTGATAAATTAAAATTCTGTGCGCAGCAATCAGCTTCAAAACAACTAATTTTATTACTAATTTCGGCAATAATTTGCGGAAACCTGTTACTAATTCGTTAAATCAGAAATGACCAAAATACCTGTATATTTTGTACCCGGACTTGCTGCAAGTTCCGATATATTTGAAAACATAAAGCTTCCCGAAGATACTTTTGAAACTTTTCTGCTGGAATGGTTTGTTCCATCGCCGAATGAAAGTCTGACGCATTACGTGAAACGTATGGCGGCAGAAATCCATCATGAAGACCCTGTTCTCATCGGCGTGTCGTTTGGCGGAATAATAGTTCAGGAAATGGCTAAGCTTCTTCCGGTGCGAAAAGTGATAATAATCTCAAGCGCCAAATGCAACGCGGAATTTCCTTATCGTATGCGGCTCGCAAAGACTCTCGGCCTTTACAAAATATTACCCACAAGCTTGATTCGGCAGGTCGACCGGATCGCAAAAATGCCATTGGGAACTTTAATCGGGAAAAGGGTAAAATTGTACAATCGGTTTCTGGCAATGCGCGACCAGCAGTATCTTGATTGGGCAATCAAGAATATTATTTTGTGGGACAGAAAAGTCCCGGACAAAAAGGTGATCCACATTCATGGCGACAATGATCTGATTTTTCCGGCGCGTTATCTCAAAAACTACATTTCCGTAAAAGGAGGAACACATATCATGATCCTGAACAAGTTCAAATGGCTCAATGAAAATCTCCCGAAAATTATTTTAAACGATTAATACCAAAAGCCTTTTTCGTAAGTTTACAATATAAACAGAATGAAAATGAACAGGATAAAGATCATAGGGCCGATTTTAGGCGCGCTGCTGGTAAGCGTACTGCTTATAAATGGTGTGTCGACCGAAACAAAAAAGGAAATTACCCGCGAAGGAACATACCGATATTTCCCTGCAACAGTTGATTTTGCAGGCGAAAAAGCCCCGCTTCATATTTATGATGTAAAGGAGCGTTTTGACCGTGAATTACTTGTCAATGCGAATCTTGATGCCACTACATTATTAATCATCAAAAGAGCCAACCGTGCTTTTCCGATTATTGAACCTATTCTTGCAAAATATGGCGTTCCGGATGATTTCAAATATCTTGCTGTCATTGAAAGCGGACTCGTAAATGCGGTTTCTTCCGCCGGAGCGCGAGGTGTTTGGCAATTTATGCCTGCGACCGCGAAAGAATACAATATGGAAGTGAGCGAAACCGTAGACGAGCGTTACCATCTCGAAAAATCTACCGAGGCGGCTTGCAAATATCTTCTTGATGCAAAGAAAAGGTTTGGAACATGGACACTTGCGGCAGCTTCTTATAATGGCGGAATCACGGGCGTAAACCGTCAGATCGAATTTCAAAAGGTAAGTGATTACTACGATCTGCTGTTGACAGATGAAACTGCACGTTACGTCTTCAGGATCCTGGCTCTGAAAGAAATCATGAAGAATCCTGATAAATACGGATTTAATATTGTTCCTGAAGATCTTTATCGCAACTTACCTTCAAAAACTGTTGAGGTTACAACTTCAATTGAAGATTTGGCGATGTGGGCAAAAGGGCAAGGTATCAATTACAAGATACTCAAAGTTCACAATCCGTGGCTTCGCGAGAGAAATTTGGTTAATACAACTGGAAAGAAATATCAGATAGAAATTCCGTTGGAAGGATATTAATTACTCAATTTGGAAATGTGATAATGAGCTGCGGCTATCTTGCCAAAATATTATGTGAAAAAATGCTGGCCACGAATTCACGAATGATACTTTCGTGAATTCGTGGCCAACTAATTTTCAAATTGGTACATTTTCAAATTACTTACATCTTCTTCATCTGATCCTTCATCATCGTGATCTGGTCCTTAAGCATATTCTGTTTGTCGAGTTTCTTAGCCTCATTCAACAGCGTCGTTGCTTCAAGTTTACGTCGGCGGCTCATCGCAACTCCGGCAAGATTCAGCTTTGCGACTGCAAGATCCATGTCCATCGACAAGCCCAGTTGGATGGCTTTTTTAAAGTATTTCTCGGCCTGGATAAGATTCGTCTGCGACATCATGATTCCGTGCAGGTAATTATAGTAGCCTTGCTGTTTGCGGACAAGTGCCGTTTCAGGGTTTTTGATGTAGGACAGCCACTTTTGAGCACCGGGGAAATCCTGCTTCCGAAGCTTCAGAAACGCCAATAAAATAAATTCGTTTTTGAAATAAAGGAAAATGGGGATAATCGTGAGCAGAATCAGAAAAATTCCATTACCGATATTGTCTTCCACAATCTGCCAAATGCCTGTAATTACAAGCAGTGCGGCTATAATAAGTTTGATATTTCTGTGAAACATGGGATGTATATTAGGAAGCGCAAAGATAGTAAAAGGAATTATAAATATTTTTGCAAAACAACTTGTACGGAAAAAAAGTCTTCGTATATTTGCACTCGGTTTTGGAACGGCATGATTTCGGACCTCAAAAAGATATTTAAATAAGATTTTTAAAGATACACAGCAATGAGCAAAAGAACGTTTCAACCATCGAAAAGAAAAAGAAGAAATAAGCACGGATTTATGGACAGAATGGCTTCTGCAAATGGAAGAAAGGTGCTGGCTCGCAGAAGAGCGAAAGGCCGTCACAAATTGACCGTTTCATCTGAACCACGACACAAAAAATAATGTTTGAACAAAGCATAAATCAAGGCGTTACTTCTATTAGTATCGCCTTTTTTTTTACCTTGTCGGGAACGAAGTCGAAAGTCGAAAGTCATTGATACGGACGTTTTGAAGCTATTCCTGCTGTTCGCTTTATCTTTTGCCCGATAAAGAAGCGGACCAAAAGGATGCCGCTGCCATCAGGGCTAAAAATGTTGCAAGGTTCAGGGTTCAAGGTGCAAGGTTCAGGGCAAAGAGCAAACCGACAACCAATAACCACAACCTACAACCAAGATTAACTACTAACTACAACTACTCACTACTAAACATAATGCCAAAAGATCATTCAATAAAATCAGTGTTAATAATAGGCTCAGGGCCAATTGTAATCGGGCAGGCATGCGAATTTGATTATGCAGGTTCACAGGCAGCGCGCTCCATCCGGGAGGAAGGAATCGAAGTTATCCTCATCAACTCGAATCCGGCAACAATCATGACCGATCCGTCAATGGCCGATCATATTTACCTGAAGCCGCTTACTACAAAATCAATTATCGAGATCCTTAAGGCACATCCGCAAATTGATGCCGTGTTGCCAACAATGGGCGGTCAAACAGCTTTAAACCTGTGCCTGGAAGCAGACGAAAAAGGCATCTGGCAGGATTTCAACGTTCGTCTCATCGGTGTTGACATCAACGCGATTAACATCACCGAAGACCGGGAGCAGTTCAAACAGCTTCTTGCAAGAATCGATGTTCCAACTGCACCTGCAAAAACAGCGACTTCATTCCTGAAAGGAAAAGAGATTGCGCAGGAGTTCGGATTTCCGCTCGTAATTCGGCCTTCATTTACGCTTGGCGGAACCGGAGCAGCATTCGTACACAAAAAAGAAGATTTTGATGAGCTGCTGACCCGCGGACTAGAAGCTTCGCCAATCCACGAGGTTTTAATTGATAAAGCTCTTTTAGGCTGGAAAGAATATGAACTTGAACTGCTTCGTGATCAAAATGACAACGTCGTAATTATCTGTTCGATTGAAAATATGGATCCAATGGGAATCCACACCGGTGATTCGATCACTGTTGCACCTGCAATGACGTTATCGGATTGTACGTTCCAACGAATGCGCGATATGGCGATCCTGATGATGCGCAGCATCGGAAATTTTGCCGGCGGTTGCAACGTACAGTTTGCAGTTTCACCTGACGAAAAAGAAGATATTGTCGCCATAGAAATCAACCCGCGTGTTTCAAGATCGTCGGCATTGGCATCTAAAGCAACAGGCTATCCTATTGCCAAAGTGGCGTCCAAACTTGCACTTGGTTACAACCTTGACGAACTCAGCAACCAAATCACCAAAAATACATCGGCGTTATTTGAACCGACACTTGATTATGTAATCGTGAAAATTCCACGTTGGAATTTCGATAAATTCGAGGGAGCCGACAGAACTTTGGGATTGCAAATGAAATCAGTAGGCGAGGTCATGGGAATCGGACGATCGTTCCAGGAAGCATTGCACAAAGCCACACAGTCGCTGGAGATCAAACGCAACGGACTCGGAGCTGACGGAAAAGGCTACAGAAACTACGAACAGATAATCGATAAACTAACGCATCCAAGCTGGGATCGTGTTTTTGTGATTTACGATGCGATTGCAATGGGAATTCCGTTGAGCCGTATTCACGAAATTACGAGAATCGACATGTGGTTCCTGAAGCAATATGAGGAATTATATACGCTTGAAAAAGAAGTTTCAAAATATAACATCGACACACTTCCAAAAGAAATTTTGTTGGAAGCAAAGCAAAAAGGATTCGCAGACAGGCAGATTGCGCACATGATGAATTGCCTTGAAAGCCAGGTTTACAAGCTTCGCGAAGAGCAGAATGTCAAACGTGTTTACAAACTGGTTGATACATGTGCTGCTGAATTTACAGCGAAAACACCATATTATTACTCCACGTTCGAAGCTGAGATCACGTTAGGAAGCGGAGAAACATACGTCCATAATGAAAGCATTGTAACGGATAGAAAGAAAGTAGTTGTTTTGGGATCAGGCCCGAACAGGATCGGTCAAGGAATTGAATTTGATTATTCATGTGTGCACGGAGTTTTGGCAGCGTCAGAATGTGGATACGAAACCATCATGATCAACTGCAATCCGGAAACGGTCTCTACCGATTTCGATACAGCCGATAAATTGTATTTTGAGCCTGTATTCTGGGAGCATATTTACGATATCATCCGACATGAAAAACCTGAAGGGGTCATCGTTCAACTCGGCGGACAAACAGCATTGAAGCTCGCTGAAAAGCTGGATCGTTACGGAATTAAAATTCTCGGGACAAGTTTTGATGCACTCGATTTGGCTGAAGACCGTGGAAGATTTTCGGAATTGCTGACAGAGTTAAAAATTCCTTTTCCACAGTTCGGAATTGCAGAAACTGCAGATGAAGCTTCGGCTTTGGCTGATGTTCTTGACTTTCCATTGTTAGTGCGTCCTTCGTACGTACTTGGTGGCCAGGGAATGAAAATTGTGATCAACAAGCAGGAACTTGAAGAGCATGTAATTGACCTTCTGAAAAATATCCCCGGAAATAAACTGTTGCTTGATCATTATCTCGATGGTGCGATTGAAGCTGAAGCTGATGCTATTTGTGACGGTGAAAATGTTTATATAATCGGAATTATGGAACATATTGAGCCATGCGGAATCCATTCGGGTGACTCCAATGCTACATTGCCACCATTCAATTTGGGCGAATTTGTAATGCAGCAGATTAAAGATCATACACATAAAATTGCTTTAGCTTTGCGGACTGTCGGTTTGATCAATATACAATTTGCGATAAAAGATGACACCGTTTATATTATTGAAGCCAATCCGCGTGCATCGCGAACGGTTCCGTTCATCGCAAAAGCATATGGCGAACCTTATGTGAACTATGCGACCAAAGTGATGCTTGGACATAACAAAGTCACCGACTTCAAATTTAATCCGCAGTTAAAAGGCTACGCTATAAAACAACCGGTATTCTCATTCAGCAAATTCCCGAATGTAAACAAAGCGCTTGGGCCTGAAATGAAATCGACAGGTGAAAGTATTTTGTTCATCGATGATCTGAAAGATGACCAATTCTACGAATTATATTCACGAAGAAAAATGTACTTGAGCAAGTAATTAAACTTTATAGAAAAAGCAAAAGCCCCAAATTATTGGGGCTTTTATATTTTAGAGAATCTTAGATTATTCCTTTACCAGTTTCTCGGCTTTCGCACCGTTTTCACTGGTGATTTTCACAAAATAAATTCCTGTTGATTTATCTGAAATGTCTAGTTGCTTTGTGTTGGAATTTACAATTATCATTTCAAGGATTCGGCCTTGGATGTCAAATAACTCAATGGTCTTGATCATGCTGCTGCATTCGATGTTGACATTGTTGCTCGCTGGGTTCGGATACATTATGATGCTTTGGTCAATGTTATTATGAGGAATATTCAATGCTTCGAATGCAGTTCGTGATTCATTTGTTGCAATTGGTGCATTGTAATCAAAGAAGATGTTAGCTGTATTTGCTACTTCATCGCCTTCAACCAAAGAGTTTAACGTTTTTATTTTGAACAATACATTTCCGTGTCCGCCAACTGGTGGATCACCCGCAGCTGGAGCAAGATTAATATTTTCGAAAATAAACTCAATTATATTACCATGTATCGTTGCACGCATTTCATGGGATGAATGTAATACCTGAAGTGAATTGATATCAAACATGGCCGTGTCAATTATGTCTTTCACAACCACATTCACAGCCTCGGCATTTCCTAGGTTTTCAAACTCAATGTTGTAATGGAGATAATTTCCTATTTCAGACGGAGAAATCGAATCGCCCTCGAGACAAGTCTTGGCATTTGGATCCATGGAATTTATTACTTCCTGATGTAAGACTGAGATATTATCAGCTGGAGTATCGTCGCCGGTAGCAAAATTGATGCTGGCAGTAAAGTCAAGTATGTCACCTGCATTTACGGCAGGAACTTCTAACGGCGAATTAATGTTCAATGTAAATGTGATTTCCCTGCTTTCGAACGGCCGAAGATCAGCATAATTCCAAATTAATGAACTAGGGGTTTGGTTATCCACACTTGGTCCTGCCGCCACAAAGTCCGATTTAACGTCATCAAAAATCACGTTTATCGTTCCCGAAAGCGTTTGATTTCCCTTGTTTTTGTAAATTACCTGATATTGTGCGTTGAATCCGGGGCGTGCAGCTCCGCGTGGTATCAGAACAATTTCAAGATCAGGATGAATGCCGTTTGCGGTTAAACAGAAATCTTGAGTTTGTGTTGAGTTATTCAGCTGAGGAAAGTTGAAAGTAGTGGTTTCTGGTGAAACAACGAAATAAGCCGGGTTTTCAAGTTGCGGCGTAATTGTAAAATTACCGACTCCTGTATAAAACGCATATTGAGATGAAGCATTCACAAACGATGCTTCGTTCAGTATCCCATCGGAAATATTAATGCGAAGATTACTGGTGGAAACATCTGTTGCATTACATCCATCATTGGTAAGGTCAAACTTTGACAAGCCATTGATCGTGTTGTAATTTCCACCTGGAACGAAAGTACAATAAGTAGTAATAGTCGCACCAGAACCTGCAGCGCTGGAAACCGCGGTTGTTACCGGAGTAACTTGTGATTCATCGACGCAGACGATAGCGAGATTAGGACTCATTTGCATTGCTAAAAATTCTTGTCGGCCATTCTTCATATACAGTTGCGTCAATGCAGGCCCTCCACAGGACAGAGTATTTAGTTGGGTAAGATTTGATACGTCAACGACTGAAATAGGATTGTTACCACAGAACAATGTCGTCAAGTAAGGTTGGTTGCTGACATCAAGTGAAGTTCTACCGGTACTATCCAGAAACAGTTCCTGCAAAAAAGGTAAATTTGAAAAATCAACGTTTGGAAGTGCATTGTTTCCGTAGAGTAATGATCGCAATTCGGTTAGCTGGGTAACTTCCAACGAGGTCAATTGATTGATCGAGCAATCTAGAAAAAATAGCTCAGTATTATTAGTTAGGTCCAGCTCGGTTAGCAAGTTCGATCTACAGTTGAGTACCTGGAGATTCACCATTGTTGATACGTTTAACTCAGTAAGTTGAGTATATGGGCATATTAAAGTAAGCATGTTTATTAATCCGCTGACCTCCAACGTAGAAAGCGGATTTCCGCTGACGTTCAAATATTTAAGATCCGTAAAAGTATTGACATCGAGTACTGTGATATTATTATCCGCACAGCCCACGTGTTCGAGATCATTCAATCCCGTCAAATCTAAAGAACTTATTTCGTTCGTTGAACACTCCAATTCTCTTAAATTGACTAGGCCGCTAACGTTTATCATAGTAAGATTGTTATCAAAACAATGCAATTCTTCGAGAGCAATTTGGGCGCTGACATTCAGATCTGATAGCTCATTTTGTCCGCATTGCAAACTAATCAGATTAATTAACCCGCTGAGGTCGATGGTGCTTAGTTGGTTATCGTGGCAATTTAGATTTTCTAAATCTGTCAGCGCTGAAAGATCAATTGAGGATAAATTATTATTGGAAAAGTTGAAGTTGATAAGATTCGAAAGTGATGTAACATTGATTGATGATAATGAATTTGAAGAACAATCCAATGTTGTTAGGTTCACTGATTCACTGACGTTGATCGACGATAAATCATTTCCCGCGCACTTCAATTCGGTAAGACCTGCACATCCGTTAATATTCAGCGTCGAAATGTTGTTATCGGAGCAATTCAGATTGGATAGAAAAGTTAAACCACCGGCATCTAAGGTCGTAAGTTGATTATCATTACAATACAATTGTTGCAAGGAGGATAGTCCGGTAATGTTTAAATCAGTAAGTAAGTTGCTATAGCAATATACACTACTTAGGTTGGTGGAATTGCTTAGATCCAATGTTGTGATCTGATTTTCAAAACAAACCAAGATTGAGAGACCTGTAAATGCTTCGATTCCTGTCATATCAGCTATTTGAGCTTGGGCCACATCTAAAATGGTTATTCCTGCAGCTTCGCTTTGTTCAATTTCCCCGTCGCTGTTTGCATCGACACCGGCAGTAATCAACTTGGCTTTGAAATTGGCATCAGGGATATTCACAATCTGTGCATTCGCCATCCCGGCAAAAAGCAGTAATAAGAGTAGTATTTTCTTCATGTTGTTGATTTTAAGGATTTGGTATGGGTTGTTTTGTATCATTAAAGCGCTTTTATTAGCTCCTGCAATTTGTCTTTTTTACTTTGGGCGATTGGGATGCTCGTATTATCGGCCATAATCACGTACCCGCCATCATTTTTTATATAAGATTTCAAATAAGATAAGTTGATCAGATGCGATTGATGGATGCGTTCAAATCCATGTTCCGTCAGTAATTCCTCGTATTCTTTTAATGTTCTTGATATCAGGACTGGCTTGTGGTTCTTGATGAAAAACTGCGTATAATTGATTTTTGCCTCACATCGAATGATATCCGATACATCAAACAAATGAATTCCATCGCTGGTTGAAAGTGCTATCCGTTTAAAATTGTCGACCTTCTTTCGGATGTTTTCAAGCAACAGATCGATGTGCTCAAATGAATTGCTTTTTCCGACTGCCGTTTTTATTTTCGTCATCGTATTCTGCAATTCTTCAGGATCTACGGGCTTTAGAATAAAATCGAGCGCGCTGAATTTAAAAGCCTTTACTGCGTATTGTTCATGTGCTGTGATGAAAACTATATGTGAATTGATTTTCCCATTACCTTTCGCAAGCTGTTCCAAAATATCGAAACCAGTTCCGTCATTAAGGTGAATATCGAGGAAAATAACCTCAGGCTTCAGCTTGTCGATCACTGCTATTCCCGTTTTTACACTATCAGCTTCGCCAATAATTATGATGTCCTGCGTATATCTTTCCAACAGCGCTTTCAGGCCTGTCCGCAGATGTTTGTCGTCGTCAATTAATACTGCTGTTGTCATTTTTTAAGGAATATATTGGATTGGAAGCCGTAAGATAACTCTTGTGCCTGTTTGACCATTTGTATTTTCAATTTCCGTTATTTCTATTTGTGCCGATTTGGATGTGGTCGATTCCATGATCTCCAACCGCTTCTTTGTAATTTCAAGCGCCATCGATCTATGGGCTGTAACTGAATTTTCCTTGTTCTGGATTGACTGTGACAAACCGATTCCGTTGTCGATGATGCTGCAAATGAGTTGACGATTTTGAACATCAAAGCTTACTTCTATTTTTCCATTTCCTTCCTTTGGAACAATTCCGTGTAAGATCGCGTTTTCTACGAATGGCTGAATCAGAAGCGGCGGAAGTCCCATGTTGAATTCGACACTCGGACTTGATGTAATTTTAAATTCGAATTTATTGTGAAAACGCAGCTGTTCCAGTTCGAGGTAATTTTGCAGGCTTTCAATTTCCTTGTCGATCGGAATTAATGATCCTTTCGAATACTCAAGTGTCAATCGCATTAGTTTCGAAAACTTTGACAGATATTTTAAAGCTGAGTCGGTTCCGTTTTGGACGATGAAACTAGAAATAGAACCCAGGCAATTAAAAACAAAATGCGGATTCATCTGAAGATGCAGTGCTTTTTGTTCGTATTCTGCTACTTCTTTTTGAAGTGTTAGTCGGCGTTTAACCTGCATCCGGTTATAAGTGACCAATATCAATCCGAGAAGAAGCAAGGCTCCCAGAATGATAAAAATCGTTAGTTGTGTTTGTCTCTTGCTTGTTTCAGCTAACAATGCCTCTTTCTTCTTGTATTCAAAAGTCATTTCCGCCATTGCGAGCTTCTTGTTGTTTTCCTGATTCGTGATGCTGTCCCGCGCTTTGATATATTCTTTGTAATGAACAAGCGAAAGCGTCGGGTTGTTTAGATTTCCATACAGTTCACTTAGCAATTTTTCAGAATGAAAGGCTTGGTCAAGTACGCCAATCTCTTTTGCGTAAGCCAATGATTTAACAGCCAACGGCAATGCCTCGGTATATTTTTTCATATCACTATATAGCTGGGCAATTTTATACAACGCCAGTGATGCTCCGAATTTACTCGCCATTCCTTCATATAAAGCCAATGAATTCCGATAGTATTTTTCTGCTAGTACAAATTCATTTTGTCTTTTGTAGTAGTCCCCAAAATAATTCTGCAAAAGCGCTAAACCTCGGGTATTGTCTGTTTCCTTAAAAAGCTTTTCCGCTTTGCTATAATATGTTAATGCATTAATGTTACGTTTTTGTTCAAAATAAATAGCCCCAATATTTGTCAAAGTTGTTGCGGCCGATTGTTCGCCTGTTGCTTCTTGTACTTCAGATGCTTTTTTAAGATACTCAAGTGCTTTTGGATAGTTGGAAAGCGACTTGTATACGACGCCGATATTGTTGTAGGCCTTGGAGATATTGCTTTTTTGATCCGTCTCCTCATACAGCTTCAATGCCTTTTGGTAATTTTCCAAAGCCATGTAATAATTACTTTCTTCCGAGTAGACGACTCCGGCACTTGCGAATGCCCGAGCCAGGCCACTTTTCATCATTTTATTTTTGGAATCTAACTCAAGTAAGATTAGATATTGCGATTGCGCCTTTTCAAAATTCGCTAATGCGCTTTTGTAGTCCCCGAAGATGATATTCGAATTACCCAAATTGATGTAGGAGTCGGCAAGTCCATGCTGATAGTTAATTCTGGTAGATAATGCATTTGCTTTCTTGGCGTAATATGCGGTTGAATCAGGGTTGCTTTCCTTGAATTTATTTGATAGCTTATTGTAAATGTTGACTTTAGCTGTATCTGTTTTTGCGACTTTCAGCACTCTTTTCAGACTGTCAACTTGCATTGTCTGGGCACTGCAGATTCCAAAGGAAGCTAATGTGAAAAAGAGAAGAGTTATATGGAGTTCGATTTTCAAAATGAGCTGTTTTATATTATCAGAAACAAATATAGAGTTAGTTTCCAGTTAAAACAGACCCGTTTATTATTCAGCGGGTTCGGATTATTATTCCGTTTTCGTACTTTTTCAAAACACAATTATTACGCATATAAGGTGTTGAGGTTTTTAAGTAAATTTAGGGACAAGGCATAAAAAAGCCCGTATATGATACGGGCTCCTGATCTTAATTATTCTTTAATGAACTTCTGACTGAACTGCTTACCATCACTGTCTTTTAACAACAGTATATAAGTACCTGATTGTAACTTTTTAACATCAACACGTTTATCGGAAACAGCATCGGTTGTAACTACGGCCTTGCCGGTTATATCATAGATAATAGCCGATTTTATTTCAGACTGCATCTCATCAAAACTAAAATTGATAAAATCTTTAACAGGGTTTGGATATACTTTGAATGAAGCGATTGTATTGTCTGCAACTCCCAATAGGGTTGATCCTTCAACGACAAAAAGGTTTGTATTTGGCGTCGGGTTATTGATCACATCCACAGTTCCCGAAGGCCATTTAATAATAACCTGGTCAATTACTGTAGCAGTACCGATACCGAAGTGTGTGTTTAAAGTACTCATATATTTGAAGCCTTCGCCGCTTCGTACATCACGAATCTGGATTCCCCAAGGACCATGAATTTCAACGCGGGCGCCAATTCCATTGCTGTTGCTTTGGATTCCCTGAAGGCTGATCTTTAGCCAATTATTGTCGTTTCCTGAGTTCATACGAATGGTAGTTCCATTTTGAATATCAAGAAATCCATCATTGTTAAAATCCCCGATCGGACCTACACTTAAATCGGTATAAGAGATCGGAGCGAACGAATTGTTGCCCATATTGAACATGATCTTGTCGCCGCCGCCCAAAATATCGACTCGTCCGTCGTTGTCGAAGTCGTATGCTACATGTTCGATGCTCGTTGCAGTATTAGTGTCAAACCCTGAACCTGCGGTGATATCAGTGAATGGTTCTTCAACACTGTTTGAAGTATTTAGATTGTTTTTCTTCAGTTTGTGCGCTCCCGAACTGGCTCCAACCAAGACATCCATATCGCCATCATTGTCAAAATCAGCCCAAGCACATGACCATGATTGGCCAGCATCAGAAAGATTCATTTCAGCAGAAATATCGGAAAATGTCCCATTGCCATTGTTTCTGTGTAACTCATCGGGAGGAACACTTCCGCATTTAGCGATGAAAAGGTCCTGATCCTGATCATTGTCGTAGTCAATCCAGATCGAACCATAATTTCCACCATTTGAACTTACGCCCAAGTGATATGCTCCAGGTGTGATTCCTGACTGATAATAAGTAAATGCACCACTGCCATTATTGAGATAATATACATTAGGATCGACATCATGGCACGAAAAAGCGTCGAGGTTTCCATCGTTGTTGAGGTCGACGAAATTCGTTCTTTGACAGAAGATATATTGGCCGGGAGTATCTTGTGTATAAGCCGTTCCTGTGCTGTTGGATTTCATGAATGTCAAGCCGCTGCCGCCTCCGTAAAGCAAATCGTTATATCCATCTTTATTATAATCGCCAGCTGCGATGCTCCATGAAGGCTGAAAAGTAGCATTTGTCGTCGGAAAATCAGTTACCGTAAATGGTCCAGTAGAATTTTGGAAGTGTACTCGAATCCTATTGGCATTCACACCAACAAGATCATCTTTATGATCATTGTTCATGTCGACAACACAAAGATTGTAACTGCTGTTAATAGTTGCCAAAACCTGTGAAGTAAATGAAACAGGAACAGGTGGCGGAACCACTATTGCACTTTCTGAAAGTGAGAAAGTAAATCCATTAGCTGTCCAACGGTTATCGAAAGCTATTGTATACGTGGTGTTGGCAACGGCGTTGAATGTGGCCACTGAGGAAAATCCGGCGCCCGAATCATCGTCACCTCCAACGCAAACCAATGAAGCACAGGTTCCACTGTAAATATGTACCCGGGTATCAACTGTCGGATTGTTAAGAGGCGCATCGGTGCTGATCATAACAGTATGATCTTCTGTTGGCGTGTAAGTATACCATTCGCCACGCGGAGTGGCATTGGTCACCTGACCGTTTGCTGTACAAATAACAGTTGGAACCTGGGAGCCGTTAACTGCAGTCACGATGTACTGGCCTGGCCCAGGCAATGGAAGCGCGGAAGCACAAGTGTCCTGCGCATGCACGAACTGTGCAAGCAAGATGACCGCAAATGTTAAAGTAATTTTTTTCATATGATGTGTTGTTTGTTGTTATTTATATTATTGGCAAGGCTCAAGTGAATTGATCCATTGCTCAATCAGAGCAAGACCTTCTTCATGAATAACTGTTCGGCCGTGCAGCGGCATTCTGTAACCTTCATTAGTGGTATTCAAACGGTAATACAACATGGAGCGTTCAATGTTTCCCGGAGTCACAATTTGGCTTAGCGCCGATGGAAATTCCTGCATATCGACGGTTTCAACGCAAACACCCATATTTGCCGGATTGTTTGCAGTTTCTTCGAATGCGAATCGCATCGGCCGATAATCACAATGTCTATTCGCCTGGTGACAGTGCGCACAATTGACATCGAAATAGGAGCGGGCGCGAACGTCCAGAGATTTGGAAGTATCGTTGTAATCAACCATTGAATTGGCTGCTATTGGAAGTGTAAAATCATCTTCAAGAAAACCTTCCTCGATCCATTTTGTAAGTTGGTTCTTGCTCTCACCTGCATAATTGTAGTTGAAGTTCATGCTTTGTGGTTTGATGCCGATCGGGATATGGATTGTGATATCCTGACCATTTACAACCTGCTTTGTTTTATGACATACGATGCATTGTTCTTCTGACGGAATTCGGTAATCAGTGCTTTTTGTGACACCATTTCCATCGGTCCATGTCACAGGAGTGAAGCTTCCGGCCATGTCATAATAAGCTTCGGTTTGTTCCGAATTCCATACATAGTCTGCAAAGATCCATCCGCTGGTTTTCCGGATCATTATCCTGGTCTCAACTATTCTTGAAGATCCGGAAGGAGAAACGTTCTGGACATTATCATAATAAAAGTTCTTAATTAAAGCTGCCCCGACTGGAAGTTCGAGCACATTACCATTGCCATTATAGGTCGCTTTTGCGTTTTCCGGCATCCAGACCCAACGCTTTTTAAGCGCATAATCTGTAAATAGGGAACTTGCCGGCTCGAAGGGAAGCACATTGAGCGAAGGAACCTGATTTTTAAGTTGACCTTCAAAAAATTTGTAATCGGATAATTTCGGATAGGGTACCTGCGTCAAATCGACAACAACAGGCGAAACAGGTTCATATTCTGGCTCGTCGTCATTGCAGGATGTCAGCGATAAAGCTGCAAATAAAATCAGAAGTAAATGGGATAGGTATTTTTTGCTCATGAAGTACGTAGTATACTTCCAAAAATAGCAAATATTTTGTAACAAACTAAAAATAAATTGCTTACGAAGACAGAACTTATTCTGCATCCTGTTTCCTTCAGGAAAGACCAATTGCAACTATTCGTTCAGAAGCTCTGCGTCGTCGTTTTCTGCTCGTCTCAAAATGTTTTCAGGCAATGCTTTTTTTGCTTTAGCACCCATTTTTTTGAGTTTTTCGACGCTTGTGATCAGATTTCCTTTTCCTTCGACCAGCTTGTTCATTGCGCCTTGATATTCCACTTTACTTTCGTCGATTTTCTTTCCGAGTTTGATCAAATCACCTACAAATCCCTCAAATTTATCATATAAAGCACCGGCCTGACGTGCAATTTCATACGCATTTTCCTGTTGCTTCTGATTCGCCCACATACTATCTATCGTTCGCAAAGTGGCCAATAATGTCGAAGGAGTCACAATTACGATATTTTTTTCGAATGCCTTGTTGTACAATGCCGAATCTTCATTAAGCGCCATTGCAAACGCTGGTTCTATCGGAATGAAAAGCAGGACAAAATCAGGGCTTTCAATCTGATAAAGGTCATGGTAGTTCTTTTCTCCGAGTTGCTCCACATGCCTTCTTATGGAGTTCACATGTTCCTTCAGGAAGCCGGCGCGCAGAATTTCATCTTCTGCATTGATGAATTTTTCATAGGCAGTAAGGGAAACTTTTGAATCGACGATCATTTTTTTGCCATCGGGCAAGTTTATTACAACATCGGGAAATACGCGTTGTCCGAATTCATTCGTGAAGCTTTGCTGCATTTCATATTCGCGTCCTTTTTCCAATCCTGATTTTTCGAGCACGCGCTCAAGAACTAATTCACCCCAATTTCCCTGCATCTTGCTGTCGCCTTTTAACGCACGCGTAAGATTCAGCGTTTCACGGCTCATCGTTTCATTCATCTCGCGCAGACCTAATATTTGCTGGCGTAAAGCGGCGTGATAGTCAATACTTTCCTTGTGCGTATCTTCAACCTTCTTCTCAAAAAGGTGAATTTTATCCTGTAAAGGCGATAATATATTCTTGAGGTTCTCCTTATTCTGCTCCGTAAATTTATTTGACTTTTCCTCCAGGATCTTGTTCGCCAGGTTTTCAAACTCCTTCGTGAATTTTTCCTGTAGCTTTTCGACTTCCTGTTTTTGCTCAGAGTTGCGTTCGAAAAGATGATCAAAGTCAGCTTCCTTTTTCGTTAGTTGAACAGCAAGCGCGTCTTTTTCGGTGCGTATACGTTCTTTGTCTGCCTCGAGCTGCAGTATTTGTTTTTCAACCGCACATTTCTCTGCGAAGTGCTGCTCTTTCAGATGGGTTAATTGCGATGAAGCAGCAATCAGTTTTTCATCTAAACTTGTCCTGGTTGCTTGGAACTTTGATGAAAATATTACTTTGCCGATATAGATCCCGATTGCAAGTGCAATGAGGAAAATGATAATAATAGTAGCCGCGTCCATTGTAAGAATTTAATTCGTAAAAGTACTGAATTTCTCGTCAGTTGGATGGTTTCAAAAAAAGAGCGCAAAAAAAAAGACCCGCATTTGCAGGTCGTTCTTCAGGTCAAGTTTATGGTAATTAAATTATAAAATCTCGAAGCGGCTGTCGAAACTTTTATTCTTGATACGTTTGTCTGAATAACTGTTATATATTAGTGTACGTACTTTTTTTCTTCCTGTATTGATCATAGGCAGATTGATAACGATCCCCAGGATGCAGATGAACATCAGGATAAGAAGCATGCTCATGTAAATCAAATAATTAGATTCCGATGAATATTTAAAATCAACTGTAAAGAAGTAACCTGCAATTACAAGTACTATTGACGAGATGAGGAGTGATAGTGATTTCATGGCAATTAATTTTAGGTTAATCATATTCGGGTGCAAAAAGTGGTGCTTTAATTTTTTACTAAATTATGATTTCATTAAGAGTGGCTTTTTACACAATTTTAAGATATTATTATATAATTGCCTCGGCACTCCGAAGCTGTCATTTGCGGGATAAAACACTATATGACAAGTAATTGACGATGAATAAAATCATGAAAGGTCTTCGGACCGTAATTTATAAAGTGGAAGACCTGCAACAGGCGAAGGCGTGGTACACGAAAGCATTTGGCGCTGAACCCTACTTTAATGAACCTTTTTATATTGGCTTTGAAGTTGGTGGATACGAATTGGGTTTGCATCCAACGGGCAACTCACAAACCATAAAATCCGACAATGTTCTGGTTTATTGGGCAGTTGACGATGTGCAAATTGCTTATGAAGAACTGATCTCGATCGGCGCCAAGCCACATGAGAGTCCGCAGAATGTTGGCGGAGAAATTGTAGTTGCAAGTTTGCAGGATCCTTGGGGAAATTGCATCGGCATCATCTACAATCCTTATTTCAAACTGTAGCTATACTTGGATCTTTTTCCATTTTCCCTTTCGGAATAGTATTACGCCGACGATTGTAATCGCGGTTTCAGCCACAGGAATTGCGATAAAAACCCCGTCGGGTCCCATCATCAGATATTTCGCCAGATAATACGCGAGCGGGATTTGGAAGCACCAGAATCCAAAGAAGTTTATCCAAGTTGGAGTTTTCGTGTCACCTGCGCCATTAAATGCGTTGATCATTACCATACCGATTCCGTAGAATATGTAACCCATCGCGGTAATGCGGATTGCACGAACTGCGATCTGTTGCACCCGAACGTCATTTGTAAATAAACTTGTGATGAACTCAGCGCCAAATAGCGATATCAGCATTACAACGCCCATATAGATTGCATTGTATTTTGCTGTTTTCAAAACCGATTCCTCAGCACGTCTAATTTCATTTGCACCCAAATTTTGCCCGACCAACGTTGCTGCTGCGTTGCTTAATCCCCACGCAGGCAACAAGAAAAACATCATCAGCCGCATTGCAGTCTGATAGCCTGCCGATCCTTCGTCACCGCCGGTTGTTGCAACCAACTGAGCAAGGAAAACCCAACTACAAGAGGCAATCACAAATTGAAATACCGCCGGTGAAGCAATTTTAATTATTGGTTTTATCTGTTCCCAATCCGGCTTCAGATAAGCAAGCGTTACTTTCAACATGTTACGGCCGTTGAAAAGATGATAAAGTTGGTAGCAAACCCCAATGCTTCTTCCTACCGTAGTTGCAATTGCAGCGCCAGTCAGTCCGAAAGCAGGGACAGGTCCGAGGCCATTGATGAATATTGGGCACAGAATGATGTTGCTGATGTTGGCCAACCATAGGCTTTTCATCGCAATTGCAGCATTTCCGGCACCGCGAAAAATTCCGTTGATAAGAAACAGCAGCATGATAACGATGCTTCCTCCCATCATTATCCTGATGAATGGCGTTCCATGAGCCGCGGCTTCAGGTGATGCACCCATGAACAATAGTATGTACGTGCCGTACGTAAATCCAAGAGCACTCAAAACTGTGGTCACCATCACTGCCACCAAAATTGCCTGCATTCCTGCTTTTGCCGCTGCGACAGGGTTTTTCTCGCCAACGCGCCTTGCAACAACTGCTGTTGTTGCCATACTCATTCCTATAGCAAGCGAGTAGATTATTGTGAGTACTGATTCGGTTAAACCGACAGTTTGGATGGCGTAGCTGCTATTTTCGAGATGTCCGACAAAATAGAGATCAACCAAAGCAAATACAGATTCAAGCACCATCTCAAGCATCATCGGAATGGCAAGAAGAACAACAGAAAGTCGGATGCTTCCCGTTGTATAGTCTGCCTCTTTTCCTTGAAGGGATTGTTTGATGACCGAAAAAATAAGTTTTATTCGGCTAATTTTTTCTATTTGTTCAGACATTAATACCTACAAATTATGCTGCAGATGATTCCGCACTAAGCAAAAATAACAATTATTTAAACAGAAGAAACTTAGCCAGATGTTATTCCTCAACATTCATGTTGCCACGATGTACGTGATTGTCAGGATGTGACGCCGGATAACGATCTGCTTCTGTATCGTAATTACGATCGCGGTTCTGTGGCGAATCACCTTTTTCAATAATCTGGTTGTCGGCGCTTTCATCAGCGGTTTTTGCCGCATCTGCATTTGGATCCAATTCAGTATGCCGTGCACGTTCAACCGTTTTCTCATTTCCTTGCTCATCAGTCACTGTCTCCGATTTCAGTTGTGACGGATTATAATCTTTCGGCAGGTTCTCCGCGCTGAATCCTTCATTAAAGTCACGATGTTGCTCAAAATGCTGTTCCCCGAATATCTTTTTATCCCCTAAATCTTTCCTTGAATTGTCATCAGTTGCCATATCTATTATAGTTGGTTAGTCTCATAATATTACACCTTTTTTATATTTAAAAAGCTGCCATTAACATTGCTTTATGCCATCCGGTAATTATTGGTGCCTATCTTTGCGTAAATTTAGGATAGTGGAGCATCGTCATTTTCTCGTACATAAACCTTACGGATATCTGAGCCAGTTCATCTACGAACTCAAGCGAAAGAAGAAACTTCTTGGCGAACTGCATGATTTTCCCGAAGGTACAATGGCGATTGGCCGACTCGATGAAGATTCGGAAGGGTTGCTTTTGCTGACAACCGACGGAAACGTAAGCGAAGCTATCCGAAGCAAGAAAGTTGAAAAAGAATACTTTGTCCAAGTTGACGGCATAATTACTTCAGCGGCTGTCGCAAGGCTTAAAATAGGTGTTGAAATTGGATTTGACGGACAAAAATATCAAACCCGGAAATGTGAAGCGCGATTGTTGGAAACTCCTGATTTTCCTCTTCGTACGCAGAAAATCCGTGATGAACGCCACGGCCCGACGAGCTGGATTTCAATAACGTTGACAGAAGGCAAATTCCGGCAGGTTCGTAAGATGACTGCTGCGGTTGGTTTTCCGACCTTGCGATTGATTCGCGTACGGATCGGCGACATCCATTTAGACAATTTGAAATCGGGGGAAGTTATAGAAGTGTCTACATTGCTTCAAATTGAAGATAAAATATAAATATAGCTCATGCTGAATATCGTTCTGATCGAACCTGAAATACCAAATAACACCGGAAACATTGGGCGCCTATGCGTCGGAACCGGAAACCGCCTGCACCTGGTACATCCATTCGGATTTGAAATAACCGACAAGAATCTTAAACGCGCAGGCCTGGATTATTGGGTACATCTCGAATGGCATCAATATCAGAATGTTGCCGAATGGATTTCGGTTGTCGCCGATCCAAGTCGTGTATTCCTGTTTAGTTCACACAGTGAAAAATCGTACTTAACCAATCAATTTCAAGACGAAGATTGGCTCGTTTTCGGAAAGGAAAGCGTCGGATTAAGCGATGATGTCATGCGGCAATTCGAAAATCATCTGACAATACCGATCTCGCCTCTCGTGAGAAGCTATAATTTGGCTAACGCAGTCGCATTCGCAATAGGCGAGGCCAAACGTCAGATCCAGATCTAATCGGCAGCCATGTAAGAAGCAAAAGAATTGATCACCGTGTTAGCACTGGTTTCTAGCGAAGGTTTTACTTCTTCATAATCTTCTTTTAATCGACCATCAGGCGCGAAAAAATCAGCAGTTGTAAGCTCTGTCAGCGTGTTGTCAGTGTAAATTTCCTTTACTCGAAAATTTATCGAATAAGTTTTCTCACCAAACTCGATTCTCATTGTATACCGGATCCTGTGGTAATAGACTTCGCCTCTGTTCCGATAAAAAAACGCGTTGTTCCGGAACGCATCGATGCTAACGCCGGTTTCTGAAACATCATAGACATCGACAGGATTGTCGTTATTTCGGTTGAAGATAATTGCCCAGCCTCGAGCCCGTTCCAGCAACTGTTCATTGGTACGTGCCGGCCTTTCAAATGCGACGGTTGCAAATCCACCTGGGGTGAGTTCGACCGCAGCCTGCGAGAATCCGGATGATCCGGTCATAATTAGTAGCAGCAGCAGTAGAATTTTCATCGCAAAGATTTTTGGAATCCTAAAGATAAGTCAAACGATGCCGGAATTAAAGTAATTTATAAATAAACTTGCCTTTTTGCTCATCAAAAGTGATGTTTTCATCTTCAAAAAGGTTCTTTAAAGCACCATTTGAAATTAGTTTTAAAGGAGTTCCCTGAATGACAATCCCAGATTTCATGAGGATCATTTCATCACTAAACGAAATCGCCAGATCGATATCGTGTGTAGAAAACAGAATGCATTTCCCGCTTTCCGTGAGTTTTTTCAGCAACCGGAACAAAGAGACTTTGTGCAATAGATCAAGATGTGTTGTTGGTTCATCGAGTAGAATAAGTGGCGTATCTTGCGCCAAAGCCCGCGCAATCAAAACTTTCTGAAGTTGGCCATCACTAATCTCATAATGTTTTTTGTCGGACAGATGTGTGACTTCAGCCAGATGCATTGCTTCTGAAATTTTGACATGGTCAAGTTCGGTAAGTGTCCCAATCCAATTTGTATAAGGTTGCCGACCCAAAGCAATTAGTTCAAAAACAGTCAGATCTCCCGGTGGAAGTTTTTCAGTCAAAACAATGCTCAGTTGTTGGGACAAAGCCAATGTATCGAAATCGGAGATCTTTTTTCCTTTGAGATTCACATCACCTGCAATTGGTTTTTGTATTCCGGTAATGGTGCGAAGCAATGTGGACTTCCCGGCACCATTCCCACCAATCAGGGAAATTAATTGCCCTTTTTGAAGCGCAATATTGATATTATAAGAAACAACATTTTGCTGCTTTTTATGGTTGTAGCCGATGCTGAGGTTTTCCGTCTGGAGTACTATTTCCTGCTTCATCACGATAAGGTGTTATGTTTTCGAACAAGTAGCCAAATAACAATCGGTGCACCGATTATTGAAGTTATTGCATTAATCGGAAGTGTGATGTCGCTTCCCGGAAGATGCGAAAGCATGTCACAGGCCAACATGATGATCGCTCCGCAGATGAATGTGCCCCAAAAAAGAATGTTGTGGCTGCTGGTTCTTAACAACAGCTTCGCAATATGCGGAACCGCAAGTCCGACGAAAGCAATTGGTCCGGCAAATGCCGTAATGCTTCCGGCCAAAACACTTGTCGAAATAATGATTAGAAATTGGCTTTTTTTTAAATTGACGCCAAGGCTCTTTGCATAATTCTCACCGAGCAGTAAAGCATTGAGCGGCTTAATGCACAAAATTGCAAGCAGTAATCCGAGTGTAACTGCAATTGCGAGAAAAAGTACAGAATCCCAAGATAAATTACCAAGATTGCCCAAAGCCCAAAATGAAAATTTTTGCAGTTGTTCGGCTGTGCTGTAATAGGTAAGGACTCCGACAATTGCACTTGCAAAACTCCCGAACATGAGGCCTACGATCAATATCGCCATTGTATTCCGGAGTCGGCGCGACACTACCAAAACCCCCATCAGAACCAAAAAACTTCCCAAACACGAAGCCAGGATGACGCCGTAGGACGATAGTAATAAGGAACTTGCAAACATTGGAAGCAAACCAGCGCCTAAAATTACGAAGGCAACACCCAGGCTTGAACCTGAACTCAGTCCCAAAACATCAGGTCCGGCAAGCGGATTGCGAAAAAGTGTCTGCATCAAAAGTCCGCTGACCGATAATCCAGTTCCCGCCAAAACAGCAGTCACTGCCTTCGGAAGGCGGTAGTTGAAAATGATGTATTCCCATGTTTCCCGTGAGGCAGTTCCGCCGGTAAGGCTTCTGAAAACGTCTTCAAGCGGAATAGAAACCGAGCCAAAGCTTACGTTAAGCACGAAAGCAAACACCGCTGTAACCGGCAATACTACAAAAAGTATGGTATTTCGACTGGTGTTGTGCAACTATTTTAGTTTTTCGAAGAAGTACAAATCGTATTCGGGTAAAAGTTCAGGATGCAAAATTTTTACAAGATCCTTCATTACAAGATCAGGCCTGTTCGGAGCGAGCTCATAATACAAAACGCCGCCTGTTTTTCCTTTTTTGATGCTATAAGAATATACCTGTCGGTTCTTGAAGGCCTGAAATTCCTTATAATGCGGATTGCTGTCGGTCATATCATTAAACGATGTGAATTGGCCGGGACCAATCCAAAAATCAGCACCTTTTCCTTTTTCAAATACGGTTTCAAATGGAAGTGACAGGCTCCCGGTGCCTTTCGTATCGGCCCATAAATAACTTCCACCGGCTTGTGCCAACATTAATGCGCCCCAACTGTCGCCTTGTGGAAGGTTCCATTTGTCCTGATAGATAGCTCCGGACAAAACAGTCGGTTTATTGGTGACTTTTGACGCAAGTTTTAAGATGTTTGAATATTCTTTTTCAATATCCGAAAAGATTGAATCCGCTTTAGTGTCAAGGCCGTATAAAGCTCCAAAAAATTTTATCCATTCGGCTTTTCCCAAAGCTGTTGGTTCATTCCAATCGCCATTGAGCATCACATTTAAACCGCTTTTTTGTAGATTATCAAGAGCAGGATTGTTGTTGTCGATTCCATGTGCGACGATAACATGGGGTTGCAGGTTAATTATGATTTCAGTATTGAGGTTCTGCGTGCTGCCAACTTCGTGAACTCTTCCGGCATCAATCCGGGCGCGAACTTTCTCTGAAGAAATATATTTCATATTCGGAAAGCCGATCAATGAGCTTTCAACCTCAAGCATTTCAAGCGACGGAATATGAGTTGTGGACGTTACAATTATCTTTTTGATCGGGACAGAAATAATCTGGTATTGTGCAAGACTGTCCGGAATTACTGCTGATTTTTGTTTTAAAATATAAGTATACTCCATAGAAGAGTTCGGCCACGGATTGGATACTTTCACAATAGTAAAGCCGTCGTGTCGCACAATCGAGAATCCTTTTGCATGACGAACAATGTTATTGTTTTCAGATAATGAAGTTGTAGAAAGATCAGAATCCCGCTTGCAGGAGCACATTATGATCAGCAAGAAAGACAGTAAGATTGGAAATGGTTTCATATGATATGTAATGGTTGCAAATGTAAAAGTTACAAAGCAGTTTTTTGCCGAATCAAAATTTTATTTCCATTTATGAGATCAGCGAGCTATATTTGCAGCGGAATAAGGTTGTGATTTATGAGTACTCGGAATCACATGAAAAGGGAATTAGGTTCAAGACCTAAGCTGTACCCGCAACTGTAAGCTATAATGACTGTCGTTAACTCAAGCCACTGTTCGCAAGAATGGGAAGGACAACAACAGGACGCAAGCCAGGAGACCTGCCTTTTTTCATAACAATATCGAATCTTCGGGAAGAAAGGTTCAGAAATTATGATTCAAAAAAAGCATTTTGTTTTCGGCTTCGTGTTTTTGTGCCAATGTATTTGCGCGCAGGGCAACGCCGTTAAGCTTGATGAGGTTTTGGTCTCCGACTCACAACTTCGGAAGTTTTCAGATTCACAGTCGGTACAACAATTGAACGACTCTGTTATCAACAAAAACAGGCCTTCGCTGACGTCGCTTCTAAACTACAGAGCGGTAATTTATTTCAAAGAAAACGGCTACGGGATGGTATCATCTCCATCCTTTCGTGGAACGTCCGCCCAGCAAGCCGCAGTGGTTTGGAATGGCATCAACATCAATTCACAGTTCAATGGGCAAACCGATTTCAATACCATAAACACGTATGATTTCCAATCGATATCGATTCGCGCAGGCGGCGGAAGCGTGATCTACGGAAGCAGCGCGATCGGCGGAAGCATCCATCTGAACAATGAGATGCGGTTCGGCAGTTTCTTGGAAAATGCGGTTCACGTTGGTTATGGAAGCTTTGCTACTTTGAATACGAATTATCAGGTAAAAGCATCGGAGCGAAAATGGAGTTTCACGGGTGGATTTTCTCATAACACTTCCGATAATGATTATCAATTTCCGTCAGGAAGAAGAAATTTGAACGGACAATATTCCAATACAAGCTTTAATGCGAACTTCGGATACCACATCAATGCAAGAAACACGATTCGGTTTTACAGCCAAATTTTCGATTCCGAGCGGCATTTTTCACTGCTGACACCGACAGATTCCAGAACGAAATATCAGGATTTCAATAGGCGTAATTTGTTGGAATGGTCGTCGCTGCTTGGCAACTTCACATCGAAGGTAAAGCTGGCTCATCTTTCTGAAGAATATCGGTATTTTCCGAATATCGATAGCGGGACCTTTAGTTCATCCACAGCCGAAACAGTAATTGCGAAGTATGATCTTTCATTTGCCGCAGCTCCCAAATTACTCTTTAATGCTATTGCAGATTATAATCATACGCAAGGCCGCGGCTCAGATATTGGAACCAACAATAGAACAATATTTTCAGGGGCAATTTTGATGAACCATAAAATCACGGATCATTTCCAGTACGAGTTAGGAATACGGACCGAGGTAACCGATACGTATGAAACTCCTTTTCTATTTTCGGCAGGAGCCAATTATAAGCTAACAGATTGGTATAAGATCAAGGTTAATGTCTCGCGTAATTTCAGAATTCCGACGTTCAATGACTTGTACTGGCTCGAAGGAGGAAATATAAATTTGAAACCTGAAACCTCACTGCAAGGCGAAATCGGAAATGAGGTCTCACATAAAAATTGGCGCCTTTCCGCAACCGGCTATTACAATAAGATCACAGATATGATTCAATGGCTTCCCGGAATTACTACTTTGTGGCTTCCGCAGAACGTCAATAAGGTCAGAACGTATGGTGCTGAGGTTTTACTGAGTTGGGAAAGGAAAATCGGAAATCATCAACTGCTTTTGAATTCTGCCTACGCATATACGGTTTCTGAAGAAGATGAAACCCGAAACCAGCTTATCTATGTTCCTTTTTATAAAGCGACTGCTTCCGCAGGCTACGGTTATAGGCGATTTTCAGTGAATTATCAGATGTTGTTCAATGGCGAAGTCTTTACCCGAAGTGACAATAATTCAAACTACAATCTGGATTCCTATTCGGTTTCAAATATTGGAATTGATTACCGATTCAGCAGATTGTTGAAAGTCGGTTTCCAAGCCTTCAACCTCTTTGATCAGGAATATCAAGTTGTGGAACGGCGGACATATCCCGGAAGAAATTTTACAATGAACCTAACCTTTAAATTTTAAATATGATTTTCAAGAGATTATTTCTAGCATTAATTGCACCTTTTATTTTATTTTCATGCGATAGTGACGACGTGGATAATGCTCCACTTGGCAGTTATGACAATGGACTTTTCGTACTCAATGAAGGCGGATTTGGTGAAGTTACGTACATAAGCGACGATCTTCAAACGGTACAACAGGATGTGTTTTCGACCGTCAACGGTGACGAACTAAATTTGGGAACTTACAACCAGTCGATGTTTTTTGACGGTGACCGGGCTTATATTATCTCGAATGGCTCACATAAGATCACAGTTGTAAACCGATATACGTTCGAATATATCGCAACAATTTCAACCGGGATGATGATTCCACGATACGGCGTTGTTTACAATGGGAAAGCATATGTGACCAACATCAACGATTACGCTGTTGCGACTGATGATTTTATAACTGTTATTGATCTTGATGATCATTCGACACAAACAATTGCTGTGAATAACCAGGCTGAGCGACTTGTTGAGTACAACGGGAAGCTTTATGTTTCGGGTGGCGCGTTTGGAATGGGCGACACAATTTCTGTTATTGATACTGCAACAAACGCTATTCAAACAACAATTACAGTTGCTGAAGCCCCGAATTCCCTTGAAGTGAAAGATGGGATCTTGTATGTCCTTTGTGGGAGTTTCTCCCAAAACAGCAAATTGGTGAAGATTCAGTTGTCGAACAACACAATCATCGATGAGGTTGAATTTCCTGCCACAATGGGAAATGCCTCAAACCTTGATATTGAAGAGGATTGGATCTACTTTTCGGTCGGAGCTAAAGTATATAAGATAGCAACTACTGCGACGACGGTTTCAAATAATCCGCTTTTCGACACACAGTCAGATTCTGACTATATCGGATACGGATTTGCGGTGAACAACGGTCGAATTTATATTTCAGAAGCTGCTGAAGATTTTACGTCAAATGGAAAAATTTATATTTATTCTGTTGTTGGAACTTTTATCGATGATGTACCTGTTGGCTTAGGCCCAAACGGATTCTACTTCAATAACTAAATAAAAAGGCTTCCGATCGGAGGCCTTTTTAATTATCGTGCTGGAAGTGATTCGCGGTACATTTGGTTCTGAATATCTTTAAGTGATTTCAGGTCTTTGAAGTGTCGGAACGATCTGGACGGATTCTGTTTTAACATCCTGCCGTTTCCTGTTATTTGACCAATTGCCGTACTTAGTAAAGGTTCTGTTTCAGATCCCAATACGCCAAGATTCGCCAAGTTTTCCAATAATAAATAATCGGGTGCAAGACCGTTTTGCTGATAATCGCCAAAGCCATCTCGGTTGACCACTTTCAATACGATTGGCTGCATTGCATAGAAATGATTCGGATTCCTGCCATTGCGTCCAAATGTCGGAGAATCGTAAAGTGTAATTGAACCTACATTCTTCCCGATTGTAAAATCACCGATTTGTACCACGTTTATATAAGGAGCAAGTCCGTTGATCACCAATTCGCTCGCCGAAGCCGTACTTCTTGATGTCAGCACATAAACTGTTGTCAGGTTAAGGTGATTGACTGGTGCATTCCCGAGGCTCGATGTAAAATTATTGCGAAGATTTTCAGGATTTTCCGATTCGTAATATTCCTGCAGTTTTGTGTTCCATTGCTCTTTTGCGAAGAGTTGGCCTGTGAACTGGCCTGTGATCATGCTTGCCAATTTTGTTGAAGTTGCAATTGATCCGCCCGAATTATAGCGAAGGTCAAGTACAAGGTCAGTTATGTTTTGGGAAGCAAATTCACCAAAAGCAGCATTTAGTTGTTGTTCGTATGCGGGATAGAATCCGTTATACATCAGGTATCCAATTTTGGAATCTCCTGCTTCTATAACGGTTTTAAGAAGTACCGGATTCTCCGAATAAACAGATTTGGTAAGTGTAACCGATTCGCCATTGGGAACGATTTCACCATCAACATAATCTGCGAGGTTTAATGTATAAGTATCGGCGCCAAGTAAATTCTGATAGTTACTTACAGTAAGTGGCGTTCCGTTAACAGCATAAAAAATATCTCCACGTTCAATATTTTTCGTCGAAGCATCAGAATTTGGAAGGATATAACGTACCCAGCCAAAGATATCGGTCGAACTTCCAGGCTGGTAATTGAGCCCGAAATCAACACCATGGTTTTTGGTCGTTCCCGAAAGTACTCCTTCAAGAATACGGTAATCGGAATAAATTACGCTAAAGCGATCAATTTCTGGAGAAACGCGCAAATGCTGAAAAAGCGCAACCGGATCATTATTGGCCTCGAGATAGGAGTTTAAATCGGATTGATTTTCAAAACGATCGTCATCAAGATCTGGAACATCCTGTTGCCACAGATAGTAAAGGTTCATTCCTTTCCAAACGAAATCAGGAACTTCGAGATTGGAGGGAACCAAATTTTCGTCATCTGTCTGACAGCTTTGTAAGGTTATGATTACAAATAACAATGCAATATATTGAGTTAACTTCTTCATAGGATGATTGTAACGGAATTGCAGTAAATTTATTCTTTAAAAATTATTTAAATTCCTTGTAACAAAAAAAATGCCGACTCGTCTTGATTAATATACCAACAAACGAACTAATTTTATGAGCCAGAATGATTTTATAACGCTGGTTTCGCCTTTTAAAGATAAGATTTTCCGTTTGGCAAAAAGACTGCTTGTCAGTACCGAGGAAGCGGAAGATGCAACGCAGGAAGTTCTTGTGAAACTCTGGAATAAAAACGACCTGTTATCATCGTATTCGAGCGTCGAAGCTTTTGCAATGACAATGACAAAGAATTATTGTTTGGATCAGCTAAAGTCGAAAAGGTCCGACAACCTTAAAATGGTGCACGGTAATTATACCGATCGGGAAGCGGGATTGCATGAAAAAGCTGAAGATAAAGATAGTTTGGATTGGGTGCAGAAAATAATCGAGAAACTTCCGGAACAACAGAAATTGATTGTTCAGCTGCGGGAAATAGAACAGTACGAATTTGCTGAAATAGCGAAAATCATGGAGATGAACGAAACTGCCATTCGCGTTGCGCTTTCAAGAGCAAGAAAAACGATAAGGGAATTTATGATAAAAACACATAGCTATGGAGTCGTATAAAATCGATGAATTATTACAGAAATATTTTGAAGGAGAAACGACCACAGCAGAAGAGGCACAAATTAAAAAATATTTTGCTTCGGATGAAGTTGCTCCGGATCATGAACAGTACAAGCCGTTGTTCGGCTTTTATATAGAGGAGCAGAAACATATTTTTGAACACGTGACAGCGCTTCCGCAAAAGCGGCACAATAATAGAAACAATTGGCTGGCGATTGCAGCTTCAGTAGCAATTTTTGCAGGGTTGGGATTTTATTTTAATCAACCTGCTGCAAGTCCGCAAGAGCTGGGAACATACGAAGATCCTGAAGTGGCGTTTCGGGAGACACAAAAAGCATTGAATTTATTATCGGGGCACGTCAATACCGGTGTTCAAAGTGTCCAGTACATTGAGGAATTTGACGAAGCGAAAGACAAAGTATTTATAAAATAAAGTTGTTACTGAGCAACTTTAAAACATCAGGAAATCACTAATAATCATAATCAAAAACAAAATGAAAAAATTAATTTTAACACTGGTTCTGGCACTGATGCCGACCTTCTTTTTTGCACAAGCCGCCTTCGACAAATATGACGGGCAAGACGACGTGACATCTGTAATAGTGAACAAAAAGATGTTCCAGATGATGGGAAATGTCAAAAACAAGGAGTCGCAGCAATATCTTGATTTGATAAAAAAACTTGATAACTTAAAGGTGTTCAGAACTACAAGTACGCGAGTAACGACCGATATGAAATCGACTGCCGAGAAATACATTAAATCTGCCGGTCTTGAAGAGCTTATGCGTATCAACGACAGGGGTCAGAACATCAAGATCATGGTTAAATCGGGTTCGGGTGCCACACAAGTTCGGGAACTTCTTATGTTTATTGAAGGATCAGGAAAAGCCAGCGAGACGGTCCTGATGTCACTCACGGGCGATTTCGACCTGAACGACATTTCATTACTGACAGAAAAGATGGATCTTCCTGGTGGAGCGGATTTAAAGCGCGCAGCTAAAAATGCAAAATAACCACTATATGAAACCTCTTCAACTATCCGCATTTTTTTGTTTGTTAGTATTGTCATCATGTAACTCCGGACCGTCGCTCCAAAAATATTTTGTAGAGAAGACCGAGGACAAAAACTTCATAGCTCTCGATGTTGCGCCGTCGATTTTAAATATTGACAAATCAAAACTGTCAGCTGAGGAATTTGAGGCCATTGAGACGTTCAAGACCATAAATATTCTCGCATTTCAGGTAAATGGCGGCAATAAGGCAATGTATCAAGCTGAAAAAACGAAAGTTGAGGAAATACTGAAGGACAACAAATACGAAGAACTTATGCATGTTGGTTCTGGTCAAGATGGCGCCTCGGTAAGTTTTGTTGGCACTGAGGAAAGCGTGGACGAATTCATATTGTATGCAAACCGGAAAGAATCAGGATTTGCAGTTGTACGGATCGTCGGAGACGACATGACTCCAAACTCGGTCATGGCCATGATGTCGGTGCTGCGAAATTCAAACATCAATATGGAGCAGCTAAAACCGCTTCAGGAAATGTTCAGCAACAACATCCAATAGTTGCAGTTAAATGAAAAGCGCCCTTAGGGGGCGCTTTTTCATTTAACGAAATTAGTGTTTGTGAAGAAAAGTTGCATGTTCCTGTTTAAAACTTTTCCAGTCGATCGACAGCACATGTTCAATTGATTTACGCAGGCCGTTATAAGTTGTCGGTTTATTGATAAAATAATCTGCACCGATGTTACGAGCACGGTTCACGGTTTTCGGATCGCATGCGGTTGAAAGTACTATTACGGGAATGTCGTTGAAAAAGGGGGATGCTTTGATTTCCTTTATAATTTCAAATCCGGATTTCACAGGCATATTGAGATCGATAAATACAATTGTAGCTTGTGGCGGCGGGTTAAACATTGCGTCAAGCATAGCTTCTCCGAGTGGAAAGACTTCTACTTGAGCACCAAGGTTTTCTCCAGCCTCCTTAAAAAGGACAATATCATCATTGTCGTCATCGGCGTAAAATATAATAGGCTTATTCTTCATAAATTAATTACTCTCTCTCAAGTACTTGTTGCTATTTGCAGGTGGATATATTCCGTGCGTTCGTAATCTGTTAACTGTACAACGGTGGGTGGAAGCACCAACTTTAATATTCAAGCTCCACGATATGAAAACAATTTTGTCTTATACTTTATTAGTTGCTGAGGCTTTCATGTTCAGATGATGACCGAACTGTTCTTGCGAAGGTATATTCCTGACAAGTCTCACGATGCCAAAAAACTGACTGTGACCGAACACCGCCAACAGGTTATATATAATAAGATGCGTGGAACAGGTTTCGGAATATACACCTTGATGGAATTACATAACTATCACCTAGCAGCAACCAGTGCAAATAAACATACTTGAATAGAGCTGCGCAAGCGGCTTTTTACAAATATGTTGTATAATTTCAATGTAAAAGTGCAACTTCTCGCATTGATCACGTTGCACTTTAAGTAAATTACTTTTTCAACGCTGCGCGAACTTTGTCAGCCATTACTCCAACTTTTGCAACAGCTTCTTTAAGTTCGTTGGTGCTGACGCCAAACTTATTTGACCAATATTGCACTTCACTTGGATCGTTGACATCAATTCTGATGTCGTCTGCTTTTCCTGTCTTTGATTTGTTATCTGGCATAGCGGTAGATTTTAGTTACTGTAATTTACCGAATTTGAAAACAGGTTGTTTAGGATTTAGTTTTTTGTTAAGAAACAAAGAGAATTCAGCAGAATAATTTACAATCGGAAATATAGGTAATAATTTATCCAGCCGTCTTCAGAAGTACGATAGCCTTTTAGGCATATCAATAAATACAGTACCTTTGCTGTCATAACATCCAATCCATGACTACATCAGACCCACGAAAGATTAAATCTCAAAAGGGTGCGGCAATCTTATTAATAATTGTCCCCCGCATTCCAGCTCCTTTACGCATTGAAGAGAAGCAATTATCAACTGGAGGATAATGACATTGCAATAATTATTTCCTTGATTGTTCTTATGTTTTGTGGTCTGACAGGCTTGAGAACCGGTCTTGGAAAAGAGAAGAAAATTTAAGAATTTAAATCGGCAAGGTTTTACAATGTTGCAAAGTTCACCAGTTATAATTGAATCCGCAAGAGATCAAAAGTGAATATGAGGGATTTGCTTTGCACGTCCCCAAAGCTCCGCTTTGAAAGTTTAAAGCCGTAAAAAAGATTTTGAGCAAGCTCAATCTTTTCTTACGGCTTTAAACTTATACGTGACCACGATGGGACTACTACTGTGCAATTTGGTTAAGTCGCTTATTGTGCCATTTCAGACCTTATTGCCTATGGATAAAGGGTTTACTTCATTTTTACAAGCAAGTAATTATTGTATGGTATTGTATGATCTAGCATGAAATTGTACGGTGCCGTACAACTACCGTACAAATTTAACCTATATTAGCAGTAAACTTTTTCTAATGGCTACTGTAAATTTTCTCTATCGTTCTACTCTCAAGGAATCTAATTTGACGCTTCGGTTGCTCTTTCGTGAACAAGACAAAGATCATGTAATAGACACAAAAACTCGACTTGAAGTAGGCAAGTATTTTTGGGAAAAACTTCGTGCAAAGAAAGGTGTTAAAGATACGGTAATCAGGAATCAACAGATTACAGTTGAGGATGAGCTGAACCGCCTCGAAAAGCACATATTAAGTGAGTTTACAACAGCTAAAGAAAATATTACAAAGAAATGGCTTGAAGCTGCGATAGACCTGTATTACAACCCACAATTAAAAGAAATAATTAAAAGCGATGTTACCGATCTTAAAGGTTTTATTGAAGTTTATGTCAACGAGAAAAAAAGTGGACTATCTCCAGGCACGGTTAAAACATGTAATGTAATTAAAAACCGTTTAGCCAAATATGAACTTGAACGCGAAGTATCTGTTCTTATAAAAGATGTCGATCTGGATTTTAAGCTTGATTTTGAAAGATTCTGTATTGACCACAGCTATGCTCCAAATACCATAGCACGATCTATAAAATTTTTTAAAACAGTATGTTTGTATGCCCGTAGTAAAAGGATTGAAACGAATTACCAACTGGATAGCATAAAAGTAGGATTTAAGAAGACGGAAAGCATCTATTTAAATTTGGATGAAATCAAGTTAATCAAAGCTCTCGACCCAGCAGAAGTACCTGAATATTTACTTAACGCAAGAGATTGGCTGATCATCAGTTGCTTTACGGGGCAACGTATATCTGACTTTATGCGTTTTGAAAAGTCGATGATTAGTACGAAACTAAGTAAAACAGGTAAAATAAATAGCTTCATTGATTTTGTTCAGGCAAAGACCGGCAAAAAAATACGCTTACTTCTTCTTCCCGAAGTAGTTGAAATTATACGGCGATTGCATGGTAACTTTCCGCGCGCTATTTCTGATCAGAAGTATAATAAATATATTAAGGAGGTATGTAAACGTGCCGGTATTACATCCGAGATTAATGGCAGCAAAAGAACAGAACTTTCAAGCGGGAGTAAAATCTATAGGAGCGAGGCAGGTGTCTATAAAAAATATGAACTAGTTGCTTCTCATATTGGCAGAAGATCATTTGCTACTAATTACTATGGTCACATACCAACACCTATATTAATGAACGCTACGGGGCACAGCACCGAGGCGATGTTTTTGAATTATATTGGCAAAGCGTCTGGAGATTATGCCGATGCTTTGGCAGAGTATTTTAATTAGGATAAAAAATAGAGCATTTACCACATTATCTTGTTTTAGGACATTCTAACAATTCGAACTACTTTACATGGGACTAGAGTATATTGTTAATGACGAAATATTCGGAGTTATTGCTGATTTGCTAATAATGTTTGCTAACGTGTTGCCGCTAAGGAGGTTTTTGCCAAGCGCCCGAGTATTTCCGCAAGATACTTATAATTAGTAGATAAAGCATCCCGGCAAAACAATGCAAAAACCCCGAATAGCTGCTGTTGGCAGCTGCTGTTTTTTATCCGACTATGATAAGTTCTTTTATAGCAGACACGGCGTTGTTTATATGAGTTGTCTGAACATTCTTTTTTGGCTTACCTTCTATGCTAGCGAAATAAAGCATTTCAGTTGTTTCATAAAAATATAGGCGAGTAGCAACGGGACTATAGATTCGTAATTCAAAAACTTTTATTTCTTTTTCCTTAGCAGGTGTGACATTTTTGATCAATTTATCGTCTGGATAAAAAGGTGTTTTTGCACCGCGATCCATTGCATATTTAATCTCTTTTATTAAAAAGCCTTGACATTGTGAACTGAGTGAATTAAATTCAGTTTTAAATTTCGCTGGATAGCTACATTTCCCTACTACCTCCAGCAATTTTTCAAACCCGTCTGCTTTGGCAATTAGCTCGTTTTGTAGGAGTTTCGAGATGAAATTAGTGTTTTCATTTTCGCCATATTGATTCGCAACTTCACTAACAACCTTATTTTTTGTGAATATTCTGAGGTGATTATTTCTCAATTCCGCACAAACTGGTAGTGTAAATAATATTCCTCCATTCTGTTGTACAATCTTTAAATTAAGAGCATCAAGTATCTGGTTATTTAGATGTATTGAATGTTCCTCTTCCAAAAGCTGGTCTTGATCAATAACAGTATAGAAGTTCTCGATGGGAAACCTACTGAAATAAGCAAAAGCCAAACGCCTATACTCGCGACTGAGGTGAGATATACATTTTTCTAAAGTAAAGCCGCTCGCGTTTAAAATTATATTTTCTGGTCTTCTATCAGTGACAACACCTTCTACCTGTCCTTCAAACTTATCTTTTATTTTCTGGAAATGGTCTAACGAGGAGCACAGGTGCTTCACGAGATTGTCGTCGGACTCAATTTTAGGCAAACAGTCATTAAAGCAAAAAACGAACATATAATCAGATTAATTTAGAAGCGTTTATTTCAAATTGATCAAATAATCCTTTAGGCCAAATATCTAACCTGCCATTAGCATCGAGTACTGGCGATTCCACGTCTGTATTATAATTTTCGTTTAATTCAAACCAGTGAATCTGCACTTTTTCTGCAAATCCAGCATTATTTTTGGCGGCAATTCGTATTCCATCAAATAAATGATCACTATGAGTTTCAATGATCACCTGCGTTCCAACCAGAGCACAGAGCGCAATAAGTTTTGCAATTTCGCTTTGGCCCTTGGGATGAAGGTGAGCTTCAGGGTTTTCAATAATTACTAAACTATTCGGTATAAGGGTACCAATTAATAAGGCGGTTATTGCTGAAAGCGAATAGCTTAAACCAAAACCGACATTAGTGGCCCTATGTTCGTTAAACATTGAATAAGATGTATCGCTATATTTATCAATTTCAAATCTGAACTTTACATTTGGTGAAATTACACTCAGCCAACCTCGGATGTTATATTCTAATGTTTCACCCTCCGAATTAGGGTGTACCAAAGCGGGATCTATTACTTTATCCTCAAAGGCTCTGATAAATTGAAATAAATTTTCGCCATTCGCGCCGATGCGATTTCTTTTTGAACTATCATTGAAAATTGGAACCGATGTTTTTGGCCCAAATCTATTTGCAGATATATATATTATTTCCGGAAAGTCAAAATGCTCTTCACGATGAGACGTATATATTGCCTCGTCAACTGTTGATATTGGAATTTTCACAGAAAAGGGAATACCTTTCGCATCGTTAACACTTAATTCAATATCTCCGCTATGATAGGTATTTTTTATCTCTTCAACCGAGCCGTGACCATCTAGTAGAACACTACTTTCTGATCGATAAGCCTTTTCTAGGATCAATAACGATTGAATAACAGAACTTTTACCACTACTATTTATTCCTGTGAGTACGGTCAACTGTCCTAAATTAATTGTTCTATTTAGGAAGGATTTAAAACCTAGTAAGGTTAATTCAGTTATCATTTATAAATCTGTTTAACAAGTTGGATAATTTTTCATGCCGATCCTTGACAGAGGTTATTTTAAGGCTATCGCGAGATATGCTATAATTAAAATTTAGGTCTTCCAATAAATAAGAATGTTGTAATATGAAGTTATCCTGATTTTCCATTAACTTTTCAAATTGTTTGTCTGATAAAGTACCCAAGAGAGTACCCCATGTTTCAAACAATGCTTTATTAATTGGAGTTCGACGCTTTCCAGGATAGCTTTTTCTAAAAGCATGTTCTCCAAATAATTTCTTGGCCCTTCGCATAGATTCCGTAAATCGATTTTCTAAGATAGAAATGTCTTTTACTAGCACAGACTCTCTATAAATGTTTTCTCGAAAAACCTTCTTTGCATCCTTGCTGTCTAGGTCAGGTAATACATTTATTATTCTCATTGTGTCACTTAGAAATGAGTCCATATCATTGTTTCGTGGATATGCGGTATAGGAACGGACGTTGAATGCAAGGCATCGCAATATAAGTTCTCGATCCATCATTCGATTGGACTTAACTGAATGCTCCGTGGTAGAAAGAAAGTCATTATTCTTCGACAGCTGTTGAATAAAAGTGGTTGACTTACCTATGTAAAGTGCATGTCTAATTTCTTGTGCAGTTAATGGTTCTCCACCAGTATTTATGCGTTTAAAAATGTTGCGTTTGACTTCCTCAGGAGTACCTGGATTAATTATGGTGAAGGTAAAACCAGTCTCAAGAATTCGATTTCTAATATTTATTGGAAGCGTACCAAAAGTTAGATTGTTATACATATCTCCCCAGAATTCAAGCTTCTCTAATTTAAATCCATTTCCCTTCAAATTTTCATTTCCCGTTGCTAAATAGTTGTCACCTAATACAAAACTTCTGATTGTGCTAAGGCGCTGTAAACCATCCACAACATAGTAATTAGCTTTTTCATCAGCTGAAACATAAAACATGGGTAGTGGAATTTTCAACATCAATGACTCAATGAGTCGACATTTCTTATCTATAGTCCATACTTCATTGCGTTGAAAATCGGGATTTAAAAAAATAGTTCCCTGCTCAAGTCTGCGTAGAAGAGTTTCCATCATGACAGGTTTAGTATCTATTGAAATTTTTTCCGGATCGAACGGCTGAAATTCTTCATTTTCAATTTCTACTCCATCTGAATACAATTCAGTGGCTTCTTCAAATTCATCAATCATAGCTAAAATATTAAAATACGAATATACTGAATATGTTTTTTTGTTATTAGAATTATTATACAGAGAACACTACAGTAGCTGCCAACGTGTTGCTAGTAACGAGGCTGCGGCCACAGCACCTGCGTACTTTCGGCAAGATAATTATTTTGGTAGACAAGACATCCGGCAGAAACTGGCCGCAGCCCAGAATAGCTGCCTTAAGTTTACTTCTTACTTAATTTTAGTTAAACAGAAAGAACAAAAGAGAGGAGTAAGGTTAAAGTAGCAGTAGGAACGTCAGATTCCGTTAACAGTGATAATCCCCTCTCTTTTTCTACTCTTATTTCGTACAGTTCTGTGAGACCTGGATCTCGTTTTCAAGGCGATGAAAAAACAGTAGAACGTCCTTTCCCAAACAATTTTCTTATGATTAAAGGTAACAAAATTTTCGGCATCGACATCAGTAAAGACACTTTCGATGTCATGGATTCAGATGGTAATTACTACCAATTCTCCAATAATTTTAAACACTTTTTAAAGTTTTTAAAATTATTGGAGAACCATTCGCACTGTGTCATGGAAGCCACAGGATATTATCATTACCAGCTAGCTTACTTTCTGACAGAGTACAATATCAAAGTATCGGTTGAGAATCCTTTCGATAAAACGCTTTATACAGATGAAGCTCAGTAAGATAAAAACGGATAAATCAGATGCAAAAATGATCTGCCTTTATGGCCAGCAGATGGAGCTCAAGTTATGGCAAGGGCCTTCTGCGAATCAGCTGGAATGCCTTCAAATGGTGAGTCTTTTGGATAATTATACCAAACAAAGCACTGCTTTAAAGAACAAGATCCACAGTCATTCTGTTCTGTCCAAACCCAGTAAAGCCGTGGTAAATTCACTAAAAAGAAGTCTTAAACATCTTCAAAAAGAGATGACTTTAATAGAAGGTCAACTGTCAGACTTAGTGAAGTTGGAATATCAGCAGACACTGACCAAAGTCCAAAGCATCCCGGGACTTGGCCGTAAAACAGCAATAATGCTAATAGTGTCAACAGATGGTTTTAAAAGATTCGAGAACGCTTCACAGGTCTGCTCATTCGCAGGGCTCACACCGGTGATACGTCAATCGGGAACCAGTATCAGAGGCAAGGCCAGGATTAGCAAGACAGGGAATGCCAAACTGCGGAACCTGTTGTTCATGTGTAGCCTCACCGCGTGCAAACATAACAAAGCCTGCAGGGAAATATTTGAACGAATTATCAATAAAGGGAAGAGCAGGAAATTAGCGCTGATGGCAGTCTGTAACAAGCTCATTAAACAGGCCTTTGCACTTGCCAATTCCGGTTTGGAATATGATGTATCTTATCGAAATGTACCGAAATTAAATTTATCGAAAACTGTATAAATGATTTGTTTTTCAGCACAGTTCTCTGTTAGCAATAGTTTTTATTGAACCTGTTTTATATAGAACAATATGTTTATGAAAGTTTTTATAATCACGAGTAAAAATGCAACCGGAAACAGAATAAGCCACCTAGCATACAGTTCCATCATGAGCAAGATGCAAATCAAACCATTCAAAAATATTGGTGCAAATAAAAAACTAAGTGCGACGAGAAGAAATCCAATTCTACTTAAAGTACCTTCTGATAGCCTCATTTTTATTGATTCCAATTCTATAAAAGATGGATAGGTTAGTAGCGCTATTAGTGGCGTCTTACTAATTGTTGGGTATAATCGCTTTTGAATTGATTTCAACCCAGCATCTATAAGCTGGTTAAAAGCCATGTATGTAATTGTTAAATAGTATGATATGACTGAAACAAAAGGTATTGCTATAATTAAAATTGTGCGATTTGAGATGCTAATGTCAAATAGCTTTATTTCAGATACCAACGAATTACGTATTAGAAACCATAAAATCATCAAAACTAGCGACAAGAAATAGAAATTGTGAAATGCTTTAATCGCAGACTTGCAATTCTCAATCATAGCAGGTTCAATGGATCTTAATTCTTCTAATGGTGTATTTTCATTAAATATTACAGTTGAAATTTGCTTGTTAAATGTCGATTTCTTCATAAAATTATTGCTAACGTGTTGCTGGTAACGAGGTTGCGGACAAAACAACTGAGTTCTTTCCGCAAGATAAATATAATTGATTAAAAACTACTTCCCGAAACGAGAATGCAGCAACCCCGAATACCAGCTGTTATGTGCTGCCCTTTAATTCTGTTCTTTAGCTGTCGATGAACTTCTAATGAACGTTCTTTTTTCTATAATAATTTTGTTCCTTCGCAGCGGAAACTTAGCATCAAAATAAACTTTATTGAGATCTTGCTCTATGACCTTTACATGAAAGGTATTACTATTAGTCTGCTCCACATGATATTTGTTATCTGAATGTCCTAAAGTTATATGGCTAATACTGAAGTTCTCAATATTTATTTATTATAATATACGAAGCCGTCACTGTTTGTTACTTGCCTCCAATTATCATTAATTACAATATTAGCATTTTCTATAGGACCAGAATCTCCAACTACATGAATAGGTCCTGTTGAAGTAATACTTTCGTGAACTTCAATATAACCGGTTCGTAATGATGTGTCACTTTTTAATCGAACTCTTCCATCGTATATTTTCTAGGTTCCCGCGCATGAATTCTGCAGCATTCCTGCTGTGTAATTATATGTAAATCTGTTGTCCCCAAATTTTATTGAACCATATGCAATAGAAGTGTCGTAAACATAATTACTATTTGCCAAATCTGAATTTCGAACGCTTGACCAGGAGCAACCGAAAAGGAGACAAATGCATAATTCGAAAAATCTAAACATTATTATTACGATTTTTTAGGGTAGCACATAACGTGTTGATAAGTATGGAGAAAACAACAACAGCAGCAATTGCTGTTGTTGTTTTCGATGTTTCTGCCACAATAGCTAACACTTTCTATTGATAGCCATTATCACCGAGATTGCTATTAATCCATAGCTGTTTCAAATAAATCCACCTAGAGACTCATATCATCGTTTCAACGAAAAGTTTCCCCTATATTCTTTTCCACTTTCTCGTCTAACCACAAACCAATAATCGCTTGCTGGCAAATGTTGACCATTAAGCGTTCCGTCCCAGCCAAAATCATAGCCGGTATAGTTTGTGATCAATTTTCCATAGCGATCATACAATGTCAGCTGTGTGTCTGGTTCCAATCTGGAAAATTTTATTTGCCATGTATCATGAATCCCATCACCGTTGGGCGTAAAAAATCTAGGGTACATTAAAAGGTAAACCTCTTTAGTAATCAGGCCACAACCTTTTCTGTCATTTACATAAACGGTGTATTGCCCTGCTTCAAGATTGTGGAATTCATTGCTGGTTTGGAAATGACTGCCATCTAGGGAATATTCATACTCGCCATTTCCTGCAACTTGAATTGTTATATTGTTTTGATCATCGGTCCAATCGTTAATGATTACGTCTGTTATAGTAGGCGCAGTTGAACTATCAACGGTAAAATTTTCGGTAGTACTACACGTTAGATTGCCGTAATTTTTTGTCCCTGTCAGGGAAAAACTTCCTTGCTCGGTAACCACGATTGATGAAGATGTACTGCCATCAGACCATGTATAGGACGATAATCCGGGTGGAGCATGGATTATAATTTGGGAACCTTCACATATTGCGTAGGAATCTTCAAGCTGTAAATCAGGTGATGGTTTAGTAATTAATTGAAAATCTTCAATGTCATAGCATGTGGTATTGTTACGTGTTATTTTCGCATAAATAGTTGCATTGCCCATTGTCACAAAACTTGGCAGCGGATTGTTACCTGAAATAGCGTCTGACATCGACAAGAAGTACGCTACGTTGAAATCTGATTGAGCTTGCTGCCCTAAGATTATTGGAGTTTGCAATGATAAATCAAATGACTCCGTTCCGTCATTCCCTGTATCACATTCAGTAATATTGGGAAGTGGGTTTGCGATCGGCATTCGATACAATCCGATTGCAAATGAAGAAGTGATAAAACAGGAAGTGTTTTGATTGTTTTGAAGACGGAAATATATTGTTTGAGGATTACTTACATTCTGATAGTTGCTGTTTAGTGCATTGCCGCCGGTTAATGCGTCTGCAAAACTGAAGTGGTACGAGGTTGAAAAATCGGCGCCATTTTGATTTCCTAAAATACTTGGAATATTGGAATACAAATCAAAAGTTCCAAGACCATCGTTTGAATTGTCATCGCAGATAAATATATTATTTGCAGTATTTAGTAATGGCGACGAAGACACAACTAACCTAAAAGATCCACTTGCAGTACATCCGACAGTTCCAATTGCGGAAACGGTGTAATATATAAGTTGCTGGTTTGCCACGTTTGTAACTGGAATAATTACATGATTAACCTGGTTCTGCATATCTTGTTGATTCAGATAGTACTTTACCTCGAATGTTGAGGCTGATTGCCCGTTCAATATTTCATTTGTCTTTTGCGATAAATTAAAACTTTCGAATCCATCATTATTACCATCGCATGCGGTATAATCTGAAACAGCGATTGTGGCGGGTTGTTGGATGACTTGAATATTTAACGTTGTAGTAGCATAACAAGCCGGATTACTGATATTTTCGATTCGTGCATACAAAATCTCGGCTAATTGCGCATTTGAATAGACAGAGGGTAAAATCCCTGTTTTATTATCTGCTTCAGTTTGCGAGGCATGATAGGTAATACTAAAGGCAGCATTGGATTGTCCGCCTAGTAATTGCGAATTTTTGCTGTTCAGGTTAAATAACTCCGTCCCATTATATGGCGTGCTTTCACAAATTACATAATCAGAAAGTGGGTTAGCTGTAGGCTGTTCCGATAAGGAGATATTTAACGTTGTGAGTACATAACATGACGGATTTTGAATATTATATACTTTCGCTATAAGGCTAGTATTGCCGAGTGGCAATTGATAACCTAATGGCAGCATATTAGTGTTCGCATTCGCACCGACTGCATCCTGAAAATATGCGACCGCAAACGTAGAGCTCGATTGAGATCCAAGAAATTGGCTATTGTATTGCGCTAAATCAAAAAGCAAATTATTACTGCCACAAATGGACTGGTTTCCGATAGCATTAGCCATAGGAACCTCTGCGATTCGTACTTCTTTTGATTTAACAGTAGTTCCATTTGATCCTGAAGCGGTGAGAGTAACTATGTATGTCCCTGGCATAGTGTACACATGTGCTGGATTCAGAAGCGTTGAGGTGAAGCCATCACCAAAATCCCATAGCGCACTTGTAACATTTTGAGCGGCATTAATTGAAAATTGAGTACTGGATCCAAAGCAAAAATGTTGCACTGTAAATGTTGCATCAAAAATGGAGGTAACAAATGGAGGTAACCCAAATTTGCAAACCCTTCCTGCTAAATCAACCGCGTCCCATTGAATGCCACAACCAGCACCTAAAATGCCGGGGAAATTGATTACACCAAGTTTTGTTCTACCATATTCGGCAAAGTAAATCTTGTGATCAGGCCCAAGCTGAAGCGTCGCCGGCGTAATGGTAGAACTGGAGGTTACAAATGCGGTACTCGCCACATTTGCAGCATTAAGATCGTATTGAATTATGCGAAATGGTGCGTATCCCATTATAGACATATACAATACTTGACTATCAGAGGAAAACTCGACACCGTAGGATGAAGGATCGTCAAATAGTATCTGCGCATTAGAAACCACTCCGGTTGAATTGTCGAAGTCCATAAGTTCACACGCAAGCAAAGCATGCGAAACTGCGAGCTTTGTGCCATCTGGTGATATTTTCATACCACCCCAAACATTTTCCGTAGAACCGCTGACCACTATACCGCAATTTGAAGAGACTGCAGTATTACTTACGCCAGAGGATGATAATAAATAACTATAGAATGTATTGCTGTTCCATCCATGGGTAACTACCCAAAAATCTTCCTCATTAGAATGCTTTACAATCGATAATTTTTCATCTGATGGTGCATAAAGTAAAATGTTTTTTTCAGTAGTTATGGCGCCTAAACCGCCATCCAAGGTTATATCAACGACCGAATACCTAAATCCGTTTGCATTAACTTCGTAGTCAAGTGTAAAAATATAATACAATGTAGTTGATCCGGGTTTAGGGACAATAGTGGCTGATTGTGTGGAGGACCAGCTTCCAAATAACCCCGCTCCATTTGACATCACTTGGTGATTTTTATTATAGACTG
>DASVRQ010000054.1:0-19259 GCA_036388535.1 Flavobacterium sp. | reverse complement strand
ACTGTAAGCCGCGAGTCCGGGGAATTTCATGCTTCCCTGAATTCCGCCCATGCTGCTGATACTTACGACATGGCTGCCTTTTATAAGAAATGGCAATGCAATCCGTGTCAATTCAGCTACAGCAAAAACATTGACTTCATAGATTTTCCGAAAATCATCAGTAGTAAGTTCAGAAAATGGTTTTGAAATTAATGTTCCTGCATTATGTACTATCGCATCAACTGTTTTCCAACCAGACAAGAAGGCTTCAACTTCCGAAAAACTTTCAGCAACCGACAAATCTACTGCTAAACAGATAATGTTAGGATGACTCAACAAAGTAGTTGGCGTATGCCGGGAAAGCGCCAAAACCTGATGTCCGGCTTCTGCAAAAAGCAATGCCAGTTCATACCCGATTCCTCTGCTGCTTCCCGTTACGATAATGTTTTTCATGCCAATAAATTGTGCGTAAATATAATAAAAGCGAACTTATCTGATGGTTGTAAGCAATAAAAAACCCGACTACTGCCGGGCTTAATTCTTAAGATAAGATACTTCTCGAAATCACAATTTTCTGAATCTCTGAAGTTCCCTCGTATATCTGTGTAATTTTCGCGTCTCGCATAAAGCGCTCGACATGATATTCTTTTACGTATCCATTTCCGCCGTGAATTTGGATTGCCTCGACCGAAGTATCCATCGCGACCTGTGAAGCAAATAATTTTGCCATCGCGCCGCTAAGATCGTAGTTAGCGTGCTGATCTTTATCCCAAGCTGCCTTCAAACAAAGATGACGTGCTGCTTCAATATTGACAGCCATATCAGCCAGCTTAAACGCAATTGCCTGATGTTGCGAAATTTCTTTACCGAAAGCTTTGCGCTCTTTGGAATATTTCAGAGCCAGTTCATAAGCGCCTGATGCGATTCCGAGTGCTTGTGATGCAATACCGATTCGGCCTCCAGCCAATGTGCGCATGGCGAATTTGAAGCCGAAGCCGTCCTCTCCTATTCTGTTTTCTTTTGGAACTTTTACGTCATTAAACATAAGTGAATGTGTATCCGATCCACGAATTCCCAGTTTTTGTTCTTTTGGTCCGATAGTGAAGCCGGGCATTTCCTTTTCCATGATAAGGGCGTTGATTCCCTTGTGTTTTTTCTCTACATCTGTCTGGGTAATGACAATATAGACCGATGCGGTGCTTCCGTTTGTGATCCAGTTTTTAGTACCGTTAACCAGATAATGGTCGCCCATATCAATTGCAGTCGTTTTCTGCGATGTTGCGTCACTTCCAGCTTCGGGCTCCGACAGGCAAAATGCTCCTATTATTTCTCCCGACGCAAGACGTGGCAGGTATTTCTGTTTTTGCTCTTCCGAACCGTATGTTTCAAGCCCCCAGCAAACAAGCGAATTATTAACCGACATTACAACGGAAGCCGAAGCATCAACTTTCGATATTTCTTCCATCGCAAGCACGTATGAAATCGTATCGAGGCCACTTCCGCCATATTTCGGATCGACCATCATTCCCATAAATCCAAGCTCTCCCATCTTCTTGATCTGGTCGGTCGGAAACATTTGCTTCTCATCTCTTTCGATCACACCCGGAAACAATTCATTTTGTGCAAAATCCCTTGCGGCTTGCTGAATCATCAGGTGTTCTTCGGTCAGGTTAAAATCCATAATATATAGAAATGAAGGTTATTGTAGTTTTTGAAAATTGTGGTCAAAGATACTTTTTTAATGTGAAGTTTTCAATTTTGATTTGTAATTTTGGGCAATGCTCACAGAAAACTACAACGTTATCGGAATCATGTCGGGAACCTCTCTCGACGGCATTGATTTAGCACATATAAGTTTCCAGAAATCAGATGAAAGATGGCGGTTTTCCATCCACGAATGTGAGACGAGCGGCTACAGCGAAAGTTGGGTCGGCCGCTTAAAAGCAGCTATAAATTTTTCATCCAAACAACTTGAAGAACTCAATTTCGAATATACTGCGTTGCTTTCAGACAGTATCAATAATTTTATTGAAGGCAATAATTTAACTGACTTAGATGCGGTTTGTTCCCACGGCCATACCATTTTACACCAACCTGAGAAGGGATACACGCTTCAAATCGGCAATCTTCCCGAAATTGCGCGGCGTATAAATAAAACCGTCGTCTGCGATTTTCGGCTTGGCGATGTCGAACTTGGCGGACAAGGAGCACCGCTTGTTCCGATCGGAGACCGATTACTTTTTTCGGACTATGACTATTGTCTGAATTTAGGCGGCTTTTCAAATGTTTCTTTTGAGGAAAATAAGAAGCGGATTGCGTTTGATATTTCAGCAGTAAATACAGTTTTAAATTTTTATGTGAATCAAATCGGCCTTGACTATGATGATAAAGGACGGCTGGCCCGAGGCGGAAAGATCGACGATCAGTTGCTGCAATCGTTGAATTTCCTCGAATATTATTCAAAACCTTATCCGAAATCGCTTGGATTCGAATTCGTGCGCGACCGATTAATTCCGCTCATCGACCAATTTGAAATTCCTATTGAAGACAAACTTCGCACTTTCACCGAACATGTCGCCATACAAATAGCCGCGGCTTTGCCATTGAAAAAAGGAACCATATTGGTTACTGGCGGCGGAGCTTACAATGATTTTCTGATGGATTGCCTCCGGCATCATCTACCTGAAATGGATGTGGTCATTCCGGATAAAAAAGTTCTGGAATATAAGGAAGCTTTGATTTTCGCATTGCTTGGCGTACTTAAATTACGGGAGGAAGTAAATGTCCTTTCAAGCGTCACAGGCGCAATTTCCGATCACAGTTCCGGGAAAATATATTATCCGATCAATAACAATGTCTGAATTCCTAGTGGCATCGGTCATTAAAATTTATATTTGCAACACTTAAACAGAACCGTATCAAATGAAAGACTTACTACATAAATTCGAGAATAAAACGCCTGAAATTATCTTCAACTGGAAAGATTCCGAAACAGAAGCCGAAGGATGGACAGTCATCAATTCACTTCGTGGAGGAGCTGCTGGCGGCGGAACAAGGATGCGAAAGGGCCTTGATGTTAACGAAGTCCTTTCACTTGCCAAAACAATGGAAGTGAAGTTTTCCGTTTCCGGACCGGCAATCGGAGGCGCCAAATCAGGAATTAATTTTGACCCGAACGATCCGCGTAAGCAAGGTGTTCTGCAACGCTGGTACAAAGCAGTTTCGCCACTTTTGAAATCCTATTACGGAACCGGAGGCGATCTGAACGTCGATGAAATCCATGAAGTAATTCCGATGACGGAAGAATGTGGCGTCTGGCATCCGCAGGAAGGCGTTTTCAACGGACACTTTAAACCTACGGAAGCTGATAAGATCAACAGAATTGGCCAACTGCGGCAAGGTGTTGTAAAAGTCATTGAAAATCCACTTTTTTCTCCCGATGTTGCGCGGAAATATACGGTCGCCGATATGATCACGGGTTATGGAGTCGCTGAAGCCGTTCGGCATTATTACGATATTTATGGCGGAAGCATCCAGGATAAAAAAGCTATTGTACAAGGATTCGGAAACGTAGGATCCGCGGCAGCTTTTTACCTTGCTGAAATGGGCGCAAAAGTAATTGGAATTATCGACCGCGAGGGCGGACTAATTAATCCGGAAGGTTTTACATTTCAGGAAATCCGCACTCTTTTCCTAAACAAAGACGGCAATAAACTCGTTGCGCCTGATATGATTCCGTTCGACGAGATCAACAAACGGATCTGGACTCTCGGCGCACAAATATTCACTCCATGTGCCGCCTCACGTCTTGTTCAGCAAGACCAGGTCGAACAGATGATTGCATCCGGCCTCGAAGTAATTTCATGCGGAGCGAATGTTCCGTTTGCCGATAAGGAGATTTTTTTTGGTCCGATAATGGAAAACATCGATGCGAAAGTAAGCCTGATTCCGGATTTTATTTCAAACTGCGGAATGGCACGCGTCTTTGCGTATTTCATGGAAAAGAAAGTCCAAATGACAGACGAATCGATTTTTGCTGATACATCTGAAACCATTAGAAATGCAATCGTAAAAGCACATGCTGTAAACAGTTCCAAAACCAACATCAGTGCTACTGCATTTGAGATCGCGTTGAAGCAATTGGTCTAGTTGTTGATTCCGCAGCTTACATAACAAATTTTGCCTATTTTCGTTATTGTTAAAACTAAACCTATGAACATCACGCTCACACAAGAACAAAAGAAATCAATTGCGATTACAGCGTTGTTTTGTGCATTGCTGTTGCTGGCGTTGATTTTCATCAAATTTGCATCTGCGACCAAAATCCAGGAATTGGCCGGCGGCGGCGGCGGCGGAATATCAATCAACTTCGGCGACAGCGATGTTGGAATGGGAGAAGATTATACAAGCAAAGTTTTACAAGTCGCCGACCAGAAAGCGACGCAGCCAACAACTGCATCTGCAGTTGAGGACATTCTAACGCAAGATTCTGATGATGCAATCGGAATTCCGCCTACAAAGGTCAACAAGGCCGATCCAAAAAAGGTTGTGACGAATCCCGTTCCGGCAAAGCCCAGACCATCAAAAGAAACATCAAGCACCTTGGATAATTTACTGAATGGAAATAACAAAGGCAGCGATGGCGATGATGGCGTAGCGGGAAATAAGGGGAAATCAAACGGAAGCACAACATCTGGCGATTATTCCGGAAACGGAGGTTCCGGTGGTGGAACAGGCGGCGGAAATGGTTCTGGAAATGGTCCAGGAAGCGGCAGCGGAAGCGGACCGGGCTCTGGTGGCGGAAGCGGCGGCGGTTATTCATTGGGAAACCGTAAAGCTTTGGTTAAACCTGCTCCAAATTATACATGTAACGAATCCGGACAGGTCGTCATTGAAGTTACAGTTGATCGAAGCGGAAGAACTATAGGTGTTGTCCGTGCGAAAGGAACTACGAACACTGCAGCTTGTCTTGTCGACCAAGCGAAAATAGCAGCACGAAATACTAAATGGGCGCCAGATCCAAATGCACCGGAGAAGCAGGTCGGCAAAATAATTTACACTTTCAGCCTCAACTAAAAACTTACTTCTTATCGGTTGCGATTACGAACTTAAGATTGTTCTTTACTCCAATCTGAAGTAAATCGACTAAATCCTGAACCTGCAGATTAAAAGGTATGCGAACAATTACAGTTTGTTGGTCTTTATCTGAAATTTGCGACAACAGAAGCGCCTCAATTTCGTCGAAAGCCACTTCTTTTTTATCGATATAGAACCTTTTGTCTTCGGTAACCGACAAGCTTATATGCTGTTTGTTGGTCTTATCAGTCGTTTCCGCTTTTGGAAGCGTCATTTTGATCACGTTCGGGTTTGCCAACGTGGAAATGATCAGAAAGAACAACAACAAGAAAAACATGATGTCGCTTAGTGAAGAAGTCGCAACTTCAGCATGGAACCTTTTATTTCTTCGTATCGGCATTGGTTGGTCTTTGGATAATGTTTACAAATGCGAGAACCTGTTTCTGAACATTAAGCGAGAAATTATCAATGGAGCTGTTCAGCATATGATAACCTGCGTATGCGATGATCCCGACTACGAGGCCCGCTCCGCTACTTATCATTTTTTCATATAATCCGCCCGAAATATTTCCGATACTTATATCTTCCGATACAGAAATACTGTAAAAAATCTTAATTACACCTGAGATCGTTCCGACGAATCCCAATGTCGGCGCAATTCCTGCAATCAAACCAAGATGACCCAATCTCTTTTCCATTTCACCAATTGCAATGTTGGCAGCTCGTTCCATATTTGATTCGATCTCTGCAATTGGGCGGCCAATTGTCAAAATTCCTTCCGTAATAACGGTTCCCGAAGCAGATTCAGACCTCTCAGCCGATGATAACGCCGCTTCAATGTTGCCTGAATTCAAATGCATGCGTACATCCTTCAAAAGATGGTTGTCTTTTTTGGCCACTTTATGCAGATAAAGGTACCTTTCGACAATAAGGTATATAGTATAAAAAAGAAGCAGCACAATCGGAATCAGGAAGACTCCACCTTTCAACAGGAAGTCGAATGCTGTTATTTCCTCATTTTTTGATATTCCTTCGATTACAGTATCAGCGGTTGCTGTGGCCAGCGTGTCGGCTTGTAGAAAAGTGATAAAATTCATTTTTGGATTTTGATGTTTTTAATGTCCATCTGCACATAATCTCGATGCAGATGCACGCAAAAATAGCTATTTTTTATCTATTCGAAGTTATAACGGCAGTTTTTCGGATATAGTATTTAACCTTTTTGGGTGTGGTTATCAACAAGATTTAATTGCTAATTTTACGACCAAATTTATTACAATATGACGTATCAGGAAACGGTCGATTGGATGTTTAACCGACTGCCGATGTATCAGCTGCAAGGTGCCTCAGCCTACAAAGCCAATCTGGACAACATACACTTGCTTTCGGAATATCTCGATCATCCGGAAAAAAAGCTTAATTGTGTTCACGTAGCAGGTACAAACGGTAAAGGCTCCACCTCGCACATGCTGGCATCGATATTTCAGGAAGCAGGATATAAGACCGGATTGTATACTTCACCGCATCTTAAGGATTATAGGGAGCGAATCAAGATTAACGGAGAGATGATCCCGCAGGATGCCGTCATCGATTTTGTATGTGCACATAAAGCTTTTTTTGAGGAAAATGAACTGAGCTTCTTTGAGATGTCGGTTGGGTTGGCTTTTGATTATTTTCAAGCTCAAAAGGTCGACATAGCAATAATTGAAGTCGGGCTCGGTGGCCGATTGGACGCAACAAATATTATTACACCTCTCATTTCGGTAATCACCAATATCGGAATCGACCATACCCAATTCCTCGGAAATACAGCAGAAGAAATCGCAAGTGAAAAAGCAGGAATAATAAAAGCACAAATTCCGGTGGTTATCGGAGAGTATACTTCTGAAACAAAAAAGGTTTTTTTACAAAAGGCTGCTGAAACAAATTCGGCTATCCACTTTGCTTCGGATCTTGTCAAGGAAGATTTTCCGTCAGACCTACTCGGAAATTATCAGATACAAAATAAGAAAACAGTTGTGCACACCTTACGACTTTTGCAAAGTTTATACGCATTTACCATTTCGGAAGAACATATCAGACACGGATTACTGAATGTCACCAAAAATACATCCCTGCAAGGACGATGGCAACAGCTCCGTGAACAGCCAAAGGTAATTTGTGACACGGCGCACAACAGGCATGGATTGGAAGTGGTGATAAAACAGCTTCTGTCGGAAGATTATTCAGTACTTCATATCATTTTAGGCGTGGTAAACGACAAAGATCTGAACCAGATCCTGCCAGTTTTCCCGACTGATGCAAGATATTATTTTTGCAAGCCAAATATTTTCCGCGGACTCGATCCGGCGATTCTTCAGGAACAGGCGGCGCAATTCGATCTTTATGGCGAAACATATAAATCAGTATCAGAGGCTTACGAGGAAGCTCTTAAAAAAGCTGCAGCATCCGACTTGATTTACATCGGCGGAAGCACATTCGTGGTCGCGGAGGTTTTGTAACTTTTTTAAATTTATTCTTGCAGATATTAAAAAGTACCTTATATTTGCACACGCATTAGGGCGATTAGCTCAGTTGGTTCAGAGCATCTGGTTTACACCCAGAGGGTCGGGGGTTCGAATCCCTCATCGCCCACAAGAAAACCGAAACGAAAGTTTCGGTTTTTTTTATTCCAAAAAATGCGTCATAAGTTTTTTTCTCTTTCGAAAGGAATTTTTTGGCTACCCTAAAAGATCACCGAAGGTAATCCCTCATCGCCCAAGTTTGATTACAAATAGTTGGAAAAGCCCTATAAGTCTTAGGATTTATCGGCTTTTCTACAAAAAATCCCCTGACTGTTTTTGCAGGCCAACCGAGGATGTACGGAATAATCGTTTTGGATCATCGGCATATATGACATCCTTCCCTCCAGCATTTGCGCAACAAATTCGATGTTGCGCCAAAACGAGTATTGTTGGATTTTGATTATTTTCTATATGAATTTAAATGCAACGGTATTACTTATCTGCTTTCATTATTTCTTTTCCGGTATCACTAAAAACTTTTATGCGGTGGTTGATGCCCCAGTCTTTCATCGCATAAATGATCGGGGTTAATGTATCTGCATAAGGCTGTCTTGTGTATGTGATTTTTACGGGATAATCTTCGATTACAGTCCTTTTTATAAGCTGATTTGCTTCCAGTTCTTTTAACTCCTTCGCCAGCACCTTCGGCGTAATGCCGGGAATGCTTTCCTGTATATCCGTAAACCTATCATTGCCTACTCCAATAGAAACAAGTATCGGAAACTTCCATTTCCCACTCATAACATCTAAAAAATCCCGCACCGGTTTTATAGTGCTGATGCAATTATTATATCCCTTTTTAACCGCCATGATAAATTATTTTAAAATAAATTGACTTTCCTTTGGGAAAGTACTATACAAAGTAAAGTAATTAAGTCGGAACTTTGCCGCTCCAATGGAAAAAAATTATTCATATGAGAATTTCAACATCAGAAAGAATAGAGTTGAAGGCAAAGGATAACTGGCCATCATACGAAGAGATACCAGCGGGTAACCGGAGAATACAAGTGGGCAGAAATCAGGGTCAATAATTTTAAACACATCATAATGAAAATTTTATATACAGCAGTTGCCACCGCTACCGGAGGCAGGAATGGTCACGTAAAAAGTGATAATGGCGTTTTGGATATACAGGTACGAGCACCCAAAGCAATGGGCGGTGCAAATGATGATTACACTAATCCAGAGCAATTATTTGCAGCCGGTTACGCTGCTTGTTTTGATAGTGCTCTAAACCATACCATCCGCTTAGAAAAAGCAAAGACTGGCAAAACCTCGGTTACGGCAAAAGTATCAATTGGCCCTCTCGAAGGTGGTTCATTCGGACTCGCAGTAGAACTTGCGATAAATATTTCAGATGTTTCTATTGAAGAAGCGCAACGACTCAGTGAACGTGCGCATCAGGTATGTCCATATTCGAATGCCATCAGAAACAATATCGAGGTAAACCTTATCGCGACAAATAATTAAAAAACTTCCTTGCACGAGGAGACTATTACATCCGTACGCATTCTCTCACATAACCTTTACTGAAGGTATCCAGAGAAGTTTACACCTTATTTCATAGTAAAGATTCCGCTTTGCCAAATTTATAAAGATCAATGAATATCCAAATTAAATCTCTTACAGTTCTTGCAATAGCATTTTTGTTGATACCCAATTTAGCCGCTTCGCAAAACCAACAACAACCGCCCGAACTTCAGAATGCAACACTTCCACAATTAATAGAATATGCACTTACAAATAAGCCTGGAGTAAGGCAAGCGTTGATTGATGAGGAGATCGGCGAACGCGACATTAAATCAGCGCTTTCAGGTTGGCTGCCGCAAATTAGCGCCAACGCCTTGTTCGACCATAATCTTAAACAACAAGTTAGTCCGCTTACTGTAGATGGACAGACTTCCTACATCACATTAGGGACAAAAAATTCTTCGGGAATTACACTGCGTGCTGACCAGCAGATATTAAATGCCGGACTCATTCAGGCCGCTAAATCTGCAAAGTTTTTTCGCGAACAATATGACTTAGCTACTGAAGACGAAAAAATTAACACCGTAGTAGAAGTAAGTAAAGCGTATTTCGACATCCTGACCAGTAAGGAACAATTAGAAATAATCTCTGAGAATATTAATCGTTTAACGAAGCAATTTGACGATTCGAAAACGCGCTATGACGTTGGATTGGTCGACAAGACCGATTTCCAAAGAGCTCAGATAAGCGTAAACAATTCAAGAGCCGATTTAAAACGGATTAAGGAATTGCTTAAATATAAGTACGCCTACCTCAAGTCGTTGATCGGATATGAACCCGGCAATGATTTAATCTTGTCTTTCAACGGACAGCAACTGGAGGCCAATGTAATACTGGATACAACTGAAGTTTTAAATTTCCGTAACCGGGTTGAATACCGCCAACTGCAAACCCAGAAGCAGTTGCAGCAAATCAGTACAAATTATAATAAACTGCAGTTCCTGCCTACGCTGTCAGCATTTTATAATTATAGTTTATCCTACAACGAAGATGACTTTAGCGAATTATACAACCAATCGTACCCAGGATCGGCTGTAGGACTGCGATTATCGCTTCCCATTTTTTCAGGAACCAAAAGAATTCAGGAAATAAAAAGATCGCAGCTTCTTGAAGATCGAATCGATCAGGATGTCATAGATGCACAGAATCAAATCAGCAGCCAGTACCAACTCGCCATAGCTTCTTACAAAGCAAATTTGAACGATTGGCGCACAGCCAAAGAAAATGTCACCATATCAGAAGAGGTTTATCAAATTATCAAGTTGCAATACGACGAAGGCATCAGGGCTTATCTTGACCTAATGACTTCTGAGATTGACCTTAAGACAGCGCAGCTCAATTACCTCAACTCGCTGTATAGTTTGCTTTCAGCCAAACTGGATGTTCAACAAGCAATGGGAACTATTTCTATAAACAAATAATAAAAAATCATGAATTTAAAGTACAAAGCTGTTCTAATAATAAGTTTTACGTTTTTAATGTCTTGCGGAAAGTCGGATCAGACCGCCCAGCAAGCGCCTCCTCCTCTACCTGTAACCACATTTGCAGTCGTAAAGGAACCCGTAACAACAACAGACAGATATCCAGGAGTCGTGGTTCCTTTAAATGAGGTACAGCTGAGGGCTCAGGTTGGTGGCTATATTACCGCTATTTATGCAAAAGACGGTAAAGTGGTTTCGAAAGGCCAACGATTATACGAAATAGACCGGACGAATTACCAGGCTGCATACAACTCCGCGAAAGCAAATCTAAATGTAGCTTTAGCTAATGAATTAAAGGCTAAAAAAGATGCTCAACGATATACCAATTTAGCCGAGAAAGAAGCCATTGCAAAGCAGCGTGTTGATTATGCGCTCACGGATTTAGCAAACGCCTCTTCTCAGGTTGCATCAGCACGGGCAACGGTAGCAGCCGCACAAGCCGACTTAAATCGCGCGGTGATCACATCGCCTCTTACTGGAACAATCGGAATTTCACAAGTAAAATTAGGATCGCTCATATCTGCGGGTTCAACATTGCTGAACACTGTATCCACAAACAATCCGATGGCGGTAGACATTTCTGTGAATCAACGTGATATACAACGGTTCGTGGACTTACAAAAAAATCCTGCCAAAGCCGTGCGGGATTCTATTTTTAGTATCGAACAGAATGGCACGCAATACGCAATTTTTGGAACAATATCCGCAATTGACCGCGCTGTTGATCCGGGAACCGGAACTATAAAAGTTAGGATAACCTATCCGAACCCGTCAGGGGAACTGATAGCAGGCATGACCAGCAACGTGACCGTCCGGAATAAAACAGATCAGCCACAAATAATCATTCCACATAAAGCGGTATCGGAACAACTCGGCACTTATTCAGTTTATGTAGTAGGAGACAGCAGTAAAGTCGAGCAACGGATTGTCAAGCTTGGGAGCCAGGTCCAGGATCGTATTGTCATCGAAGAAGGATTAAAAGAAGGGGATATCATTGTGTCAGATGGAATCATGAATCTTCGCTCCGGAGTGGTGGTACAGACTACAGCCCCTCGAAAGTAAGTGCCGCAACTTCACAAAACATTCGCCGCAAACTAAATAATTCTTTACAAAAGAAACATGATATCAGAAATTTTTATCCGACGGCCGGCAATGGCCATTGTCATCTCTATACTTATTGTACTTGTCGGCACCTTGGTTTTGACAGGATTGCCAATCAGTCAATACCCCAGCATTGCACCACCAACTGTTACGGTAAGTGCCAATTATACAGGCGCTGATGCCCAAACTGTCGAACAAACGGTGACCACGCCAATTGAGAATCAGATCAATGGTACGCCTGGCATGAAATATATAACCTCATCAAGTACCTCTGACGGGCGTTCAAGCATTACAGTGACATTTGAGGTCGGCACCGACATAGACATTGCTGCACTCGATGTTCAAAACCGGGTTGGTATTGCAGAGCCATCTTTACCGGAACCTGTCAGGCGTCTTGGTGTAACGACAAAAAAAGCGAACACTGATGTGTTACTATTTTTGGGATTGGTATCCCCAAATGGAACCTATGATCAAAAATTCCTTGCCAATTACTCCAATATTTATATAAGGGATGCGGTTTTGCGCGTACCCGGTGTTGGTGATGTGTTGGCCTTTGGACAACCGTTTAGTATGCGCGTCTGGATGGATCCGGCAAAAATGGCCAATATGGGAATATCACCCCTGCTGGTATCGACTGCTATTCAGGAACAAAACATACGGACGCCCGGAGGTAGTGTGGGCGGGCCGCCACAAATGATCAACCAGACTTTTGAATATCCGGTAATATTGGATGGTGATTTAAGCACGGAGGAAGAGTTCAGAAACATAATAGTCAAAACTGACGTTAATGGTTCCCCGGTCTATTTAAAAGATGTTGCTCGGGTAGAATTAGGGCAATTTGACTACAACATTAATGCTAAAGTCAATGGTCAAAGTTCCGCAATGATGGGTATTATGCAAACTCCCGGAGGCAATGCAGTACAGACCGCAGAAGGTATCTATGAAACCTTGGATCGGCTGAAAGCTTCATTTCCGGAAGATATGGATTATGTAGTAGCTTATGAAACGGTATCCGTTGTTAAAGAGTCAATTAATTCTGTATTGATGACACTTATAGAAGCAATTCTGTTAGTGACAATAGTGGTATTTGTTTTCCTTCAAAGCTGGAGAGCAACTTTGATCCCGGTACTCGCTATTCCTGTTTCGATTATCGGAACATTCATTTTCTTTACTATGATGGGTTTTTCGATCAATGTATTGACGATGTTCGGATTTGTATTGGCAATCGGAATTGTCGTAGATGATGCTATAGTTGTCGTTGAAGCGGTACAGCATTACATTGACCAGGGATTTTCCCCAATTGAAGCAACTAAAAAAGCGATGCGCGATATTACGGCACCTGTAATTGCAATTGCATTAATTCTGGCAGCAGTATTTATTCCTGTAGGATTTATACCTGGTATGGTTGGACAATTGTACCAACAATTTGCCATTACAATTGCAATTTCCGTTTTGATTTCAGCATTTGTAGCGCTTTCATTGACACCGGCACTCTGTGCTATGCTTTTAAAGCCAACTAAGTTAAACCCCGAGTCAAAAGGATTGGATAGGTTGTTTTTTAAATTTAATACTTGGTTTGAACGTGTGACCTTCAAATATTCTGAAAATGTAAGATGGTGTCTTAAGAAAACACCATTAGTATTGGTTTTTCTTGTTTGCGTATTTGTTGCCACCGTTGGATTATTCTCTGCAAAACCGTCCGGATTTATTCCAAACGAAGATGCCGGCGTATTCATTATGGGAGCTTCTTTGCCCGAAGGATCATCAAGCTCACGGACACAGCAGTTCGTTGATCGGATTTCGAAAACGATTCGCGACAAAAACCCTGAAATTATTACTGTTACAGCAATAACAGGCTTCAATATTCTGAACAGTGCTTTTAAATCAAACTCCGCGACTTTCTTTGTTCAATTAAAAAAAACAGGTAAGCGCGACAGGAGTGTATCAGATGTCATTACTGGTATTTCACAAGAATTTGCAACAGATCAGGATGGGGCAATTTTAGCAGTACAACCCCCACCTATTCCGGGATTAGGAATAAGCGGAGGATTTGCGCTGCAGATTCAGCAGCAACAGGCCGGCAACATTAAAGATTTCGAGGCAGTTTCAGGTCGATTAATAAATGCTGCAAAGCAACGTCCTGCAATAGGAATGGCATACACATTATTTAATTCGAAGACTCCAAATTATAAAGTACATGTCAACAGGGATCAGGCTAAAAAAATGGGTGTTTCCGTCGGAGCGGTCTATAATACTGTAGCAGCTAATTTTGGGACAAGCTATATAAACGATTTTTCGAAATATGGACGGAACTTCCGTGTAGTGTCGCAAGCCGACACTACACATAGAAATAGAATTGAAAATTTAAATAATCTATATGTTGCCAATAGTGCCGGTATGCCGGTTCCGCTTAGTACTATGGTGACCTATAATAAAGAAGAGAATCCATCTATTATAAATCACTTTAACCTGTTCCGGTCGATCGAGGTCGGAGGTGCGGCCAAAGAAGGTTTTAGCAGTGGTGAAGCGCTTACCGCATTGGAGGAAGTTGCCGCAGAAACGCTCCCCGCTGGCTACAGCTACAATTTCTCGGGCTTGAGTAACCAGGAAAAAGAATCGGGTGATGCAACAGCAAGTATATTTGCACTGATCATAATAGTAGTTTTCCTTCTATTGGTCGCGCTGTACGAAAGTTGGTCGGTGCCATTTACTATTCTGCTGAGTGTTCCGCTGGGATTATTTGGGGCAATTCTTGCACTTATATTTTTGCCGCATCTCGACAATAACATCTATGCCCAAATCGGATTGATCACGTTGATAGGACTGGCGGCGAAAAATGCGATTCTGATTGTTGAATTTGCAAAAGAACGCGTGGATATGGGAATGGAGCTCATTGCAGCAACCATTGAAGCCGTTAAATTAAGGCTTCGGCCAATTGTAATGACTTCCCTGGCTTTTATCCTTGGTGTAGTACCGCTGATTTTCTCATCGGGCGCCAGTGCGGTCTCACGGCAAACTATCGGCTGGACCGTTGCGGCCGGAATGACAGTGGCTACATTTTTTGCAATTTTCATTGTCCCTGTACTTTTTGTCGTCATCACTAAAATTGCATATGGCAAAAAGAAACTAGCAGCGTTACAGGCAAGTTACAATCCACATGACCACACTGATATGGTGCATTAAAACAATGAGAAAGGTGCCTTAACGGTGCCTCTTTCTTTTATTAAAACCTCAGGAAGATTAGATGATGAATATGGATCGCAGGCAAATAATTGAAAATACAACTTCTCTGTTGAAGAAATATGGCTTGAAGAGTATGACTATAGATGAAATTTCGTGCCGACTTGGAATCTCTAAAACGTCATTTTACGAACATTTCGCGACCAAAGAGGAATTATTACTAGAATGCCTGGCATTTATGAATGAGGACATAGAAAAATTATTAGTTGTTGTAGCATCGAGTAACGCAAGGGTGCGCTCTAAAATAATTTCCATATACAATATTACTGTTGAATCCCTCTCACAGTTTAATAGTACGTTCTACTTCGATTTGAAAAAAAAGCCGGAACTAAAAAGTATGGTTTTGGTACAAGTCTATGATTACAGATCAAAGTGGATCCGCCCTCTTCTACAGGAAGCGAAGAATGAAAACCTTTTAAAAACAGATATCGAAGAAGCAGTTGATTTTTTCATGAAGTTCACTACTCATTTTTTCTCGAACTTTAAGGACGATCCAGTGGCGATCAGCAATCATCTTGATGTATTTCTTACAAAATATTTACCCAATTCAGTGAAGTAACGAATAGGACCGTTTTTAGATGCACGGCTAAAGTGGTTGTTTAAAATATTGAAATCTTAGAAACTATATCTTTCTAAAAGCAGGTTTGGGTAATTCCAAATTACCTCTGAGTGTGTCCGACTCGTACTCCGTGCGGAATATACTGCGCTGCTGTAAAATCGGCACGACCAGCTCTGTAAAATCCCTTAATCCGTGGGGATGATCCTGACGAAGAATCAACATATCCATTGCTCCCTGCTCATACCATTGCTGAACCTGGTCGGCAACTTTTTCAGCTGAACCAAAAAATAATGGAGGCGGCAGGCTATTTTGCGGTTTAAAACGTAACAGCTCCAGGTATTTTTTTGTGGCCTCCTCGTCTGTCCTGCCAACAATTGGGTTTTGTGAGATTGATACGATGAAATCTTCAGGTCTTCTGCCTTTTTGGACTAATTGACGCCTTAGTTCGTCGGCTATCGTCACTGCTTCGTCCAGTGTATTGCCATGGGTAAATACACCATCAGTATAGGTTGTAGCGTGGTCTATAAACTTTTGCGACATTCCCGCTGTATATAAAACGGGCCGTCCCTGAACTGAACGACTAAGATTTAATGGTCCCTCCACCGAAAAATATTTGCCGCGGTAATTGATCTTATGCATTTTTACCGGGTTTAAAAATATCCCTCTTTCTTTATCCCGAATAAAAGCGTCATCTTCATAGGTGTCCCACAATCCTAATACGATCTCCATAAATTCTTTATTCATGGGATATTGATCAGACTTAGTAAGATGGCCCCGACTGAAATTGACCATGCCTCCAGGATTCGAAGTAATTGCGTTCAGGGATGCACGGCCTTTACTGATTTTATCCAATGAAAGGATTTGGCGGGCAACATTATAGGGATCGGCATATGAAGTAGAAACCGTAGCAGAAAGACCTATATTTTTTGTATGCACGCTAAGGGCAGACATGACCGAAACACCCTCAAACATACTTAAGTAATGAGGAATGTTTCCGGGACCGACATGGCTCACATCAACTAAAAAGAGCGTATCAAACTTTGCTGCTTCAGCCAGCTTAGCTTGTTTGATGTAAAAGTCGATATTTTCACTCGCATCAGCTGGTATATCGGGATGTTGCCATCCCACAAAATTCCATCCGGGTCCGTCAATATTGGCTGCAAGTTTCAACTTTTTTCTATTGTTCATTTTTTCGCTTACCATTATCTTTCTTTCAATTTTTTCATGAATTCTTTGAAAGAAGGAACAAAATCTACAAACAAGGAATTGTTTCTATTTTTTATTACTACTTCACTAAAGAGTTTCAAACCCACAATAAATTCTGTATTATCAGTTTTATTTTTAAAGCGGTCACTGTCTTTTGTCATTTCAATTAACGAGAAAAGATTGTCGTGATTTTCGAACTCAAATTCAATTGATTTTCCTGTTTGCGTCCCGTCTTTCAATTCAATTTCCTGCAACAAAATTTTGTATCTATTATTTTTCTTTTCAGACATATTATAGTTATTTATTATTTTTTTTTCGGAGGATCGTTAGTTACAATGTCCGCTAACGCGACCGGAAGAAAAGGCAATAAGCATCAAGAAACTTCTATTTGCCATTATTTATTTCCTCCATAATTTCGGCAAATAATCGGGTAGATTTTATCCGGTCGCTTATGTCGTACATGCTTGATACTGCTATCAGTTCGTCGACTCCTGTTTCCGCAAGAAAAGCCTGTATCCTATTTTTCACCGTTTGCTTACTTCCCACGAAAGAATATTTGAGCATCTGATTAACTGATGGATACCGCAACATTCCTCTTAACTCTTCAGTCATAGCCGTGGGCGGGTGCAATAGTTCTTTGACGCCGGTTAATATACCCGCAAACATTCTGATCAAACTTGTAAAGAGCTTTTCTGCTTCTTCATCTGTATCAGCGATATAGATATTAACTCCAGCCATTGTATAAGGCTTGCTTAAAAATTCCGAAGGTTGAAATTCCTGCTTATATATGCTGATTGCCTGATTTAAATAAGTTGATGCAAAGTGGCTTGCAAAAGCGTAGGGCAAACCTTTTTTTGCTGCCAGATGCGCACTATCAGTACTGGATCCGAGGATATATAGTGGGACATTTGTACCTTCAGCGACGTTCGCTCTCACGTTGCTATTTTTGTTCGCTAAAGAAAAGTACTGTTGAATTTTGGAAACTTCTTCAGGAAACAACTGTGCTATATGCATAAAATCAGACCTTATAGCTTGCGCGGTTGCGCCGTCAGTACCTGGTGCGCGGCCAAGTCCTAAATCGATCCGGTTTGGATATAATTGCGCAAGGGTTCCAAATTGTTCTGCTACAATCAGAGGAGAATGATTAGGAAGCATAATTCCACCGGAACCTACTTTGATCGTCCTAGTATTCTCCGCAACATAGCCTATAAGAATGGATGTAGCACTACTTGCCACACTATCGGAATTGTGATGTTCCGCAAACCAAATACGCTTGTAATTATTGGCTTCCGCAGCCTTTGCCAGTTCAAGTGAATTGTTCAACGTCTCTTTGATGGTGTGTCCCTGCGATACAACCGCAAGTTCTAATATAGAGTAAGAGATATTTTGGATATGCTGACCGCTATTACTGTTAACCATTGGCTTCAAAATAAGGACTCATTATTAAATTTATTTACAAATTTAATCTTTTTTACTTTCCTTTGTATAGTTCTTTCCTAAAGGAAAGCAAGAATTTTTGAAGCGTGAGAATTTCACTTAGCTGTACTGCTATTCAACCATATTAATAATCTTATTTGCAAATAAGTTTAAGATCGCCTACCCGAAGTTATTGGTTATAGCAGGTTTAATAATTGGATTTATCCTAAGTATAAAAGCACCTTGAAGCTCCCCTGCTCCAATAGCTCGCAGGTAAACAACAAGGAGGAATCTCTTCAAATTATCCTATAGAAGATTTTCGGTACGCCGATGGCGAGATGCCGATATGTTTCCTGAAGAAGTGCGTAAAGTGGGATTCATCACTAAAATTGAATGCGGATGAAATCTCCTTAATTGGTTTGTCGTTCTGCGATAAGTGGAATTTTACTTCGTGGAGTATTTTTTCGTTCTGCAGTTCGATGATGCTTTTCCCGAAAGCCTGTTTGGTATGCCTTTGGAAAGTATTCAGGCTCATATTAAGCTTGGAGGCGTAAAATTCTGCATTCCGCTTTTCCTTATAATGCTTTTGCAGCAAGTCACGCAATGCCTTTTCAAAAACAACGTGTGATGTACTTCGATTCTGCTCAATGCCACTTGTGATGATTTTCAATATAATCACTGAAAGAATGTTGCAGAATATCGATTTGTTATTTTGATACTTGCCGAGTTCGCTAAAATAGATTTGGAACTCATTGAATTGGTCTTCGCTAAAATTAAGGACCCTGGATTCAGAAAAGTATTGGATGTAATTTGTCCTTTTATCAAACGATTGAAGCTGGTTTAAAAATACATCCGAAAAGATTATTTCGAATCCGTCAACCTCCGGTGTCCGTCTTAATTCATGAAAGGTATTGTTGTTCAGGATATGTACCGAATGGTCTGCGACATCAAAAACATCAGTCCCCATCTGATGAGTTCCGCCGCCTTTTATAAAAATCAGCATCTCGAAATAAGAATGGAAATGCCCTTTTTCGAACACATGTGGTTCCGCAGGCTCCCAAATTTCCATGTCGGCGAGAAAGTCTGACTGCTTTTCAATTGTAAAAT
>DASVRQ010000053.1:0-122306 GCA_036388535.1 Flavobacterium sp. | reverse complement strand
CAGGGCTGTCAAATTCTGTTCGCCCGATGAAATATTGGCCTTCTTTTCTATCGATGATACACTTAAAAACCTGTCCGATCTTCTCCTGATTCAACTCAAACGAGATCTGCGACTGGATTTCCATGATCTCATTCGCGCGTTGTTGTTTGACATCAGCCGGAACATCGTCTTCGAGCAGATATGCATGGGTATTTTCCTCATGAGAGTAAGCGAAACAGCCCAAACGTTCAAAACGCATATCCTGGACCCATTGCTTCATGATTTCAAAATCACCTTCCGTTTCACCGGGATATCCAACGATCAAAGTCGTCCTGATCGCCATTCCAGGAACAAGAGTTCTAAAATCCTGAATTAATTTTGTTGTTTTTGCATGGGTTGTCCCACGTCGCATCGACTTCAGGATCGTATCGGAAATATGCTGCAGCGGAATATCGATATAATTACAGATCTTCGGCTCACGCTTCATCAAATCAAGCACATCCATCGGGAAACCTGTTGGGAATGCATAGTGCAAACGTATCCATTCAATGCCTTCTACTTTGATCAAATTCTCTAAAAGCTCGGCAAGATTTCTTTTTTTATAAAGGTCAAGTCCGTAATAAGTAAGGTCCTGCGCGATCAATATCAGTTCTTTTACACCATTTTTTGCTAGTCCTTCCGCTTCTTTTACCAATTTTTCGATCGGTTGCGAAACGTGTTTTCCACGCATCAGCGGAATCGCACAAAAACTGCATGGCCGGTCACAACCTTCAGCAATTTTTAAATATGCATAATTTTTTGGAGTCGTCGTAAGCCTTTCACCAAGAAGTTCGTGTCGGTAATCGGCACCAAGAGCTTTAAGTAATAATGGAAGTTCCGTGGTTCCGAAAAACTGGTCAACATTTGGAATTTCCGCTTCAAGATCAGGACGGTAACGTTCAGATAAACATCCCGTCACGAAGACTTTATCAACCAATCCGCGCTCTTTTTTATCGGCGTATGCCAAAATCATATTAACTGATTCCGCCTTTGCATTATCGATAAATCCGCATGTATTGATTACAATGATGTTTCCTTCTTCAGCCTCGGGAGCTTCGTGCTGAACGTCTTTTCCGCTTGCACGGAGCTGGCCCATCAACACTTCACTGTCGTACACATTTTTGGAACATCCAAGAGTGATAACGTTTATTTTATTCTTTTTTAAAGACTTGGTCCTCATGTATTTGTAAATTGGAGTGCAAAATTACGGTTTTTATTCCGTGTATCGTGGAGTTATAGAAATTTTGTGAAGCTGTTCCCGCTGTCCGCTGTAGCTTTTGTCGCTAAAGGCGCTCCAAAAGGCTGCCGCTTCCATCGGGGCTAAAAAAAAGGTCCGCTCCATATCATGAAACGAACCTTTAAGAATGTTGTTTAGCCTACAGCTCAAACAAAAGTGTCAGTGTAACATTGTTGTTTATTGCATCAAAGTTTGCTGCATTTGTGAGTCCGCTTGTAAGGAAGCCTTGCTCAAACTCACGTTGCGCGTACGAGTAAGCAAGATCAAGCTTTGTAGCGCCAAAGTTGTAGCCGATACCGGCAGAATATCCTGTTAGGTCGCCCATGATACTTTTATTTTTATACGGACTCTGTTCATTTCTGAAACCGCCCCGTAAACTGAATTCTTTGATCCTGTATTCCGCTCCAATACGGAGTTCGCCTGTTGTATCAAGGAAATTCGACATTTCAGTGTTTAAGGTTTGCAACTGTGTGTCGTTAGTCGGTTTGAATTTGGTGCTGCTGTAATCTTTTAGAGCATAGTCTAAACTGACCAAACCTTTCTTGCCAAATACATAAGCCAAACTTCCTGTCCATTTACTTGGAGTCTGCAAGTTGTAGCCTTCATATACATTAACGACCTGCGGATTTACACCCGTAACCGGCTGCTCATTTCCTTCTTCCGATCTTACTGAAGAAATCGATTGTGAAAGTTCGTCAAACAACTGTAACCACGTTGGAGATTCATATGCAAGTCCGATACGGAATTCCTTTGTCACCTTTGCAATTGTACCCAACTGGAATGAAAATCCGCTACCATAGGTATACAGTTCATTATTAAATCGTACGCGTTGAATCCCGGTTGTAAGGTTATTGTCGTTACTTTCATAGAGGCTTGAAACTTGCCGGTAATCCGTGAAATGCGAGTTTAAGTTTAATCCGATGTATAATTTATCCTTGTATTGTGCAGCAGCATTAAATGTCACTTTTCCGTTGTAACCGGTCGATTCAAAGTAATTCTCCTGGAAATAGTTTCCCGCAGGTACATTCGATATGTAAGTATTATTGGCGGGATCAGTAGTTGTTGGATTTATTAAATAAGAGTGATATCCTAAAAACGCTTGCTGATCTGCGAAGCCTAACTGCTCGTAATTATTATTTTCAAGTGTGCTCAAGGCAATTCCGCCGCCCATATTCGCATAATTTACAAAGTAGTTCGCGATAGAGTTTGATGGATTGGTCCCTGCCGAATACCGGGAATCGTCGAAATTATTCGCGTTTTCATAATTGACTGCCAATGTGAGCTTTCGCCAGCCACTATTTGTGTTATCATTGTCAAATACGAAAACTGCACCAATCTGATTAAGGTCGAATGCACTGTTAGTGGCAGATGTATTCGTTCCAAAATAATCCGATTCATTCTTTGTATTGTAGCTGGTTAGTGATGCTCCAAATTGGTTGTTTGCAAATATTGCCGAACCAGCCGGGTTAACATTTATCGACGAAAGGTCACCGCCCAAAGCTCCAAAAGCGCCACTCATCGCACGAAAACGTGCAGTTCCTGTCAGATTATCCTGCGCGTAACGGATCGCATCGGCAGTAGTAATCTCCTGCGCATGCATTGCCGTAAGTGATAATCCTGCTACGATCATCAGTATAGACTTTTTCATTTTGTATTGTTTAGGTTAATGTTTGTTCACAAAAAATACCTATGCCAATAACATTTCAGTCAATAACATAGGTACTATATTTATAAGGATTTAATTATCTGCGTCCGCCGCCACCGCTTGATCTTCCGCCGCCGCCGCCGTAGCTTCCTCCGCCTGACGACCTTCCTCCGCCTGAAGAGCTAGGTGAATAGCTTCGTGTTGAAGAACCAGATGGGGAATAAGTAGAATTGCTTCGCGTTGAAGGTTGTGATTGCCTTGTAGTCGTTGACGAACTAAAGGTTTGTGAGCGGGTACCGCTGGTATTTCTAACAGTGTTACGAGTCGTGCTGTACGTAGAGTTGCGTGTTCCGTTTGATATAGAATTACGAGTTCCGCTGGTGTAAGTATTACCTCTGGTTCTGCCTTGGGCATAACTTCTTCCGATACCATTTCTTCCATTAGACCCTAACTCACTTCGGACACCTCTGGTTCCACCATTGTAAGCATAGTTGTTGTAGTGGTGATGATTGTGCCAGCCGTTGCCATAATAATTGTTCCATCCGTAATAACCGTAAGCCGGACCATACCAGTTATTCCATCCCCAACCAAATCCGTAGCTTGGACCGTACCAGTTGTTCCAGCCCCAGCCTGCATTCCATCCCCATCCGTACGATGGGCCATACCAGTAATTATTCCAGAGCCCGTAACCCCAGTTTGATGGGTAAACATTTACCGTAACATTGTCTGTGTCACTTCCCCACGACGAATAGCCAGTAGTATAACCACGGCTAGATTCTGGTTGGGTAGTGTCTTGAGCAGTCGCGTAATTGTCTACGTCAGTAAATATTTCAACATCGTTTGTGGCTTGCAACGAGCTAAAATAATCTTTATACTGTGTGCCGGCGTCTGCTGTGCGGTTTGCAGAAGTCTTCTTTTGTTGACCTTCTCCATAAATTCCATCATTGTCATAGGAAGCATTTTGGTAAGACCCGCAGGAAGTTGCCAAAATGCCAAATAATCCCAGTATGGAATAAAGGGAAATCGATCTGAAACGTAAATAATAAGTTTTCATATCTGTAGCATTTTATATTGTTGGAGATTACAAAAATAGCTAGTTTTGCCTAACTATTAAGTTAAAAAACAGAAAACAAATTTTATGCCAAAACAGCCGATATGAGTAAGAACTTAACTACAAGATCAGAAGATTATTCCAAGTGGTATAACGAGTTGGTTGTTAAAGCAGATTTAGCCGAAAATTCGGGAGTACGCGGTTGCATGGTCATTAAACCATACGGTTACGCAATTTGGGAAAAGATGCAGGCCGAGCTTGACCGAATGTTTAAGGAAACCGGCCATCAAAATGCTTATTTTCCACTTTTTGTGCCTAAAAGCATGTTTGAGGCTGAAGAGAAAAATGCTGAAGGCTTTGCTAAGGAATGTGCGATTGTAACACACTACCGTTTGAAGAACGATCCTGACAGGCCGGGAAAGCTGATGGTCGATCCAAATGCGAAACTCGAGGAAGAACTTATCGTTCGGCCTACGAGTGAAGCGATCATTTGGTCGACTTACAAGGGATGGGTTCAGTCTTATCGCGATTTACCTTTGCTGATAAACCAATGGGCAAATGTAGTTCGTTGGGAAATGCGTACTCGATTATTTTTACGTACAGCCGAATTTCTTTGGCAGGAAGGACATACAGCACATGCGAGTAGGGAAGAGGCTATTGCCGAATCCGAACTGATGATGAACGTTTATGCTGAGTTTGCAGAAAATTTTATGGCAATTCCAGTTATAAAAGGCCTCAAAACTGAAACGGAACGTTTTGCGGGCGCCGAAGAAACCTATTGTATCGAAGCTTTGATGCAGGACGGGAAAGCTTTGCAGGCCGGAACGTCACATTTCCTTGGGCAGAACTTCGCAAAAGCATTTGACGTGAAGTTCGCTAATGCCGAAGGCAAACAGGAACATGTTTGGGGAACCTCATGGGGTGTCTCAACACGTTTAATGGGCGCGCTTGTGATGACGCATTCAGATGATAAAGGATTGGTTTTGCCACCGAATTTGGCTCCTATACAAGTTGTTATTGTGCCAATTCATAAAACTGATGAACAACTCGAGCAGATAAATGAAGTTGCACACACGTTGGTTACGCAATTCAAAAAATTGAAGATTTCCATTAAATATGATGACAGGACCACATTAAAACCTGGTTTTAAATTCAATGAATACGAATTAAAAGGTGTGCCGATCCGAATTGCGATTGGCCCAAATGACCTTGCAAATGGTACTTTTGAAGTGGCACGACGCGATACGTTAACCAAGGAAGTTGTTCTAAAAGACGGCATCGTAAATTACGTAAGCGATCTGCTTGAGCAGATGCAGAAAGATCTGTTCAACAAGGCTTTGGATTACCGTGACAACCATATTACGCTTGTTAATACTTTCGAAGATTTTAAGGATGTGCTGGAAAATAAAGGCGGATTTATAGCGGCACATTGGGATGGCACCCCGGAAACAGAAGAAAAAATTAAAGACCTGACCAAAGCGACCATCCGATGCATCGCATTAGACCGGGTTGAGGAACAAGGAAGCTGTGTCTATACTGGGAAACCGTCGAAAGGCCGCGTACTTTTTGCCAAGGCGTACTAATTATTTTAAAAAAATATTAGGTTGCTATTGTGCGAATAAAAAATAGTTGTATTTTTGCATCCGCATTAGAGAAGCAAGGCCCGTTCGTCTATCGGTTAGGACGCCAGGTTTTCATCCTGGTAAGGGGGGTTCGATTCCCCCACGGGCTACAATATCAAGTTTATTGACATTTAACTAACTAGGAGAATAATGGTCCGTTCGTCTAGGGGTTAGGACGCCAGGTTTTCATCCTGGTAACAGGGGTTCGATTCCCCTACGGACTACATCAAAATATAATAAGAAAAGAAACAAAATGGCAAATCATAAGTCGGCTCTAAAGAGAATCAGAAGTAACGAAAAGAGAAGAGTATTAAACAGATACCAACACAAAACTACTCGTAATGCAATCAAAGCATTAAGATTGGCTACAGAGAAATCAGATGCTTCATCTAAATTATCTGCTGTTATTTCGATGATCGACAAATTGGCCAAGAAGAACATTATCCATGATAACAAAGCTTCCAACCTAAAATCAAAATTGACTAAGCATGTAGCTAAGTTGTAATTTGAATTAAAAATATATTAAAAAGCTCCTGAGAAATCAGGAGCTTTTTTCATTTAGAATATTTTCTTTAAGTCGTCGAGCATGGCTTTTGAGATCGGTTTGGATTGAAAATCGATCACCATCGGGTAAGTCTTTGATTTGTCTATATCCTGAGGATCGATCGTAGACGATAATACAATTACTTTGGTATCCTTGTGCGTCGGATACTGGCTTTCCGTAAAACGGTCCAGAAACTCCCAACCGCCCATTATAGGCATATTCAGGTCGAGGAAAATGAGTTTCGGAAATTCGACGTTATCGGTAGCGAAATGGTCGAAATACTCCAAAGCCTCTTCGCCATTCTGTGCAGTATCTATTTGTTTGGCAAATTCCGATTTAGATATAACCATTCGATATAGCATCAGTGTTATGGGGTCATCGTCTACACAAAGTATTTTATCTAGCATTATTGTACTTGTTTTTTGAATGTCAGCTCAAAGGTAGTTCCTTTGTTTACCACGCTGTCAACTGTAATTGTTCCGCCCATGCTTTCTACCTGCGACTTGACCAGATATAATCCCAATCCTTTGCTATCGGAATAATTGTGGAAACGCTGGTACAGACCAAAAATCTTATCCTTGTTTCGTTGCATATCTATACCAATCCCATTGTCTTTAAAAATAAGGATTATACTGTCATCGACCATTCGTGACATCACCGAAATTTTCAGTTTCCGGTCAGCAGCGCGATATTTTATAGCGTTCGTAAGTAAATTTAGTAAAATACTTTCAAGATAGGCTTTATTGATGTTAAGTATAGTAACTTTTTCGAGATCAAGCTTAATCAGCGGCTTGTGAAGACTGATGAGGAAGCTGAGTTGGTTGAATACATTTTCAAATACGTCCATAATAAGGACTTCTTCCTTTTGAATCGACGGGTTATCTTTTATTATAACCACCTTCACCAGGTCATTGATCGTTTCGTTCAGCAAGTAAGTTGATTTTGAGAAGCCACTTAAAATTTCTTTTAAAATAGGATCCTCGATAGGAATATCCTCAATAAGATTTAACAAACCGGTTAAATTTGAAAGCGGCGCACGCAAATTATGGGAGGTGATATACGAGAATTGTTTTAAGTCCTTATTGTTTTGCGTCAGTTCACGGATCAGCTGCTCTTTCTCTTTTTCCTGCTTTTTCTCATCGGTGATGTCTCTCTGGATTGATATCCAATGCGAGTGCTCACCTTCTTTGTTCGTAATTGGAATCATCGAGAAGTTGACCCAGTATTCTTCGCCGTCTTTTTTATTATTGAGCGTTTCGAAACGAAATTCTTCCTTGCTTTTCAGCGCAGTCGAAAGGCGGCCAATGTCATTCTGGACCGACTTACGGTCCATGAATACCGAAGGTGACTGTCCGATGACTTCGCTCGCGTCATAGCCAGTCATCGCTGTAAATGCAGGGTTGACAAATACAATTTTAGGAACCGTGTCGCTTGCTTTCTCAGATTCGGTAATAATCACGGAATCCTTCATCTGCGTAATCACTGTTTCAAGAAGCTTCAGCCTTTGTTCCTCTTCCTTTTGCTTGGTGACATCCTGCATCGCACCAATCATCCTGATCGCTTTCCCGTTTGCGTCCTTTACCAAAAAACCCCTGTCAAAAACATACTTGTAACTACCGTCGGCGCATGCAAAACGGTACTCATCCTGCCACTTTTCGGTTTTCTGTTCTAAGAATGAATATAGCTTAACCGACATTTTGATGCTGTCTTCAGGATGTATCCGGTCAAACCACCATTTGGATGTATGTCCCACATCTTCCTTCCTGTAACCAAAAACTCCCTGGATTCCTTTATTCCACACAAAGTGATCCTGTTGGATGTTCCAATCCCAGATAGTATCGCTTGTCGCTTTCGCAACAATGTCATATCGCCCTTTGGCACGTTCGGTTTCTTCAACAGCGTTCCGGTTTTCTATCAGCACGCCAATCAGACTTGAAACTCTTTCAACCAGATTTATCTCATCATTGTGTGGCACACGGACAGATTTAAAGTACATCGCGAAGTTTGCAATCACTTTGCCCGAACTCTTTCTGACAGGGATCGACCAGCAGGTCTTCAGCCCATATCTTTGTGCGCCCTCACGTAGTGTGTCCCAACGCGGATCACTTTCAATGTTGGTGACAATTACAGTTTTTGCAGACTTTTTAGCTGAAGCGAATGGTTCAAGCGCCAGGCCATCTATTGTTTCTATAAATTCCTTATCAAGTGAATTGCCCGCAATATGTTTGGATGTTTGGTCAAATTCCAAAAGCATAATAGTGCACATTGCTTCAGGAATCAATAATTCGATGCTGCCTACCAACTTGTCGATTACATATTCGAAATCAATATTTGGGTTGGCATTCAGTTCATAAATTTCTTTTTCGAAAGCAAGGATCGTTTCCTGGAATTTTCTGGTGGAAATGTCTTGCATCGCACCAACTTTTTTGATTGGACTGCCATTGTTCCAAATGATATCGAACCGGTCCAAAACCGTTGCGTATGTACCGTCGTGTCGAAGAAATCGATATTCGTATTCGTAGTGTGTCTTCGTTGGATTTTCAGCTGCAGCGTTCAGAGTATCAAATACGCGCTTTTTCTCGTCCGGATGAAGGCAGGCTTTAAAAAAATCAATGGTCGTGATGTTATCTTCGAAATCATAGCCGAACAACGCATGATAACTTGATCCGACCAAAAATATTTTTCCGCTGGCAAAGTCATAGTCGTAAATCGCATCACTCGTTGCTTTTGCAATTGCCTTGAAACGTTCATTAATTTCCTTGATTTCCCGGTCGCTCTCAACGCGTTTTGTGACATCACGGGAATTTAAAACCAACCCGTTAATTGAAGCATCATCCTGCGCATCGGTTCCGATCGATTCGATCCAGATCCAGGCACCGTCTCCGCTTAAAATCCTGTATGGAGTAGAGTAAATCCGCTTCTCTATTGGTATGGATTTAATGAATTCCCGTTGCTTCTGGATATCATCAGGATGTATGAATTCATCATATTGACGACGAACCATTTGTCCAATATCATAACCTAATAAGGCTTTATGGTTAGGGCTTGCGTATATAAAGACCCCTGCAGGATCAAGTATAGTAATTAAATCACCGCCTTCCTGAACAAGTGTTTTAAAACGTTTCTCACTTTCTTCAAGCCCACGCGCCGACCGAAGCCTGTCTGTTACATCGGTTGCAAGTACCAGGCGTGCAACTTTTCCGTCAAAGTTTATGTCCTTGCTTTGGATTTCAACATCGATTTTTTCACCGTTTTTTTTCTGATGCTGAAATGTCTGTTTAGTGCTGCTCTCCCTTTTTAAGCGGTCCTGCAGAATGGGTAAAAAATCTTTTCGCAGTTCCGGCGGCCGGATATCAAGCAGATCCATCGAGAGAAACTCTTCCCGCGTATACCCATAATGCTCGATTGCCGCGTCGTTCACGTCCAAAAATCTAAAAGTCACGGGATCATAAATCCAATTTGGTGACGGACTGAATTGAAAAAGGTTTTTATATTTTTCTTCCGATTCCTTAAATTTCTTACTGAACTTTTTACGTTCGATCCCGTAAGTAATGCTTTTGTGAAGTTGTGAAGCGGAAAGTTCATCCTTATATAAATAATCAGCGATTCCAAACGACAGTGATTTGAATCCATAATCTTTATCACCGAAACCCGTCAATACAATTACAGGAATATCATCCGCAAGCGCAGTGATCTGTTTCATTAACGCCTCACCACTTAAATCGGGCAGTGTCAGGTCAAGTAAAACCACATCTACACCAGTATCTGACTGCAGTATGTCTTCAGTTTCCTTAAATGTACTGGTGTTGAGAAGAACCGGGCTATCGAACGCCTCATTGAGGTAATCCTCAATTAGGATATAATCTCCCAGGTTATCTTCAACAATCAAAACATTTAGGCCGCTTGTGTTCTGAAACATTTAAAGTGGTTTAGGTAATTGTACTACAGAGAACCAAAAATTTTCGATTGACGCAAGCACGCGGTTAAAATCAGTCACATCCACAGGCTTTACAATATAGCAGTTGGCGTGGTTCTTATAGGATTTCAAAACATCGGTCTGCGACGAAGAGGTGGTAAGCATTACAATTGGAATATGTTTTTTCGCATCATTGTTCTTAATCTTGGACAACACTTCATGGCCATTGATTTTCGGAAGATTTACATCCAACAGCACGAGGTCAGGTTCCTGCTGATTGTTAAACATTCCCGAATTTTCAATATACTCTAATGCCTGGCGACCATCCCGGACGACACTTACCTGATTTAACACCTTAAAATCTTTAAGAGCTTCAAGTGTCAATACGATGTCACCCTCGTTGTCTTCGACGAGTAATATGTTAATAGTCTTCATTTTGTTGATTTGGGGCAAGCAAATATAATCAAAAAACTATTTTTTAATGGTAAAATAAAACGTGCTTCCGTTTCCTTCTTCGGATTCTACCCAAATGCGACCGCTGTGGCTTTCAATGATCTTTTTGCAGATTGCCAAACCAATTCCGGTACCTGAATAATCTTCCTTGATATGAAGTCTTTGGAAGAGAATAAAAATTCGTTCAAAATAATCTTTCTGGATGCCGATGCCGTTGTCTTGCACCGCAAATTTCCAGAAATCACCTTCATCTTCACATGTTATGGTCACTTGCGGATCAATATCGGGTTTTCGGTACTTGATTGCATTGCTGATCAAATTTTGGAAAACCTGATGTATTAGCGTCTTTCCGCCAAAAATCTGAGGTAGATCGCCACTTTTTATTTCAACGTTATTCTCTATTATAAGTGATTGGTTGAGTAAGGTGATGTCGGTGATCAATTTGTCGACCTCAATGCGTTCTGGCTGATATTCTTTTTTGCCAACCTTCGAATACTCGAGCAGGTCAAGTATAATCGTGCGCATTCTCTTTGCCCCGTCTACAGCAAAATGGATATATTGTTGCGCCTTTTCATCAAGTTGATCCTTGTATTTTTTCTCGAGTTGAGTCAGAAAGCCGGTAACCATTCGCAGTGGTTCCTGCATATCGTGGGACGCGACGTATGCGAATTGCTCGAGTTCCGCATTGGAAATTGCCAGTTCGTCAACGTGTTTGTCGAGTTCGTCCCGGAGGTTCCTATTTTCGGTCACGTCCCTGAAAAACACTGAAATTCCATCTTTTGAAGGATAAACATTTAATTCCAGCCACACTTTCAATGATTCGTAATATTCTTCAAAAACCAATGGTTCCTTTTCCTGCATCACCTTTCTGTAATTAATATAGTACTGCAAATGGGCAGGGTCGTGTTCGGGATAGAGTTTGTATAGTTTTTGGCCAACTATGACGTCCCGCGGCATGTTCAGTATTCTTTCTGCTTCACTGTTCCAATAGCTGACGGTCCAGTTGGCATCGACTGCGAAGAAACCGTCTCGGATACTTTCCAGCAGATTGGTTGTCCTGTTGTTTGATTCTTCCAGCTCATTTTCATGCTTTTTGCGCTCGAGATGCAATACGATTTGCGTAGAAATGTGTTCGAGAACCATCTTCACATCGTCGAAATCATAAAATTCCTCTTCAGATAAAAACGTAAAAACTGCGATGACAGTTTCCCTGCGTAATAGTGGGATTCCGATTCCCGTGTGAAGGTTCTCATTTTGAGACCGTTCTTTTCTGGTGAATTCCGGATGATTCATGACATCATTCCAGATAAGAATGTCTTTTGTGCTTAACGTGAAACCTGCCAATCCTTCTCCGGCACGGTAACTTTGCTGGTGTTCAACATGAAATCTGCTTGCCGGATCAGATGACCATGTCGCGGCAATCATAACTTCATCGTTGTCTGGTGAGACAAGCCACGCTTCTGCAAATTTAAAAGCGAAGTGATTACCAATCAGTTGCAGTGATTCGGCAAGTACATCTTTGAAATCGTCATCTTTATTTAGGGCCGTAATAATTTTTAAAACCAGTTCGTCGGTTTTTGCTTCGTTGTAGATCTTTGTAACATCCCGACTGATTCCGACAATTCCGACAATCTTACCTTCGGGATTAAATAAGGGAACTTTGGTGCTTGACATTCGGGCCATTTTGCCATTTGCACCTTTGGCAACAAATTCCTGTTCGACAACTTCCGCTTGGCGGGAAATCAATTGATCTTCCTTCTTTGCAGCCATTTTAGCCACCGAATCCGAAAGGAAGTCTTCGGATTGTTTACCTAGTAAATCCTCTTCTGTTACTGATCCTGTGAGGTTTACCAATGCGTTATTGGCTATCAGAAGCTTGCCGTTTATATCTTTGACAAAAATATAATCGGGTACATTATCGATTACCGTACGTAGTAAGTTGCGCTCTTCCTTAAGCAATCGTCCACTTTCCCTGTTTTCTTTAAGGCTGTTTTCAAGGTTCAGAAGAATCTTCTGATTTTTACGTTCAATTCTAAGAAGGAAAATCCAAAATATAATCCCGGTCACACAAACATATAAAGTTCCTTTAATTGCCTGAAAACTATCATCAGATGCAAAGTAGGGGATGTTATCGCTAAAATAGAACCATAGTATTCCGAAGATAATATAGGTTACGGACATTTTAAATGCGCCTTTAATCATAATGGATGTATAAAAGTAAATGTACTAAATTTCGGAAAATGCCGGCATTTAAAAGTCAGCGGCAGACTGTTTACGGGCTGTTACTGTAAGTGCAACATTACTAATACGTTAACAGCGACTGAAAAAACATTTTATATCTGGAAATAAAGTGTACCTTTGCGCCCATTAAAATCTACTATGGAATCTATAAGAAACATTGCAATTATTGCCCACGTCGATCACGGTAAAACCACGTTGGTTGACAAAATTATGTATCATTGCCAGCTTTTCCGTGAAAACGAGAATGCAGGTGATTTAATTCTTGATAACAACGATCTTGAGCGTGAAAGAGGTATTACCATCACTTCCAAAAATGTTTCTGTTGTATATAAAGGTACCAAAATCAATATTATAGACACTCCTGGCCACGCCGATTTTGGTGGTGAAGTGGAGCGCGTACTGAACATGGCCGATGGTGTTTGCCTTTTGGTGGATGCTTTTGAAGGACCGATGCCTCAGACTCGCTTCGTACTTCAAAAAGCGATCGATCTGGGCTTGAAACCATGCGTAGTTATCAACAAAGTTGACAAGGAAAACTGTACTCCTGAAGAAGTTCACGAGAAAGTCTTCGACTTGATGTACGAACTTGGCGCTACCGAAGAGCAGCTTAATTTTCCGACCGTTTATGGTTCGGCTAAGAATAACTGGATGAGCGACGATTTCCGCAACCAGACTGAAAACATTGAGCCTTTATTAGATATGGTAATTGCAAATGTGCCGCCACCAAATGTTGGTGAAGGAACTCCGCAAATGCTGATCACATCTTTGGATTTTTCTGCCTTTACGGGCCGTATCGCTATCGGACGTCTTGAAAGAGGAGTTTTGAAAGAAGGAATGCCGATATCTTTAGTGAAAAGAGATGGAACTGTCGTAAAATCCAGGATCAAAGAATTACACACTTTTGAAGGTCTTGGACGTAAAAAAGTGCAAGAGGTCATTGCAGGTGATATATGTGCGATCGTTGGTGTTGAAGGTTTTGAAATTGGTGATACTATCGCCGATTTCGAAAATCCTGAAGGACTTAAGACTATTGCGATCGATGAGCCTACAATGAGCATGTTGTTCACGATAAACGATTCGCCATTCTTTGGAAAAGAAGGTAAATTTGTGACATCGCGACACATTCGTGACCGTTTGACTAAAGAGTTGGAGAAGAATCTGGCAATGAAGCTTGGTGAAACAGATTCTGCCGATAAATTCATGGTTTTCGGACGTGGAGTACTGCATTTATCTGTACTGATCGAAACAATGCGTCGTGAAGGATATGAGATGCAAATTGGTCAGCCACAAGTAATCATTAAAGAAATTGATGGTAAAAAATGTGAGCCAATTGAAGAATTGACAATCGATTTACCGGAGCATCTTTCAGGAAGAGCGGTTGAATTCGTGACTATCCGTAAAGGCGAGATGCTTTCTATGGAAGCTAAAGGTGAACGAATGATCATCAAATTCAACATTCCATCACGGGGAATTATAGGATTGCGTAACCAATTGCTAACTGCAACTGCCGGTGAAGCTATCATGGCGCACCGTTACATCGGATACGAGCCGTACAAAGGCGAGATTCCGGGCCGTAACAATGGTTCGTTAATCTCAATGGAAAATGGAAAAGCAATACCTTATTCAATTGATAAATTGCAGGACCGTGGTAAATTCTTCGTTAATCCTAATGATGAAATTTACGAAGGTCAGGTTATTGGAGAAAACTCACGTGGAGACGATATGGCGGTTAATGTTACCAAAATGAAGAAGCAATCCAACGTTCGTTCATCCGGGAATGATGAGAAAGCAAGGATTATTCCTCCGGTAATTTTCTCGCTCGAAGAAGCGTTGGAATATATCCAGAAAGATGAGTATGTTGAGGTTACACCGAAATCTATTCGTTTAAGGAAAATATACTTGACCGAAACTGAAAGAAAGAGACATAAATTCTAAGAATACGTTGTTATCCTGAATACAGGAGAACGAAAAAGCCACTTCAATAGAGTGGCTTTTTTATGAAAAATATGTCGATTTCGTTTATCTTTTTAAGGCAAAGTGGCCTTTATAAGTTCTGCCGTCGGTCAGGAAGATCGAGTACCAATAATCATCACCCGGCAACGGACGGCCATTCAAACTTCCGTCCCAACCTGCGCCCCACGGACTGATTTGTTTGATGAGCTTGCCGTATCGGTCGAAAATGTAAATAGTTGAATTTTTATTGATTTCACTCACGCCCTGAATGTTCCATGTGTCGTGGTAGCCATCGCCGTTTGGTGTGAAGTACTTCGGAATTCCCATAACGAATATTTGTTGGCTCGTGATCGGACAACCATTCAAATCATGTACATACACGATGTGATAGCCCGCCGAAACGTTCGGGAAGTAGTTCGACGACTGGAATGCGTTCGGATAGTCAAGACTATAAACATAATCGCCGTAACTATCTGATGTAAGTGTAACGGTAACCGTGTTTTGACCGATCATATCTACTACAGTAATATCATCAATAACTGCAGAGCTTGATGAAATCACCGGAATGAACCTCTCTTTACTGCAGCCATTTAGGTCGGTCACAACCACGCTATAAAGACCTTCATTGGTAACAGTCAGTGTGGCGGAAGTTGCGCCTGGAATTGTTGCTCCCTCATAAGACCATTGGTACTCATAATCAGCAGGTGAGGAGCCATCAAGGAAAGCAGCATCAAGAACGGTTGAAAAAGTTGGTTCATTAACACAAACTACATGAGGCGTAAGGTCAAGGTTCGCATCGATATTCGGAAGTGGATTAACTTTAATGTTGACAAGATAAATTCGCGTACAACCGTTGCTGTTCTCAGTCCGCGCGAACAGTGTCTGTATTTCATATGCAACCAAATTGGTATATGCAGTCGGATTAACGATAGCGTTCTGCTCGAGCAAAGCATCCATTTCAGTTTCAAAATATCGCGTAGTATTTGGAAGTCCGGATCCTGTCAGATTGAATACAAAGAAACCATCTTCTATTCCGTCAATATCACACTGTTCAGGAACATTGACTGTCGGGCTCGGCAATAGGTTTGCCACGAGGTTTAATGTGCTGTAGCTGAAACATCCGCTTGTATTGTCGGTGATCCTGACGGTAATCGCTTGCGGATTGGATAAATTTGTATATACCGATCCCAATGCATTTCCTGCCACGGCATCTGCCATAGTTGCAAAATACATTACCGATAGATCAGGATTTGCTGATGTAATCAGATCAGTAGCCTGCTCAAGGTTAAAAACCGTTATTCCGTCTGGAGCCGAACCTGTGTCGCACTGTACCAGAGTTCGCGTGATAGCCGGAGGCAGTGAATCTATTGACAATATTGCCGCATCCGAAACCGCTCCGCAGACATTACCCGTCTTGTTGAGCTGTACGCGGTATTGGTTGCCGTCCATTGCAGGCGTAGTGGAATTAATAGTTAATGTCGCAGTATCACTTCCTGAGTAAATTGTGTTATCCGTGATATTAGTAAACGTTACGCCATCTACGGAAACCTGCCATTTATAAGTGACTCCAGCGTTTGTTTCAACAGTAAACGCAGCACTTTGGCCTTCACAGGTTAACCGGTCTTCCGGCTGCGTAGTTACGGCAATTGGGGTTGCGATGTTAAAGAGCGGGTTCGGAGTCGTATAGCCGCCACTCGCTTGAACAACACCTTGCGAATTAACTGTTACTGGTGAATTTCCGAGAAACCCGTCGTTGTTTGTATCGGTAAATCCGGCCTCACGAACATCATTGCAGAAGTCGCCATCATTATCTGTTTCAAGATAATCAAATATTCCATCAGAATCGGTGTCGGCTACAAGAAAGTCGAGCAGTCCGCTATCATCACCAGACTCCAGTCCGTTCGAATAGCCATTGGTTCCAAACGAGGTTGGACTTCCATCAATTACTCCGTCTGCATTATTATCGGGCGCGTTGCTTCCAGATTCAACTAAATCGAAGATTCCATTGTTGTCGCTGTCCAAATCTGAAAAATTTGGTACGCCATCGAGGTCATTATCTGCCGGAGTCGTACTTGCTTCGAATATATTGTCGATGCCATCGTTGTCATCATCCGTATTTGACAGCGGCTCAAAAGTATCGCCCTGGGATTCGTAAAAGTCAGGGACACTATCATTATCACTGTCACTATCATTTTGGTCTGGAACGCCGTCGCCATCTGTATCTTTGGGAACGCAAGTCGCCATCATCCGGAATGTGGATCGGTTTTCATCGTCATCACTCAGATTTTTATGCGTATAAGTAAAGCTTGTAGTTTGATAAGCCTGAAATCGGAATGTTCCCGATCCTGGCGCAAGAAAATTGGAACCGTTTAAGCGGAATCGGATTTCAAACGATGAAAATTCTGTTATTCCGCTTTCGTAAATCCCGTCATAATTGGTGTCAATCAGTAATTGATCATCAGGATTCAGCACAGTAAGCGTTTTGTTGACCGGAACATTCACGATAAATTCGGCGTCTGCGTTTAACCGGTCATGGGGTAATGCCGTCTGCACATATTCCATAGCAATATTCGCCGCCTGGGCAAAGTTCATCTGATAAATGACAGAGTAACCTTTTCCTGCGTTTGTTTCCGACACAAAGCTTCCATCGGCGTTGCCTGTAAAAGGAGTTGCTGACGGAGTTCCGAAAGGCGTTGGGAAACTTCCTGTAAAAGAATTTGAATAAGTTCCTGCAGTGATCGCACCTGATACGGGATTTGATAGATTTATTGCCTGTGTTCCAAATGATTCTTCACAGTTCGTGATTCCATCATTATCGATATCGAGGTCGGAGTTGTCGTTGCTTCCATCATTATCCATGTCGGTCGCGCAGGAGCTGACAGGTATCTTATCTGAAATTAAATTTGTTCCGCACTCGGAAATGGTGGCAGAGACATGATAATATCCTGGTTGCGTGGGGGTATATTCATTGTCGTTTGCTCCCGCGATTGGTGCGTTATTAAAATACCATTGAAAAACATCAAATGCTGTAAGCGGACTAACAGACAGCGAAACATTTGGCAGGCAATTGTCGAGAGTAGCATCGAGGCGGTCAAAAGCGACCTCAGGCTTGAATGTAAATCCGGAGTAAAATCCACCGAAAGTCGCCGCTGCACTTGAACCGTACGAAGCGAGATACAACTGTCCGGTCGACATAATTGAAACATTGCCCTGCAGCCCCGTTAAAATATAGGTAACATAATCGTTGTTTCCGCTGACACCGATTGGGCCGACAACACCAATTTCGAATGGCAATAAGTCGAGTTCATAGGATTGTCCGTTAATTACGAAGTTTAAATCTGATCCTGTTTCAGTTACAATCGTAACGCGGCCAATAAATTCCCTATTTCCGATTCTTTCGAGCTGCGGGATATTGTCAATAACTCGCGGAGTCTGGCAACTCAACGGTGGTACAAAAAAAAGTTCCTGATTTGCCTGATCGTCACGGCCATTATCGCCAATACTTTGAAAAGCAAAAACATTTTTCGAAGTACGAACATAAAGATTTCCTGCCGAAGTGTAGTTGCTGCCATTAAGCGTAATATATTCACCTGCATCAATAGTATAGCTTGAAGTAGAACTTCCGCCAAGGAAAACATTAGTATTGTCTTCATGGGCGATCAGTAATATTTTCTCCACTTCGGTCTGACCGGTAGCCTTTATAAAAATATAATCAGTTCCTGTGCGTTCAGCCGATACGATTTGATCGAATCCCAAATCAAGGTTGTTCATCTCGCCGTTTGTTCCTCCAAAGGATCCGCAGTTGACGACTATTGGTTTATTTGAATGCACAAGCGCTCCAATCAGTCCGTCCCGATTTTCTTCATTTGGACCTTGAACGGCCATAACAAAACTTTCGCCGCTGTTGAGCACGATAGGCGGCGGCGTATTTCCTGCACCGATATTATTGATCAATTCAACCCCTGGTTTAATGTCGCTAAATTCAACAATTGTATTATTTTCAGTAGCAAGAATTGAGACAAACGTGTAATTGTGTTGTGCGAAATTCGGATTTCCGGTATTTACGTAGCCGCCAATTCTGAAGTCGGTCCCCAATCCTGCGAGCCCTTTCGACACGATTTCACCCGCGTGGTTTCCTTCTCCCGCAATGACGCGTGCAGTTACATATATTAAGTCTTCTGCTTCGATGATAAAGCCTTTGTTCGACAAGACTTCATTTACCGAAGATGTTTTTACATTCAACTGCGTGTTGTCGCCATTGCCAACGAGATAGACATAAGGCGTATCGCGTGAAACTGTTCCGGTCACGTCGCTGCTGCCAATTCGGATGATCCTGAAATTTACATCTGTAAGGCTTGGTGTGGAGATATAAAGATATTGTTCCGACGGAATGACCTGCTCAGATGATGATAATGGTGGAATATAGTGTGTTTTGCTGAACTGCGCAACGCAACTCACTGAGAACAAAACATGTAAAATTAACAGCAATCTCCTTTTCATTCTTTAAAAATACAAATAAACGTTATCTTTTGAGTGAAAAGTGGCCTTTTATTTTACGACTATCATCCAGTTCGAGAACGAACCAATAATCAGTCGCCGGCATCTGCCTTGAATGGAAAGTACCATCCCAACCCGAGCCGTTTCCGCTGAAGGAAAAGAGGGTCTTTCCGTATCGATCCATGATCGTGATTATCTTTGAAGCTCGATCGTTAGGGAAGCGTATTCTCCAGATGTCGTTGAATCCGTCGCCATTTGGCGTGAAGAAGTGTGGATAATCAAGTACGTATACCGATATCGGACCAACGGACGGACAACCGTTCGTATCCCGGATGTATACAAGATATTCGCCAGTTGCGAGACCATTAAAAACCGGACTCGATTGCCAATTCTCGCCGTCAAGCGAAAATTCATAGACTCCTGTTCCTGAGAAGTTAATCGTCACTGAATTATTTTCGCCTGCAAAATCATTTATGGTAACCGATTCAAATATTGCCGACCCCGATACTCCGACTATAAAAGTTTTTGTTGCAGAACACCCTTGCGCATTGGTAACCGTTACCGAATAGGTACCGGGTGTTGATACTGTCGTCATGCGATCCGTGTCCTCGTTTGTCCAATCATATGATGAATAACCTGCAGGAACCTGCAATGTAACTGAAGATCCGTTACATAAAAAGAGAGTTTCATCTTCGAATCCTGCAGGAGAAAAACTGCTCACATTTAGCGTAATAGGAGTGATTCCGTAGCATGCCGATCCATTTACGATGTATGCGTAAATAGTCTGTTGGTTAGGGATCGTATTGGAAAAATTATTTGGCAGTTGATCTAATTGTGCTTCAGCATCTTCAATTGAAGAATAGTATTCCACTTGCAGATTGCTGGGTAAACCAGTCGTTAAATTTGGAGTTACGTCAGTATCGAGATTAAAGGTCGCCAGGCCGTCAGCAACTCCGTCAGTATCACAGACCGTTACCGGATCTTGTGCAGCAATCGTATTGTCAGATAGCTGCAACTGGACCGTGGCGAAACTTTTACATCCGTAACTATTTGCAACTACGGCAACAAGCTGAGTTCCGGAAGTACCTTCATACTGCTGCGGATTTGTAATATGATTTGTCTGGTTTTCGGCATTGGCGACCGTTTCGTAGAACGTAGCAACATAACCTTGTGCAATTTGGTTGTTAAGCAGCGTAAGGTCGAAAATGGCTGTTCCGTTATCATCGAAATCACATTGAATAAGCGTCACAGGAGTGTTGACTGTTGGCGCTGCTGTATATTCAATCGTAATTTCACCCATCGAAATACAGGCTGTGTTTCCTAAAGTGATTTCAACGCTGTATGTTCCCGCTGAAGTTACCGTGTATTGTGGATCCGTTTCTCCCGGAATTGACACGCTGTCTTTGTACCATTGGTAAGTATTGTTGCCAACTTCAGTTGCATCAAGAACGACGGAGTCACCAACACAAACGGGATTTGCCGTTGCGAGCAATCGATCGGCACCAAGGTCTTTTTCGACTTTAAAGCTTCCGCCACCGAGAAAGATAGCGGAATCGTATAAATTATTTCCCTGATCAGCAACGACAAGCTTGATGTGGTAAAGCGTGTTCGGAATGACAGTTGCCTCTGCGGTCAAAATCACTGTCTGCCCATTAAAATTTGTAGGATGTTCGGAGCCGTTGAAAGCGTCAAAATATTGCTCGTTTGCGGCCGGACAAATCGTTCCCGGACCACGAACAGTATTCACTTTAACCGGAACGTTGGTATTTGGTACGACGGCCAGATTTTGATATTGGTCCTGCGAGTTGACTTCACGTAATAGAAATGCGAATCCGTCAGTGTAATTGCATTGGTTGCCCGACGGGCTCGAAAGATATTGCTCCGACGAAAAGATGTAGTCAAAACTGATCTTGTTCGCCAGCGGAAGGAAATCAAACTCGAGTATAGTCGCGTTGATCGACCCGCTAATTCCCAACGCCTGTTCAAGATCGGCGTCGCCTTGCCAGCTCGTTGGTCCCTGACTCAAAATATTGGTATTCGGGCCAACTGCAGATGCCGCGAAACCTGTTGAGAGTACAATTCCTTCAGCAAATGGAAATGAACTTGATCCTGCGGAGAAATATCCGAAACTGTTGCTGTTGTTGATCGACAATCCGTTGACGGAAATATTTGAAACGTTTGCACAAGAGTTGTCAATGAGTACATTCCGAACGAGATCTTCAATCGTCATGTTCTCATCTACCGTGATGTACTGTGCGTTTGCAAGTGCCGAAAATAACAGGCAACAAGCAATAAAGTGAAGCTTTTTTAGCGAAATCATAGCATCGGCAAAGATACTACAAATCCCGTTTTTTAAGTAATTTATAAGACATTAACACAAATATAACTATCCATCCAAGTACGATCGCGACCTGTGTATAATCAACGCTATAATCCAATGTATTCTCAGCTCCGCCTAATTGTTTCTCAAGGTTTTTAACCAACGCAAAACGTCTTGCAGGGTTAAGGATCAAGTTGCTCATCGACTCAAGAGGCAGAAAGCGGTAGATCGTTTCCGGAATGGTGCTTCCTGGCATTGCTTTTAGTAAAGCTACGCCGATAAAAAACTCTATTACGTTCCATATTATAAGGAACCCAAGCGCAAATGCAGACCTTTTTACTAATATTCCAAGGAACATGCAAAAGGAAAAGAAAGCAACAAGCTTAACAAAATAAGCAAGAAGATAATCGGCATCCGTAAACACGATGCTCATTTCATCGTATGCTGAAAATGAAAAACCGAGCACCATCGTAATTATAAAAACAACAATGGTCGATATCAGCGACAAAAGGCAAATCGTGTAAAATTTTGAGAGGATGAATTCCTTTTTCGACATTCCATCAATCAAATTTTGCTTTAATGTGCCGTAACTGTACTCATTGGCCATCATTGAAACAATAATAATCGCGAGAAAAAGCTTAAGGATTGCAGCGACATAAGAAACTGCGTGCCATACGAATGGGAAATTAAATGCTCCCCATTCTCCAAACTTTACGGTTGCGCCGAAGATTTTAAATTCAAAAGAAGCGAGCAGCGCAGTAAGTACAAGCAACACGAAATAACAAATTGTCAAAATGACACTTGCCTTATTTTTTGTAATTTTTTGAAGTTCTATGGAAATTAGTCGTTTCATTACGCTTTGTTTGTTGGTTGAAGATTTGCAGTTAGCTCCAAAAATTGCTCTTCAAGGCTGTTTTTACGTTTAACCAGATGCTGTACGAAGATTCCTTTGCCAGCAAGGAAACGATTGAGTTCAGATGCCTCTATAGGTACGCGAAGAAAAACAACGACCTTCCCTTCATCCTTTGTCATTTTTTCTACTGCCGGATGTTCTGCAAGCGCTGCCATAACCTGATTGTTGTTTTCCGATTGCAATTCGATGAAGCCTTCATTTGAAGTCATTTCATCCACTTTACCGGAATATAAAATTTGGCCTTTTCGGAGAACCAACACATGTGAACATACTTTTTCGACTTCGTCTAATAAATGCGACGCCAGTAAAATTGTTGTCCCTTGTGATGCAATGAGGCGGATGATGTCACGTATTTGGTGAATTCCCTGCGGATCGAGACCGTTTGTAGGCTCATCAAGGATCAATATCTCAGGATCGTTCAAAAGTGCCGATGCAATCGCAAGCCGCTGCTTCATTCCGAGTGAAAAAGTGCGGAATTTACTGTCTTTGCGTTCAACCAAACCTACAAGTTCAAGTTTCTCAGTAACTTTTGAGTAGCTGATCCCTTTGATCTTGCAAACGAGTTGAAGGTTTTCCTGAGCGGTCATGTATGGGTAGAAATTCGGGCGTTCAATGATTGCGCCGACTTTCTTCAGTGCTTCATGGGTTTGCATTGTGCCGCCAAACCAACTGTATTCGCCTGAAGTCTTGTTGACGACGTTTAATACAATTCCCAAAGTAGTTGATTTTCCGCTGCCGTTAGGTCCTAGAATGCCGTAAACATTCCCCTTGTGTATTTCCAGCGAAACATTGTTGACCGCGTGGACGAGGCCGAATCGCTTATGCAGATTTTTAATCGAAAGTATTGATTCCAATAGTTGTCGGTTTAGGTTTTTAGTAGGACGTTTTCAATTCTGTTTTGTTACCTGCGAAGATATATAATTCAGTCTAACAAAAAAGCGCTTCGGTTGGAAGCGCTGTTATTATCGGTTATGATTTTTCCTCTTTATTGAAATAAACAAGATAATAATACATCTGTTTTTCTTCGTCCCAGCCTTTTTCAACATACTTTTCAGCACTTTCCGGATTGATGAAATCCATTTTTATCTGGATGTGCGTGTCAAGATTGATTACATTTTTGATTGATTTCCTGGCGTCTGAAACTGCAGCATTGGCAATCGGAAACGTAGTGATGTCTTCGATGCTGTATTTTTCGCCTTTGTCAACTTTGTAATTTTTAAATTCCGGGATCAGGTCCGGATTGTCAAGCACTTCATTCAGAAAATTCGTCTCTTCAAACTGGTCGTTTTTCGCGAAATAATTGACCGATCGGTTCATGAACATCACTTCCTCTTTTTTGTCCTCGGCAGGAAAAACAACGTCTTTCGCGAAGCCTTGACAGAACTTCAGATATTTTTTCGTGATGAAATTTTCGTCTTCAAAAGCATCAACCGAAAGGAAATGCTCGAGCCAATAACGTGCATCGTAACGGTTGCTGTCGACGGTCAGGATTTTATACCCTTCTTCTTTTTTGTAATTGAAAATTAAACAGCCTTTATCGAGTTTATTAAGGTTGATTCCCTGTTGCAGGATCATTTCAAGTGCGGTTCCTTTTTCTTCAAATTGAAGGAAATCGCTCTGAAGTTCGCTTTTAAAGATCCCGATCGCGTCAACAACGTTATTGTCAATACTTATATTGGTCAGGTGGGCAACGTAAACCTCCCCATTCTTTATATGCGGATGATTCGACTGCTCGAATAAGTGCATGGTTATTTTTTTGGATATTTCATGTATGTTCGACGGATTTGTGAAAATCTCTGTCGCGTACTTGAACATGTCGTTGTAATCCAAATCAACCTCGTGCGCAAATTGATAATAATTTTCTTCCTTCTCGCGAAAAGGCTTCAGAAAAAACTCTTTTATCAGCGGAACAAGTTCATCATTTAAAGAAAAAGGATTTTCAGACAAGAAGATAGCTTCATTTCGACTTTTATTCCCGACCCGATGAATCGAAAGCGATTCGATATGCGTATTGTAAAGGTTGATCATTGGTTATTGGTTAGATGTTTGTATTTAGGAGCAAAGTTACAAAGGGTCAAAGGTGCAAAGGAGCAAGGATGGAAAGGAGCAAATGAACAGAAAGCAACGATGCAAGATTTTTAGTGATTTTTAATTTTTATAATATGGCGCTGAGCATTCTTTCGATTTCTCGGCTGTTTTCATATGTTTTGTTAAATTGAATTTCATCTATAAATCTTAGATTTTGTGATATCTGCAGTTGTGTTTGCATCTCAAATAGGGAGCCCATCGCGATGTTCAGGAATCGTAGATAATCTTTTTCACCTGTTCTTCCATAACCTTCGGCAATATTACTTGGAATTGAAACTACGCTTTTTCTGATTTGAGATGTCAACCCGTAAATTTCTTCTTTTGAAAAAGAATTAGTACTAAGGTAAATGTCGGTGACCAATGTCATGGATTTCTGCCAGATCAACAAATCACGAAATGTACTCATCTGCTTTTACCTTTGTCGCTTTGCTGCTTTATTTCTTTGTTCGTTTTGAATTAATTCCAATTTTCTTCAAATCCGAAATCTTCAAAGTTTTCACCGCCGTCAAGCATGTCTAGATCGTCTTCATCATAATCGTCTTCGGCAAAATCAAAATCGGTTGTTGTTGAGTCGGAGAAATCTTTTTCGGGTGCGCTTGCAAGCATCAATCCGTGTGAAAACAACATCGACGGATATGTTTCTCCACTTTGCACTTCTTCAATTGCGGCAAGTTCAACGAAAAAGGTCCACATGTTCAAAAAGTCGTATACGTATATTATTTTCGTATTGTCTTCGTTTAAAACATCAGCCAAGACATAATCGCTCATTATTTTCTGTTCGCCTGCGACATCACCTGTGTCGATCATCGGAATCTCTTCATCCTGGTTCCACTGATTGTCGCAGGTATAGAATGACGCAAGCTCTAATCCGTCGAAATCAAACGCATTTACAATCGCATTATGAAGGTCTTCAAGCGTATCTTCATCCAAAATCGCAATATCCCGGAAAACATCTTCCTCGGCATCAAGGATCACTCTGAATTTATAAACCATATCGAAATTTTTTAAGAGAGGCAAAGGTAAAGATATATTAGGATAACCACGAGAAAAGTAATCAACAAAAGGGGTTTATTCAAGTGCTATTGGCATCTCGCCCAATTCCGCGATGCATTAATGCTTTAGTTGCTTTAAATTTTTTACCCAACAGATATTGGCTCTTCTATGTGACATTATATGAAGAAGGGCGTGGCTGGAAAGTTAAAGCCAGATGCAAAAAAAGCCCGACTGAGTCGAGCTTTCTGTTGTTATAACTGTTTAGGCTATTTTACATCTGCCATCAGGCTAAGAACCTGCTGATATTGTCCGTAAGCATCCAGGAATGCAGCTTTCAGATTAGCATCACTTCCTTTTGCGGCTACTAAATCATTTAAAGTTTTTGTTTTGTTTTGTAGTGTTGTAACAGAAGTCTTAATTGCAGGCTTATTAAACGATGATGGAATTTCTGTTGCTGTAAGCCGTTGTGAAAAAGACTCAAGCGTACTACTGAAGGCACGAATCGCCTCGATGTTGTTTTGTTCAACGCCGTTATTGATTCTGCTTATCACTTCATCATATGTTTTCAGTGCAGGCCATTTTCCGGCAACAGATTGAGCCGACATAACGTTTGCGGAAAAAAGAAGTGCCAGGATTGCAAATGCTTTAATTATTTTCATGATTTAAATTTTTAGTGGTTCCAAATATATATAAATTTTTTATTCTTTCTCCGCCTGCGTGATCCACCACTGATTACCAAATGGATCTTCAAAACCTGCTGTATAGCCGTAATCTTCTGTCCTGGGCTCGACCAAAATTATTGCATTGTGATTTTGCGCATTTTTGTAAACTTGATCCAGATTTTCAACATAGACGAACATTCCCGCCGGTTTCTCCTGCCATTGGCCTGCCTGTGCAAACATCACGATACCGTCGCCGAGTCTGATTTCACCATGCATGATCGATCTTTCAGCATCGCCAGGCACAATCAACTGCTCAGTTGCGCCAAAAACTGCCTTTGCAAAATCTAAGAAGCCCTGAGCATCTTTTAATATTAAGTAAGGCATTATCGGATGATATTCGGCAGGTATACGCATTTCTAAAATTTTTCCTAAAGTACAAAATCACAGTTGAAGCACAAAATGTTTTGTAAAGTATTCATTTATAAAATTTTATAAGCCGCAACTATTGATATAGATGTATAGTTTACACGCCAGACAGGATGTTCCACAAGAGGCCGGTTGAAGTTGGCACGCGCTTCCACACTCATTTTACCGCTACTGAATCCGATGCCCGCAAAAAGATTACTTGTTGATCTAACGATGAACTCGCTGCCGCCATAGCTGATCCTTGCATTCGATTTTAGGGCTAATGTATATCCGGCATCGACAAAAAGCCGCTGTTTCGGGCCGAGAAACATGTAATGCCGCAAACCAGCCGGTATTTCTATAAAACTATAATCAACTTCAGTTTGAACGCCATCATTTTCTTTATTCGCCTTAACGGATGAATATGATGGATTTACAAATATTGACCATTTGTTGTTGTTGAATGGCATCACGTATTCCGCTTCAAGTCCGGCTCCAAACACAACCTTAGATTGTTGAAAATCAATATCTTGCATTTCATATTGCATCGATATCGAAGCAAATGCTACGTTTGCGGATATTTTTAGGTTCACGCTGCTATGGTTTTGGCCTGTCGACAAATCTTTAGATTCCGCTCCTTCAGACTGATTGGCTTTCGTGAACAGAGCAACAAGTGATTCCTTTTTATATGACAAATTGGAAAAGTCCTGCTTTTTCATCTGACCGGAATTCATCAACGTAAATAGCTGCTGGCGGAAAAGGTTATTCTCGGAGATGTACGTATGATCGGAAATATATTCCTTGTAAACCAATTGCTCCGCTTTTTCATGTTTTCCGGTGCTTACAAAAAATCGGCTGAAATTGTTATCTTCATATTGGTAAAGCGTATAATTTCCATCAACAAGAACTTTGAGGAACAATGTTTCTTCGTTAAAAACCGGATTCTTATCATTGCCAAGCTTGTTTAGATCGAGTTGCGATCGATCAATATTGACTGTAAATCTCTTATATCTATAACTGGCGACCTGAAATTCGCGCACATCTTCAATACGCATTTCCTTTAATTCCGAAGCATCGGCAACGTATTCGAACTTCGTCGGATTGTTTTTCCACGCCACATTCCGAATTTGAACTTCCTTTCTTTCTCCCGTGTTATTGATGTAGTAGCCTGGTTCCGGTTTGATCTGAGCAAACGAAGCGCTGGTCACAAACAGTGTCATAAAAAATAGTAATCGCATCTCTTTGGTTTATTTGAAGCGCCAAAGTACACTTTTTCAATATGAAAATCGCAATTACAATTCATCCGCGGATTTATACAGTTCAGTCATCATTAGTTTTTTGCATGCAATTTCCGATACATCTTTGCTTCATCAAAAACACACTACATGAAGACTATTTTTACATTGTTCATTTGTATTTTCTTCGGAGCAGCATTTTCACAAACAAGCATATCGGGTAAAGTCACTGATCATACAAAGGCAGGTATTCCGGGAGCCAATGTTTTTATTGAAGGAACTTATGATGGCGCAACTACCGATAAAGACGGAAATTTTAGTTTTGAGACAGCAGCAACTGGAGAACAATTCCTTGTAGTGAGTTTCCTTACGTATGAATCTTTACGAACTGCGGTCGAAATAGAAACTTATATGCCGCAGACATTCGAAATGCGCGAAAGTGTCAATACGCTCGATGCCGTAATCATAACTGCCGGAACATTTGAAGCAGGCGATAAGGCAAGGGTTTCGGTCTTGAAACCTCTCGATATCGTTACAACTGCCGGATCTGCCGGAGATATTGTCGCTGCATTGCAGACTTTGCCCGGAACGCAAACTGTTGGTGAAGATGGTCGCCTATTCGTTCGAGGTGGCGAAGCCGATGAAGCGCAAACCTATGTCGACGGGATCCGTGTTGCGCAGCCTTATGGCGCAAGTGCCAACAATCTGCCGACACGTGGCCGCTTTTCACCATTTCTATTCAGCGGGATCGCATTTTCAACAGGCGGTTATTCGGCCGAATACGGTGAAGCGCTCTCAAGCGTACTGTTGCTCAATACGCAGGACGATCCGGATCAGGATAAAACCGATGTTGCTCTGATGACTGTTGGCCTTGGCCTCGGTCATACCAAAAAATGGGAGAAAAGCTCGTTAAGTTTTAATGCCGCGTACACCGATCTTGCGCCTTATCAGTTTGCTGTTCCGCAGGATGTAGATTGGAATCGGCCTTACCAGTCGCTTGCAGGTGAAGCAGTTTACAGATATCATTTCACAGGCGGATTGCTGAAAGTATATGCTGCTTTTGACGCCACGCGATTCGACCTTAACCAGGAAAGCATAAATCTTGGAACAACACGCGTCGATATGAACAACAACAATTTTTATTTGAACACTTCATACAAAGGCAGCTTCGGGAATGCCTGGCAGATAATAACCGGATTAAGTTTGGGGCATAATCAGAATAAAATAAGTATTGACGCCGATGATGTCGACAATTCGGAGAACGCATCGCATTTGAAACTGAAATTAAGAAAAACTTTTTCAGATAGATTAAAGCTTTCTTTCGGTGCGGATTATTTCAACACCCATTTTGACGAAGAATATACTCAAAGTGCAGGTGCTGCTTTTACTTCAGGCTACAAAGCCGGAATAGGGGCAATGTTTACGGAAGCGGATGTTTACTTTTCAAAAAATTTCGCAGCTAAAGCAGGATTCAGGATTTCAACCAATGATTTATTGAAAGAAACTAAAATCTCACCACGACTATCACTTGCGTACAAAATCAGCAAAGGCGCACAGTTTTCATTTGCTTATGGCGACTTTGTACAGGCTCCGAAACAGGAGTATTTAAAATTCTCGCACTTTCATCAGTTTGAGAGCGAAAAGGCCACGCATTACATCTTGAACTACCAATATAGCAAATCAAAACAAACATTTCGCGCCGAAGCTTACTACAAGGATTACGACAACCTCGTGAAATTCAATTCCGATCTTGTGCAATCTAATTCCGACTTCAACAACAATGGAAGTGGTTATGCAAAAGGGCTTGACCTGTTTTGGCGAGATGGCAAATCTATCAAAAACATGGAATATTGGGTTTCGTACTCGTACATCGACACTGAACGCAACTACAGGAATTTCTCCGGATCGGCGACACCTTCATTTGTAGCCGATCATACGCTATCAATAGTTGGGAAATATTGGGTAAATGAATGGCGTTCGCAGATCAGTTTGACAAATTCGTTCAGCACCGGCCGGCCTTATAATGATCCGAACCAGTTGCAGTTCATGAGCGCAAAGACCAAAGCCTATAACAACATGAGCCTTGGCTGGGCGTATTTATTGAGTGCACAGAAGATCTTATACTTTTCGATGTCGAATGTACTTGGAACCCAGAATGTCTTTGGATATGAGTACGCAAACACACCAAACAGCAACGGCGTATTTAATCGCAGGGAAATCACTCCGGCAGCCGATAGGTTCTTTTTTGTGGGGTTCTTTTGGACAATCAGTCAGGACAAAAAGGCAAACCAGCTAGAGAATTTATAGGATTTGACGGTTCATCATCCAAAATCAACATTTCGGTAAACACTATTTCGTACTATCATACATCAATCGCATCTTTGACCAACGAAAAACAATTAAATCTTAATATCATGAAAAACACAATTACAGCAATCGCACTATTGATCTTCGGCTTTGCATCAGCACAACAATTCGAACAAGGAATGGGAAAAGCTTTTCAATTATGGGGTGAAGGAAAATCTACGGAAGCATCGGCAATGTTCGAACGTATCGCTGCAGCGGAGAAAAATAGTTGGCTTCCGAATTATTATGTGGCACTGGTCAATACGACCGCAGCATTTCAAACGAAAGACAGGGAAACAGTAAGCGCACTTTTAACCAAAGCGCAAGCGGCACTAGATATTGAACTCGGTAAAAACGATGCAAATGCTGAGCTTCTTGTGATGCAGGCAATGATCCACACAGCCTATATAGCATCCGATCCCATGACCAACGGAATGAGGCTGTCTGGGAAAGTGATCGAACTTTATACGAAAGCACAGATGATCGCGCCAGAAAACCCACGTGTTGTTTTCGGCAAGGCCGAATTCGAAATTGGCGGTGCGCGTTATTTCGGAACCGACACTAAAGCAATGTGCCAGCAGATCGACAGATCAATAACGCTTTTCGCTAACTTTAAACCGGAATCAGCTTTTCATCCGAAATGGGGATTGGACCGCGCATTAGAAGCGCAGAAAGCATGTAATAAATAAAAAAGATGAATCGGTATTTAAGGGACTTTGTGAAAGCGATCGGATTAGGTTTTATCATCTTCACTGTTTTGCTCATTATCCGGATAGCCTCTGGCGAGGACGTTTTGTGGAACAGTCAGCTTTTGAAGACTTTCTTGTTTACGATGCTGTATACAATTACACTGTATTTGGTTAATTCGAGCGTATTTGTCGCAATGGACCGTATTTACAAGCACGACAGGTTCAATAAGCGCCGACTCTTCATTGGTTTCCTGACTTCGTTTGTAATGACATTAGTAGCAATTTTCGTTCTTCGAATGTTTGAAGAGATGGCAATCAATGGGAATAGCCTAAGCACTTTTGTTGCAGAAGAGAAGTTTGCCAACTACCTCGTATCATTGATCATCTTTTTCTTTATCAGCCTTGGTGTTCATGCACTTCACTTTTATAAGGCATATCAGGAAAATAAAGTAAAAGAACAGAAGATCATCGCAGGAACGGCATCGGCAAAATTTGAAAGCCTTAAGAACCAGATCGATCCGCACTTCTTATTTAACAGCCTCAACGTCCTGAGTTCGTTAATTGAGGAAAATCCAGATAATGCACAAAGGTTTACGACTTCATTATCAAAAGTTTATCGATACGTTCTTGAACAAAAGGATAAAGAGTTGGTGAGTGTCGAAGAGGAGCTTATGTTTGCAAAGACATACATGAATTTGCTTAAGATGCGGTTCGAGAACAGTCTTTTTTACGAGCTTCCTGAAGAGGTTCCGAACTCAGAAGCAAAGGTTGTTCCGCTTGCACTGCAGCTTCTGCTTGAGAATACGGTGAAGCACAATGTAGTGAGTGAGCAACGCCCTTTGCACATCAGGATTTACATCGAAAACGATTATCTCGTGATCGAAAACGATTTTCAGAAAAAGGAAGTTTTGCAGGATAGGCAAGGCGTCGGATTGCAGAATATAGTAAGCCGATACGCAATTATCACAAACCGGAAAGTACTGGTGCAGCAAGACGACAATCATTTCTCAGTTAAAATACCAATATTGACAAAACAAATAAGCGTCATGGAGCCAGCGGCAAACGACAATGAAAAATATTTCAAAATTCAGAAGAAGGTCGAAGATATCAAAGGATTTTACGGAAACCTTTGTTCGTACATCGTAGTGATTGGAGGATTGGCAATATTGAATCTACTGACATATCCAGGATACCTTTGGTTCCTTTTCCCGGCAATGGGTTGGGGTTTGGGGGTTCTAGTTCACGGACTTGCAGTTTTCAACTACATGCCTTTTCTCGGACGGGAATGGGAAGAAAAGAAAATACAGGAATTGCTAAAAAAAGAACAAGCGGATAAATGGAAATAATCGATAATCAGCCGTATTCTGAACCACAACGGTATCAGCGCGCAAAGAAGAAAGTTGCTGCTATACGGGGCTTCTATTACAACTTGATGTGTTACTGCATCGTAATTCCGATACTGATAACGATCAACCTGGTTTTTGTGCCCGACTTCTGGTGGTTTTTCTTTCCGATGATAGGCTGGGGCACCGGACTAGCATTCCACGCAATGGAAGTTTACGACTACAATCCGTTCCTCGGTAAAAATTGGACGGAACGAAAAATGAAAGAATTGATGGAAAAAGAACAACAAAACAACAAATTTGAATAATGGAAAATTTTAATACTATCGAACAACAAAAATTTGACCGCGCCACCCGCCGGGTCAAATCGATCGCAGGCTTTTACAGGCACTTTATGATTTACCTTCTGGTCAATCTCCTGATGCTGGCAGTTAAATATATTCAGCTTGATGCGAATGAAGAGTTCTTTACTTTCAGCAATTTCTCTACGGCATTTTTCTGGGGTATTGGTGTCGTCTTTCACGCGCTTGGTGTATTTTCGAACAATGTGTTCTTTGGAAAAAACTGGGAAGAGCGCAAAATTCGTGAGCTCATGGAAAAAGAGAAAAAACAGAAATGGGAATAATCCGGAAAATATGACGACAATAATTATAGAAGACGAAAAGCCAGCCGCGCGTTTACTTCAGCGGAAACTTGAAAAACTGACTGTTTCAGTCGGAACAATGCTACACTCGGTTGAAGAAGCCGTTGCCTGGTTTTCTTCTAACGAACATCCCGATCTAATTTTTCTCGATATTCAATTATCCGATGGCTTGTCATTTGAGATATTCGAAAAGGTGGCTGTAAAAAGCGCAATTATCTTTACAACCGCTTATGATGAATACGCTCTCAAAGCTTTTAAGCTCAATAGTATAGATTACTTACTTAAACCTATTGATGAAGATGACCTGGAACGGGCAATCGACAAGTTTAGAAGAAGTTTTCCGAAGCAGGAACCTCTGCAACTAGATTTCGAACAGATAAAACGGATGTTCAACAACTCGTCGGACAAGATATTTAAGAAGCGGTTTACGGTTAAGATCGGACAGCATTTAAAAGTAATCACAACCGACGAAATAGAATGTGTTTTCAGTGAAAACAAGGGGACCTACATCCATACTTCCGACAATAGAAACTACCTGATCGAAACTACGCTTGAGGTTCTGGAAGGCGAACTTGATCCTGCCGACTTCTTCCGCGTAAGCCGCAAATTTATAATTCCGATGAAAGCAATCCGTGAAATCGTCTTGTACAGCAATTCCCGCCTCAAAGTGATTTTACCAACATACAAAGAGGATGAGGTAATCGTCAGCCGCGAAAAAGTATCCGATTTTAAGAATTGGCTAGGGTAGACGGCGGTTTTCTTTCACCAATCTGTTGGCGCCACATCGCGTAATAAAGTCCTTTTTTCGCAACAAGCTCGCCGTGTGTTCCCTGTTCGGTGATACGGCCGCGTTCCAACACAAATATTTTATCAGCATGCAAAACCGTTGAAAGCCGGTGTGCGATTAAAATCGTCATCTGTTGCTTATCTGCCGAAATTTCCTTTACAGTTTCTGTGATCTGTTCCTCGGTCAACGAATCCAGTGCTGATGTAGCCTCGTCGAATATCAACAGCCTTGGCTTCCGCAACAGCGCACGGGCAATGGACAAACGTTGCTTCTCGCCACCTGAAAGCTTTTTTCCGCCTTCGCCTAAAACAGTATCAAGTCCTTTCCCTGTATTGTTGATGATAGTCATTGCTGAGGCAGCTTCAATCGCAGCAATCATTTCAGCTTCCGTTGCTTCAGGCTTGACGAACAGTAAATTTTCACGGATCGTTCCTGAAAACAACTGCGTATCCTGTGTCACAAACCCAAGCTGGCGCCGGATCCGGTTGTAACGAAGCTCGTTAATTGAAATACTATCATATAAAATATCGCCTTCTACAGGTCGGTACAAACCAACGAGTAATTTTACAAGCGTGGATTTTCCGGAGCCCGACGGGCCGACGAACGCCACAGTGTCGCCCAATTCAACGTTGAATGAGATATTATGTATAGCATTGCTCGTGGCGTTTTTATGTCGGAAAACAACGTTATTGAAGCTCAGGCTGCTGATTGGCCCAACTTCAACGGGTTCAACCGGATTGAATTCAGGTTGCTTTTGCATCAGGTCGTTGAAAAGTTGCAAGGCCGTTTGTGCCTCGCGATACGAAACAATGATGTTGCCAAGATCTTGCAGCGGCCCGATAATTCCCGTGGAAATGAATTGCATCGAAATCAATTCACCCGGAGAAAGCACGTCGCGGAATATCAGCCACAGCAAAATGAACAGGATCGATTGCTTCAACAACATCAAAATGCTTCCCTGAAAGAACGTCAGCGTCCGCATTTTCTTAACTTTCGCCATTTCAAGATCGTATATTTCCTGAGTGTGGACTTTCAGTCGGCGGATTTCAGGATACGTGAGTCCGAGGCTTTTCACAAGTTCAATGTTGCGAAGGCTCTCAGTAATTGTGCCGCTCATTTGCCGATTTTGCCGGATCAGTGAGCGTTGCAAGGTTTTGATCGACCGACTCAATATACTCGTTAACCCGCCAAGTAAGACAACTCCAATCAAAAAAACCGGAATCAGTGCCCAATGTTTCGTGACTGCATACCAAATCAAAAACCCGATCCCCACAAGTGCAGAAAACAATATATTGATTAGAGATGAAATGAACTTTTCAGTGTCAGTTCTCACTTTCTGGAGAATAGACAACACCTCGCCGCTGCTTTGGTCTTCAAACTCCTGAAAAGGTAGGCGCAAAGTCTGGCGGAGGCCTTGGTTGAAGATTTCCATCCCAAATTTCTGCACGATCATCCGAAGCACATAATCCTTGAAAGCAGTGAAAAGCTGCGCTGCCATCGCAATTCCAACCGCGAGAGCCAGCAATTCAAGAACACCACGAACAAGCTCGTCCGGATTCATACCGCGAGGATTCAATGCGTAATTATCAATGATCTTCCCGAAGATTATCGGATCGTACAGGAACAGGATTTGCGCGATTCCGGCCAGAAGTAAAACCAGCAGAACCAACCACTTATACGGTTTCAGATATGTCCAAAGTAAATTCATAGTTCAATAAAAAAAAACTGTCTCAAAAGCCGCCAATTGACGAACTCATGAAACAGTTTAAACGAATGCATTTTGTTCTAGTTTAGCGACAGAAGATAAATATAAACATTATGATCGGTCGGAATGTTCGAAGTGAATGGATTCGATTTTTTTTCTTTTTTCTTTTTCTAGTCCAGCATAGACTTGATTTCTTTCTCGGTCTTTCCTAGTTTCTGTTGCAATTTTCCCCACATTTCATCCTCTTTACCTTCCTCATAAAGAAGATCGTCGTCGGTTAAATCAGCAAACTTTTGCTTCATTTTACCTTTTAACTCGTTCCAGTTTCCTTCTACTTCTCTTGAATTTGGCATGACAGATTATTTAAGTGATTTATAATACAAAGATGCTAACATCTCAAGTGTCGTTTGTTACAACATTCGCCCGATAAATTACAGCATTTGAAGATTACCTTCTGAAGTAATTTGGCTAGTACTTAAATTAGAATTTCGGTAAACTGCGTCAATTATCTTGTATAGAATATATTAACGGTCTTCAATAGATTTACGCTATAGTACGCAAAAACATCTTTTTACTTTGTGACTCGGTGTAAACTAAAAGTAACAGCGGTTAAGAGAAAGAATGCCATGACTTGATGGGCAAGTCCGAGTGCGAGCGGAACCCGATATAAAAGCGTAAAAACTCCTAATGCAAATTGAATAAAAACCAATAAAGTGCAGAGCGTTATTCCCATGTTCTGCTGCCGGTTCAAGGCCACTTTTCTGCTTCGGATGTAAAGTGCAATTATAAACCCGACGACAACAAAAGCTAATGTTCGGTGTACAAACTGAACTCCAGTTTTTCCTTCTGTAAAATTCGCGATCAAGGAATCCCGTTCAACAAATGCGCTGTCGTGGATGATTTGTCCGTCACTCATCAGCGGCCAATGATTATGAACCAGCCCGGCATTCAGTCCCGCGACAAAACCACCATAAATAATCTGGATCAGCAAAAGCACAAGTGTCCATCGCGCCAACCTACGCAAAGGCAATATCGGAGCAACACGTTGCGGATAAATAAGATCAAGCGCAACCCATAATGTATAGGCAAATGTAAGGAACGCGAATGTCAGATGAAGCGATAACCTGAAATGGCTCACATCGGGATTATCGACCAAGCCACTTTTAACCATGTACCATCCGAAAAATCCCTGCAGCGCGCCCATTCCCAAAAGAACAAGGCACTTTTTAATTGTTGCGCCATCAAGCTTCTTCCGAATCAGAAAGTAGGCGAAAGGGATTATAAACACAATCCCGATAATCCGCCCGATGAACCTGTGGAACCATTCCCAGAAATAGATGAATTTATAGTCGGCGAGACCAAAATCGTTATGGATATTGATCTTCTGGTATTCGGGAAATTGCTTATACGCGTCAAAAGCTTCGTTCCATTTCTCTTCGGTAAGCGGCGGAAAAGTATCGGTCACCAAATGCCAGTCAGTCATCGAAAGCCCCGAATTGGTCAAACGAGTGATTCCGCCAACTACAACCATAATAAAAACAAGGGCACATCCGGCAAGAAGCCACGTTACAATCGGTCTATTGTTATTTTTCATGTTGTTTTTTTGAAGCTGTTTCCCGCTTTCCGCTGCAATCTTTTTTGAGATCCTTCGCAAGCTCAGGATGACACAAAAAAGGATTTCCGCTTCAATCGGGGCTAGGCATCCACGATCACGGATGCATATCTAAATTTAAACTTTCTGCATTCCCATTTTTCGTGCCTTCTCAAGCATGAAGTCGTATGCTGCTTTATATTCATTCGGAATTTCTCCTTCCAAAATCGCCTCTTTTATCGCTTCTTTCAACATCCCGATTTCACGTGATGGCTTTAGGTTGAAAATCTCCATTATCTCTTCGCCTGTTACCGGAGGTTGAAAATTCCGGACATGATCGCGCTCTTCAACTTCAACGATCTTTCTGCGCACAACTTTAAAATTGTCGTGGTATTTCTTGAATTTGCCTGAATTTTTGGTTGTGATATCGGCTTCACAAAGCGTCATCAGGTTGTCGACATCTTCTCCGGCATCAAAAACCAATCGGCGGACAGCCGAATCACTGACCAGATCTTCAGCAAGAACGATCGGACGTGAGCTCAGCATAACCATTTTCTGCACGAACTTCATCTTGTTGTTGAGCGGCATGTGCAACCGTTCGAAGATCTTTTTAACCATTTTGCTGCCAACAAATTCGTGTCCGTGGAACGTCCAGCCTTGTTTTTTAGTAAAACGCTTTGTTGGTGCCTTTCCGATATCATGCAACAATGCCGACCATCGAAGCCAGACATCGTTAGTATTCGGACAAATATTATCGACGACTTCAAGTGTATGGTAAAAATTGTTTTTATGAGTGTGGCCGTCGATTTCCTCAACCTCGTTCAACGCAGTAAGTTCTGGTAAAATAATGCCAAGCAAACCCGATTTATACAACAACAAAAACCCAATAGAAGGTTTGTCGGTCGAAAGAATCTTGTTGAGTTCGTCCACAATCCGCTCGCCCGAAATTATGCTGATCCGGTCTTTGTTATTTTTAATAGATTCAAAAGAACGGGCTTCAATCTCAAAATTGAGTTGCGTCGCAAACCGAATCGCACGCATCATCCGCAAAGGATCATCTGAAAAAGTGACATCGGGATCAAGAGGAGTTCGTATTATCTTATTTTCAAGGTCTGAAACTCCGTCAAAAGGATCAAGCAGTTCGCCAAAATTGACTTCATTGAGTGAAAGTGCGAGTGCATTGATCGTAAAATCGCGGCGATTCTGGTCGTCTTCAAGGGTTCCATTTTCAATAACGGGATTTCTGCTTTCAAAATGGTAAGATTCTTTGCGAGCACCAACAAATTCGATTTCGGTATCTTCAAATCGGAGCATTGCTGTCCCATATGTTTTAAAAACTTGAACTTTTGGCTTCCGCGGCAGCATTTCGGATACTTTCAGTGCAAGTTCGATCCCGCTTCCGACCGCTACAATGTCTATGTCTTTTTTGAAATCGCGTTGTAGGAGATAATCGCGTACAAATCCACCGATCACGTAGGAATCAACTTTCAGCTCCGCTGAAGCTTTGGAGATGATATTGAAAATTGGAAGGTCGAGTGCTGATTGAAAATTGTTTTTGGCCACGAATTCACGAATTTTTATAGAATGATGCGTTTATATTCTAATGAGTATTTATTGAAGTTTGCAAGTAATGCCAACTTGTTTCCCGAAACCTTAAGGTAGTTGATACATTGCGCCAAATGATTTTCAGCTAGCTCATCACAGGCTTTAACTTCCAGTATTATTTTATCATATATAACAAAATCAGCGAAAAAGTTATGTTTCAGAACTACGTCTTTATAATGAACCTCATACTTCTTCTCACGTTCAAATGGTATTTGTAATCTTGTTAATTCATATTCCACTGCATCTTTGTACACAATTTCAGAAAACCCTTTTCCTAAGTGAGAATGGACATCAAAAAGTATCCCGACAAGCGCGAAGCTTTCCGATTTATAAATAATTTGTGGCATATATTAATAATTTTGGCTTATAATTTTTGCATTGGATCGCCAGTTGATCGGCTGTGGTTTACTTTCTTCTTAGCTAAATGTTATTTATAGCTGCAGCTTTACCGAATTTTATCATTCGTGCATTCGTGGCCAACCAAAACCTACTTCCTCAAAATCTTTACCTGAGCGTCATTCGTGAGCTTAATGATCGTCGATGGTTTTCCGGCAAGCTTTTCACGATCCAAATTTACGACATAGTCGACACCTTTTATAATCTCCGGACTTATTTCTGCAAACGTCATTGGAGTCGGTTTTCCGGAAATATTGGCGGATGTCGATACCAGCGGCTTTTTCATGCGCTCGAGCAATTTAAAACAAAAAGGTTCTTTTACGAGCCGCATTCCGAGAGAGTTGTCTGGTGCGATTAGATTTGGCGCAACATTACGTGGATTATCCAAAATCAAGGTCGTCGGCTTATCCGAGACATCGAGGATTTCCCATGCAACTGCCGGAATATCCTTAAACACATTATATAACATTTTTTCGCCGTTCATCAATACGATCATGCTTTGCGTTTCGGCACGTTGTTTCAGCGTGTAAATTTTAGAAACTGCATCCGCGTTGGTCGCATCACATCCGATTCCCCAAACCGTATCCGTCGGATATAAAATAATTCCGCCATCCTGGATTATCTCAAATGCTTTTTGAATTTCTTCGTTCATCGTTTTATGCGGGATAAAATCTGGTTAACTGACTTCTTCATTTTGAAAAATAGTGATTTCTCAAATTTGGCGATCCGTTTTTTCATAATCACGTTTTCCGCAAGTACCGTTCGCAGATCGTCGCTTGTATTTGATCGCTTTGCAAGTCCTTCGATTATCTTAACACGACTTTTTATTATTCTGCCAATTGCTTCCGATGAATATCCTGTTCTAATATCGGCTTGTGCGCGTTTGTTCATCTCCGCTATTTCAGGCGAACCTGAACGCGTAACTTTCATCAGAGCTGCGGCGTGTTCCACGTCGGCTGTTGCCCAACTTGTATTTTTCGGAAACGGATGTAATGCCGTTTCAAGCAAAGTCAGTTTATATTTCACCAATAACGAGTTATTGACGTTCATAAATTCTAAATTACCTGAATAACCCGTTGCAATTACCGGCTTTCCCATTGCCATTGCATCGGCTAAATTAAGTCCGAATCCTTCCGATCGATGCAAGGAAACATAGCATTGACATCTGTTTATCAATCGCAGAAGATCTTCCCGGGCGAACATTTCGTCGATCAGCCTGATGTTTGAAGAGGATGCGATCCGGTCGGCAATCAGCTTTTTATCATCAGGATAGGAATCTGCCGACGAGCTTTTTATCAATAGCAAAACAGCGGGATTTGAACTGCCGAATGCCAATTCAAAAGCACTGATTAATCCAAGCGTATTTTTGCGTTCGATCAAGCTTCCAAAATCGAAGATGTTCAGGAATACGAACTTATCCGCAGCAATGTCAACAGGTGGCTTTTCCTGGTCGGCTACGAAATCAGTTGCGGCGACATGCGGTATGCATACGATCGGGATCTTTAATCTTGCTGCAAATGCTTTTTGACAATACGCCGATGCCGTCCAAATCTCATCAAACAAAAACGCAAATTCTAAAAACTCATCTGATATTTCTTCGGTTTCCCAAACCCAATATCCAATGTTGTATCGGTTTTCCAGAAATTGGTGTCCGTAATTGTCCAAAAAACCAGGAATCAGCGAGAGTTGCAGCTGAACAACATTTATCGAATATTTGGCTGTCCGGTCTTGCTCCGGTTTTCGTGCGTCATATAACTGGATTGGGATTCCGGCCGACTCACAAGCTCTCAAATTGCCGCGAAAAGCCTCACCAAATCCCGATTTTGCGCTGTGTAAGCCGACCCAGTTAATTCCAGTTTTTAACTGCATTATGTAGTTTTTTTAATGCCGTTGTCGATAAAAGTCAGTTTTTCGCGAATTGCCTTTTTTACAAGAAGTACATTGTCTTCAAAATTCGCTTTGCTTAGCACGGGATGATACAAATGATAAAGAATAGCTGAATGGTAAATGCGTTTCCATTTTTTTCCATTATTGAGCAGCCTTTGCGTCATTTCCGAATCTTCCGGCCCCCAACCGATAAAATTTTCATTGTATCCGTTGATTTCCAACACGTCTTTGCGGAAGAACCCCATGTTGCACCCGTATGTTCCATCAGATATATCCGTTACATACTTTGTTTTTTTCTTCCATTTTGATGGTTTTCGCACCTGGTATTTATAATTCCACCTGGTTTGTGTGATAAGTTCAAATAAATACGGAAGGCGTTTTTGTCGGAGTAAAGTTTCGGTTAACTTCTTTTTGATATTCACGCGATAAGCTGAAATATAGCAGTTGTCTTCAGCCTGAAGCGCATAATCCCGAACGAAATCTTTATGAAGTATACAATCCTGATCGGTTGTTATTATTAGGTCGGAGTCGGAAATACTGATTGCTTTATTGATGATCTTGGCTCTTTGATAACCGTTATCCTCGTGCCAGGCATGTTTCAGATTTTTGAACTTTGACTTGTAAGCCTTGATCAGGTCGGCTGTTGGTTGCTTTGATCCGTCATCAGCTATGATAATCTCATCAGGCTGTTGCGACTGCCGAAGTACGCTTTTCAAACATAATTCCAGTGCTTCCGGCCAATTGTATGTCGTAATAATTAAGCAGACGGTCATCCTTTTTTGATGCAAAATTAAACATTACTATTAATAATTCGAATCATTACTTTTGTAAATCAGTGATAAACATTCTTTTTATGGGTTTTTTAAAATATTGGTATAAATACACAAATAAGGTAAAGTACCGCAATTTAAAAGATAAGCAGAAGTCTGAACGGAATGTTGCGATGTATAACCAGAAGTTCAGTCCGATGATTGAAGCCATCCAACATCGTATCGCGACGCAGAAAGTTTTAAATTTCAAGCATTCTGGGCATTTGGGCGACATCATTTACTCGTTGCCAGTAATAAAGGAACTCGCCAAAACGCATATCTGTAATCTCTATATTCGGGCTGATACGCCGATGAAGCAGCAGTATTATAAGCATCCCGCGGGAAATGTTATGCTCAGCAAAAACCTGATCTCGAAATTGCTTCCGCTTTTAAGACTGCAGGAGTATCTTTCAAATGCTGATTATCTCGACGGGCAATCAATTGACATCGACCTTGATCTATTTCGGGATTTACCGCTTGATTTCAGCTTTTTGTCACATCGTTGGTATTTTCATATTGTCGGGATACAGCCTGACCTTGATTTGCCTTACCTTCAAGTTGGCGAACATCCGTCGATCCGCGACAAGGTGGTCATCGTCAGAAGTTTCCGTGCAAGAAATCATTTTGCGGATTATTCATTTCTGGCAAATTATGATGGTTTGCTTTTTATCGGGACAAAAGATGAATATGATGATTTACACGTTTTAGTTCCGAATCTCGAATATTACGATGTAACAAGTTTTGATGAAATGGCCCAGATCATTAAATCTTCGAAGTTTTTCTTAGGAAACCAGTCTTTTGCGTATGCTGTTGCCGATGGATTAAAAGTACCGCGGTTGCTAGAAGCCAATCCAACCTTTCCTGTGGTTTATCCGATTGGCGAAGACGCATATGATTTCTACTTCCAACAGCATTTTGAAATGTTTTTCGACAAGTTATATCACCGCAAAGATTGATAGAAGTTGTAGTAGTTCTCACGGATATTCGAAAGATCATGATGGTTTTTTACAAGCTCGAACGCATTGTGCTGCATTGAGGCTGCGAGTTCTGGATTATTTAAAGTTTCAAGAACACGATCGGAAAGAGCATCCGAATCTTTAATTGCAGTCACAAAGCCCGTTTTTCCGTTTACGAGGACTTCCCGGATTCCACCCGCGTCAGTCGCGACAACCGAAACGCGCGCCGCAAAAGCCTCATATATCGTCAGTGGAAGCCCTTCGTTAATTGATGTCAACAGGAAAATATCGAATTCAGCAAGTAAGTCGGCAACATTGTTCCGAAATCCCGTAAAAATGATCTCATTTTCAAGATTCAGCGACTTTGCATATTCCTGTAAGTCCAGTTTTAACGGGCCTTCACCAATGAGGACAAACTTTATCTGAGAATTTCTGGAAGACTTTTCCAGAATCTTCCGGGCTGTGTCAATAAAAGTAACTAAATCTTTTTGATCGTTCAGCCCGGCAATATTTCCGATGATCTTGACATCCGGCTGCAGATTATATTCCTGATGCAACAGCATTTGATTCGGTCGCTCCGAAAAGCTTTTGACGTCAATCGCATCGTATATTGTCAGCAATCGCTCCTTATCTTTAATGATGTCTGCGAAGATATCCGCTACAGCGTTTGAAACTGAAACTATACAGGTAATTTTAGGATGTGAATATTTGTAATAGTTCAGCGGCTTTTTTGCGATACGATTGTTCCGCTTTCTGCTCAAGATAATTTTGACGTTTGCTGGAAGAAAGTACGAAGCGACCAATGCGCCGTTCAACGCCGATGAATCATGAACATGAATTACATCAATCTTCTCTGATTTCACAACGTGGATAATCTTTTTGACGAGCGAAATCAGCTTAAACCGGCCACGATGATACGTAAAACATGCCGAACCGTCATTTTTGCATTTCTGAGCAAGAACAGAAGTTTCCGGACAAAGGATGAACTGCTTTAAGTTCGGTTTTGTCTCCAGTTCCTTAAAAATCATATACATCTGATGGTCTCCGCCACGCCATTCGCGAATCGTTGTAACGTTCAGAATCTTCAAGATCGGGTCCTTCATACTAGCTTAAGAGAGTGTTGTAAACTTCGACATATTTTGACGCGGCAACATCCCAACTAAAGGATTCGGCGCGTTCTTTATAGTATCTTATATAAAAATCTTTGTTGGAATTGTATTTATTCAATCCGTTCAAAACAGTGTCAGCCATATATTTGGGATCAAAATCGTCCCAATAGAATGAATGGTCGCCTCCAACTTCGGGAAGCGAAGTCCTATTGGCAAGAAAAATAGGCTTTCCGAACTTCATCGCTTCAATAGGAGGCAGGCCAAATCCTTCGCCAGTCGACGGAAACAGGAACGCCGCGCAATTCTTCATGTAATATTGCTTACCAACATTGTCCACTTTGCCTGTCAGAAACACCCGGTTCTCTAAATGGAGCCTGGTGATCAGATTCTTGACTTCTTCACCATAAGGTTTATTGTTGTTGCCCGAAAGGATCAGGTTGTAATCAGGAAGTTCAGCCATCATTTCAACAATTGCCGTAAAATTCTTTTTATGCAGAAAATCTCCGATTGTATAAAAATAAGGTTTGTCGACCGGAACCGCCGATTTATACGATGTTGTGTCGAGAAGTTCTGTTATCGGATTGCCGTTGTGGATCACATATTCAGGAACATTAGGCACATCAAAACATTCATGCGTCTGCCGTTTCGCGAATTCCGAAATATAGGTAATCGCATCAGCACGTTGTAGTTTTTCGTGGAAAGATTGGTAGCGTTTATTGCTTTTGTTGCTCGCTGCAGCACCGGTAAAGTTAACATCATGAATTGTGAGCAGGTATTTCCCAATCCGCCGCGGTTCAATTTTCGTATTTTGATTTACCGAATGCCACAGGTCGTATTTTGCGTTGATGCGAAGCCATTTATATCGGTTGAAGCCAAAAACTGTAATGTAACCAAAGGTTTTTTTAAACTCGGCTTGGATGGCGGGCGATTTTTGGATGCATAGCTTCATCGACAAATTCCCAAGGTCCATTTTGCTAAATGCTTTTACAAGTCCGTAGTTGAAAACACCAAATCCTCCTGTTAAATTCTTGAGGTTATGGGTTTCTAATATGACGGTTCTCATTTGCTATTTTTTGTAAATGTATGAAAAGCATTCGTTACTTTTGTCAACCATAACAGGCACTTTATAATGAAAATTGTCCTTCATCCAAAATGCGAAACAACCAAAGAAGAGCTACTTATTAAAATAGATAATTTTGATAAAGAAGGTGTTGTTTGTGGCGATGGACGTCGGAATATCATTAAAGTCATGGATTTAAAGGAAAGAAAAATCAACATTAAATCTTTCCAGATCCCGCGTTTGCCAAATCGGCTGATTTACTATTTTTTCCGAAAATCAAAGGCTCAACGATCTTTTGAATATGCTGATCATTTACTTAAGAACGATATCGGAACACCACATCCTTTTGCGTATATCGAAAAGTATTCGGCAGTTGGCTTGCATGAGAGTTTTTACATAAGTGAGCATCTTCAAACGGAGCTTACATTTCGCGAACTGGTCACGATCCCGGATTATCCCGATCATGAAAATATTTTGCGTCAGTTTACAGCGTTCTGCTTTAAATTGCATCAAAAAGGGATCGAATTTCTTGACCATTCTCCAGGAAACACGCTCATTAAGAAGCTGTCGGATGACAAGTATGGATTTTTTCTTGTAGATTTAAACCGCATGAAATTTCATTCTGCGATGACTTTGGAACAGCGGATGCACAACTTGCAACGCCTTACATATAAGGAAGAAATGATTGCAGTAATGAGCGACGAATATGCAAAGCTTTCCGGTTCTGATTATAATGTTATCTTCGGAATGCTAAATGGTTTTACAATCAACTTCCATAAAAAACTGCAACGCAAGAAAAGGATAAAGGCGAAATTGCGATTTTGGCTCAAGAAATAAATATGAGAGTTTCAGTAATTATCACGACCTACAATGCTGAAGAATGGCTGCGAAAGGTCCTAATAGGATTTACCGTCCAAACTGAAACCGACTTTGAAATCGTAATTGCCGATGATGGGTCTTCGCCAAAAACCAAAGCTCTTTTAGAATCTTTTACCAAAGCCTTCAAGTTTCCAATTGTTCATGTATGGCATGAAGACGACGGTTTTCAGAAGTCGAAGATACTTAATAAGGCAATATTAAGATCATCATCAGATTATCTTCTGTTTACGGATGGAGACTGTATTCCTCGGAAAGATTTCGTGTCAACACATCTCAAATACAAAGAAGACGGTTATTTCCTTTCCGGAGGTTATTTTAAACTTCCGATGCAATTGTCTGAAATGATATTGGAGCAAGACATTATCAATCAAGATTGTTTTCATACTTCATGGTTAACGAAACGCGGATTAAAAGTTAGTTTCAAGAACACGAAACTCACGCACAGTAAAATTCTCGCCGATTTCATGAATTGGATCACACCGACAAAGCGATCCTGGAACGGCCACAATTCATCGGGATTTAAAAGCGATATCATTGCTGTCAATGGCTTTAACCACGATATGAAATACGGCGGACTTGATCGTGAATTAGGCGAAAGGCTGTTCAATTCAGGTTTGCTCTCCAAACAAATCCGATATAGTGCGATATGCGTCCATCTTGACCATGCAAGAGGTTATTCGAGTCCGGAAATTTGGGAAAGCAACAATGCGATCCGTATCTACAATCGAAAGCACAAGATCATTGCATGCGAAAATGGGATCTCGAAACTAGATTATTTGCCTCTTCCAAAAGCGGAATAGATTTTCAAACGACGCGCAAGTGAGATCTTGCGTTTTTCAGGAACACCGTGTTCTTTAATGTAATCTTCAGCCGCACAAACCATTCGCAGGGCAGATTTCCCATCGTTATACGGATGATATTGTTCGAAAATGTGTTTGCGTTTATCTGCAAACGGATCCGCGATAAGGTTCTTTTCCACCAATGAAGGAAGCTCCGAATAATCATGACTGTTGTCCCACAAAATATTTTCAGAGATATTTCGGAACGTTATTGCTGGTTTATCGAGCAGAAGGAATTCGTAAATCACCGACGATGTGTCGCTAATCAGCAAATCCGCGATCAGCAGGAATTTCACAATGTTCTTTTCGTTTTCAAATATTATATTGGGAACTTCATCCGCGAGTTTTTTATATGCTTCAAGCCATTCGACTGCCATTAACGGATGAAATTTCAGCAGAACAAGATAATCTTTGTTATTGGAAAGAGTCCGGATTTGCTCTGTAAGATGCGGTGCTGAGGTAAGTTTTGGAGAAAACGTAGGTGCATAAAGCAGGACTTTCTTTGCTCCCGATCCTGATAGTAGCAACTTCTTGATCTCTGCATAACCCGATTTATCAGCTGCATATACATCGAGCTTTGGCCAACCGGTCTCCACAACTTCAAAATTTTTATGTTTTTGCCATAGTTGTTTGAAGCCCTGTGTAAAATAGGGACCTTGGGTGAGGTAAAGATCAAAATATTGCCGGATCCGGAAATGACCTTTCTTTTCGCCTGCCAATCCGTGAAAAACCTGAACTTTTACGCCTCGCAGATAATGTGGCACTTCATTCCCGGGAACAAAAATCGCATCGCTATCAAAAGCCAGCAAGTCTGTGATGGAGCTTGTATGCGGATCGGAAATATAGGGAAAGTCGCCAAGAATTTTTTCAGAAACATACCAGATAACTTCATGTTGCCGTCCTTTAAGCGCTACTTTTAACGGCTCTAGAATCCCGAAAGAGTAATTGTTCTGACAAAATAAGACGCATTTCATTACAGGGAATCATTTGCGTTGGCGAGATCTTCGATAAAATCAACTTCGACACAGGCATATGCCGAAATGTCCACAGCTTTGACCTTAATGCCATCTTTTTCAATTGCAAGTTCGAGTCCGCGTTCGAAGTAATCATTTTCATCGCACTCTTCAAGCCTTTTGATGAAGTTTTCAATATCTTTTGCCGCGATATAGTTAATTCCGACTGCTTCGCCAAGACCGTTTTTCACTGTTTTGGAGAGACTGCTGATAAAGCCATTTTCAAGGGTGTATTTCACTTCCTCATCAGCGACCTTACTTGTGTTGACGGCGACAAATGACACTTTTTCCTTTATATGTGGATGCAGGATCTCGAGAATTTTGCCGTCAAAAACGACATCACCATTGAACCACAGAACAGATTTGTCCTTGAACTTCTTCAACGCGCGGAGCAAGCTTTTGGAAGTGTTTGTCTGATCGTAAAACGGATTGTAAATGTAAGTCAGTTGCGGAAAACGCTCCATAATCAACTCTTTCTTGAAACCAACTACTACGTTGATATTATCGATATCGAACCTGGAACTGATTTTTTCAATCTGATGTTCCATAATACTTTTCCCGTCTTTAAGAGGTGTAAGTGGTTTTGGAAAAGGATTTCCGAGTCGGGAACCGATACCGGCCGCAAGAATAACAATTTTCATAGAAGTTTAATGTTTAGTCAAAAATACCGAAAATAATCAACGATTTAAGTGATGGTATAAAAAGGTGTCAAGTTCTGCAATAAAATAATTTGGCTCGAATATCCGGTAATGGCGTTCATAATCCTTTTGAAGTTCCTTTCTGCATTTGGATTGGATGACTTCAGGCTTGTAATCATTCAGATGCACGGCTTTATGAAAAACGCCGTCTTCAAATATGCTCCAGCTTTTCTTTTCGATCCATGGAGCAAAAATGGTAAAGGTAGGTTTGGCTAACGCTTTTGCGATGTTGATCGCGCCGCCGTCGTTTCCGACAATGATGCTGCAATGTGACAGTAGCGCCATTAAACTGCGCAGATCATGCGGAAGTACATCCAATATGATCTTAGCTTGGGTAGCGTCCGAGCAATATTTTAAAATGACTTTCGCTTCAGCCTCTTGTTTAGGCATATAGTTCAATATAACCTTGACATTAGGTTGTTTGGCGACCTGATTTAGTATTTCTGCCATATATGAAAGCGGATACGTCTTGCTTTTATCACTTCCGAGCAGGCTGATCATCACAAGCGATTCCTTTTGCAGATCAATATTATGGCTTGTAATGGTTTGGTATGCCAAATCCGTTTCTTCCGATGTAAGGAACAGCTTTGGATAAGGATCGATTTCTGCCTCGGTTACAGCCAAAATCAATTGCTCCCGACGTTCAATAGCAAGCCCTTTAAATGTCGCCGGTTCCTCTAAGTAAAGAACTTTTTCATTGTAAGAAAATGGAACGCCTTTTCCGTCATATCCGATTCGGCGTTCAGCACCTGAAAACATTGTCGTCAGGCAGCTTTCGAGCTTAGAATACGCGTCAAGCACTACATCATACCTGCGTTGTTGGATCGTCCAAATAAACTTTAGAAATTTAATTTTACTCTTCTGTGCCGCTTCGGGAAACAAGATCACATTATCGATATAAGGATTGTTATCGGTGACCGGTTGTGTGTGTGGATAAATTAGGTAATCAATTTGCGAATGGGGGAATTGCTTTTTAAGGTTGTTGCAAATAATCGTGCTGATGAGTACATCACCAATCATTTTCAATTGGATTACTAAAATTTTTCGCGGGATCCTTTTCTCCACAGTCCGCATTTATACAGCAACGTCGTATTCGCGCAAAGCGTCGTTCAAAGAAGTCTTCAAATCGGTTGAAGGCTTGCGTTTTCCGATTATCAGCGCGCACGGAACCTGGAATTCTCCGGCAGCGAACTTCTTTGTGTAACTTCCCGGGATAACAACCGATCTCGCCGGAACTATTCCTTTCATTTCGATAGGTGTTTCTCCGGTCACATCGATAATTTTCGTGGAAGCTGTCAGGCAAACATTCGCCCCAAGCACGGCTTCGGCTTCAACGCGCACGCCTTCGACAACGATACAGCGGGAACCGATGAAAGCACCGTCTTCAATGATCACGGGCGCCGCCTGCAACGGCTCAAGGACGCCACCGATTCCGACGCCGCCCGACAAATGCACATTCTTTCCAATTTGCGCGCAGCTTCCCACAGTTGCCCAAGTATCAACCATCGTTCCTTCATCAACGTAAGCACCAATATTTACATAACTCGGCATCAGGATGACACCTTTAGAAATATATGCGCCGTGTCGCGCAACGGCATTTGGCACTATCCGGATCCCTTTTGCAGCGTAACCTTTTTTGAGTGGAATTTTATCGTGATATTCAAATATGCCAACTTCAAACGTTTCCATCTTCTGGATCGGAAAATAAAGCACAACTGCTTTCTTCACCCATTCATTGACCTGCCAGCCATCCAATGTTGGTTCGGCTACTCGTAAAGTGCCATCATCAAGAAGATCGACAACTTTTCGGATAGCGGCTGTTGTTTTTTCATCCTGAAGCAGCGAGCGGTTTTCCCACGCTTCTTCTATGGTTTGTTTAAGATGGTTCATGTTTAACTTTTTACAAATATAGACCTTTTTCGCAAGGTATAAATTCGGTTATCTTGCCTTTAAGTTCGAAATTTGCTAAAATTCCGGCTTGGAAAACTCGCATAGTTGTCGTAATATTAAGGTACAAAATCCAAACGCGATGAGAGATAACTTTTCGGAACAAGCGGCGGAATATTCAAAATATCGGCCCACATATCCCGATGAAATGATTGATTATGTCGTTTCATTGGTATCAGATAAAAACACCGCTCTTGACATTGCAACGGGAAATGGACAAGTAGCTGTAAAGCTGGCAAAACACTTTAAAGAAGTGTACGCAACTGATATTAGTGAGGAACAACTTAAAAATGCTGCTTCCGCAGATAATATTAAATATCAAAAAGGATCTGCAGAAGACACAGGCTTTGATAAACATGCTTTTGATCTGGTTGTTGTGGCGCAGGCGATTCATTGGTTTGATTTCGATAAATTCTATAAAGAAGTGAAGCGTATATTGAAGAAGAAGGACGGAATCCTGGCAGTTATGGGATATGGGCTTTTTTCTACAAATGCAGATTCGGATGAGATACTTCGGAAATTCTACAATCAGGTTCTGGGGCCTTACTGGGATCCTGAACGGCGATTCTTAGATGATGATTATGAAACCATTCCGTTTCCGCTTGAAGAAATCCAGTCGGAGAAATTTGCGAGTTCGTATGAATGGTCGCTTGAACAACTGATCGGATATCTCGAAACATGGTCGGCCGTCCAACATTACAAAAAGGAAAACAACAGCAGTCCGGTTGATGCAATTAGGGATGAACTTCGTGAATCCTGGGAAAAGAGCGATAAGAAGATTATTTTCCCTATGTTGCTGCGAATTGGTAAATTCAAAAAATAAATATGAAAAACTTCCTCATGATTCTGACTGCCGTGACCGTATTGGCCGGTTGTAACCGAAAAGCTAAAAATCCGCCGCCGGCACCAACAGAAATCACATCCGATACAATGGTGCAGCTTCCGTCACATTCAGCAAAGAACTTACTCGATTACATTGGAATTTATAAGGGAAAGCTTCCTTACAACCAGCAGGAAGCTGAAACAGTGATAGAATTATCTGAAGGATTTTCCTATTCGCTTTCGCGGAAATCAGGTGCTAAAAATCATAAACTAATTGAGATAAAAGGCAGATATTCGTGGAATGAAGCCGGTAACGCAATTATTCTGGAGAATCTGAAAGGGGAATTGAACCAATATTTTGTCGGTGAGAATTCTTTGACGCAAATCGATGCAAGCGGCAACAAGATTGAAGGCAACGTCCTTCGGAAGATGTCAGAAGCGGAAGCTGTTGTAACCGACGGAAGGCCTTCCCAAACGGCTGTATCAATTAATGGTACGCGCTGGCGGCTATTTGAATTGAATGGAAAGCCTGTGACCAATAAAGGAGAAAAAGAGTTTATCACAGAATTTAAATCGGATGGTACAATGACTGCTTATGCAGGTTGCAACAGCATCGGCGGTAAATACAAGATTAGTGAACATACGATCGAGATTGCTAATATTATCAGCACCAGGATGGCTTGCGATGGGATGGATGTTGAGACAAAGTTTTTAGCTACTCTGGAATCAGCCGACAATTTTGTGAGCAACCAAAAAGTTCTTCAACTGCGAAAAGGCGGAATCAACCTTGCGAAATTTGAAGCAGTCGTACAAAAATGACATCTAAACAAATCGCCCAAACGCGGCTTCAGACACAGTTGTTACTGCAACACACTTTCACTGATGTCGCCCAGGTCGTTAAGCATTTTGGCGCGATGCAGGCGCAGGATTTTGCGATGGCAAAATGGGCGATCGCAGTTCGGCTTCAATGTGCGAATGATGCTGCGGTTGAGCTTACACTAGATCAGAATCACATCGTGCGAACTCATGTGCTGCGTCCGACATGGCATTTTGTGGCTGCCGCCGATATACATTGGATGCTTGAATTATCAGCACCGAATATCCGGAGACAATCCGGAAGTACAAATCGGCAACTCGGGCTTGACAGCGTTATATTCCGCAAAAGCAACGATATCATATGTAAAGCGCTCGAAGGCGGCAATCATTTTACAAGGGAAGAACTCATGGCCGTATTAGCACAAAATGGCATTCCTACCGACGGACTAAGAAGTTCACATATAATGTTTGAGGCCGAACTTGAAGGGCTTGTATGCAATGGCATCCGCAAAGGGAAACAACAGACGTATTCATTATTGGATGAAAAAGTTGCAAACAAGATAAAATATTCCAAATATGAAGCTATCGCCGAACTTGCAAAAAGATACTTTACCAGTCATGGGCCTGCGACGATAAAAGATTTTGGCTGGTGGTCGGGTTTGTCGTTAGCAGATGCAAAGAAAGGAGCAGTGATGAACCAGGATATTCTCGAGTGTATAACTTCTGACTCGCAACAGTATTATCTGCCAAAAGAATTGGTATTGGATTATGGTGAATCGGTTCATCTCCTTCCTGCGTTTGATGAGTTTCTGATCAGTCACAAAGACCGCAGCGCATCGATCCATCCTGATTTCGCTAATCACGCTTTCACCAAAAACGGGATTTTCAGGCCAATAATTGTCGTAGACGGCATAGTTGCCGGAGTCTGGAAACGCTTGGTGGGAAAAGACAAAGTCACTATTGAAACCGTATTTTTTGAAAAAGTTTCGAAACGGGTTCTAAACCAAATTAAAGAAGCGACACATCAATATGCGACGTTTGTCGGCGCGAAATCGGTCGTACTTTTATAAATTTATACAAAAAATGGCACGAATCTTAGCTATCGACTACGGACAAAAACGCACCGGGCTTGCAGTTACCGACGAATTGCAAATCATTGCATCGGGTTTGACGACCATACCGTCAGAAACTGCAATTGCCTTCCTTAAAGATTACTTCTCTAAAGAAAATGTTCTTAAAGTCCTCATTGGTGAACCAAAGCAAATGAACAATGAGCCGTCACAAAGTGCCGAAATCATTGAGGAGTTCGTCACTAAATTTAGAAAAGCGTTTCCCGAAATACCAGTAATACGAGTCGATGAACGCTTTACTTCCAAAATGGCTTTCCAAACGATGATTGATAGCGGACTCAAGAAAAAGCAGCGGCAGAACAAGGCTTTGATCGATGAAATTTCGGCAACGATCATGCTTCAGGATTTCTTGCTACGGAAAATGATTTGATTTTACAGTGCTATTTCTACTCCGAAATTGTCCGAATAGACGTGGTAATTTAATAAAACCATAACAATTATCCGCAGTATCTTTATGGTATAAATTACTGCCGATGACTGAATCTAAACCTTCAAACAGTACAGACGTTGTTCTAATAGGTGCCGGTATTATGAGCGCGACACTTGGCGTCATGTTGAAAGAACTGCAACCCGATATTAATATAAAAATTTACGAGCGGCTCGACCGTGCTGCGGCTGAAAGCTCTGATGCATGGAATAATGCCGGCACCGGGCATTCCGCTTTTTGCGAACTCAACTATACTCCTGAACTTCCTGACGGTTCGATCGAAACCTCAAAAGCTGTTAAAATTGCGGAATCTTTTGAAGTTTCGCGACAATTTTGGAGTTTTTTGGTTGAAAAAGGCTTGATCGATAAGCCTGAAGACTTTATCAGAAGCATTCCACACATGAGTTTTGTCTGGGGTGGAAAAAACGTCGAATTTCTGCGAAAGCGATATGAAGCATTGACGCAGCACCACCTGTTCAAAGCGATGGAATACAGCACTGATTACAATCAGCTTTACGCATGGATGCCGCTTGTTATGGAAGGCAGAAGTGAATATGAGCCAACTGCCGGAACATATATGGCAGCTGGAACTGATGTCAATTTTGGTGAGCTAACGCGCAGAATGTTCCAACATCTCATGGAGCTTGATGGCGTAACAATGCATTTCAATAGTGAAGTGCGGCGGATGCGCCAACTCGAGAATGGGAAATGGCGTATCATTATTCGCGATCTTGCATCACGCGAGAAAATCAAAACAGACACTTCATTTGTATTTATCGGTGCTGGCGGTGGTTCGTTGCGGCTTCTTGAAAAGGCTAATATCCCCGAAGGAGATGGCTTCGGTGGATTTCCGGTTAGTGGGCAATGGCTTAGATGTACCAATGAGGAAGTTATTGAACGCCACTTCGCAAAAGTGTACGGAAAAGCCTCTGTTGGCGCTCCACCAATGTCGGTTCCGCATATCGATTCGCGAATGATCAATGGTAAGAAAGAATTGCTGTTCGGGCCATATGCCGGGTTTTCTACGAAATTTCTTAAAAATGGTTCCTATTTGGATTTGCCTTTGTCAATCCAGCCGAACAACCTAATTCCGATGTTGTCAGCAGGTTTTCACAACTTGCCATTGACTAAATATCTGATTGATCAGGTTCGGCAATCGCAGGCCGACCGGATGGCGGCACTTCGTGAATATCTTCCATTGGCGCAAGCCAAAGATTGGGTTTTGGAAACTGCCGGGCAACGTGTCCAAGTAATTAAAAAGGACGAAAGTGGCGGTGGAATCTTGGAATTTGGAACTGAAGTTGTCACGAAAGCTGATGGTTCATTGGCTGTATTACTTGGTGCCTCGCCGGGCGCGTCAACAGCTGCTTCAATAATGCTGGAACTCATCAGCAAATGTTTTACAGATAGATACCATTCAGAGGAATGGCAGCAAAAGCTAAGGATGATGATTCCGTCAGTTGACCAATCCTTAAATCAAAATCCGGCTCTTGCAGATGAAGTCCGCACTCATACTGCCCAAATCTTAAAACTTACGATGTGATAAAGTTAGTTGTAACCGATATGGACGGAACGCTGCTGACCGACGAGAAGCGGCTGCCGGAAGATCTTTGGGATGTTGTTTCCGAATTGAACAAACACGGCATAATGTTTTGCATCGCAAGCGGACGACAATTGTTTACGCTTCATAAGATTTTCGAAAAGTGCACCAATGAAATCCTGTTTCTTGCTGAAAACGGAACATACGTGGTTAAAGGCGATGAAGTATTGCATAAAAATGTTATTCCAAATGAAGATGCATTGCAGCTTATAGAAACCGGACGCAATATCGAAGGTGCAAACATAATCCTGTGCTGTACAAATGGTGCTTATGTCGAGAGTAACGATGAAAAATTTCTGGAAACCGCACGCAGCTATTACTTCAAACTTGATGTCGTAGATGATTTGACAAAAGTATCGGATGACATATTGAAAGTGACGATGTGCGATTTCAATAACTCTGAAAAGAACAGCTACACGCATTTTCAAAAGTTTAGGGAACAATTTAAGGTCGTGGTTTCGGGCGAAATATGGCTTGACGTCATGAACTTGTCGGCTAATAAAGGAACGGCACTTAAAATGATGCAGGAAAAGCTCCATATCAGTTTAGAAGAAACAGCGGTTTTCGGGGATTTTCTAAACGATCTTGAGATGCTTGAACGTGGAAAGTACAGTTTTGCGATGAAGAACTCGCATCCGCAGATAATCGAAGCCGCAAGCTTTGTTACCGAATTCGACAATAATGAATCGGGCGTGACTGCAACGATAAAAAAAATTATTTTAGACGGCAGGCTAGATTAATCAGCATCAATTACTTTGTTAATCGAAGCTGTTTAGCCGCTTTTACTATCTTTTCCGATAGGCTTGTAAGCCAAACCAATTGCTCAATCACCAATTGTGCTTCCTGCATTTTAAGCTTATACTCATCGGTGTCCGTCAAATGTCCTTCCTGAAGTTCACGCGAACGGATATTCTTGAGTTCAGTGAAACGCATAGCAAGTTCCTCGGAATTTTGCCGATTTTCTACCGCTTCAGTCGTTTCTGAATCCAACAACATCATTGCCACTTCGAGATTTCTGACGACTGTTTCAACTACAACATTAAATGCTTCTGAAGCTTTTGTGGTTTTGTGGGATTGGATGTAAGTTCCAAGTGAAGCCGAAGATGATAACAAAGTGTGGTTCAGGACAACAAGCTTGTAAACCTGCGTGACCTGTTTCTGCTTCGATTTTGGTTCCTGCGACATGCGCTGAAACGAGGCCATAAGATTACCGATCTCGATAAATGTATTTTTCCGAGCAAGCCGATAGGAAGTCGGCACTTCACCTTTCGTATTATAATATGCTGAGATTTCCCTCAGATAATCCCGATTAGCTTCAATGGCTTTGCGTAAGTGAACTCGCAAATTAAGGAATTCCCACGACGGCCAAAAGAAATAATTTGCAATAAATGCCAATCCGGCGCCAACAGCAGTATCAACTATCCGAAACTGGATCACTTCATTGATGTTCGGCGTTAGAATTCCATAAAGGAAAACCACATACATCGTTACGAACGTGACGCCAATGGTGTAATTTATCGTTGTAAATGTGAATCCGAGAACGATGCAGATAACGATCAAGGTCCCGATAATGATATTGTTGCTGATGGCGCTCAGGATCATAAATGCGATGACTCCGCCCGCAATCGTTCCTAAAATCCGCTGGTATGACCGTTCTTTTGTAAGCCCGTAACCCGGACGCATGATCACGACAACTGTCAACAAAATCCAATAGACATTTTCGAGTTTGAAAATACTTCCGATCAGAAAGCTGATGACGATCGTAATCGTCAACCTTAGCGAATGCCGGAAAATAGTAGAGGAAAAACTTAAATTCTCTTTCAGAGTCGCAAGCGGATAATAAATTGGAGTCAGGAACTTTTCAAGATCTTTATCGCGCCCTTTTAAATCTTTTGTATCGATTCCGGATGTGAATGCACGCCGTACAACCTTTATCTTTTCAATCTGCTTTTCGGCATAATGCAGCATGTTTGTCAGCATCCAAACACCTTCAGAAGCTTCTTCACTTGGTGCCTGCTCTGCATAATGATTTATTGCTTCTTCCAGCGTTGCAAGGTTTCCGGACAGACTATGTTTTAAAAGAAATTTCTTTTTATTTTCGATAGTCTTCGCGAGCTGTTTCAACGTTGATGCAAGGCTGTATGCAAGATTTTGATACGTATTCAAAACTTTGGAATGCTGCCCAAACTTCTCATGCAGTTTGTTGTGGTCGAATGATGTTGAAAGTGCGAGTTCCATTATTTCGACCAATGAAATAAACACAAGAAGCAGCTTCCGGTTGTGACTTGTACTTCCGGAACCAGGTCGATTGCGAATCAGAATCTCACGAATATTTTCGTGAATGATGTTGAGTTCGACTTGAAGTTTAAGCTGTTTCTCGATGATTTTCGGACGATTGGCATCGACGTTCCATAGGTCACCACGGAGTTTAAGGTATTTTGCAGTAAGCCGGATGCATTCCGCGATCTGCAACTCCGTATAACGGTATGGCCTGACGAAATGGAAAAGCAGTGACAGCAACAAGTAGAAAAATCCACCAGCAAACATGTAAGCGCTATGTTCAAGTATTCCGAGATGTGATTGGAGTTGGCCAAACGAAAGACAAATCGCCAGCAAGGCCGAAAACGAGATCATGTTGGCCCGATGTCCGTACACGGAAATCATCGACAGCGAAAACAACGCGATGCTGACAAGCGGATAAAGCAGAATAGGATAGGGAACAAAAAAATTTACCAGTAAGTTGCAACATGCGACGATCAGCGCAGCAATGAGAACACCACTTACCTTGTGACGGAGATTGCTCGGAATATCAGCAGGATAGGTCAAGAAAGCTCCGATCGCCATCGTGAACCCGATGTCGGTGCGATCGATTGAAGAAAAATACACAAACGGCACTGCGGAAGCTATGGTAACCTTTATGGCATTGGTAAAATTAGTGCTGTCGGCAAATTTTCTGATCTGGTCAAACATGCGAAGAATAAAACACAAAGGTAAGTATTCAACGCGCTTTTATCGAACAGAGATACGGTTTTAAGTCAACTTTATAAAAATTTGCCAAATGTCAAATGAGTCGCAATCATGCCTATTTTTTCACTATTTTTGCATTCGGTCCAAAAAATAGCACCTTTGTACCACAGAAATTAATTGATAGAGAATGATTTTACCTATTGTAGGATATGGTGATCCGGTACTTCGAAAGGTTTGCGCCGATGTCACTCCCGATTACCCAGTGTTAAAAGAAGTGATCGCTGATATGTATGAAACGATGTACAACGCATATGGAGTTGGACTTGCAGCGCCTCAGGTCGGGCTTCCGATACGAATATTTGTGATCGATACTAAACCTTTCGGCGAAGATGAAGATCTGTCGCAAGAAGAGCAGGAACAATTGAGAAACTTCCGTAAGACGTTCATCAATGCCAAAATGCTTAAAGAGGAAGGCGATGAATGGGGTTTCAACGAAGGCTGCCTCAGCATTCCTGAAGTTCGTGAAGATGTTTATCGCAACGAAAGGATCACAATTGAATATTTTGACGCAGATTTCAACAAGCAGACGGAAGTTTATGACGGATTGATCGCACGTGTAATCCAACATGAATATGATCACATTGAAGGAATCTTGTTCACCGACAAGATCTCTTCATTGAAAAAAACCCTGATCAGGAAAAAACTTCAAAATATCATGGACGGCAAGACCCGACCTGATTACCGGATGAAGTTTGTTGCAAAAAAAGGAAGATAACAATCAAAAATATAGTAGTACACTAAAACAAATAACATGAATTTAGAAAAAATATTGGCCATTTCAGGCAAGCCGGGATTATATGCATTGAAAGTACAAACGCGCTCGGGATTTGTAGCAGAATCATTATTGGACGGAAAAAAGATCACGGTCGGTTTACGTAGCAATGTCAGCCTTTTATCAGAGATCTCAATGTACACGCACAGCGATGAGAAACCACTTGCTGATGTAATGCGCAATATTGCCATTAAAGAAGACAATGGTCCGGCTTTATCACATAAAGAAGATACGGCAAAACTGACCGAATATTTTAAAGAAATACTTCCTGATTACGATGAAGAACGAGTATATCCCTCAGATATCAAAAAAGTATTGAACTGGTACAATATATTGCAGGCTAAAGGACTTGTTTCAAAAGAAGCTCCGGTTAAGGAGGCTGCTGCAAAAGAAGAAGATACAACCCCTGTTGAGGTTGAAGCTGTTGCTGAAGAAACTGCTAAGCCCGCAAAAGCTCCCAAAGCAAAGGCGGCTGCTAAAAAAGAATAGTTAACATCTTTTGACAAAATCATATCCTGTTGCCTGAAAATGGCGGCAGGATTTTTTATTTTTAAGCAAATTACAACCATGAATTCGAGACAAGAACAGTTACAGGCATTCGACCGATTGCTGACAATAATGGATGAGCTTCGAGAGCAATGTCCGTGGGACAAAAAGCAGACAATTCAATCGCTTAGGCATCTTACTATTGAAGAAACATACGAGCTCGGAAATGCAATCCTGGAGAATGATCTGCAGGAAGTAAAAAAGGAACTCGGTGATCTGCTGTTGCATCTTGTATTCTATTCTAAGATTGGAAGTGAAACTGCCGATTTCGATATAGGCGACGTATGCAATGAAATCTGCGGGAAGCTGATTCACCGCCATCCGCATATATATGGCGATGTTACAGTTACCGATGAAGAAGAAGTTAAGCAAAATTGGGAAAAGCTAAAGCTGAAAGAAGGCAAGAACTCAGTTCTCGAAGGCGTTCCGAAAAGCCTGCCAGCGCTTGTTAAAGCCTCGCGGATACAAGATAAAGTCAAAGGTGTCGGTTTCGATTGGGAAGAATCGCATCAGGTTTGGGACAAAGTTCAGGAAGAGCTTGAAGAACTGCAAGTCGAGGTTCAAAAGGGTGACCAGGATAAGATCGAATCGGAATTTGGCGACGTACTATTTTCGATGATCAACTATGCACGCTTTTTAAATGTAAATCCCGAAGATGCTCTTGAGCGAACGAACAAAAAGTTCATTAAAAGATTCCAATATCTTGAAAGTAAGGCTGGCGAACTCGGGAAACCTTTGATGGATATGACCTTGGCTGAAATGGATGTTTTTTGGAACGAGGCGAAGAAACTGTAAATAACATAGCCACGAATTCACGAATTAAAAATCCTATTTGTGAATTCGCGGCCAAAAAAATAAATGTTTATTCCGCTTTTATACTCCTTATCTGTTTCAGTTTTGCGCGAAGTACCAGTAACTCTTCCTTATGCTTTTCAATGTTCTTCCGAACTTCAGTAACAATTGAATTTTCCTTTTTTGCGTTTTTCGTATTCGTAAAGAACTGAATGTTGTTCTCCAATTGGAAAATTTCACTCTGTACTTCTTCGATTTTACGCATCAAAAAGATTTTTTCATTATCCAGTTTTCTTGAATCGTCATTTCCGGCAAAACTGTCGATACGGTTCGAGAAACGGGCCATATCAGTATCTTTTTTGCTCAAACTTAACTTCTCGAACAAGGCATCCAGTATCTTATTGAATTTGCCTTCGATGTGTCGTTTCGCAAATGGAACACGTCCAAACCCTTTCCAGGTTTCGATATGTGCTTTGATTGAATCAAGATCGGTTTTGTGGTCGCCTGTAAGTTCAAATGAACGTAACGTATCTAAATACGCTTTTTTATTTTCAAAGGCCGCCGTTTCCTCGTCGCTGAACTCCGTTTTCTGAGCTTTTACTTTCTCGAAATAATGATTGCAGGCATCTTTGAAATCTTTCCAGATCTTGTCGGAGAACTTCCTCGGAACATGGCCAATCTGCTTCCATTCTTCCTGTATTTGTTTCATAACAGGTGTCGTCACGGCAAAATCTTCACTTTCCTGAAGTTGTTTCGCTTTTTCAACCAAAGCCAATTTCCTGTTCAGGTTATCCTGTTGGTCTTTTTTAATGTCTTTATAGAAAGAATTTTTGAACGAGTTGAAATTGCGGACCGCATTTTTAAACGCAGCCCATGTTTCTTCATTGACATCATTCGGAACTTTTCCAGCTGCGAAAAATTCGTTTCGAAGCGCTTCCACTTTTTCAATTTGGCCTTGCCATTGTGAATGTGCAGCAACTTTTTCCTGAGCCAGTTCTTCGATCTTAGCTATAATTGCGCGTTTCCTCTCAAGGTTCTCCGTTTCCGATTGACGCTGTCCTTCGTAAAGAGCCTCACGTTTTTCATGCATCTGACGCGTCAATTCGCTGAAGCGGTTCCAAATTTCCTCACGGTGATCACGTGAAACCGGTCCGATATCTTCTTTCCACAGCTTGTGCAGATCCTGAAGCTCGCGAAATGCTTTGTTGACATCCGGCTCGTTTACAAGCTGCTCAGTACGTGCGATTATTTTTTGCTTTTGCTCAAGGTTGTGCTTGAAATCTATGTCACGCGCTTCACGATCCAAATGCAGGTAATCGTAAAAATTCTCAACGTGGAAATGATAATTGTTCCAAACGTGGTTGTATTTATCTTTCGGAATCGCACCTGCGTTCTTCCAGCGATCGCGCAATTCATTGAAGTGCTTGAGTGTATCTTTTATATTTTCCTGCGGATTAATAAGATTTTTCAGTTCCTCAACAATTGCAAGACGTGTTTCAAGGTTTGTTTTGAGGTCGGTTTGCAGACTCTTGAAATGCTTGTTCTTACGGTCGCGATATTGATTGTATAACGAATCAAATTTTCCTTTTAGTGGCAAATCGTACCTGAAATCTTCAGCAGATTCAGGATTTTCTGCCTGAAAAGCATCCTTTTTCTCTTCGATGAATTGGTGATATTTAGATATAAAAGCATTTTTGATATGCTCAACATGATCTTTAACCGACATCACTTTATCAGCCGTAACAAGTGTTTCAAGTTCCGTCACAAGCTGTTCCATCGGCATTGAATCATAATCCTGAAGCGGAATGTCATGGCGCGCCGACAAAGTCTCGTCTTCGCTTTCCTCCGCATTCGATTCAGAAATCGCATCTACGGCATCATTTGAATCTGTTGCTGTCTCAGCAGGATTTGAATCTGTTTCAGTATTTTCATCAGCGACAACCGAATCTGTGGAATTATCATCCGTTTTTGCAGAATCTTTATCCCCGGAAGGGGAATCAATCGTGATGTCAGCGGCTTCATCTGAGCTTTCTATTAAGGCAGTATTTTCACCGGCATCATCAAATTCCTTTGCAATTTCCGAAATTTCAGCAGCATTTATATCCGCATCGTTTTCGGTCATCAACTTGTCATTTGCGACTTCTTCGTCTGAAAGTTTGACAATATTTGCCTCGGCAGCCACGGGTTCAGCAACAATATCCTCAGTCACAATTTCATCGGCGTCGGCAGATTCAGCAACAATTGCATCTTCAAGGTTCGTGCTGTGAGTCGCCTCGCCGGCTGCATGATCAGCAAATGCAGGCTCTGGCCCATCATTCAAGTCTTGATTTACCGGATCGGGATTTTGTAGTTCGTTGGCCGGGTTTCCGTCTGCCTGGTGCAGGTTGTCGTTCTTTTCTTCTGACATCGTAAAATGTGTAAGTTATTTTTTTAGAGGGCGTAAGATACTAAAGGTACGCTGAAATTCAAAACAAAACCAGCATTAATGCGCCATAGTTGATTTTTTTTGGGCAGCAACTTCCCGCTATCCGCTATAGCCGTGCAAAAAAGCACGGGCTGCCGCTTCTATCGGGGCTGCGAGTGCGTTTGCAAGCTTTTTGCCACTTTTGCCACGAATTCACGAATTAAAAAAAGAAGAAGGAAAATTAATTTGGTATAGAAATTCGTGAATTCGTGGCTAGTGCTTATTCCATATCTGCCACGCTTTCTCAGCCTGAACCACAAGCATCTCATATCCGTTTTTCGTTGCCGCTCCAAAGCTTTTTGCTCTTTTCAGGAATTCTGTTTCCTCCGGATTGTAGATCAGATCAAAGGCAATGTGTTTTGATGTGAAGAACCCGTACGGGATTTCCGGACATTCTGTTACATTCGGACTCGTACCAAGAGGCGTACAGTTAATTATAATCTGATGATTATCAAAGGTTGTGGCATTAATGCGCGAGTAGGCAATTGCATTTTCCGTAGCCTCGCGAGAGACGAATGTGTACAATATTCCAAGGTCTGCCAAGGCAAAAGCAACTGCCTTCGAAGCGCCGCCGGTTCCAAGGATCAGCGCTTTTTTATGATGCGGCTGCAACATCAGCTGCAACGATTTCTTGAACCCGATCCAATCGGTATTGTAACCTTTGAGTTTGCCTTTCTTGGTAAATCTTATGGTGTTTACAGCGCCGATTCGTGCCGCTTTATCAGATAGGGAACCCAACAATGGAATAACTGCTTCTTTGTACGGAATTGTAACATTCAAACCTTTAAGATCGGGATTGTCTGTAATTAGTTGTTCTAACTTACTGATGTCTTCGATATGAAAATTCCGGTATTCATAATTGTCAAGTTGAAGGCTTTTGAATTTTTCGGTAAAGTAACCTTGCGAAAAAGAGTAGCTGATATTTCGGCCAACCAGGCCATAAAGGTTACGTTCGTTATCCATCAGGCTAATGTAAAAAAAATCGGCCAACATATGTCGGCCGATTCTATCTGGAGCAATGCGTTTTATTCTGCTTTATATTTATTGATCATGTTCTGAACGACTTTCCGTGCCCAGGCAACCGGAAACAATTCCTGAAGCAACGTATGGTTTTTGAAGTTGAGTCGCAACCCGTTGCTTAGGTGGAACTTTCCTTTTTTGTCGTCGCCCAACATGAAATACAATCCCGCCAATCGATATTCGACTTCAAATTCTTCTGGAAAATATTCAGATGCCTGAAGCAAAGTCTGCACAGCATTTTCGAATTCACCAAGGAACTGCAGAATATCAACCCAGAACAACCACGTGTCAAGCTGGTAATCTCCAAGCTCAACTGCTCGGCGGTAACCGAGTTCGGCTTCCTCAAAAAAGTTCATCTGCTTGTTGATTGCACCGTAACGTTTCCAATACAGCCTGTTTTGATCATCGATCGCAAGTGCTTTATTGACGTAAAACAGTGCTTTCTGGAAATTTTTCTGCCTAACATAAAAGTCGGTGATTGCGATCCATCCTTTATCCAATAATGGATCTTCATGAACCGTTTTATGGAAATACTTCAAGGCCAAAACTTTCTTTCCAAGCTTTTCGTAACATTTCCCGATCCGCAAAAGCGCATATGAAGTTGGATCGTCAAGTTCAATGGTACGATTATACGCTTCAATCGCTTCGTCGTACTTTTTCAGTCTTTCGAGCGACTTTGCTTTTTCCATGAACGCCCCAAGAAACTCATCATCGATCAACGTCGCATAATCAAAGGCGCGTAATGCTTCTTCATACTTTTTAAGTCCGTAGTTGAGGCGGCCCATTTGATGCCACGCAATCTCACTATACGGATTCTTCTCAATGTATTGCGTAAGATATTCTATCGCTTCCTGATTTTGGTCAAGGAATTCGAAACAATAAACCACATTATACAATGCAGCCTGGTCTTCCGGTTCTTCCTCAAGACATTTAATGAAATTCTCTTTGGCAAGTTCAAGGTTGTCCATGAACAGGTATTCCATACCGATAAGATTGTAAACATCAGAATAATCTTCGGTCAATTTTAATGCGATTTGCAATTGTTCAACCGCTTTTTCGTGGTTGTCGCGTTTCGAATATATATTAGCTTTTTGTATATAGATCTCTTCATTATTGGGCTCGATGGCAAACAGTTCGTTAAGCAGTTTTTCCGCAACGTCAAGCTTGTCATCGTAGATGAGCATTTCTACCTGAACCAGCTTTAGCCCGGTTGATTTCGGATGCTGTTCAAGTGCTAATTTTAAGGCTTTTTTCGCGAGTGAAGATTTACCCGTGTCGAGATAATGAAGAATGATATCCTCAAATTCTTCGGAATCGAAAAAGAGTACTTTGTTGGTTTTCAACATCGACTCAAATTTCGAAAGGGATAAATTATATTCTTCTTCTTCGTTGCTTAGTTGCATACTGTTTTTCTTTAAATTATCCTAAATAAAGTTAGGTAATGAGGTTGTCGGTCAGGTGCCGACTGTTAATTCTTGTGAACAATTTAATTAACAAATTTTTGACAGTCTTATTGCGGAATAGACAGTGTGTCTCCTTCAAATATAGTATGTTTTTGTTATACTTTTCCCACAATTTCATCCATAACTTCAATAAGGATTGAGCAGCCCTGGCGGATTTCTTCCTCTGAAATAGTTAACGGCGGAGTAATTCGGATAGCACGTCCTTCGAAAAGCAGCCAGAACAAGATTAGTCCGCGTTCCTGGCATTTTAAGATCACCTGATCTGTTATCTCAGCGCTCTCTGTCATCGGCGCCAGCATCAGGCCTTTTCCGCGGATTTCTTTTATCAAAGGATGTACCAAAAGGCTACGGAACAGCTTTTCTTTATCAAGGGTTTGAGCAATGAGGTTTGTCTCAGTAATTTCTTGCAAAGTCGCCAGGCAGGCTGCCGCAATGACAGGATGCCCGCCAAAAGTGGTAATATGCCCGAGCTTTGGCGAAGCAAGCATGTCCATCATTTCTGATGATGCTGTGAACGCGCCCACCGGCATTCCGCCGCCCATTCCTTTGCCTAAGATAAGAATGTCAGGAACGATATCATAGTGTTCAAAGCCGAATAACTTGCCTGTACGGCCAAATCCAGGTTGAACTTCGTCGACGATCATCAGCGCGCCAACTTCAGTGCAACGTTCACGCAATTTTTTAAAGTAACCGTTTGCAGGTTCGATAAATCCGGCGCCGCCCTGGATGCTTTCGATTATGACTCCGGCTGTTTTTGTTGTAATTCTCTGAAGATCTTCTTCACTGTTAAACGTGATGAAATCGACATCGGGCACAAGCGGACGAAAAGTCTGTTTGCGATCTTCGAAGCCCATGACGCTCATAGAACCCATTGTATTTCCGTGATACGCATTATAACATGACACAAGCTGACTTCGTCCTGTAACTCGACGCGCAAGTTTTAATGCGCCTTCAGTTGCTTCTGTACCGGAGTTGACCAAGTAAGTTTTATCAAGCGGTCTTGGCAGAAGTGTGGCAAGTAACTTACAATATTCCACAGCCGGGCTTTGGGAATATTCGCCATAGACCATCACGTGAGAATATTTGTCAAGCTGGTCTCTTATGGCCTTGTTGACGCGCCGGTTTTTATGCCCGACAGAAATTGCAGAAACCCCGGCTACAAAGTCGAGGTATTTCTTATTATTCGTATCGTAGATGTAAGATCCATCGGCGTGTGAGACTTCCATTCCGAGTGGATACGGCGATGTCTGTGCCTGATATTTTAAAAAATCTGGATTCATGTTCGGTTAAAGATAAAGTTGCAGATTCTTTAAAGCTATTTCACCGGCTGATTTTTCTTGTCGTACTCAAGAGTTTCTTTGCGAATTTCCATTGGTACGTTCTCTTTTGCCATTTCCGCTGCGCTTGCCTTGATGATTTTGTCATTCATAGCATTCTCCTCTGGCGGAAAAATATCGTCTTTGCTGGCAATTCTTTCGTCCCCACGCCATATGAATCCACGCAGTTTCCGGACATTTTCCGGTAGTTCTTTTTCCGGATAAATTTCACTGTCGGGGCTTCCGTAGAAAGTCAGGACGTCGATCTTGTTATCGGTCAACGTAAGGTTGATCTTGCTGCCAACGCCTTTGTTTATACCAATAAGTTCCTGTTTGTCGTTCCGCATAAAGTAAATAACCTCGGTATTTTTGACTATATCGACCTCATAAAGTTTGTTCTCTCGAAACTTTCCGTACAGATTTTGCCCCTTGACCTGGTTAAATCCGGTCCCGATGGTGTCTTTCGAAACAATAAACGCATTATTGAGCACCTTGAGTGAATCAAGTTTTTCGGTTTTGCTGTTGGCAATCAGGTGAATCACATCGCCGGTCATTTGGTTGTCAAAGTTCCATAAAATCGGATTGCCAATCATTTTTGTGAGGCCTGTCGTTTGACTAGAATGTATCGAGTCACATTTTCCGCTAAGGTCGGTTTTGAAAAATCTTGCGTTATTGAATGCGCGGATGACCCTGTTTGCAGGTTTCCCTGTGACCATCAATTTCTTGCCATGGATGTAAACAGAGTCATTTTCGACAAAATTAATAGCGACGGCGCGCTTTGTGACATACATCGAATCCTGGTTCCGATAAACCTCGCCATAATGGCCTTTGATGATTCCGCGGTTGATCGAGTCGGTAATCTTCACGTTATTCGTTGCCGATGCAAATTCCCGATTCCGATCATAATACAAACTATCGCCTGTAATTAGTCTGTCATTATATCGGATATAAGACTTCCGGAGGAAATGCCCAACATTCTTCTTGCTGTCATAAAAGCCTTTTTCTGTATAGATGTAATTTTGCTTGCTGGTTATTGTCGAAGGACCGAACAAATAGGAATGACCTGAATTATTGTAATAATCGAGATGATTTGATTTAATTACATATTTGGGATTTGTAATAGTCACTGCGGTGAGAAAACGGAATTTCTTCTGCTTCACAAAATAGCGTCCCGATTTACTTTTTAAGACATTGTCTTTATTGGTAATCGTCCCATAGGTATTGTAGTAAGCTTCCTGAACATTTCGGTCGAAGTTCAAAGTATCAGTAAGCAACGTCATGTCAGGTGAACGCATCGATACACTGCCTGAAGCAAACGCTTGTTTGGTATCCGCATTGTATTCGGCATATTTACTGTTCATGAACAACGTGTCACCTTGTACGAGCCGGACGTCACCAAACGCCTTCAGATAATTTTCATCCTGGAAGATATACGCTTTGTTGCACGTGATGATAACTCCGTCGTGGTTGACGCGTACGTTGCCCGACGCTAAAACCGCACCCGGGATCTCCGCCTCATTTCGTTCCGAATAATCAGCATTTTCTATTTGGATCTTCTTCTTTGCCTGAGCGGAAACAGTGCCGACTTGCAGTAAGTTAGCAGTAATGAATAACAGAAAAAGCAGCTTTTTCAATAGACTAATTTTCGCCAAATTTATAAAAAACTCCATGGGGTCAACCTTAATTAAGAATAATTTATAAGTGGCTTAAATACATCTAAAATTTTATATTTGTAAGAACGCATTAAAGCCCGACCATGAGAGTAATTTTAGTTTCAATTATAGCATGCCTTACAATATCGGCATATTCGCAAAAAGCCGGCAATAAAAAATCGGACCAGGAAAGGCCTTCAAAGGTTATTGTTTACCAAGTCTTCACAAGATTGTTCGGAAACACGAAAACCACAAATAAGCCTTGGGGCACTTTGGAAGAGAACGGTGTCGGAAAGTTCAATGATTTTACGGATGTGGCACTACAGCAGATCAAGGATCTTGGCGTCACGCATATTTGGTATACAGGCGTTCCTCATCATGCCGTAATTACGGACTATACTTCTATTGGTGTTTCGAATGATGATCCCGATGTCGTGAAAGGACGTGCGGGTTCTCCATATGCGGTAAAAGATTATTACAATGTAAATCCCGATCTGGCTGTAAATCCGAAGAACAGGCTCCAGGAATTTGAAGCACTAATTGATCGTACACATAAAAATGGCTTAAAACTACTGATCGATATTGTTCCAAACCATGTCGCAAGGCGCTATGAAGGACGCTCCAATCCTAAGAAAGTTTGTGATTTTGGAGCTGATGATGATACTACAGTTGAATACAAACGCGACAATAATTTCTACTACATTCCAGGGGAGCCGTTTAAGGTGCCGACATCGCCTGATTACAAACCTTTAAATGGTGAAGCACATCCATTAAATGATGGGAAATTTGCTGAATCACCTGCGAAATGGACAGGAAATGGTTCGCGAATGGCAAAACCAGACATCAACGACTGGTACGAAACAGTAAAGATCAACTACGGAATTAAGCCCGACGGCACAAAAGATTTTCCGACTTTGCCTGCTAATTTTGACGTTAAATCAGTAAAGGAACATTTCGAGTTTTGGAAAGATAAAGACGTTCCGGATTCATGGGAGAAGTTCCGAAGCATTGCACTTTATTGGGTCGATAAAGGTGTCGACGGCTTCCGGTATGATATGGCAGAAATGGTCCCGTATGAGTTTTGGAGCTATATGAACTCAGCTATCAAGATGAAAGACCCTGAAGCTTTCCTGTTGGCGGAAGTTTATAATCCGCAGGAATATCGCAATTACATCCGACTGGGAAAAATGGATTATTTGTATGACAAAGTTGACTTGTACGATAAACTGAAAGAAGTCATTCAGCGCAAAAGTGATCCTGATCCGATAGTGTACATCATGAAAAAGCAGGAAGATATAGAACATCAAATGCTACATTTTCTTGACAACCACGACGAACAGCGATTGGCTAGTCCGGAATTCGCGGGTAACGGACATAAAGGCAAGCCATTAATGGTACTTTCTGCTACGATCAGCACATCGCCAACAATGCTTTATTTCGGACAGGAAGTAGGCGAGGCGGGTAAACAGGATGCAGGTTTCGGAAAGAAATCACGAACCTCAATTTTTGATTACATAGGTGTTCCAGGTCACCAGCGATGGATGAATGGCGGTAAGTTCGATGGTGGAAAACTTACATTTGAAGAAAAAATGTTGCGTGATTTTTACAGACGATTGTTACGCTTTACAACAAACAGTTCGGCCTTGATGGGTGAATACCGCGAACTTCAATTAGTTAACCGGGCTTCAACAAAAGGCTACGACGCAGACATATTTTCATACGCACGCTTTTCTGATGATGAAAAGTTGTTTATCGTTACTAATTTCTCCGATTCCAAAAGTAGCTATTTTGAACTTAAGATACCCACAGATGTGATTAAAGCAATGGGATTATCAAATGGAAATTACATACTAAAAGACCAGCTTTATGACAAAAGTACAATTAAATTGCTAATAGCGAATGGTGAAGGCAGAATTACTATTACTGTCGCTCCTTCGGAATCATTTATATATAAGATCCAATAATTTTTTGGTTTTTGAAAATGAAGAAGCACGCCGTTGAGCGTGCTTCTTTTAAACCCAATCTATTTATAACGGTACTTCTTGTACTTATTCAATTACTTTGATGATACCGATTGCGTCCCTATTCGGCAACTGCGACTGGTAACTGCGACTGCCGACTGGTTCAAAAACTACTTTATGACAATCTTCTGTGAAGATGTGTTTCCACCTGCGGTTATACGCACAATGTATACACCTGACTCAAGTGAAGAAGTTGAAATTTCTGCACTTTGAGCTGCAGGATTTGCTGTCAATACCTCTTGTCCTAACACATTGTAAAATGCTACACGTTCGATTTCCGATTCGCCTGAGATCATCACATAATCGTGCGCTGGATTTGGGAACATTTTGAATGCTGTGCGGTTATTTGAAGAAACGCCCAATGCCTGTGATGCGAAATACACATTATCGACATACAAAGTCGACGATCCAGCCGGGTTCCCGGAGAAGATCAATTGCGCGATGTGTCCTCTTGTTATAAGGCCGGTAAACGCAGTAAGCGGAATATCGTAGCTGTTCCATTGGTTCCAAGCTGGAGTGAAAGTAAGTTCGTGCTCCACATCGTCGTCGCCAGGAGTTCCATCGTAAACACCGTTTGCACCAAAATCGACTAATTTTATACGAAATAACGTCATATTCGGTGTCCATGCGTCAACGTGAAAGTAGTTCATTCCTGTTGCGTTAATTAAATTAGCACCCACAGTTTCTATTCCAACAAAATCAAGTGCAGCGTACCGTTTGGTATCATTACCGGCGATTTGAATATCGGTTAATGTCGCATTCGACCAATCGGTGTGCCATGTATTCACAGGAACATTTGTGTACGCGTTGCTGAACATAGAGATTACTTCAGAAGCCGGTCTTGTAGGAGTTGGCGCGGCCGTCATCGGTACCGAAGGCGGCGTGGTTGACGCAGAGAACGTGATGTTGTCGAAGTAGCACACGTTATCGGTTGTACGTGTCTGGAAATCCGGGAAAATGATGATTTGATCAATGTTTGTTGATGTTGGTATGCCAATTATTCCAGAGAAATCGAATGTCAGTTGTTCCCATTGGTTGACAAGCGTGTTCGCAACTTTAATTTCTCCTGTAGATGCGCCATCAGCTGTAGCGAATTTAATTCCGACATCGCTCATAACTGATTTGTAAACCATAATTTTTACGACGGCATTTGCAGCAGTAAGTGTAAATGTTCCAATGTCTGATCCGTGGGCGCTTTCTACTCCGGCGTAAGGCGGACTTCCAACTAAAGGTGTCAATTTGGCAACTGTTGCCGATGTGTTCATACCGGTTGGCGAAGGATTCGAAACCAGCAATAGTGGCGGAGCCGGCGTACTTGGATTTTCGAAAGTCGTCCAGGTCCACGCCGAGCCGGCGCCACCTGGTTCAAATGTGATTGGCGCATTTTGTGCAGAGACTGCTCCACCGAATACTAAAATACCCCACAAAGTAATTTTTTTCATGTTATTGAGTTTTAACTGTTTGTAGTTAAATTTATAACTTAATGCCATTGGAATTCTATTTCGGGTCATAAACAAACTATACAGTAGGGCAATTGATTTGGCTGATATTTAAAAGTCAATACTATTAAGCCGAGCGACGTAAGGGTTAACATACTCCTATAGCTTCTCAAACGTTTTCTTATGCATTTAAACACATTATGTTGTGGTAATGTATAGTTATGGATAATCGCTTGTGTAGTTTGTTATCAGTAGAAAATGCGGCCTTTACTATATCGTTATAGTTAAAAATAGCGCGCAAAAAAAAAGAGCACCTAAGTGCCCTAATATATCTCCTGTGAATTTTACTTCATAATCGTTTGTTTCCTATCTGGCCCAACCGATACAATTTTTATTGGAACGCCGACTTCCTTTTCGATGAATGCTATATATTCTGTTAGCTGTGAAGGCAGTTGATCGTATGTTGTCAGCCCGGTTAAATCAGCTTTCCAACCATGAAATGTTTGGTATATGGGGGAAACATTTTCTGGTTCGATGCTATAAGGGAAGTGAGAAATCTCTTTTCCTTTGTAGTTATATGCCGTGCAAACCTGAAGCGTATCAAATCCTGATAAAACGTCGCCCTTCATCATCATTAATTGCGTTACGCCATTTACCTGAACCGCATATTTTAACGCCACAAGATCGAGCCATCCGCAACGACGCTGTCTTCCAGTGACAGATCCAAATTCGTTTCCAACCCTTGCCATTGTTGCTCCGTCCTCATCAAATAATTCTGTTGGGAACGGGCCGCTTCCGACTCTTGTTGTATACGCTTTAAATATTCCGTATACTTCTTTGATTTTGTTTGGCGCGATTCCAAGGCCTGTACAAGCTCCGGCTGCTGTCGTGTTTGACGAGGTCACAAAAGGATAAGTTCCGAAGTCAACATCTAAAAGCGAACCTTGTGCTCCTTCGCAAAGTATCGATTTTCCTGCTTTTTGCGCCTGATGCAGGTATTCTTCGCTGTCGATGAACTGCAGCTTTTGTAATTCTTCAATGGCCGCGAAGAATTCAGCTTCAAGTTCGGCTAGATTGTATTGGATGGCAACATCATAAAATTTGATGATTGCTTCGTGCTTGTCGGCAAGCGCGCGGTATCTTTCTTTAAAGTCAGCTAGTTCGATATCGCCAACACGGATTCCGTTCCTTCCAGTTTTGTCCATATATGTGGGTCCGATCCCTTTCAAAGTCGAGCCAATCTTAGCCTTTCCTTTTGAAGCTTCGGATGCCGCGTCAAGTAAACGGTGCGTAGGCAAAATTAAATGCGCTTTACGTGAGATGATCAGCCGTGACTGTAAATCAATATTAAATTTCTCGAGTCCTTCAACTTCTTTCTGAAAAACTACGGGATCGATCACAACTCCGTTTCCGATCACATTTATGGAGTCTTTGTGGAAAATCCCTGATGGGATCGTGCGAAGAACATGTTTTATTCCGTCGAATTCCAAAGTATGCCCTGCATTTGGTCCGCCTTGAAAACGCGCAATAATATCATATTTGGAAGTTAATACATCGACAATTTTTCCTTTGCCTTCGTCGCCCCATTGTAATCCTAATAGTAAATCTACGGTCATTTTATTGGTAATCAGTAGTTAGTAATCAGTAGTTGGTTTTGTGTATGAACTGCAGCTCGCGTTAGCGATTGCAACCAGGTGCCGTGCACCGTGGAAAGCGCGGCGCGACGCAGGAAGCGCAACGCCCTTATTCTTTATCGACGGATTTTCGATTGCCATATAAATACAAGGAATGGTTGTGGATCTCGATGTCGAAAATTTCTTCGATGGTTTTTTTGATGATCTGGATGCGCGGATCGCAAAATTCGATCACTTCGCCCGTATCAGTCATGATTATATGATCGTGCTGCTTGTCGAAGTAGGATTTTTCGTAATGAGATTGGTTTTGTCCGAACTGATGTTTCCTGACAAGTCCACAATCAAGCAGTAATTCGATGGTATTGTATAAAGTTGCACGGCTTACGCGGTAGTTCTTGTTCTTCATCTTGATGTAGAGGTTTTCGATGTCGAAATGTTCCTCATTATCATAGATTTCCTGAAGAATAGCGTAACGTTCAGGTGTTTTTCGATGCCCTTTTTTCTCGAGGTACAACGTAAAAACATTCTTTACGATTTCCTGGTTCTTGGTGTTATCGGTGGAGATCAATGTCATTTTGCAAAGATAAGTAAATTGTTAGAAAAGGCGACTGCCAAACAAGCACAAGATGAAGTTAATCTACGTGTTGTAAACTCGCGTCACCTTGTCGATTCCGTCTATCTTTTTGATGTTGTCGATCAGTTTCTTCAGGATTGTATTGTTTTGTACGATAACAGCTACCTGACCTTTGAAAATCCCTGCTTCGCCACTGAGTGAGATGCTTTGGATATTTACATGCATATTGTTCGAAATCACTTTCGTAAGCTGGTTCGTAAGACCGAGCGTGTCCATTCCCGTAATTTTCAAAATTGCCTTGAATTCCTGTTGGGACGAGTCGATCCATTTCGCCTGCATGATCCTGTAAGCATAGTTGGATTGCAGGCTGATTGCATTTGGACAATCTTTCTTGTGCACTTTGATTCCTTCGTTTATGGTTACAAATCCGAAAACCTCGTCACCCGGAATTGGGTTGCAACACGTTGATAGTTTGTAGTCGAGCTTGTCATGTTCTGGTCCGAAAACGAGCATGTCGTAGTTGCTGCTGATGACTTGCTTATGGATGTCGACATCGGCAGTTCCTGGCGAACGTTTGATCTTATTTTTGAAGAAATTAAAGAACGTATTGCTCTTTTGCGCAGCATATTCCTTTAGTTGCGCATTATCTATCGCGCCGCTTCCGGCCCTATAAAATAAATCTAAACTGGTTTTGAGTTTGAAGAAGTTCACCATCTCGTTCACAACCGATTCGCTGATTGTAATTTTTAAATGGCGCAGCTTCCGCGTAAGCAGCTCGCGTCCTTCTTCTGCAATTTTCTTTGTGTTTTCATTGAGGACGTTGCGGATCTTGTTCTTTGCACGCGATGTCGTCACGTAATCGAGCCAGTGCGATGTTGGTTTTTGATTTGGGGAAGTTATGATTTCAATCTGGTCGCCGCTTTTTAGTTCGTGGTTCAATGGGACAAGTTTTCCGTTTACGCGAGTTCCTCTTGTATGAATGCCCACTTCTGAGTGTATGCTGAAAGCAAAATCAAGCGATGTGGCTCCCTTCGGAAGAGATTTTATTTCCCCTTTCGGAGTAAATACAAAAATCTCCTTCGCGTAAAGGTTCATTTTGAAATCCTCGACAAAGTCAACTGCGTTCGTTTCAGAACTTTCAAGTGCTTCTTTCAAAAGATTAAGCCAAACATCGAGCCCGCTTTCTTCAGTAGCGCCCTGTTTGTATTTATAATGCGCAGCGTAACCTTTTTCGGCGATTTCATTCATTCGCTCACTCCGAACCTGTACTTCAACCCAGCGGCCTTTCGGACCCATGACTGTGATGTGCAATGCTTCGTAGCCGGTCGATTTCGGTGATGAGATCCAATCGCGAAGGCGGCTTGGGCTTGGACGATAATGATCAGTTACAATCGAATAGATTTTCCACGCGAGAAATTTTTCGTCGCTTGGATTATCGGATTTGTAGACGATGCGAAGCGCAAACTTGTCATAAACTTCATCAAAAGTGACGCTTTGTGCAAGCATTTTACGCCGAATCGAATAAATAGATTTCGGACGGCCTTTTATGACGTATTCGATTCCTTCTTCGTCAAGTGATTTCTTAAGAACAGCAGAAATATCGTGGATATATTCGTCCTGCTCTTCCTTAGTTTCCTTGATTTTGCTGACGATATCCTTGTAGACTTGTGGCTCCGTATATTTTAATCCCAAATCTTCAAGCTTCGTTTTGATGTTGTATAAACCGAGTCGGTGCGCGAGCGGAGCATAAATATATAATGTTTCCGATGCAATTTTTACCTGTTTATGTTCAGGCATAGAATCCATCGTCTGCATATTGTGAAGCCGGTCGGCAATTTTGATCAGGATCACACGAACATCATCATTGAGCGTCAAAAGCATCTTGCGGAAGTTCTCAGCCTGCATTGAGATATTCTTGTCTTTTTGAACCTGCGCGATTTTTGTAAGGCCTTCAACAATTTGTGCGACCTTCGGATTGAACATCCTTTCAATATCTTCAACTGTAATATCTGTATCTTCAACTACGTCGTGCATTAAAGCGGCAGCGATGGAAGTTGATCCCAATCCAATTTCGGATGCTACGATTTTTGCTACAGCGATCGGATGGAAAATATACGCTTCACCCGATTTCCGGCGCTGATCTTTATGCGCATCAACGGCCACGTCAAATGCTTTGCGGATCAGTTGCTTGTCATCGGTAGATAAAGTTTGGTAACTGATTCGCAGCAGTTCCTTATATTCCTGTGCGATCGCCTTATTTTCTTTTTCGATATCAATTTCAACCATAGCGTTTTTGCTTCTAATTTTAAATGTAGGTTATCTGCCCGAATTATACAATCGAATTAACGGTGCTAATTGACGCGGTGGAATTCAAGATCCTGGAAATCATAACTGAAATCTGTCAACGGTGAAATTGCTTCCATTTTGAAAGTCTTGTTTTCCGCGTCAAAGAGAACATGCGCATCGGCATGGAAATACCTGTTGTTCCATTTAACGACAAAATTGTTGTCTTTATAGAAAAACATTTCGCCAACAAGTTGCGGTGATTTCTCCGACTCGAAGTACAGCTTACCTTTTTGCTCGGTAATCGACACGTTGCCAAACCAGTTGTCTTTGTAGGTCCCGATATATTTTTTAGCATCGACTTTAAACTTTTTGTTCTTTTGGCTTTCGCCGATGCTTTTCCATATCTCACCGGTGATTTTATCGGCGTCTGCTTCTGATGCTTGGCTGCGACCGCTGTAAAGCGCCACATAATCTTCAGACGGAACGCCGAGATAACTGTCTTTGACCGTATTTGTAATTGCATTGAAAGCTGCTCCGGATTGTTGGTTCGTCAAAACAATGATTCCCAGTTCAAGCTCGGGAATTAAAGTCACTTGTGTAACGATGCCTTCAAGTCCGCCTGTGTGCGAAACCTGAAGTCTTCCTTTTACATCCATCAACTGCCAACCCAATCCGTAGGCTTTGAAAAGCGAATTGTAAGGCGGTGCCGTTCGGTTTGGAAGCAAAGTCTGCGGCGTCCACATTTCGGCCTGTTGTTTTGCCGTAAATAATTGTGCGCCGTTTCCATATTTACCTTGTTCGAGCTGCATAATCACCCATTTCGACAGATCATTGACACTCGAATAGATTCCGGCGGCAGCATCGAAGACAGGATTTTTATACCGACTGATAACTTCTAATTTTCCGTCAATCGGAACATGAGGAACAATTACGTTGGAAGTGTCTTTTACCCGAATCCACGAAGATGCGCTTTTAGTCATCTCAAGCGGCAACATGATACGTTGTTCGACAAAATCATTCCAGGATTGTCCGCTGACGCGACTGACGACTTCGCCTGCAACAATATAAAGTAAGTTATCGTAATCATACTTGCTTCGGAAAGACGAAACCGGTTTTAAATATTGCAAATTGGTAATAATATCCTGAGTAGTGAATTTATTTCCTCCAGGCCAGATCATTAAGTCGCCGGCTCCGAGTCCGAGGCCACTTCTATGCGTCAACAAATCGCGAATCGTAAATTCGTTGGTCACGTAATCATTGTACATCTTAAACTCCGGAATGTACTTCGTTACCTTATCATCCCAATTTATCTTTTTCTCATCAACAAGCATTGCAAGCGCAGCTGAAGTAAAAGCCTTGCTGTTGGACGCAATTCCAAACAAGGTATTGGCATCTACTCTTTGATTGGTTTTAATCGATTTTACGCCATATCCTTTGGCAAGTACAATTTTTCCATCTTTTACGATCCCGACAGCAATTCCCGGAACGTCAAAGGCTTTAAGTGTTCGTTGTACGAGATCGTCGACTTGTGTTTCTGTTATCTGTGCCGATGAGATCAGGCCTGTCAGTAAAAATAGGAGTGCAAATTTAAGTTTCATGTTTATTGGAAGTTACGTTGCCTTTTGGCTTCAAATATTAATATGGCGGCTGCAACCGAAACGTTCATCGAATCGATCTGGCCCTGCATCGGAATTATGATATTATGGGTTGAGGCATCCCGCCATTCCTGGGTAAGGCCTGTTGCCTCAGTTCCGACGACGAGCGCAGTCGGCAGCGTGTAGTCTTGTTGGTGATATTCGGTCGCGTCTTGTAACGTTGCGCAGTAGATATTTATTTCATTCAAACGTAGAAAACTGATAATTTCTGATGTGCTTCCGGTCGCGATCTGATTAGTAAACAGGCACCCAACGCTTGAACGGACGATATTGGGATTATAAAGATCGCTTTTCGGATTTGCAATTATTACTGCGTCAAGATTCGCAGCATCGGCAGTTCGCAATAAAGCACCAATATTGCCCGGTTTTTCGGGCGCTTCAGCAATTAAAATCAGCGGAATTTTCGTCAATTTCAAGTTTTGCAGATCGAGGCTCTTCGTTTTTGCAACAGCAAGAATTCCTTCAGTCGAATCGCGGTACGCTAACTTATGATAAACATCTTTCGAGATTTCAATAAGATCAGCACTGTTCCCTGTCAATTTTCTTACTTCAGATTCGGAAAAAAAATCAGAAAGAAACAACACGCATTGAATTTCATAATTTCCTGCAAGTGCAAGTTCAATTTCCCTTTTGCCTTCAATCAAAAAAGTTCCGGTTTGTTTACGCGCACGCGCTTTTTCCTGTAATTGGATCAGTGATCTTATGAATGGGTTCTGGATGCTGGTTATTTGTTTCAAGCGAAAAGTTTCTGTGCAAATTTAAGGTAATTAAGAAGGTGCGCCCCATTTGTGGAAGCACCTTTTCAAATTATAGCTTTTCTTCGTGGTGTATTTCTGTTTCCGGCAATGCTTCGGCAATAGCAGGCCGCGTTACTTCATGGTTGTCCTTCTTGTTAAAGAACTTTTTGAACGCCGCAAATGCAGCAACCAGTCCGAAAAAAATGAACTTTCCGAACTTTAATATAATGGCAAAGAATCCGACTTTGGCAAGGACTTTTCCGGCTACGAGTCCGCCGATTGTCCATGCTGCGACATTATCTGAGTTTGAATCAAAATCCGCATAAGTAAAATCATCTTTATACTTGACGCTTTGCACGATCGCAGGGATGCTTTTTTTAACATCGGGCAAACTATTAATATCGGAAACTGCAGAAATTCGGAAGACACCTTTTCGACCCAGAACCCGAAGATCATAATTAAGCGTATTGGTTTCTGTTTCGCCGAATTTTAATTCCTTTGCCCAATGCAATACTTTCAGCTTGTCGTCGTAGTACGGTTTTGATGCCCAGCCTACAAGGGAAACGGTCTCAAATCCTGCCGCAACACGTTCGTCACTTTCGGCCTTCATATCGCCCTGAATTTCTTCAAGCAGCTCATCATAATTAATATCTGCCGCGTCGTCATCTGCGACATATCCCATGTCTTCATAATTGATGATGAACATCCAGCTGTCGTCATACGTCACTCCGCCGTTTTCAGGCAAAATCGCACCTAGAACGGTCGTATCTTCGGGATTTCCCCAAAGTTCTGTAAGTACATATTGCGTTTGTTTGGCATCCAAAAACTGAAAGCCTTTCGGAACTGTAAGTGTTGCATTTCCGGCAGCAAGATCGATCGTTCCGGTCTGGTAGTTCATCGATTTTTCGATTTCGCTATAAGCAACCGAGACCGTGTCGGCTTCCTGAGCAGTGCCATTTAAAACTCCGATAAATGCAATCAGGACAAGGTAAATTTTCTTCATGTAGTTGGTTTTGGTTGTTGTTTTTATAGGATTCCGCGAGCTTTAATTTCGAGATATTTGTTTATGGTTTCCAAAGTCAGGCTCTCAGGTTGCGTCAATACAGAGTGGATCCCATACTTTTTCAGTTCGTTCACGATAAGCCGCTTTTCGAATGCAAATTTCTCGGCAATTACCTTGTCATAAATCTGATGGACATTTTCGGCCCTCTGATTAATGATCGATTCGAGCTCTGTATTCTGGAAAAATACGACCACAAGAAGATGGTTCTTTGCGATTGCTTTCAGATAGGGCAGTTGCCGATGCAATCCGTCTAAGGTCTCAAAATTTGTATAAAGGATGATCAAACTTCGCTGGTTGATGTTCTTTTTGATGTCTACGTATAGCCGGCTGTAATCGCTTTCGAAGAAATCTGTTTTGATGTTGTAGAGGCCTTCGAGTATCTTCTGCATTTGAGCCGACCGTTTTTCGGCAAATACCCGATTCTCAACCTTTTTTGAAAACGAAAGCATTCCGGCTTTATCATGCTTTTTTAAGATGACATTTGCAAGTACCAACGTCGAATTGATCGCATAATCCAAAAGGCTCAATCCGTTGAACGGCATTTTCATCACACGGCCTTTGTCGATAACCATATAAACCGACTGCGATTTTTCGTCCTGGAATTGATTTACCATAAGCGCGTTTTTCTTTGCTGTGGCTTTCCAGTTTAATGTTCGGATGTCGTCGCCTTGGACGTATTCCTTGATTTGTTCGAATTCCATTGTATGGCCGATGCGTCGGATGCGTTTGACGCCATACTGGAACAAATTGTTCGAGAACGCCATCAGATCATATTTGCGAAGTTGGATATACGACGGATAAGTCGGAACCATAACATCGCCTTCAAAAGTGTACCTGCGTGAAACAAGCGACAGCGGAGAAGAAACAAACACATTGAGGTTTCCGAACACATATTCGCCCCGTTCTGTCGGTCGCAGCTTGTAGTTCACTTCCTCCTGCGATGCTCCTTTGATCTTTTTGATGATCTTAAAATCCCGAACTTGAAACTGAAAAGGTATTTCATCAATTAAAATCGCTTTTATTCCGAACGTATGATAGTTCCGGATAACAACATTGACCGTATTTTCGTCACCATTAGAAAATTTTTCAGGAAGATTACGCATCGCGTCAACGCCTTCTTTAACCAGAAACAGAATGAGCAAATCCAACACAAAAAATGTCAATATCAACAAAAACAAATATTGCGCGGCAGCGAAAAGTATCGGAAAAATGAATGCGCAACAAAAAGCTGCTATGATCGCCAGCAGCGCATAAAAGAAAAGGTTGTTGATATATAGATTTTTGATGAAGTTCACTTAGCGCGGAATTTCGACTGATTCCAGTAGTTGGGAAATGATCTGTTTTCCGCTGATGCCTTCCATTTCACGTTCAGGCGTCACAATCACGCGGTGTTGCAGAACCGGGATTGCAGCTTCTTTAATGTCTTCAGGCGTAACGAAATCCCGTCCGCGGATAGCGGCAAAACCTTTTGCGGCATTAAGAATCGCAATTGAAGCACGTGGCGACGCACCAAGATATAAAAATGCGTTTTCCCGCGTGTTGACAACGATTTGTGCGATATACTGAACCAGTTGTGGCTCGATCAGGATCTGTTTCACAAGAGCCTGATAGCTTTTGATCTTTTCCCCGGAAAGGATTTTTTTTATGTTTTGCAGCTTTCCATGATCCTGAAGCTGGTGTTCGCGTTCAATGATAATGATTTCCTCTGCAAGTGTCGGATAATCGATCACTATTTTGAACAGGAACCTGTCCAACTGCGCTTCAGGCAAACGGTACGTTCCTTCCTGTTCGATAGGGTTCTGTGTCGCAAGTACTAGAAACGGCGCTTCAAGTGGATATTGAGTACCGTCAATTGTAATCTGACGTTCTTCCATAACTTCAAAAAGAGCAGCTTGCGTTTTTGCGGGAGCACGGTTGATCTCATCGATCAGAATCAGGTTCGAAAAAATCGGGCCCTTTCGGAATTCGAATTCAGATTTTTTTAAATCATATACTGAAGTACCCAATATATCCGAAGGCATCAGATCGGGCGTAAACTGAATGCGGCTGAATCCAATGTCCAGCGTTTTGGCCAACAATTTAGCTGTGATTGTCTTCGCGACTCCGGGAACGCCCTCAAGCAGGACATGCCCATTCGAAAGTATTGCCACCAGAAGCTGATCGATCATGCGTTCCTGCCCAACGATCACCGTTGCAAGTTCGCTTTTTATTGCGCTGATGCCAGCTAACAACGGAGCAAGATCTATTCGCGACTCAAAGTTAACATTCTCATTATTTTCAGGAGGTAGTTCCATGTTTTCCATTAGTGTATAATTTTTTCTATCGCGTGGTTAATTTGTATGAGGTCGCCTTCAACGCTGCTGTGCGGACTCTTTCTATGCATATTGATAAGGAATACGGCACGTTCGATTGCCAAGATGTCTTTACCTGATTTCTGGTGCAGTTTCCGAACGAAATCCTCGTTAAGGTTTGATGTGTCGATCATGTATTCCGATCGGATCCGTTCCAGGAAGTAAATGATCTTTTTGTCGATAATCGTATCGTGGTCGCCTTCCTGATAGTATAAATTCCCGATTGTCTTTGCAAAATCGACCGTAGTATTTTCAAGTGGCTTTATCACAGGCACGACCCTTTGACGGCGCTTGGCATTGAAGAACATAAAAAACAGCATTCCGCCCAAAAAAAGCAACCATGCCCATTTCAGCGCAGGCTGTGATAGGATATAGCGCAAATGTGACGAAGAACTGTTTTCAGTCCGTGGATCATCTACAAACCAATGTACCTCATTTTGAGGAAGATGAGAAAGGACGTTTTCGACATATTCATGATGAGTGCCCTTTAACAGATGGAAATTGGTGAAAAAACCAGGCTGCGTGTGAAGCAGAAAGAATCCTTCGTGGAAGCGTACTTTCACAAAATTTGACCGGATGGAATCGGTGCCTTGATAGCCCAGTATTGTAGTGCTGGCGCTATCAATTTCGGAAAAGTACGTCGGACTTCCTTCTTCTTTGATATAATATTTTTTTGAGGACCGTTCCTGATCTGACATCCAATTTGGAATGCTGTCCGACAAAGTCAGGTCGGATGACATATCAAGTTTAAGGCTGTCCAAAATCCGGCCGGGAAAGGTTTTCATGCTTAGGAATACGGTATTTCCGTGGCCGGCAAAGTAAAAAAGCTCGTCGACTGAGGATTCATCAAGATAATTAACCTGCGAAATTGCCATTAAAGTTCCTGAAACCGAATATTCCTGAACTTCGGTATCGTAATCATATGTAGATTCCAGGTATTCATATGGAGATACATTTACGCGGTTAACTTTACGCTTCAGCAAACTTTCAGCTTCACGGTTAAAAACATGAAGACCAAACGGGATTTTACCTGAAACCTCATACGTTGGCGTCCAATCGATCTCCTTTGGCTTGCTCATATCCATTGCGGTCATCACTCCTAAGAGAAGCACGATCAGTCCGATATATAGGTAAAGCCTGCTGTTCATCAAAGTGAATTTATTGATTGTCGGAACGCCGTCCTGACTTTCTCAAATGTGTTGTTATCGATCGTGAATTCGCCATACCAGATGTAATTATACAGATACGACAAATACGAAAAATCATCTTTATGTTTTTCATTTTTAAGTTCGTACAGATAATCACTGTTGGTTTTATCGGGATCCCATTTGATGAGTTCGCGCTCCGACATTCTCTTAAGTAGCCATAAATAATAGTATCGGATTGCAAGCCGCAAATCACCCGCGCTTTCTGTTTCCTGAATAAGTTTCTGGAAATCTGTTGCCTGAAGATTTTTCTCAACAGAATCGTGATGGATGATTTTCTTACTGAGGTTACGTCCGAAGATCCATTTCCCTTCGCTTTTCAGAAGCGCCCTGACGATGAAATAGACTATTAATATGGTAATAATAACGGCAATCACCTTGAGTGCGATTTTTACAAATCCGAGGGAAACTTCGGGGTTGCTGATTTTTATTGATTTCCCTATCAACGACGAGAGCCACATCAGAAAACGATCCCACCAAGTAATTTCTGGCGGCTGCACAACATAGATGAAGTCGGCTGATCTATACCGCTCTTTAAAATCCGCATCAAATTCTACTTTGGTATAGGAGTCCTCAACAATGGTTGAATCACCAGTAAAGGTGGCAGTTTCCATTGCCGGCGCAGACAAAGTATCTTGGGCCCGACTTGCGAAAACCGCCATCAAGAACACTATGTAAAGGAGTTTACGCACGTGCTTTCGACAGTTTTCTGTGGATGACAAACGGGTAAACCAAGAAGTAATATGAAATTGCCGCCAATGTCGAAAGTATGATCGAAACACTGAGCCAATGCGGCATATCAGGCGAATATCGAGTTACAAACCCTTCGAGAAATCCGGCAGATACCGTAAATGGAAGTGTACTCAGGAAAATCTTCAAGCTGTTTTTAAATCCAATTTTGAACGAGTTCATCCGTGAATACGTCTTCGGAAACAGCAATGATGCTCCGAGGATAAAACCTGCCGCACCTTCGATGACGATCGCAAATATTTCCATTGAACCATGTATCCAGATTCCGCGTACACTTTCCCATAATACGCCTTGGTCGTAAAAGAAATATTGAAAGGAGCCAATCATGATGCAGTTTTCGAGCATAATATAAAAAGTCCCGATTCCGCCGAAGATGCCATAGACATAACATCGTGCGCCAACGTAAATATTGTTGAGCGTGATACCGATGAAACTTCCCCAATTGCTTCCGCTTTTGTAAACCGCGACCGGATTGCCGTCCTTGATATTTTGCAGCGTCTGGTTCACGTATTCATCACCCATTATCAGTCGGGCAAAAGAATCATCATATTTTGCTGAGATCACTCCGATTCCAATCGAAACAAAAAACAGTATAAACGAGTAGATCAGATAACGCCTGTATTCATATACGATCAGCGGAACTTCGGTCGTAAAAAAGTATTTTATTCGGTTAGTTTCCTCGCGCTTTGTTTTGTAGATCTTTTGATATATCTGCGAAGCGAGATAATTGAGATAGGTAACGGTTTTGCTTTTCGGATAGTAGGACTGCGCGTAAGAGAGGTCATTGATTAAATGAATGTACAAACTTGCCATTTCATCGGGATTTTTTTTAGTTTTACCGAAAATAGCCTGCTCAAAATCCAGCCACTTATTTTTATTTTGTTTTATAAAGGCAACTTCTCTCATCGCTGGCTAAAATAGGAATTATGACCCAATTATCTATAAATACAACCCAAAATGTAGAAATCAATTTTACTGCCGCATCGGTCGCTGATCGGATATTGGCATACCTTGTCGATCTGTTGATTAAGGTCGTATATGGTTTGATTATATATTTTGTGATCTTCTATCTGATGGGGCTGAATCGGCTCTACGACCAGATGGATTCATGGTCGCAAGGTGCAACGTTTCTGATATTTTATTTTCCTGTGACGATCTACACATTGGTATGTGAAAGCATGATGGAAGGGCAGACTTTCGGAAAGAAGATCCTGCATATTAAGGTCGTAAAAATCGACGGCTATCAGGCTTCGTTCGGCGACTACCTGATTCGCTGGTTTTTCCGAATTGTAGATGTCACATTCCTTTTCGGGATTATAGCAATTATCACTGTAATTGTCACGGATAAAAATCAGCGTTTGGGAGACATGGCGGCCGGAACTGCTGTGATCACACTCAAAAATACGGTTACGATCAATAGCACTATCCTGGAAGAACTAGGCAGTGAATATGTTCCGGTTTACCCTGCGGTAATTAAACTTTCCGATAATGACATCCGGATTATAAAGGAGACATACAACGTTTCACGCGCCAAGCACGATTATGTAACGCTGACGAAATTGCGTGAAAAGATCGAGAAAGTAACGGGAATCACCAAAGCAGATCAAACCGACCAACAATTCTTGGCTACGATTTTAAAAGATTATAATTACTACACGCAGTCGATGTAGCGTAAAAGAAAAGTATGTTTTACCTCCTGGAAGTTATTGGTACAATGGCCTTCGCCATGTCGGGCGCACTGACGGCGATGAACAAGAAGCTCGATCCATTCGGCGTTTTTATAATCGCTTTTGTGACCGCGGTCGGAGGCGGAACGCTTCGTGAAGTCATGATCGGAAGCACGCCTGTTGGCTGGATGCGCGATTTAAATTATGTTTATGTAATCGTGCTGGGATTTTTGCTGACAGTGGTTTTCCGAAAGCGACTGGATAAACTTCGTACTTCCCTGTTCCTTTTTGACACGATAGGCCTTGGTGTTTTCACGCTTATCGGACTTCAGAAAGGTATCGATACGGGTCTGCATCCTGTGATTTGTATCGCTTTGGGAACGATGACGGCATGTTTTGGCGGAGTTATCGCGATATTTTGTGTAATGAGATTCCGGTTATTTTCCATCGTGAAATCTATGCTACGATCTGTATTATCGGCGGATTCGTATTTTTCGCGCTCCGGTATTACCATTTACAAGATGACATGATCTACCTGGTAACATCGCTTGTCATTATTGTAATCCGATTATTGGCTGTGAGATTTCGATGGTACCTTCGGGCATTGGAGCCGAACTAGTTGATGTAGACAAATCCGGTAAAAGGTTCCGTATAGCCGGGATCGTTTAGTTCCAATATGTAGTAATAGGTTCCATCGGGAACACGTCCGTCAATAACAATAGATCCAACATTTGCATAGCCATCCCATTCGGGCATGCTGTTGTTTCCAACCCATATTAATACGCCCCATCTGTTATAAACCGAAAGTTTGTAATTGAGGAAAACATCCCGGAGTCCGTCGATATGAAACGTATCGTTTGAGCCGTCACCGTTGACGGACACATAGTTATAAATCACCGGCGGACAATTCTTCACATCAAGCGTGAAAGAGGTAAAGGAATAACAATCGTCATTGTCAATTCGGACGAAGATCTGTTTGGGAGTACTTTCAGCTGTAAAAGAAGAAGTGTTGAAAATTGGATCGATGTTGTTTTGTGCGTCGGCTTCAGAATGATAAAACGAAATCTCCTGATCTGGATTCGCTTGGATGATTGACGCATAATCCGAAAAATCGAACAAGGCGCTTCCAAGTCCGAGATTACAAGCCTCAAGGTCTGGCGGGATGTTGAACGGCGGCGGCATAACCAGGTCGGCCACATAATTATCGGCGTTGTTGGTCTCATCGGTTTCTACAATTGTGGAATCACCTTCGCCATTATCATCGACAACAAGTGTCAATTCAAAACCTGATTCTGTATTTTCAGGAATAGTTACAGTGATTTGTCCGGTTTGGCTTCCGCCGATCGGAATTGCAGCGCCTGTTATAGTTTCGCCGACAAAAACTCCATTAACATAGGCTGAAACAGGAATTCCGGCGGGAAGCGCGCTCGTACTGTTGGTGTTATACACAGTATAATCAACTACAATTTCTAACGAGCGGCAAGCCGACGCAACACTATCAACTACAATCGTTGCATCAGGAAGCTGGCTGTTGAGCTTGGTCAGGATCGCATTTATCATTACAAAATCGGCACCTGACGAAAGTTTTATTTCTGCCGTTGTATTTCCGGGTTGGATATTGTTTTCAATATTATATACATCCAAATCCATATTGTACAGATCGTCTGATCCGTTAATGCTGTTAGTGCCATTAAAAGCGTTTCCTTCAGGGTTCAGCGGCGGGTTTGAAAGTTCCTGCTCATTGATCTGCAAAATTTCGGCATCATTAAGATTTTCGTCGCCTTCCCACGCAAGAAAGCCGATTTTAGCATCCTGATTGTCAATGACGTTTAAGCTATTTAACGTAATGATGATTTCCTGTGGAACTGCCTGCATTCCATCATACATATTTAATTGGTTCAATGGTAGATTTTCGTTCTTATAGACAATTACCAAAGCCCAGCCGGCAAAATTGGTCCTATTTGCAAAGTGCTCAACGATATAGTCCGTAACGTCAAGTTCGGAAAGCGTATATGTGCCGCTGCCTGTCGACTGGACAAGCGAAGTAACGTCGGCGAAAGCGCTGAAATAATCGAGGAAGCCACCAAAAACGATGCGGTGATAAGAGAAAGTACGTGTTGGCGTAAAAGTCTGACCGTTTAGTTTCACCTGAAAATCGCCCATGCCGGATCCCGCCCAATATAAATACGCTTTTTCAATGACATCACCCGCATTCAGGTCCAGATCCGCGCTCGATGAAGTGTTGATTACAGGGGTTTCCATATACGAGTTCTCTTGCGGATTCAAAGTGTTTCCGACAAACGTAAAATCATACCGACCATTAAACTGTTCATACAACGTGATGTCTTGCCCGCTAGCGCAGCAGGTAAACAACAGGAAGACAAAGAGTTTCAGATGGGGCAGAGGTAGCTTCACGAGCTGATTTTTAGCTTTAAAGATACTAATATTTTTGGATAGCACCTCTTAAATTCCGTAAGCTGATGGGATAACGGTAATGAATAAATGATTAATTTGCCGCTGTTTTAAAGAACAGCTTTGAAAAAATACACAGTCACTCGTTACGTAAAGGAGCATGAAAACCGATGGAATTCTTTTATCGGCACCGCAAAAAATGCAACGTTCCTGTTTCATCGGGATTTTATGGAATATCATGCCGTGCGGTTTGCGGATTTTTCACTGGTTGTATTTGAAAAAAATGAGGTTGTTGCGGTTCTGCCTGCAAATCTGCTCGACGATACATTGCATTCGCATCAAGGTTTGACTTATGGCGGTTTTGTTTTCCAAACCGATATTAAACTTGGTGAAGCCCTTCAGATTATTTCTGAGGCGTTAGAATATCTGGATCATAACCATATAAAATTCTTGCGATTGAAGGTGATCCCGATGATTTACAACTCTTTTTCTTCTGATGAAATTTTATATGCGTTGTTTCTGCTTAAAGCAGATTTATATCGGCGCGACAGCCTTTCGGTAGTTGATCTTCAGAAGCCGTTTCGTTTGTCAAAAGATCGGGTAAAGTGCGCGCTGCGAGGTTCAAAAAACAATCTGCAGATACGGGAAGAAAATAATTTCGAGCAGTTCTGGGCCGAAATCTTAATTCCGAACATGTCTAAAAAGCACAATGCAACACCTGTTCACACGGCAGCAGAAATCAAGCGTCTGCAGTTGCTATTTCCCGACAATATCCGTCATTTCAATGTTTATATCGAAAATAAGCTAATTGCGGGCACCACAATATTCGTCACTGACCAGGTTGCACATCCGCAATATATCTCGGGCAACGAGTACAAAAACGAAACGGGAAGCCTCGATTATTTGTACAGCCATTTAATTAAAGAGATTTTCAACGATAAGCAGTTTTTTGATCTTGGTCCGTCGAACGAACAAAACGGACAAAAAATCAACGAAGGAATGTTATTCTGGAAAGAAAGTTTCGGGGCTAAAACTGTTGTACAGGATTTTTATGAACTAAAAACTGCGAATTTCGGCGCACTAAAATCGGTGATGTTATGATTCCTTTCCTTGACTTACAGAAGATCAACGCTCAATATGCGGTCGAATTCCAGCAGAAATTGAAGTCTGTACTCGATAAAGGACAGCTTATTCTCGGCGATGAGGTTAAGATCTTTGAGCGAGATTTTGGTTTGTATATAGGAACAAAACACTGTATTGGAACAGCAAACGGGCTCGACGCATTGATTCTGATATTCAAAGGTTATATCGAACTTGGATTGCTCCAAATTGGCGATGAGGTCATTGTGCCGGCAAATACTTATATCGCAAGTATTCTGGCCGTCATTCATGCCGGACTTATTCCTGTACTTGTTGAACCCAATATTGAAACATATAATATCGACCCGCTAAAAATCCGGGAAAAACTTACCGCAAAAACCAAAGCAATCCTTGTTGTTCATCTTTACGGACAGGTTTGCGATATGGATGCAATTTCGGCTATAGCCAATGAAAGTAATTTGCTGGTGATAGAAGATGCTGCGCAGGCTCATGGAGCCACATCATTTGCAAATTCGAATGGACAAAGTCCAAAATCAAAAGATTCCGTTACAAGTCCTGAACCTTGCAGCCAGAACCCTGAAGCCAATCCCTTAAGCCCTAAACCGAGAAAGGCTGGAAACCTGTCTCATGCTGCCGCTTTCAGCTTTTATCCGGGGAAGAATCTCGGAGCTTTAGGCGATGCAGGCGCGGTCACGACCAGCAATGATGCTTTGGCAGAGGTAATTTCTTCACTTCGGAACTACGGCTCGAAAAAGAAGTATTACAACGACCAATTGGGCTTCAACAGTCGGCTTGATGAGTTGCAGGCTGCATTCCTGAACGTAAAGTTGCCGCATCTGGAAAAGGAAAATGCTAGTCGAAGATTGATAGCGAACTATTATCTTTCAGAAATAAAAAATTATAAAATCATCCTTCCGAAATACATCGGTAGCCATGTTTTCCATCAGTTTGTGATCCGGACCGATAATCGGCAAGAGTTTCAGGATTATCTGACACAGAAAAAAATTGCAACAATGATTCATTATCCTGTTCCGCCGCACAAACAAAAGGCGCTGGCAAGCTGGAACACATTATCTTATCCGATCACGGAGAAAATTCACAGGGAAGTATTGAGTCTGCCGATAAGCCCGTTACTTTCGATTGAAGAGGCCGATAAAATCGTGAAGTCAGTCAACGCCTTTTAATAATGGCTGAAGACAAAGCATTATATAGGAAAATTCTTAAATCCACAACAATTTTTGGCGGACTCCAGGTATCAATTATCCTTATATCGATTGTTCGTACCAAAGCCATTGCACTGCTTATCGGCCCAGCCGGAATGGGAATCGCAGGTTTGCTAAATGCCGCGGTCAACTTAATAAGCGGACTGACGAGTGTCGGACTCGAAACAAGCGGCGTTAAATACATCAGCAGTGAAAATGAAAATGACGACAAAGCAAGACTTGCGCGTACTGTAGCAGTTTTACGAAAGGCGGTTTGGATCACATCGGTCGTCGGAGCTCTGGTTACAATTGCACTTTCATTTTGGCTAAGTACCGTCACCTTTGGCTCGTCGGAATATACGATCTGGTTTATCTGGATTTCACTTGCGCTATTATTCAAACAACTTGCAGCCGGGCAATTCGCAATTTTGCAAGGTCTGCAGAAGCTCAAACGGTTGGCCCAGGCGAATTTTGCGGGAAGTGTGGTCGGATTGCTAGTATCATTACCGCTGTATTACTATTTCAAAACGGATGCAATCGTACCGGCAATTATCCTCTCGGCAGCGACATCCTTTTTTTTTGGCTGGTACTTTGCCCGTAATGTCGACGTAGAAAAGGTAAAGATTCCGAATAGAATGCTGTTGCGGGAAGGCAAAGCCATGCTGAGCCTAGGATTGATGCTGAGCATAAGCGGCGTCATCACTGTCTTCGTGGCATATTTGATTCAGATATATATTGGCAGTAAAAGTTCGCTGACCGATGTCGGATTATACAATGCCGGAATCACATTGCTGAATTCCTACGTTGCATTGATCTTTTCGGCAATGGGAACCGATTATTTCCCGCGCCTCGCCGCAATTTCGGATGACAATTCGAAAGTCAGGACGACGGTGCTTCATCAGGCTCAAATTTCGATCTTAATAATCACGCCCATTATTATATTGTTCCTGGCGTTTGCACCACTTGTCGTGTCGCTGCTGTTTTCTTCAAAATTTATTGCAATTATACCAATGGTCAGCGTCGGGATTGTTGGCATGCTTTTTCGCGCAGTATCGTGGTCGATGGGCTTTATTTTGCTTGCAAAAGGAGATTCGAAGATTTTTATCAAAACCGCGTTCGGATTCAATTCATTGTACTTGCTTCTGAGTGTCGCCGGATATTATTTCTACGGACTCACAGGACTGGGATTTGCTTTTACCGTCCACTATGCTCTTCACTTTGCGATTCTAAGGATCATCGTTGGCAAACGGTATCAGTTTTTCTTCGAACCAAATTTCAACAAAGTGCTTTTCATCTGCATGATCCTTTGCGTCACAACATATTTCTTTACTTTTATCGCTTCAGAGATGCTGCGCTATTTCGCAATGGCACTGTTCGTAGCGATTTCATTGGCATACTCGGTGGCTGAACTTCATAAAAAAATCAATTTGATCCAAGTTATTAAACAGATAAAAGACAAATTCAAATAATGGCACAAAATTCCGTTTCTCCATTGCGCCACCTGCTTAGGAAGCTCAGGTTCTATCTGACGATTAACTGGATTAAAACTTTGTACTTCAATTTCAAAAAGTTCCCGTACGAGATTGCGAAAAAACTTCCGGTGGTTTTTTACGGGCCAGTCTCATTGCAGGATATCAGTGGCGAAATTGTGATCAACGGACCTATATCGATGGGAATGATCGGCTACGGCCAATATTTCGAACAACAGAAAAGATCAAAAGGAATTGCTGAAATTATTTTGCGAGGAACTTTAATTTTTAACGGCCCGGCACATATCGGAAAGGATGTATTTTTATTTATCGGAGAAAATGCGCGATGCGAATTTAACTATATGTCGTGTTTGGGATCTGATGTGAAACTGGTTTGCACCAGCAGCATTACGATTGGAGAATGGACCGGGATTGGCTACGAATCGCAAATAATCGACACCAATTCGCATCCGATGATCGACGTTGAAACCAAAATTGCTTTTCCTGTCTCGGCACCTATTTCATTAGGTTCGCATAATGCGGTTTCAAACCGGGTTTCAATTATGCCCAGCACGATAACACCTGATTTTTGTGTGATAGCATCAAATACGTTGTGCAACAAAGATTACTCTGTATTTGGAAGTAATGTACTGATTGGGGGCGTTCCGGCGAAACTTCTCAAAACCAGCTACAGCCGCGATTGGGAAAATGAATACGAAGTACTAAAGAAATACAAGCTTTTCCCGTACTGATTATTTGTTCATCTTCTGGAACTTTGCCGGATTTCCAAACCAAATTTCGTTGTCAGGAACATTTTTATTGACGAATGATAACGATCCAAGGATAGTGTTGTCACCAATGGTGATTCCGTGTTGAAGTACGCAATTCGTTCCAATAAAAACACTGGAGCCAATCTGCGCACCTCCAATCTGATCCTTTTCAGTGTTGAGGTTGTTCGACATCATCTTTGGTGAAATATAGGTGTTGTCGCCGATTCTCACGCCTCTTGCGATGATGCTGTCATACCGAATCGTCACGTGATCCCCGATGACACAATTTCCCGATGAGGATACTCGTGAATCGATATAGCAGTTCTCGCCAATCACCGTTCCTTCACGCAATTCGACGTAGTTTTTGATGACGGTATTATCGCCGATCACAACATTGTCATCGATTATGCAGAAATTTCCAATTTGTACGTTTTTTCCAATTACCGCCTTGTCGGATATGATGTTTGTTGACATTGATGAAGTAGGTTTATTCAAAGATAATGTATTTCTATATCGGTGCAAACCGTTAATGAGCTGACCAAATTTCCATATATCGGTTGGCAATAATGCGATAATCGTGTTCAACTTCAATAAATTTCCTTGCACGTTCTCCAATCGCAATGATTTCATTCGGATTTTCAATCAGATAAGACAAATCACGAACAATTGAATCTACATCTGGAACGGTATTGATCGCTACTTTTTCAGATAGATTGTAATAGGATTCAAACTCTTTTTCGGCGCCCGTAAAAACGACCTTGCCTTTTGCCATTGCTTCTAATGCGTTATAACCTTGATCGTACGCGTATACCTGGTCGAGCACGATATGGGCTTTATCATAACTCTCGATATAAGCAGCATACGGTACATTCTCCGAAATGATAACCTCTGTTTTCTCGTGATATTTCTCGTTAATGACTTTAAGCGCCCGCTCAAAATAGGATATTCCTTTCTGATGGTAGTTCCATCTGTTTATACCAAGAAAGATCACAATTGTATCATTGGGATTAAGCGCTTTAAAGGGTAGTTTCGTATAGTTTATTGGATTCGGAATCAGCGAGAGGAACTTTTTATTTCCATTTAATGGCATCTGATAATCTATATCACTTGCAATGATTCCGCGGCAATTCTCATAAACGAATTCGTGCAATTTCCTGTGGTTTTGTGTGCGATATTCCAACACATATCCATATTCCTTTCTCAATTCAGGATGTTGCTGTAATGGTTGTATGATACTTTTATACAGTTTGCCGCTGAACAGGTATTCGACACTCAAATAGTCGCAGCCGCACGAGAGCAGAAAAATATTTTTATTTTGCTTAAAGAGTTTCCGAAGAAGGAAAAGCTCGAAGGTTTTATTGGTTTGTATCGGACTTTCATTGATAAGCTGTACAACATCAAAACCGCGAAACAACGGAAGAAATTTCCAAAAACGCAAGCCTTGTTCGATCCGTCCGAGATCAAAGTTGAATAATCGTGCAATGATCTGACGCAGAAAATTAATAGGTGCAGATTTACTCCAACGTGCTTCAATGGAATAGTCGACAGGGAAATCTTTGAACCCGTCTCCGTTGCCCACAATCACGACCTTGTGGCCTAATTCGGAAAGGCCTTCCTTAAGGGAATTGTGGAGCCTGCTGTATTCGCCGACGAGCAAAATTCGCATAAATGTCTATATTTGTGTACGAAAATAGCCAATCGAAAATGATAAAGCAACGCCGATGCCTAAAATAGCCTTGATTGGTGACAGCCTATCCGGCGGCGGCGCCGAAAAAGTCCACGCGCATCTCTCGATTTACTTTCAACGTAACGGAATGGAAGTACACAACTGCATCTTTTCCGATCGCATTTCCTATCAGTTCGAAGGCTCGGTCTTAAATCTGGGAAAAATCGATGCCGATGGATCATCGATCAGCAGAAAATGGAACCGATTTCAGTCGTTGCGCACCTTTATTCTGGAAAACAAATTTGATCATGTAATTGATTTCAGGATGCGAACCAACCCTTTGCAGGAGTTGATGATCTCAATGCTTTATCCGAAGAATTCAATATATACCGTTCACAGCAGCATTCTGGAATATTATTTTCCGAAGCCATTTATTTTTGCAAAACGGATATTCAGCAAGCATAGGATCGTAACGGTTTCCGAAGCAATAAAGCAGATTATTACATCAGAAAAAATAGCGCACGATGTCACTTGCATTTACAATCCGATAAATTTCGAATCGATCCTAAATCAAAAGGAACAATTTAAGGTTGGTGGAAGCTATATAATTGCTGTAGGACGAATGAACGACGAGGTTAAACAGTTTGATAAGCTAATTGAAGCCTATTCCCAAACTGAGTTACCAGATCGGAAAATCAAGCTTCTATTTTTGGGTGAAGGCAAGAATGAGAAGCAATTGAAAGCAATCGCCCAGAATAAAGGACTATATCATTTAATTGAATTCCACGGATTCGCCGCAAATCCGTTTCCATACTATAAAAATGCACTTTTTCTTGTTCTTCCGAGCAAAAAAGAGGGATTTCCAATGGTTATTGCAGAAGCTTTGGCATCGGAAACACCAGTGGTCGCTTTCGACTGCGTCAGCGGTCCCAACGAGATCATTGCACATCGCGAAAATGGCTTTCTGGTAGAAAATCAAAATTTCCCGGCGTTGGTTTCGGCCATAAACTTAATGGTAAAAGATGAGCGGTTATATTTGCACTGCAAGCAGAACGCTTCGTCAAGTGTCCAAAGATTTTCATTGGATATTGTAGGAAGTCAGTGGCTCCAATATCTGAAAAGTAATGTAAGTTAGCGAAATGAATATAGAAATACTCACTATTCCGAAAATCGAAGACTATCGCGGAAGTATTGCCGTAATTGAAAAAGATATCGTTCCCTTTTCGATCGGGCGCGTTTATTACCTGTTCGACGTTCCAAGTACAGCCAAGCGCGGAGGTCATGCGCATAAGGAACAGCTTGAGTTCCTTATTCCGATTTCAGGAAGTTTTGATGTTGTTTTAAAAGACGGAAATACGGAGCAGGTTGTCACTTTAAACAAACCGGACAAAGGACTTCTTATCAGGTCCAATATATGGCGCGAACTTGAGAATTTTTCTTCAGGTGCAGTATGCCTTGTCATTGCATCAGATGTTTTCGACGAATCGGATTATATCCGCGATTTCTCGGAATTCATAAAGCACTGCAACGATCAATAGCTGGTAAGCCGAATCCCATTCTTCAACAAAAGGAATTTCACCTTCCGCGCCAGGCGAACGAGGAAGGTCGGCGCGTATAACAGCATTAGTTGTTTGTGCGTAAGATTCTTTTTATCAATTTCCGATAACAACTGGCTAAAGCGCAACTTGTTGCCTGCGACTTTATAAAGCATCGCCATTGCATATCGGTTAGCATCCAAAAATAATTTCAAGGACGAATTATTACCCGTAAAGTGTTCGTACTTATTAAAATCGATCAGCCGGTGCGAGTTGAAATTTAACTTCGTAATCTGGTTTTGGGTACTCATTACATAATAAACGCAAGGAAAATTATAATATGCCAAACGATAATTGAGGTTTGCCCGAATATTGAAATCTACATCTTCGTTAAAAGTAATCGCTTCATCGAAGCTACCAACATTTTCAAATACTTCCTTTTTTACAACAACACTGCCGTACCACAATAGCGGCTGCCGAGAACTTGCGAGAAAAAAATCATCGACAAGATCCATATCGCCAACCTTGATTCGGATGTTTTTATCGATGTCAAGTTTCAAGGTATCGGAGTAGAATTCTTCATAGGCTGTAGCGTAAATCCCGGCTTGTGGAAACCGCTTTATCAGTTCGGAAATCTTCTCAAGAAAATTAGGTTTTAAAATATCATCAGCGTCCAAAAACCCGATATATTGCGCACCAGCATTCTCAATCCCGGTGTTTCTCGCAGCGGATAATCCTTTATTTTTATCGTGCTGTATAACTTTTACCTGCGGGAACTCATGGCGTACGATTTCAACACCGGCATCGGTCGAGCAATCATCAACGACAATAATTTCAAAGTCGGCATAAGACTGCGCCAAAAGACTGTTTATAGTCTTCGCAACGAATTTCTCTTTATTAAAAAGCGGAATGACAATCGTAAAAAAAGCCATTATTTGAAGTTCTTCAATGCAGCTTTGAACATCGGATATGTTTTGTTCAAAAATACTTTATTTTCCGATAGTAAACCCTAAATGTGCTATTTTTGATGCATAACCATATGTACGAGAAACCGCTCCATATCATCAGTTTTGACAATCCATATCCGCCCGTTTACGGTGGAATAGTGGAAGTTTACCATAAATTAAAACCGTTACATGATTTGGGGTTCTCTATTTGCCTGCATTGTTTTGTGGACGATGTTCAGCCGCCGGCGAGCGAACTCACAGCGGTTACTTCGGAAGCGCATTTTTATAAAAATGATAAGAATCCGCTTTATCTTTTGTCGCCGATTCCTTTTTCGGTGAGATCGCGCAACAGCCGGAAATTATTGACGAACCTGAATAGGGTAGATGCGCCAATTTTATTCGAAGGATTAAAAACAACACTTGCTGTTCATCAAGACGCGCTTGCAAGTAAAGTAAAAATCCTTCGGCTGCATAACATCGAACATTTATATTTTGCGGGGATAGCAAAAAGTGAAAGAAACTTTTTCAGAAAATTGCTTTTTAATCTCGAGGCCTTTAAATATAAGAAGTACGAAGATGCAATGATGTCTAAATTTCAAAAGATAACCACACTTTCGAATTATGAAAACGACCTTGTTGGACATAATGCTAAATTTATACCTGTTTTTCATGGAAACGAGAAAGTATTGAAGCTCGACGGAACCGGAAAATATGCTTTATATCACGGCGATTTACGGATGTCTGACAACAAGCGCGTTGTCAAATTACTAGTCGAAATTTTTAAAGATATTCCTGATTATCCTTTAGTGATAGCTTCGGGAACAGGTGCCGAATTTACAAGGAAACTCATCGGAAACTCGAAAAACATATCTTATATCAAAATAGATAACTTTCCGCATCTGCAGCAATTACTTGCCGATGCACATCTGAACCTGATCTTCTCTTTTCAGAAATCGGGGACAAAATTAAAACTGATGAATGCGCTTTATAACAGCCGGTTTTGCATTATCAATGAGAATATTATCGATGACTGTCGCGTTGTCGGATTATGTGAATTTGCGTCGACAAAAACTGAAATCATTGACAAGGTCAAACTGCTACGGAACACGCCTTATACCGATCATGAACGTCGGGCACAGGTTCTGGAAGATGAAATGAACGATAAAACCAACGCTGTACTTTTGGCTGCGTTAATTGACGATAAATGGAATTGAAAAGAAAAGTTTTGACCGATTACATTGTTGACACCATCCGCAACAATAAAGAGCAACTGCTGTCGCAATATTCAGGCAGCCGGGATTCGATTGGATATTTCTTTCTTGACGATGTGCTTCCGAATGAGATTGCGATGCAAATTTATGATGCGTTTCCTGCTCCCGAAAGTATGGTTTTGAAAAACAGCATCCGTGAGAAAAAGTATATCGCGGTGCAAATGAATCTTTATAATCCAATCTTAGAAGAGATCATATATGCTTTTCAGGACAGCCGTGTTGTGAAGCTAGTTTCTGAAATCTGCGGCATTCCGAACCCGATCCCCGACGAAAGCCTGTATGCAGGCGGAATCTCAATGATGGGGAACGGACATTACCTTAATCCACATTTAGATAATTCTCATGATAAAGACCGTACGTATTGGCGCGTTTTAAATTTGCTTTATTATGTTGCTCCCGACTGGAAACTTGAAAATGGTGGCAATCTCGAATTGTGGCAGAATGGATTAGAAAATGATCAGGTGACGATTGTGAGTAAATTTAACCGGCTGGTAGTAATGGCAACCCATAAAAATTCGCTGCATTCGGTTTCGCCGATCACTGTCGATGCTTACAGATGCTGCGTTTCGAACTATTATTTTTCGGAAAATCCGCTGCTTGAAAATGAATCATTTCACGTAACTTCTTTCCGCGGCCGGCCTGAAAATAAACTATCAGACGCGATTTTGCGGATTGATGCGTGGCTTCGGATGAACATCCGTAAAGTGTTCGCCAAAGGGATCAAAGAAAACCCACACGTCTATAAAAAGAAGGATTAAACCGAACGCTGTACGACTTCAAAAATCGTATTGTTTTCGCATTTAAGTGTTTTTGATGGGAATTTGAGCAACAATGCATAATCGTGAGTCGCCATAATCACCGTTTTTCCGACAGTGTTGATCTTTCGCAACGTTTCCATTACTTCGACACTCGTTTGCGGATCAAGATTTCCCGTAGGCTCATCGGCTAAAATGAGTTCCGGATCATTAAGCAATGCACGCGCGATCGCGATCCGTTGTTGTTCACCGCCCGAAAGCTGGTGCGGCATTTTGTAATCCAATGCCCGCATATCGACTTTGTCGAGAACTTCCCCGATCTTGGCATCCATTTCCGCTTTGTCTTTCCATCCTGTCGCGCGAAGCACAAACAGCATGTTTTCATGTACGCTTCGGTCTGGCAAGAGCTTGAAATCCTGAAAAACAATTCCGATTTTCCTGCGTAGGAAAGGGATATTCGATTCTTTTAGATTCTTCAAATCGAAGTCGACAATGCTTGCTTCGCCTTCCGAAAGCGGTAAATCCGCGTAAAGCGTCTTCATCAAACTGCTTTTTCCGGAGCCTGTTTTCCCGATAATATATATGAATTCGCCCTGGTTAACTTCAAGATTAACGTTTGACAGAACAACTTTTTGCTCCTGATAGATCGTAACGTTTTTTAAAACAACAACAGGCTGTGACATAGAAAAATGGTTTAAGCGGTAAAAGTAACAAGTTAACGCTGGTATTCAAAATAAAATTTCGCGTTCGCATATGAACGCCTCTGTTAAAAACATGTTTATAATAAAACACAGAAGCACCCGTTAAAAATTAACGGATGAGGTAAATTTGAATATAAAAACATAAAACAGAATGCAACAAATAGCAAGGCTTTTCCTGCTGATTTTTTTCGTCGGAACCACAACGCTTTCGGCACAGCAATCAACGATATATACAAATTCACTTTCAGATTTTGACCGTGCGCTTGAACTGTACAAAGACAGCCAATATCAGGCGGCTCAAATTTTATTCGATCGCGTCAAATCGCAGACCAACAGTACTGAGATACAAGCTGATTGTGCTTATTACAGCGCGAATTGCGGAATCAGGCTTGACCAATCAGGAGCCGATGTGAGAATGGAAGATTTTGTCGCCACTTATCCGACAAGCTCCAAACAAAACCAGGCCTACATCGAAGTTGCACACTATTATTTCGAACAAGGACGCTATCCACAAGCTCTCGAATGGTTTGATAAGGTAGATGAAGGCTCGCTTACATCAAGTGAAACCGATAAATTCAACTTCCAGAAAGGCTATGCATTTTTTAGCGCCGGCAAGAAAAAAGAAGCGACTCCGTATTTCAATAAAGTTGTCAATTCGCCGGACTACGGTTCGCAAGCCAAATATTACCTCGGATTTATGGCTTACGAAGGCAACGACTATAAAGAAGCGTCGAAATATTTTGATGAAGTTGCCGACGAAGAGAAGTACAAAGAGAAGCTGTCTTATTTTCAAGCCGACATGAACTTTAAGCAGGGCGATTTCCAAAAAGCTATTGAACTTGGATTGGTTGCAATGCCAAAATCGAATGCGTCTGAAAAATCAGAACTCAATAAAATTATTGGTGAAAGCTATTTCAACCTGAAGCAATACGACAAGGCGATTCCGTACCTGACACAGTACAAAGGCAAGAAGGGCAAGTGGAGCAACACTGATTTTTACCAATTGGGATATGCTTACTACAAGCAAAATGATTTTGAAAACGCGATTTCACAATTTAATAAAATCATCGGTGGGAACGATTCGGTTGCGCAGAATGCTTATTACCATCTTGGCGAAAGCTATCTGAAAACCAACAGGAAGCAGCAGGCATTAAATGCTTTCAAAAATGCATCGGAAATGGAGTTTGATGCAAAAATACAGGAAGATGCGCATCTGAATTATGCCAAACTGAGCTATGAAATTGGAAATTCATACCAAAGTGTTCCCGATGTATTGGCTGCTTTCGTAGAAAGATATCCGCAGAATCCCAGTCGGCCTGAAGTTGAATCGTTGCTTATCAACTCCTACATCACATCCAAAAATTACAAAGGCGCACTTGATCTACTCGAAAAAAACAGGTCTGCTAACCGCGCTGCATATCAAAAAGTGACTTTCTACCGCGGACTCGAATTGTACACCGATGGAAATTACCAGGAAGCAATGTCGATGTTCAAAAAATCAATTGCCGAACCTCGTGATCCAAAGTTCACTGCCCGTGCGACATTTTGGAAAGGTGAAACCGAATATGTATTGGATAACTTTAACGAGGCACTTTTAAGTTTCAAACAGTTTAAGGGATTTGCCGAATCAAAATCAACTCCGGAGAACAAGAACATCAACTACAATATCGCTTATGCCTATTTCAAGTTAAAAGAATATGACCAGGCGGCGACGAATTTTCAGGCGCATATCGATGCTGTAAAAGATGATAAAGTGCGACTGAACGATGCTTACCTACGATTAGGCGACAGCCGATTCGTGACATCGAAATACTGGCCGGCAATGGAAGCTTATAACTCGGCGATTGAATTACGCGGTGTTGACGCTGATTATGCGCAGTTTCAAAAAGCGATGAGCTATGGATTTGTAGCGCGAAATGACAAGAAAATTGAAGAACTGAACAAGTTCGTTACCGGATATCCGAAATCGCAGTACCGCGATGATGCGCTGTTTGAACTTGGGAATACCTATGTAGCTGAAAAGAAAAATGACCTGGCAATCCAAACTTATGACAGGCTGATCGCTGATTATAAAAACGGAACCTATTCATCAAAAGCGATTTTACGCCAAGGTCTGGTTTACTATAATGCCGAGAGCAATACACAGGCACTGACGAAATTCAAAAAGGTTGCGGCGGAATTCCCTAGGACTCCTGAAGCTGTTGAAGCAGTTGCTACCGCAAGGTTGATCTATGTTGATACAGGAAGAGTCGACGAGTATGCGACTTGGGTGAGGACACTTGATTTTATTGAAGTTTCAGATGCAGATCTTGACAATGATACTTATGAGGCGGCTGAGAAAATGTACCTGCAGAACAATACAAAAGGAGCCATTTCAGCTTTGAGCGGTTATGTCTCTAAGTTTCCTAACGGACTTCATGCGCTTAACGCGAATTTTTATCTGGCGCAGTTGTATTATGCTGACGGTTTGGAAGCCAACGCCATTCCGAATTATGAGTACGTGGTTTCAAGATCAAGAAATGAATTCACTGAGCAATCCTTAGTTCGCTTAAGCCAAATTTACCTCAAAAAACAGGACACTGCAAAAGCATTGGGAATCCTAAAAAGGCTTGAAGCTGAAGCAGATTTCCCTCAAAACATCACATTCGCACAATCGAACCTGATGAAGATGTACTACGAGCTAAAGGATTATCCGAATGCGGTTGTTTATGCCGACAAGGTTTTGGCGAACCCTAAAACGGACGACAAAGTAAAATCGGATGCGCAAATTATAGTTGCACGATCTGCAATACAGGCTGGTGACGAAACCAAAGCAAGGTCGGCGTACGCTAAATTGCTAACAATCGCAAAAGGCGAACTCGCAGCTGAGGCGTTGTTTTATGATGCATATTTCAAAAATAAGGACAGCAAATTTGAAGCATCCAATACCGCAGTTCAGAAACTTGCTAAGGATTATTCAGGATACAAATATTTCGGAGCGAAAGGCCTTGTCGTAATGGCGAAGAACTTCTACGGATTAAAAGACAGCTTCCAGGCGACGTACATCCTTGAAAGTGTGATCAAAAACTTCACGGCTTATCCTGATGTTGTTGAAGAGGCACAAGTGGAACTCGACCGAATTAAATCAGTCGAATCCAAAACGAATTCTTCAATCACGGAATAATTGCATCTGCATTTGTTTAAACAAAACCATCCTATGAAATTTAACGTTCAATATAAAATTGCTTCCTTTCTGCTTCTTGGCGGATTGTTGTCGGCTTCAGCCCAAAAGAAAAATGAGAATATTGGTACCGAAGTCGTCAATGTGGTCAAACCTTACACGCCTACAATCTCTGATGCTTTTAAGGTAAAAGAAACCCCAAATCTGGAAGACGAAGACAATACCAAAAAAGAAAATATTACCTACAATATCTTTTCGTTTCCCGTTGCATCGACTTTCGCCCCGGCAAAAGGACGCGCTGCCGGAGTTGATAAAACTGCTCAGGAACAGTTGTTCAGTAACTACCTGACGCTTGGGATCGGGAATTACTTTAATGCTAATGCGGAGCTTTTCGTTACGCAGCAACTGGGCGAAAGCGGATACGTTGGCGCAATGCTTCGGCATTTTTCAAGTGCAGGCGGAATCAAAGAAGTATATCTTGATGATCAGTTTTTGAATACGTCGCTTGATCTTACCTATGGTTACAAAGGCGAATCATTATCGTTTACAACCGATGGCGGTTACCAACATCAGATTTACAATTGGTACGGAGCTTCTACTTTAACGCCTATCGACACCGATGTTCAGCATACGTATCACAATGTTTATGTTGGCTCGAAACTTGAGTTCAATGAGAGCTTTTTTAAAGACGCAAGCATCAAGTTCAACCGTTTTTGGGATTCTTACGATTCGGCTGAAAACCGTTTTTATATCAAACCTTCGTTTGATGTTGAAATCTCCGGAACCAACATTAAGGCTGATTTTATTGTCGATTATGTTGGCGGAACTTTTGAAAGGGATTACTTAAATACAGGCTCGATCGCCTACGGTTATACAAACTTCGGTGTTCATCCAAGCTTTGTGATCAACCGTAACGAATGGACGATCAACCTTGGCGCGGCTGCATTTTACAGCATGGATATCGAAAATAAAGACAACAAATTGCTGATTTATCCACAGGTCAATGCATCGCTGAATGTTGTTGGCGACCTGATGATTTTTTATGCTGGAGCAGAAGGAACACTTGAGCAGAATTCGTACAGAGAGTTCACAAATGTAAATCCGTTTGTGTCACCAACATTGTATATAGCGCCAACCGACAGGCAGTATGACGTTTTTGCAGGCTTGAAAGGGAAACTCGCCAACAGCGTAAGCTATAATATTCGCGGATCGTATACCAATGAGCGAAGCAAGCCATTATTTAAAAAGAATCCGGTTCCGGTGATGCTTTCGCCAGAAAATGAAGGTTACGAATGGGGAAATTCATTTGGAATCGTATATGATGACGTTAAAACAATTAGTTTCTTCGGAGAAATAAAAGCTGATTTTTCTAAAAATGTATCGTTTGGCATCAATGGGAAATTCAATAGTTTTAACTCTGAGAATGAAGCTGAAGCCTGGAATCTGCCGGTTCTTGAAGTCGGCTCCAGCCTCGACGTCAACATCACCAAAAAATGGTATGCGGGAACAGATGTGTTTTTCGTCGGAGAGCGGAAAGATTTTGACCAGTTCCTGGCAACTCCTTCAAACAACAGAACAGTTACGTTAGACAGCTATTTCGATGCAAATGCGCATGTCGGTTACAAACACAACGAGCGTTTGACAGGGTTTCTCAAATTCAATAATATCGCGAACCAAGCTTACGAGAAATGGCTTCATTATCCGGTGCAAAGCTTTCAGGTAATGCTTGGCGCAAGTTACAAATTTGACTTCTAAAGGTGTTGTTTAAGCTAAAGGTCCACGCGCATTACAAACAGCTTGTCGACGATCGTGTTGACGCGTTTCGGGACATGATCTCGGCGTTGACCGAAGATTCGAAGAACGACGCAAAAGGATCAGCTGGAGATAAACATGAGACGGCGCTTTCGATGATGCATATCGAGCAGGAAAAGCTTAACAGCAAGTTGTCGGAATGCCTTTCGCACAAAAATATTATGGACAAAATTGATCCTTCGGTTGTTGCAGGCACGATAAGTCTCGGAAGCCTTGTCACAGCCAATAATAAAAAACTTTATTTAAGTTGTGCGCTGCCTAAGATCAATGTAAATGGAATTCCAGTCATTGCCCTTTCGCCACAATCACCGCTTGGGAATATGTTGCTGGGAAAAAGCGTCGGATATAGCTTTATATTAAATGGAACTCCTTATTTGATAGAAGAAGTTCAGTAGCTTTCCTAAATTTAAATGCACTGCTAAGCATCAGATTATGTTTCTGATATTGGGCTATCGCTAATTTAACCCCAGCATTTTTGCATATTTCGCTAAAATTTCGCGATAACCAAAGTTTCTGCTTTCGGGTTGATGCTTTTTGCTTTAATTGCAGGAAAAGCAACAGAAATGTGTGGGATTTTAGCAATAATAGGAAAAGGAAAAGATGAGCAACTGGTAAAACAGTTGTCAAAAAGAATGTCGCACCGTGGTCCGGATGAAAGTGATTTGCACGTTACCCAAAACGGGCATTTTCTTAGCCATGAACGGTTGTCGATCATCGACTTGCATTCGGGTAAGCAGCCAATTCAGGGAACAAAAACCGCCTGGATGGTACACAACGGTGAGATCTACAATCATCAGGAACTCCGCAACGGAATACTTAAAGATCATACCTTCAGAACCAAATCGGATTCGGAAGTAATTGTACATCTATATGAAGAATTTGGATACGATCTCTGCAATAAACTCGATGGCGATTTCGCATTTGTGGTGATTGACGGTGATGATTTCATTGCCGGACGCGATCCGATGGGAGTGAAGCCGCTTTATTACGGATTGGATGACCGCGGCCGGATGTACTTTGCATCTGAAATGAAGCCGATTGCCGACCAATGCAGGACATTCGCAACTTTTCCACCCGGACATTATTATACGCCATCAAATGGATTTGTAAAATATTATCGCCCAGCTTACGAAGATCATAATTCGGCAACTGCAGAACTCAACCTTACCGCAATTCGCGAAAGCTTAACTGAAGCGACTCGCAAAAGATTAATGAGTGATGTCCCTATTGGGGTCTTGCTTTCTGGCGGACTCGACTCATCACTTACTTCATCAATCGCATCACGCCTTTTGGCCGAGGATGGAAAGAAGCTGAAATCCTTTTCGATCGGATTGAATGCAGATTCGCCAGATGCAAAAGCAGCACGAAAGGTTGCTGAATTTCTCGGCACAGATCATCATGAAGTGCATTTCACCGTGGAACAAGGAATTGCAATCTTAGATAAATTGATTTGGCATTTGGAAACTTACGATGTGACTTCCATTCGCGCAAGCACACCAATGTATTTCTTATCGAAAGCAATAGCTGAGGCCGGAGTAAAAGTAGTTTTATCAGGTGAAGGCGCTGATGAGATCTTCGGAGGTTATTTATATTTCCGAAACGCTCCAACAGTTGAAGATTTCCAAAAAGAGACGATCGAAAGGGTTCAAAAATTATTTACTGCCGACTTGCTTCGCGCGGATAAATCGACGATGGCACACGGACTTGAAGCACGCGTACCTTTTTTAGACAAAGATTTTCTTGATCTTGCGATGTGCATCAAACCCATAGAAAAACAACCTAAAACATATGATGGCATCGAGAAGTACATTCTGCGAAAGGCGTTTGATACTTCTGATTCACCTTATTTGCCTGATGAAGTTCTATGGCGCCAGAAAGAGCAATTTTCGGACGGTGTCGGTTATAGCTGGATCGATTCATTGGTAGAATATTGCTCGTCTAAAGTCAGCGACATCGAACTTGCAGCTGCCGCGACCCGTTTCCCATACAATACGCCAACAACCAAAGAGGCGTATTTCTACCGCGATATTTTCCATAAACATTATCCACAGGTCAGCGCCGCACAAACGGTGCGCAAATGGATTCCCAAATGGCAGGAAAACCAAGATCCAAGCGGCCGCGCAAATGCAGCGCACGTCGAAGCCGATCTTGCAGCTGCAAAATCAGGAATCGTACTTTAGCGTTAGGATAAGCGGATAGATGTTCCTATTTTTAAGCGCCGTTTGACCGGCGTTTTTTTATGGCACCAAAACTTGCTTTTCAATTTTACGACTTGCCGCTTCGGCATCCATTTACAATTTCAAGGTACACGGTAAATGTCCAGCGAACTGTCATTGTCACTATTTCAGACGGGATAATTTGCGGATATGGCGAAGCGACTGTAAATCCATACTACAACACTACTGAAGAGAAACTGGCGCAGAGTCTGAATAAAATCAAACCTGTTATTGAACGATTGCCGGAACTCGATCCGAAAGAATTTTGGACGCAGGTTGAACCGCAGCTTCTAAACGATTATTTTGCATTGTGTGCTGTCGACGTTGCCTATTGGGATTATTTTGCAAGAATAAAAAAGATGCCATTGCGATGCTTTTGGTCAAATCTCAATACCTATACGCCGCTGACTTCCTATACGATAGGCATCGATTCGATCGAGCTTATGAAGCAGAAAATCTTCGATATGCCGTGGCCGAAATACAAGATCAAACTCGGGACTGATTCTGATCTGAAAATTATCGAGAGCCTTCGGGCTGTCACAGATTCTGTTTTTCGCATCGATGCCAATGGCGCGTGGAATGCAGACCAAACCATTTCATATTCGAAGATACTAAAAGAAATGAATGTCGAATTCATTGAACAACCTTTAAAAGCTGACGACTTTGAAGGAATGGCTAAAGTTAGCGCTGAATGTGTCCTTCCCGTTATTGCTGACGAAAGCTGCCAACGTGAAAGTGATGTTGAAGCGTGCGTTGAACTGTTCAGCGGAATCAACATCAAATTGATGAAATGCGGCGGAATAACTCCTGCTTTGCGAATGATCGAAAAAGCTAAATTGTCAGGACTTTTAACAATGGCCGGTTGCATGACCGAATCTACAATCGGCATATCGGCAATGGTACAAATTGCTCCGCTTTTGGACTATATTGATTCAGATGGAGCATTGCTTTTAAGTGATGATATTGCTGACGGCGTTTCATTCGAAGCAGGCCGAATCAGCTACGTCGAGGACTACGGAACAGGCGCCGAATTACGTCCGGCAGATTAACAAAATGTTAATAACTTACACCCCAAATTGACCGTTTTAAAAGGTTTATGAGTACCGATTTCATATATTTGCCTGTTAGACAAAATCCGTAACATTAACGGCTGTTTTTGTTGATGAAAGTGGGCCGATTCAGATGCGGGTCCGCTTGAAAAAAGTAAGAAATATCATATTTTGAACTTAACCACAAGTACTAAATACATTTTATAAGAACATGAGCGAAGAAATCAAGAAGAACAACTATTCGGCCGACAGTATTCAGGCGTTAGAAGGAATGGAGCACGTAAGAATGCGACCTTCCATGTATATTGGCGATGTAGGTGTTCGCGGATTACATCATTTGGTTTATGAGGTTGTCGATAACTCCATTGATGAAGCGATGGGCGGACATTGTGATACCATAGGTGTTGCAATCAATGAAGACGGATCGGTAACGGTTGAAGATAATGGCCGTGGAATCCCGGTCGATATCCATAAAAAAGAGGGTGTTTCTGCACTTGAAGTCGTCATGACGAAGATCGGAGCCGGAGGAAAGTTCGATAAGGATTCTTATAAGGTTTCCGGTGGACTTCACGGCGTCGGGGTTTCAGTAGTGAATGCATTGTCGAAACACATGCGGTCGACTGTTTTTAGAGATGGTAAAATATACGAACAGGAATACGAAAGAGGAAAGTCTTTATATCCTGTAAAGCAGATCGGAACCACTGAAAAGCGCGGTACGATGCAGACGTTCTATCCGGACGACACGATTTTTACACAGACCACTGAATTTTCATTCGACACTTTATCGGCACGTATGCGTGAGCTTTCGTACCTGAACAAAGGGATCACAATCACCTTTACCGACAAAAGAGAGCGCGATAAGGACGGAAACTTCGTACAGGAAGTATTTCATTCCGATGAAGGTTTGAAAGAATACATCCGATATTTGGACGGAAATCGTGAGCCAATCATTTCGCATGTTATCAGCATGGATAATGAAAAAGGCGAAATTCCGGTTGAAGTTGCCCTTATATACAATACAAGTTATACGGAAAATATCTTCTCGTATGTCAACAATATCAATACTCACGAAGGTGGAACGCACCTTCAGGGATTTAGAAGCGGGCTTACGCGGACGTTAAAAAAGTATGCTGATTCATCAGGCTTGCTCGACAAACTGAAGTTTGAAATTACAGGTGATGACTTCCGTGAAGGACTTACGGCAATTATTTCGGTCAAAGTACAGGAGCCACAGTTTGAAGGCCAGACGAAGACCAAACTTGGAAACAGGGAAGTGGTTTCGCCCGTAAGCCAGGCTGTTGGTGAAATGCTAGAAATTTATCTTGAGGAGAACCCGAATGATGCGAGAATTATCGTCCAAAAAGTTATTCTTGCCGCGCAGGCACGCCACGCTGCGAAGAAAGCGCGTGAAATGGTGCAACGCAAAACGGTTATGGGCGGCGGCGGATTACCAGGTAAATTGTCGGATTGTTCCGAGCAGGATCCTGCAAAATGCGAGGTATACCTTGTCGAGGGAGACTCGGCTGGTGGTACCGCCAAACAAGGACGCGATCGTGCTTTCCAGGCAATTTTGCCATTACGTGGTAAGATTTTAAATGTTGAAAAAGCAATGCATCACAAGGTTTTCGAAAACGAGGAGATCCGAAATATTTTTACGGCACTCGGAGTTACCGTAGGAACCGCAGAGGACAGTAAAGCATTAAATCTGGAAAAATTACGCTACCATAAAGTGATCATCATGTGTGATGCTGATGTCGACGGAAGTCACATCGCAACTTTAATTTTGACATTCTTTTTCCGCTTCATGAAGGAACTGATTGAAGAAGGTCACGTTTATATAGCAGCGCCACCATTGTACCTCGTCAAAAAAGGAAATAAGAAAGAATACGCATGGAACGATCTGCAACGCGACCAAGCCAACGAACGTATGGGCGGAAGCGCTGCAATCCAACGTTATAAAGGTTTGGGTGAGATGAACGCAGAGCAACTCTGGGAAACGACAATGGATCCGGGTTTCCGTACATTACGCCAGGTAAACATTGATAGTTTGGCTGAAGCCGATCGTGTATTTTCCATGCTGATGGGTGATGAGGTTCCTCCAAGAAGGGAATTTATCGAGAAGAACGCAGCTTACGCAAAAATCGATGCGTAGCTTTCATTTGGCGGCGATAGTCGGGATGTTCATGCTGTTTGGAACGAATGCCAAAGCGCAATCGCCTCAGGAAATGCAGCAAATCAATGCTCTTCTGGACGATGCTTTGTTCTTTTCGAACCAGTATCTTACTCCGGCAACGGATGCAGCGGTTTACCAGGCTTCTTCCGGTTGGATAACAACTCCACAAAAAAAGGACCTTTGGGATGTTTCGCTGAGCTTGCATACAAACATATTTTTTGTGCCTAAAAGCAACAGGCAGTTTGAAATCAATAATTCTGATTTTACTTTTTTTGAACTTGAAAATGGAACGTCAGCTTCGGTGCCGACAGCCCTTGGTAATGACAATCAGGTTTTTCTGACTGGCGAGATCAGCGATGGTGAAACCACAAATGTTGTCCGGCTCAAAACTCCGCAAGGAATCGATGCTGAAACGATGGTCTATCCGTATCTGCAAGGGTCATTGGGGCTATTGTTCGGAACTGAACTGGCTGTGAAATATTCGACGAAAGTCAAATTGAAAAAAGGATTTTATCAGGTCTACGGCGTTGGATTGAAGCATAACTTGAACCAATATTTCAAATCAATGGATTCAACGAATGTTCATATTTCGGCTTTCGCCGGATATTCAAAAGAAGAAATCAGCTTTAATTTTCTTGATACAGAAACAACTTACGGAAATCTCGGACTGAACGAAATCACTGGCTTAGTCGACACGTGGCAGTTTCAAGTCAATGCTTCAAAAAAGTGGAATAAGCTTGAAATCATGACCGGTATCATCGCAAACACAAGCGATATCAAGTATGAGGTTGGCGGCCCAAAAGGCGAGATAGAGGCAGTTCTTCCGGTTCAATACATCATCAACAAAAAACTTGAAGAAATTTATAAGACAAAGACCAATGTTTTAGGTGAAGTTTCAGCGAGATACCAAATCGGAAAATTTTACCTTCAATCAGTTGTCGCATTTGGAAAATTCCTGAACACCAATTTATCTGTTCAATATGAAATGTAATTTACAATCTTAAAACATTATACAATGAAAGTTACCATAGTCGGCGCCGGAAATGTAGGTGCAACCTGTGCGGATGTAATCGCATACAGAGGAATTGCAAGCGAAGTTGTCTTGCTTGATATTAAGGAAGGTTTTGCCGAGGGTAAAGCAATGGACATCAGTCAGTGTGCTGCCAATACCGGCTTCAACACACGTGTATCTGGTGTTACGAATGATTATTCAAAAACCGCAAACAGCGATGTTGTGGTAATTACTTCAGGTATTCCGCGTAAGCCGGGAATGACACGTGAGGAATTAATCGGGATCAATGCCGGAATTGTAAAAACTGTTGTTCAAAATGTTTTGGAGCATTCGCCTGAAACTATTGTTGTGGTGGTTTCAAATCCGATGGATACGATGACATACCTGGCGTTAAAAGCTACAGGTTTGCCAAAGAACAGAATCATCGGAATGGGAGGCGCGCTGGACAGCAGCCGATTCAAATACTACCTTTCTAAAGCATTGGATAAACCAATAAACGATATCTCTGCAATGGTAATTGGCGGTCACGGTGATACGACCATGATTCCGCTAACGAGACTTGCGTCTTATAACGGCATTCCGGTTTCGCAATTTTTGTCGGCTGACGCTTTAGAGCAAGTAGCAAAAGACACAATGGTTGGAGGCGCGACTTTGACCGGATTGTTGGGCACATCAGCTTGGTACGCTCCCGGAGCTTCGGTTGCTTATCTTGTAGACAGCATCCTGAACGACCAGAAGAAAATGATCGCATGTTCGGTTATGCTTGACGGAGAATACGGACAGAATGATATTTGTATCGGAGTTCCGTGCATTATCGGCAAAAATGGAATCGAAGCGATACTTGCAATCGATCTTGACGAGTCAGAAAAAGCATTATTTGCGAAAAGCGCTGATGCAGTCCGTAATATGAATGCCGATCTGAAGTCGGTTTTGTCCTAACAGAATGCATAATATACAAAAAAGACTGCAGAATAGCAGTCTTTTTTTCGAGATTAATCAATAAATAAATTGGTTAGTCTTTTGGTTAATTATATATTTGCACGTTTCAAAAAATCCGCAGTAGCAATATCGGTCTAACCTGTAAATGCTGATGCCAGCATCAAACAAACATATTTACATCAACAAGGATTAATTAATTTTAAATAGTAATGCAGAATAGAGGACTAGTCAAATTTTTCGCAATTTTATTTGCATTGGTAAGTATTTACCAGCTTTCTTTCACCTTCGTGGCCAATAACATAGAGAACGATGCCAAAGCTTATGCGGCCGGCAACCCGGAAAAAGAAGTTCGGTATCTCGACTCTATCGGCAAGATAAATGTCATGAATCTCGGTTTTGCCGAATTCACTTACGATGATGTAAAAGACAAGAAAATCAACAAAGGGCTTGACCTTGAAGGCGGAATCAATGTTACTCTTGAAATCTCTGTAAGAGACATTATCAAAGGACTAGCAAACAATACCAAAAATCCTGTTTTTAATAAAGCGCTTGTAGACGCAACAAAAAACAAAAAAGGAAACCAAGATTATGTCGATGCTTTCTTTGATGAATTCTATGAAGCTTCGAACGGAACAGTAAAATTGGCCGATCCACAGATTTTCGCCAACCGTATCATCGGTGACCAGGTCAACGTTCAGATGACTGATGCGCAGGTTGAAAAAGTAGTTCGTCAAAAAGTTAAAGAATCGATCGAAAGTGCGTTCGAAGTATTGAGAAAACGTATTGACCAATTCGGTGTAACACAACCAAACATCCAACAGCTGGGACAATCAGGAAGAATCCTTGTGGAACTTCCGGGCGCGAAAGATGTTGACAGGATCAAAAAATTATTACAAGGTACAGCTCAACTTGAGTTCTGGGAAACATATAAGGCTGAAGAACTTCAAAACTTCCTAATGACGGCAAATCAGGCGCTAAAAGCTACTGAAACTGCTCAGGCAAAAGAAACTGCAACTACTACAAATGATACTCTTGCAGATTTATTGACTGATAAATCACAAGACAGCGTTGCAACAGCAAAAGGGAATGATCCTTTAGTAGGGAAATTTATTGGCGGCGGTGGCGGACCTGTTTTAGGAATGGTTTCTCCAAATGATACTGCTGCAGTGAGCGCAATGTTGAACAGAAAGGACATCCGCGTTTTATTACCGGCTGACAAACGCAATGCGAAGTTCGTATGGAGCACGCTTACAAAAACTAAAGACGCAACAGGAAAAGATCTTGAAGCAGTCGAATTATACGCACTTAAACCAAGCCGTAACAATCAAGCTGCAATGAGTGGCGGTGTCGTTACCGATGCCAACGATGCTTTTGACCAGATGGGTAAACCAGCGGTCTCCATGCAGATGAATGGCGCCGGAGCAAGAGCTTGGGAAGAGTTGACAAAGAAAGCATACGAGGAAAAGGGATATATCGCCATCGTTCTGGATAAAGTCGTCTATTCGGCTCCGGGAGTTAGCAGCGGGCCAATTTCTGGTGGACGTTCTGAAATTTCAGGTGCATTCGATGTAACACAGACTAAAGATTTAGCCAACGTGTTGCGTGCGGGTAAATTACCGGCTGCAGCCGAAATAGTACAGTCAGAAGTTGTAGGTCCGTCATTAGGACAGGAAGCTATCGACAATGGTACAAATTCCGCTTTATTAGGATTGTTGCTTGTTTCGCTTTGGATGGTAATCTACTACGGAAAAGCAGGCTGGTTTGCAAATATTGCATTGGCCGTCAATCTCTTGTTCTTGTTTGGAGTACTCGCAAGCCTCGGTGCAGTTCTTACATTGCCTGGTATTGCCGGTATCGTACTTACAATGGGTACAGCCGTCGATGCGAATATTATTATATATGAACGAGCGAAGGAAGAACTCCGCCTCGGGAAGACGATAGACGAAGCGATCAAAGCTTCTTTCGGATGGAAAGGCGCGATGCGTTCGATTGTAGATGCAAACGTAACACACGTACTAACGGGAGCTGTCCTGCTTATTTTTGGTAGTGGCCCGATTCAAGGATTTGCGACAACTTTGTTGATTGGTATTTTGACATCGTTATTCACATCGATCTTCATTACAAGAATGTTGTTGGATTGGAGCGTAAACAGAGGAAACAAATTGTCGTTCGTGACAGGTTTCTCTAAAAACTTCTTTACAAACTTCCATTACGACTTCCTTGGTAAGAAGAAGTACACGTACATTTTCTCAAGTTTGGTTGTTATCGTAAGTATAGTATCCTTGGCTACAAACGGTCTTAATCAGGGTGTGGATTTTGTGGGAGGACGTACTTTCCAGGTGCGTTTTGAAAAGCCTGTTGCGCCAGATGTTGTTCGTGAGGAACTTGCTGCAGTTTTTGGCGGAAGTGCCGAGGCTAAAGTATTCGGATCTGATAACCAATTGAAAATAACTACTAAGTATAAAGTTGAAGAAAGCGGCGTAAAAGCTGACGAAGAAGTAAACAGGCTGCTTTACAACAATTTAAAGAAACATTATTCTGCCGGACTTACATACGAGCAATTCGTCAACAGTTCAGAAGGCAAAAAACTTGGAATCCTTCAGGCATCGAAGGTTGGGCCAACGGTCGCTGAAGATATCAAGACTAACTCATATTGGGCAGTTCTTGGAGCAATGGGAATCGTTTTCCTTTACCTGATGATAAGTTTCAGGAAATGGCAATATAGCCTTGGTGCGATCGCTGCCGTTGCGCATGACGTTATCTTCGTTTTGGGCCTTTACTCATTGTTATGGAAATACATGCCGTTCGGAATGGAAATTGACCAGCACTTTATCGCTGCAATCCTTACCGTTATTGGATACTCGATGAACGATACTGTAATTGTATTTGACAGGGTTCGTGAATATTTGGGCGGACAGGCAAAAGGAAACTTCAACCAGATTGTAAACCAATCGATCAACTCAACAATGTCAAGAACAATCAATACCTCGTTGACAATGATTTTGGTATTGGCGATCATGTTCGTATTCGGTGGAGAATCAATACGCGGATTCATCTTTGCGATGTTGGTCGGAATAATCGTAGGAACTTACTCGTCGTTATTCATCGCGACTCCGGTTCTTGTAGATACGATCTCAGCAGCTGAGCACAAACGAATCGAAGAGCTGCATAACCAAGCCTAATTTCAAGATTTTACATATAATTAAAGCCCGATTCGTCGGGCTTTTTTATTGAATAGTTTTTATTTTGGGGCTTCCGCTAGCGCGGCGGGCTTTCCGCAGTGCACGGCACTTTGCTTCAATCCCTAAGCCGAGAAAAACTCTTGATCCGGAGTACTTGCAACTACCGAGGTTGTTTCGCAGAGACACACAAAGCTGCAAAGAGGTCCGCATTGAATTAATTAGGAGGTAGAAGCCACTGCGTGAAACTGCCGCTGACGTAGTCCGCGAAGCGAACGGAGCTAAAACTGTGACTATTTATCAGGAACGTCAGCCAGCATCGAAAACTGCAAATGGTGACTGTGACTGCCAACTGCGACTGAAAACTGCCTACTCGGGCTTAACAGGTTTCTCCGCAAAGAAGATAAAATAAAGTCCAACAAGTATAAACGGAATACTAAGCCATTGCCCAGTCGACAACAACCCGAGGTCTTTTTCAAATCCGCCCTGACTTTCCTTTACATATTCTACTATAAAACGAACAGTCCACAGTAGGACCAGGAACAATCCGAAAAGGAATCCGCGTCTTTCACGTGCGTTTGTACGCCAATACAGAAAGAACAGCACTGCGAACACTATTACGTATCCAAAAGCTTCGTAAAGCTGCGCAGGATGCCGTGACGGAACCTGCTGTAAAAGATCTGCGAACTGCGGATTGTGCGTTACAGCGTCATATGCCTCTTTAGAATTTGGAATTCTGGTACTTTTTACAATGTCTTTTGCGGAAAAATGATCCTTGATGAATCTTACTCCAAATGCTGAGTCAGTAGTATGGCCAATAATCTCCGAATTAAAAAAATTTCCGATACGCACGAAAATTGCTCCACTCGCGACCGGGATGACAACCCGGTCCAAAACCCACAACAACGACCTTTTCATGATCTTTTTACTGAAGAAATACATCGTTACGATGATGGCAATCGCAGCACCATGGCTCGCAAGCCCCTGAAATCCGGTAAACTCAAACTCAGGATCAAATCGGAAGGGCAACAAAATTTCAGCTAAATGATTGCGGTAGTATTCCCAATCATAGAAAAATACATGTCCCAGTCGTGCACCGAGCAATGTGGCGAGAACCGTCCAAATAAACAGCGAATCAAGTTTATCTATAGGTTCGCCTTCACGATCAAAAATCTTCTTCATAATGAACCATCCGAGGGCGAAGGCGATGACGAACATCAAACTGTAGTAGCGGACAATGAAGAAGCCAAGGTCGATTCCTTCAGAAGGATTCCAGACCATTGTAAGCGATTGTGTCATGGTGTACGATAAAAATTATGGTAAAAATAAAGAAAATACTACAAAGAGACGAACTAAAACCATTATATGTCGGTTGCTGAAACCAAGAACATAACCCGGCTACTATTTCTATTTTTCGAAATATGGCATTCTAAGGAACTTTATACTTAATGGTCGCAACCCTTTCCCGGAACAGGATCATAACCTGTCGGTCCCCATGGATGGCACTTCAAGATCCGCCTGACTCCAAGATAACTGCCGTGAAATAATCCGTGGATCTTCAAAGCATCCAAAAAATAACTTGAGCATGTTGGCTGGAACCTGCATGCCGATGGTAAAACCGGCGAGATTATTATCTGGTAAAACCTGATCAATGCGACAAATGGCAATATGAGTATTTTCTTCAACGTCATCAGAGACTGAAAGTCGTTCCTTCTTTTCCATCTTTAAGCTGAATACCAAGAGCGCTTAGTTGATCCCGAATCTGATCCGATAACGCGAAATTTTTATCAGCACGAGCCTGGTTCCGCATGGCAATCAATAAGTTGACAGTTCCCGCCAGTTTTTCATTGTTGGCTCCGGCACCTTTCTCGTCAAGCAATCCAAGTACGTCATAAACGAAGCTCTTCATCGTCTTGCCAAGAAGTTCAAGATCGGTAGCGGTGACGAATTCTTTTCCATCTTTAAGCAGATTCACGAAGCGTACGCCATCAAAAAGATATGCTATTAAAATTGGCGTATTGAAATCATCGTTCATCGCCTCATAACAAAAATGTTTCCACTTTGTAATATCAATTGTGGATGTGGGTCCGGGTACGATTTCAGATACTCCGTCTATGGCTTCCATTAACCGTCCATATCCTTTTTCGGCTGCGACAATAGCATCATCCGAAAAATCAAGTATGCTTCGGTAATGCGCCTGCATCATAAAAAAACGGGTCACTGAAGCTGAAAATGCCTTGCTTAGAATCGAATTGTCGCCTGTGAGAATTTCGCGCGGCAAAATATTATTGCCCGTCGATTTCGACATCTTTTTTCCGTTCAGCGTCAGCATGTTGGCGTGCATCCAATAATTTACCGGCGCCTGGCCAGTGCACGCTTCATTTTGTGCAATCTCACATTCATGATGCGGGAACTTGAGGTCCATTCCGCCTCCGTGAATATCAAAGTGATTGCCGAGATATTTGGTGCTCATCGCAGTACATTCGAGGTGCCAACCCGGAAATCCATCGCTCCACGGCGAAGGCCAGCGCATTATATGTTGTGGTTCTGCTTTTTTCCAAAGTGCGAAATCCTGCGGGTTCTTTTTATCGGATTGCCCGTCAAGATCGCGCGTGTTTCCGAGCATGTCCTCGATGTTTCGGCCGCTCAGCTTTCCGTAGTAACTCGTTTCGTTGAATTTGACAACATCAAAATATACCGATCCATTTGCTTCATAGGCAAGTCCGCACCCGATAATAGTTTTTACGATTTCGATCTGCTCAATGATATGGCCGGTTGCCGTTGGCTCGATGCTGGGCGGCAAAAAATTAAAATCTTTTAAAATCTCGTGGAAATCGACCGTGTAACGCTGTACGATTTCCATCGGCTCAAGCTGTTCGACACGCGCTTTCTTCGCAATTTTATCTTCGCCTTCATCGATATCATCAACGATATGGCCGACGTCAGTAATATTCCGGACATAACGGACTTTAAATCCCAGATGCATCAAGTACCGGAAAATCACGTCAAACGACATGAACGTGCGCACATTCCCAAGGTGGACATTACTGTAAACCGTCGGACCGCAAACGTACATGCCAACATTTCCTTCGTGGATGGGCGTAAAAACTTCCTTTTCACCCGAGAGCGAATTGTATATTTTGAGTGGATTCGTGTTGTACAACGGCATAATTATTATTTCTTTTAGAAGCTATTCCTGCTATGCGCTGTAAGCTTTTGTGTCATGCTGAGCCCCCCGAGGATCTCATAATCAACTAAAAAGCTATCCGCAAACCCGAGCGCTGGCGAATTGGCATAGCAATCAGAGCTAGGGCAGGTCAGTATTTTAAAATCTAGTTTCCATCTGGAGGTAATTCAAAAATTCGCGTTTTGTTGCGGCTTCTTTGAACTTTCCTCCAAACTCCGAAGTAACGGTGCTGCTTTCAATATCGCGGATTCCGCGCGAGTTAACACACAAATGTTTGGCGTCAATTACACAAGCAACATCCTGAGTTCCCAGTGCACGCTGCAGTTCCTGCACAATCTGCATGGTCAAACGTTCTTGAACCTGAGGCCGTTTTGCAAAAAAATCGACAATCCGGTTCATTTTCGACAACCCGATAACCCTGCCGTTCGAAATGTAGGCCACATGTGCACGCCCGATTATCGGTAACAAGTGGTGCTCACAGGTAGAGTAGAGGGTGATATTTTTCTCGACGAGCATCTCGCCGTACTTGTAGTGGTTCTCAAAAGTGGAGGCTTTCGGCTTTCGTTCAGGATTGAGTCCGCCAAAGATTTCTTTAACAAACATTTTAGCGACCCGCAGCGGGGTGCCTTTGAGGCTGTCATCGGTCAGGTCCATTCCCAATGTGAGGAGAATGCTTTCGACATTGCTGCTGATCTGCTCAATTTTTTTCTCGTCACTTAAATCAAAAGCATCTTCACGTATTGGATTTGTTGCACTCGTGGCTATGTGGTCATGTCCGATCTCATCGTGCAAATCTTCGTTATTCACCATTTTAAAAGGTATGTTATTGGCTGTAAAAAATTGATGCCAAAGATAATAATAAAATGTGAGGCAAGGGAATGAGTGTTAAAATTAAATAATCTCAATTTTAAGATAAATATTTACTAAATTTATGTAAATTTCGCTCCTTAAAAAATATACAATGAAGAAGATTTATATCCTTTTGGTGTTATGCCTTTTTGCCGTACGGGCAATATCACAGGAAAATACCAATAATACGGGAAATCAGGCAGTTGACCCGCGAATTTCTGAAGTTTTTGCCGACCAGTTACAGCAGTTGGTGCTAAGCGATCCGCAGCGTTTGAAGAATTTAAACGCTATTTTGAACCAGCGCTATGAAGTTGTCGATTTTACTTATAAATCGGACGAAAAACACCCTAAATTATCTTCGGTCAAGTTGTTTAATAAATATAATCCGAACCTGCAAAGGGATGTCATATTTGATAAAAGCACCTTCAACATCCTGAAGTACGACCTTGATTTTTATGCGCCTACTGATAAAATTTATCGCATTGATGATACAAATTTGATCATTATCGTGCATCCACAAAACTTAAGAAAATAATAGATGAAACATTTTCTACCCTTAATTGCGCTATTTTTCTGTGTGACGTTGTCAGCTCAGAATTACAATATGTCCAATACCTCTGTAACTACTTGCGGAGGTAATTTTTATGATTCGGGAGGCGCAAGCGGAAATTATCAGAATGGCCAGAACTTCACGATGACTTTCTGTCCGTCGACTCCCGGCAGTTCGATCAGGATGGATTTTTCGGTGTTTAATATCGAGCTTAATGCAGACCAGATGTTCATCTATGACGGAAATAGTATCTCTGCGCCTTTGTTCGGAACTTATTCGGGAACAACATCGCCGGGAATCGTTCAGGCAACAGGTGCAAACACTACAGGTTGTATTACGATTCGCTTTGTATCAGACGGTTCGAATACAACGCCGGGCTGGGCAGCAGCACTATCATGCATAACACCGTGCCAGGTAATAAATGCCCAATTGGCAAGTTCTTCTCCTGCTGCAGATGGTGATGGGATTATTCGTATTTGTCAGGGAGAATCCGTGACTTTTAACGGAACGGGCACTTTTTCAAATTCGGGAACGGGTGCAACATATGAATGGAACTTTGATAACGGATTATTTGGAAGCGGCGCAACTGCGACCACAACGTATTCGACTGCTGGTGTTTACCGCGTGAATTTACATATTACGGATCCGCTCGATTGCGTCAACAATAACATGATCAATCAGATCGTCCAGGTTTCAACTGAACCAACCTTCAGTATAAGTTCCAGTTCTGAAGAAATCTGCTTGGGCCAATCGGTAACCATAACGGGAACTCCGATTCCAACGCCATTCAATTATGAATGTACGCCGCCTGTAAGTGGAACGACTTTTTTGCCCGATGGTAGCGGTGCCTCTTACCAGACTGCTATCGTAGTGGATTGTTTCGATTCAGGTCAGGTGATGACCAATATGAACCAGTTGCAGAGCATCTGCCTTAATATGGAGCATTCGTATCTTGGCGACTTGCAGATAACAATCATCAGTCCGAATGGCCAACAGGCGATATTGAAAGCTTATCCTGGCTCGGGCGGGACCTATTTGGGAAGCCCGCTTGATGATCCACAGGTTGGACCAGGAACAGGTTCTCAATACTGTTTCTCAATGTCGGGTACGCAATTATTAATTAACGGGCCTACAGTCACTGCAGGAAATCCTGCGGGTAACTCAATTGTGGCAGGAACATATTTGCCGGCCGGTTCTTTTAGTTCGCTTGTCGGAAGTCCGCTTAACGGAACCTGGACCATTCAGGTAACTGATAATTTGGGTGTTGATAATGGATATATATTTTCATGGTTCCTGACTTTCGATCCAGCATTGGTTCCAGGCGATTTGTCGTTTACCCCTACGGTGGTATCTTCCGGGTGGGCTTCAGACCCTACTATTACCAGCACATCAGGAAATACAATTACAGTAGAGCCAACCCAGCCTGGTACATACTGCTACTCGTTTTCAATGACCGATAATTTCGGATGTACCTATGGCACCCAAAAATGTATTACGGTACTTGAAGCACCTGACTTGAATCCGGCAAATGACTTGACTTCTTGCGACTTGTTCGACCTTAACACCAATATTCCTGTAATATTAGGATCGCTGGACCCGATTTTTTATCCAATTTTCTTTCATCATACACAGCAAAATGCTGAAGATGTTGCTAATGAGATATTAAATCCCGAAGCCTATGCAGGTTTTGAGGGTGAAGTAATTTATTACAGCGTGCAAGATTTAGTTAATGATGCAGGTTGTATCTATACAGGCTCATTCGTCTTGCATGAATTTATCTCAACTCCGCCAGATCCTGCTGATGTCTCGGCATGCGACAGTTATGTTTTGCCGGATCTTCCGCCCAATCATACCTATCAAACAGATTCGAGCGCCAATGGCGGCGGAACTGTTTTGGCTCCGGGAACTCCAATATTATCGACCCAGGTAATATGGGAAGCAGTTACAAGCAACACTGATCCACCTTGTTTTTCTGAAGCGAGCTTTACAGTTACCATTTTTGATACGCCAACGCAGCCCAATCCTGCAGATGTTATCGTATGTGAAAGCTACATGCTTCCTACGCTTCCTGCCGGACAAACCTACCATAGCGCGCCCGGTTGTGATCCTGCTACTCTTATTCCAGAAGGCACAGTCTTATCAGGTACACAAACTGTTTATGTCTGTGAAGGAAGTGGCACCACGCCAAACTGCGTAGCGGAAGGGAACTTTACAGTAACAATAATTCCGTTGCCTCCGGTTCCGGATCCTGCTGATGTTTCAAGCTGTAATCAATATATCCTGCCTGATCTTCCGGCTAATCAAACTTACCACAGCGCAACAGGCGGTAGTCCAACAACAATAATTCCTGAAGGAACAACTTTGACAACTTCTCAGGAAGTATTTATAGTTGAAGAAACAGGGACTGTTCCAAACTGTACTTCTGAAGGAAGTTTCCAACTAACAATTACTTCCGTTCCGCCGGCTCCAACTCCTGCAGATGTTACCGCCTGTGATTCCTATTTGCTTCCTGCGCTTCCGACAGGTAGTACTTACCAAAGTCAACCGGGTGGGAATAGTCCTATAACCGATATGAATATCGTTGAGACCAGTGATATTATTATTCTTACGGGTGTACCTGGATGTAGCTCAGAAGTGACATTTACGGTAACCATAATTGATACGCCCCCGGCTCCAGATCCTGCAGATGTGACTGCTTGTGATAGCTATGTTCTTCCGGATCTTCCTGCAGGGCAGTTCTATTATTCAGCTCTTGGTGGTGTAGGCCCGATAGCGCCAGGGACGCAAATTTTATCGACTCAGGAAATTTGGGTCCGTTCCGAAACTGGAACAACGCCTAATTGTACTTCAGAAGGCAGTTTTATAGTAACTATTAATCAAACGCCTCCGACACCGGTCGTTGCCGATGTAACGGCATGTGATTCCTATACGCTTCCTGCTTTACCTGCAGGCAGTAGTTACCACAGTTTCCCTGGAGGTGATTCGCCTCTGTCGCCTGCAATCACTACCACAACACAGGTTTGGGTG
>DASVRQ010000052.1:0-1759 GCA_036388535.1 Flavobacterium sp. | reverse complement strand
CAAGGCTCATCATCGTCTTCAGATTTGGCTTTTTGTCGAGGATCATCATGATCAGCGCGCCTATCAGGTTGAATAGCGCCACGATTATAACCAAAGTAAAGATGAGGTAGACGACAAGATTTTCAGTATTGAGCATTTTATAAAGCGAATCGTTTAATTGTGCGCGATTTCGAATTGTAATATTGTTGTTGAAAACCTCGCGAAGTTGGCTGGAAACAGTGACTTCGTTGGCGCCAGGTGCGAGATTGACTTCAATAGCGGAAATTTGCGCAGGTTTGTATTGAAGCATTTCCTGTGCGAGACCGATGTCTACAAAAACATATTTCGAATCGAGTTCTTCGCTAATCGCATAAATGCCTATCGGAAGGAGTTCACTTTTATTGAAAGCCTGTTCAGGCGTGCTGATCGTACCTCTTCCAGGTTTTGGGACATAGACTTCAAGGGGATTGTTGAAATCGAATAATCCGACCGAAAGATTGTTGGCGATACCATATCCCATAACGGTTTGGTAAGTATTGGTCTCGATCCACTGGCCGTTAAATAAAGTTTTATGGACATCGTTTACTTTAGGAAATAAGCTGTCGACGCCTTTCATGTATGCGACTTTTTCTTTTCCGTTAAAAACGAAAAGCACACGTTCTTCGATCACCTTCGACGTTGCTGTAATTCCGCTTATCTGCCTGAGTTTACTATCCTGTTCTGCCGAAACCACAAACGATTTTCCCTGAAGCGCTGAAATTTTAAGATCTGGGTCGAAGTCGTTGCTGAAGGAAAGGCTGAAATCTTTTAATCCGCTAAATACGGAAAGCACTACAAATAAAGCCAGCGCACCGATTATGATTCCGAGTGATGCAATTCCGGTAATAATGTTGATCGCATTGTTCTTGCTCGTACTTATAAGGTATCGACGGGCTATGTAGAACGGGAAGTTCACGCTACGACTTTTTGCGTTTGTCGAGCAGGTCGCGGTTTGTGATTGGATTTTCTTTGCCTGCAAGTGCGTTGTCGATCTTTTCGATGTAGTCGAGAGAATCGTCTATTCGGAAGATCAAATTTGGCACTTTTCGAAGCTGAAGCTTTACACGTTGCGCAAGATCGTGCTTTATTAATGGGCCGTTTGACTTGATCGCCGCCAGTGTTTCGGCAGCTTTATCCTGTGGGAAGATGCTTAAATGTACCTGCGCAACAGAAAGATCTGTGGTAACTGAAACTTTAGAAACAGAAATAACAAGATTTTGGATGTTGTTTTTCCTGATTTCGCCCTGAAGAATATCAACCAGGTCTTTCTGGAGTACGCCGCCTATTTTCTTTTGTCTGTTAGTTTCCATGTCGCAAAAATACGGTTTTTTGAAATTGTAGCAGGAATTTTAAGTTTTTCAATTAGACAGCTGCATGTTCACGTGGGATTATTGGCCTAAATCTAATTTTCCGCTGTTGTAATCATCGATGATTTCGGCTGCTTTTGCAACGTCTTCTTCCCTTACTTGCAGCGAGACGGCATTGTAGCCGCCGGAACTAATAGCGACAGGTTCAATGATCGACATGCTTTCATTAATCGTAAAGACGTTAATGCGGTCGTTTTCGAGGATGTTTTTGATGATCATTGCTTCTGAATAATTCCCGGTGAAAATTTGTATCATGATGTTGCTTTGGATGTTGCGCTGCATTATTAACGCCGCATTGTTTCGGAAGTTGTCGCGGCCACGTTGAATGTTCTACATTTACATAAAATTACAAAAAATGAGGAAGATAGAGCACA
>DASVRQ010000051.1:0-67387 GCA_036388535.1 Flavobacterium sp. | reverse complement strand
TAACAGCGAGCAAACTCTGTTTTATGTCTGCCAAAACAAAACATGCGGCTTACCGGCTCAATCTTTTGAAGAAGCAAGTAGTCAATTAGCAATGTGATTTAGGTTAGATGAACGACTGGATATTTACTTTTTAGAAGTTGTCATTAAAAAGTCTTTGAGATAGTAAGGCTCAAAGTACGCTACATCGGCAAAGTCGCCCTGGGCAAATTTTGCAAAACTTAATGATGCCATTTCGTTTGCTGACGGATATAGGATGTCTTCCAGGAAAGTAAAGTTGCTTTTGGTCAATACTGGCTTACATTTATCGGCACAATCGCCAACAAAATAAACGGCATCCTCCATATCGGAAAACGAATCTTCAGTAATAACTTCTGCCTGGACTTCCCTTTCTGCTTGAAGATCAGACGAAAAAATCGCACTGTAGACTTCCATACGCCTTGCATCAATCATCGGTATAATCTTGCCGTGCTCAACTTTTGCCTGCGCTGCAAGAACTTGTAACGTATCAACAATGACCAGTGGAATATTCAGCGCGTAGCACAATCCTTTTGCTGCAGAAACGCCGATTCGCAAACCTGTATACGATCCCGGACCGCGGCTGACTGCAACCGCATTCAGGTCCTGAAATAAGATATTGGCGTCACGAAGTGCCTCTTCGATAAAAACATGGAGTTTTTCAGCATGCGTATATCCGGCTTCCGCTGCTTCACGACACGCAACGACTTCGCCATCTTTTGCTACCGAAACTGAACAATTTTTTGTCGCAGTTTCAATATTGAGTATGTATGTCATTACTTCTTGACGTTCTTTTCAGCTTTAGGCTCGTCTTCGTCTTCTTTTAAAACAACTAAATCACCCGAATTAAGATCTTTCGTAACTGTAGAATAAGGTCCGGTTATTACAACGTCGCCCTTTTTTAACCCTGAAGTAACTTCAATATTGGTATCATCCTGAATTCCGGTTGTGATAACACGGATTCTGGCTTTATCACCTACTTTCACGAAAACACATTCCATTTTCTTGTCGCTCCTGGGCTTCGGCTTGTCGCCATCTTTTTCAGTATCGACAGCAATTGGAGCTGTTGCGCTTGTATCCGATTTAACAACTATTGCACTAATCGGAACGGCAATTACGTTCTCGTTTCTTCTGGTAATAATATCAACAGTCGCGGTCATTCCAGGACGAAAAGGAGAATATGTTTCCGGTTTTCCAGCTGTCAGATCCTCATACGATTCCTTGAGGATCCGTATTTTCACCTTAAAGTTTGTAACCTGGTCAGCAGTCAATGCGGCGCTGGCCGAATTAGAAATGCTCGTCACCAATCCTTTAAATTGCTTCTTCATGTAGGCATCAACCTCAACATTTGCCGAATCACCAACTGATATTTTAACAATGTCGTTTTCGTTGACATCTACTTCAACTTCCATGTTGTTGAGATTGGCAACACGTAAAATTTCTGTTCCGGTCATCTGCTGTGTCCCAAGGACTCTTTCGCCCAGTTCAACATTCAATAACGAAATAGTTCCATCCGCGGGAGCGTAAATTGTGGTCCGACCCAAATTATCTTTGGCTTCATTGACAGTTGCGGCAGCGCTTTGTACGTTATAATAAGCCGACTGTTTGTTCGCTTTGGCAACTTCAAAAGTCGAAACTGCTTTGTCCCAATCTGCTTTTGATATTATTCCTTTATCGAAAAGTGTCTTGTTTCTTTTGTAATTTGCCTGTGCTTCCTTAAACTGTGCATCTGCCTGGCTCAATCCGGCTTTTGATCCCGATAAATTAGAAACTGTCCGACTCAATCCTGATGTATACAGATCGGGGTTTATCTTAACCAACAACTGCCCTTTTTTGACAACCTGTCCTTCTTTAATTGGTAATGAAATTATTTCCCCTGAAACTTCAGAAGATATTTTAACTTCGATTTCGGGTTGGATCTTCCCTGTCGCGGAAACTGTTTCAATGATTGTAGTTTCATTGACGGTAGCAACTTCTACTTCGGTCCCTTTCTTTTTGTCGCCGAGCGCACCGCTTTTCGACAAGACTACAAGCAACACTATAAGTGCAAGCGATCCGCCAATTAAATAATAAATTGTTTTCTTTGACATGGCTTCTATTTTTGGATTATTGGAATTCCGAAGTAAAACTCAACGACTTTTACCCTGAAAATATATTCGTATTTAGCTCGGATAACTTCTGATTCTGCGTTGGTTTGTAGCGTCTGCGCCTGATTAAAATCGAATGCATTCATCATTCCCACAGCATACTTTTCAGTTGCATAATTAAATGCTTCACGTCTTGCTTCTAGTGCTGCAACCGCCGATTCATATGCGTTCAATGCACCTTTCGCATCGGTAAATGCCTGATAAACATTTCGTTCAAGATCAAGCTCAGCTTGTGACATTAAAATTCGTGATCTTTCAAGCGCAACCCGCGAACGCTCAACATTGTTTCTGGCTGAGAAACCGTTCAATATCGGAATATTGAGCTGGAAACCGAACGAATGCCCTTTGTTTTCGTCAAACTGCTCGAACAGCGGCAATGGGCTGCCAAGCACCGGAACAAAATTTGGCTGAAGCACATTTTGGTTCGTTCCTTCAACTACACCAATTACAGTGGTAGGATTATCGGGATCTTGGATAACGTTCACCAATCGGTCAGAATATGCGGCTCTTGTGCTGAAACTATAAAACCCAACCAGGTTTGGCTGAAGTGCTCCACGTGCAATTTTCACATCGCGCTCTGCAAGTTCAAGATTTGTACGTGCGATCTTGATTTCCATACGTTCTTCCTTTGCCTTTTCAAAAATGGTTTCAGGCGTTTGCAACATCGTCGGACTTTCTGTCAGCTCATAGTCAACTTCAGCAACATCAAAATCTTTAAAATCTTCAAGTTGTAACAATTGTGCAAGGCTCAATTTTGAAATCAGCAGGGAATTTTCTGCGTTTACAACTGCTTGCTGACTTGTAGCAACTGTTGCCCGCATGTCCATTAAATCACCACGCGGGATCGACCCGGCGTTTACAAGTTCATCCGTACGGGTCATTTGGCGTTGATTGTTCGCCAATTGCTCCCGTTGTACTTTCAGGTTCTCCTTATTGAAGAGGATTTCCAAAAATGCGTTCGCCACATTAAGCGCAACATCATCTTTTATTTTCGAAAGCTGATACTGAGAACCGATGATTGCGAGTTTTGCCCTGCGTAGTTGATTTTGAAGCCTAAGCCCATTATAAATGGGAACACCCATATTAACACCGGCTGATGTAAACTGCGTAGTTTGATTTTCTAAAAGTCCGGTTGTGATGTTTTGATTCAATCCGACATTCCATGAATGGGATGCGCTTGCATTGACCGTTGGGAGAAAACCTCCGAACGCGTCTTTTCTGCCGATGTCCGAAAGCTGTAAGTCAAGTTCAGTTTGTTTAATTGTAATATTATTCTCGAGTGCGTATGAAACGCTTTCCTCCAAAGTCCAACGTTTTGATTGCGAATGCGCGGAAATGCTCAACAGCAAACAGAACAGGATTGCAAGACAACTATATTTTTTCATATGATTGGAATGACAGCACAGCTTTTTCAGCGGTACAAATTTATGTTTTTTTACTATGATTGATGATGATTTTACTGAAATACTGTTATTTGGCAGGCTCTTCTTTCACCAGCCCTTGATTCCACACTTTTACCTTGTCGGCAGCCTTTACGCCACTTTTGACTTCAACATAAATTCCGTCGCTGACGCCTAATACAACATCGCGCCTCTCGAATGTTTGCGGCCCGGTTTCAACTTCGACAAATGGTTTTTGTGTTTTCTCGTCAAACTGTATGAGTGATTCTTTGAGCGCGAGCACCTGATCGGCCTTGTCAAGGATAATAGATGCATTCGCACTTAATCCTGCTCTGATAAACGTGTCGTCCCTGTTGGTAAGCCTGGCTTTGATTTCGAACTGAATTGCACCGTTTTCAGTCTTACCTTTTGGTGCGATATAATTCAATACAGCGTCGAACTTTTTATTTTCGATAGCACCAACAGTAATTTCGATCGGCAGGTTTTCCTTGATCTTTCCAACCTCCGACTCATCGACTTTTCCGATGAAAATCATCCGGCCAACATCTGCCAAGCTCGCAATTGTAGTTCCTTCATTGAAATTGTTGCTTTCTATGACTTGGTTACCCACTTTCACCGGAACATCCAAAACCATTCCTGTTACTGTGGAGCGGATCATTGTGTTGGCAACGTTGCCAAGGCCTCTGGCGGTTCCCGTTTTAACGATATCATAATTCTGCCGCGAAGCATTATATTGTTGCTTAGCCTGCTTATAGGCGGCTTCGGCGGCATCAAAGTCATTGGCGGAGATTACACCTTTATCAAATAAAGTCTTCTGGCGTTTGTAAATCTTCTCCTGATTGTCAAGACTAATTTTCGCCGAATTTACCTGGCTTTGCGTATTGCTCAAATTGGAAATATTGGGAACGACCCGAATTCGGGCAATCATGTCGCCCGCCTTGACAAATCCGCCAGCTTCTATGTAAACTTCTTCTATAATTCCGCTGATGTTCGGCTTGATCAGAACCTCTTCATCAGGAACAATGTTACCTGTTGCAATTGTGTTTTTGACAATTGTCTTAATTTCCGGCTTCTCCGTTTCGAAAACTACTGGCGGTTCCTGATTTTTCGCATACAGATAGTAGAGCGCCGAGAAAAAGACTAAAGCGATTATGATCAGGACAATTATTGTTATTCCTTTTTTCATTGTGATTTGATTGTTCGTATTATAGATTTGATTGATTATTCAGTTCTAAGTGCATCAACGGGTTTGACGTTAATTGCCATTTGCGCAGGAATGAAACCTGCAAGTAATCCGGAACCGACAAGAATCAGAAGTGCGACAAACACCACTGCAAGATCGACACTCGGATTTGCAAACATCATATCTTCGTCCGGCATAGATTCCAATACCGAATTCAAGATTGCGAGCAATCCCGTAGCAACTGCAATTCCAGCCATACCAGCAACTATTGTGAGGAAGATTGCCTCAGTTAATATCTGTGATCGGATGTTACGAGGTGTTGCTCCCAATGCCCTTCGGATACCAATTTCTTTTGTTCTTTCCTTGACGACGATCAGCATAATATTCGAAATCCCGATCACGCCTGAAAGCAACACCAAAGTTCCTACGAAGTACGCAATAAATTTTAAGATTAAAAAGAGTCCGTTGACCTTGCTGAATTCCTCAAACAAATCGAAGTTCCCGATAGCACGTTCGTCATCAGGCGCAATTGTATGCCGCGTTTTTAAAAAATCAACTATAGGGGTTTTGAGTTCCGTAATCGATGAGCCTTCTTTTGCAGTCAGAGCCATCCAGCCAACTGTGTCGCCGAAATTAAAAGCCTGCTGGAATGTCGTAAATGGGACGAAGATGTTCTTCTGGGCTTCTTCGGCATTACCGTTATTATTCCCTTTCTTCTTATAAACACCCACAACCATGAAATTGATTCCGTTGATCTTAATATAACTGCCGATAACTTCTTCTGTCCGAAGATACATCTCATCGATCACACCTTGGCCAACAACTGCAACTTTTCGCCTGCCTGATATATCTCCATGGTTGATAAACCGCCCTTTGATAATATCCATCGATTCCTGCAAAATCAGTTCAGGATAATCGCCGTAGACAGTGTAAGCCCCGGTTTTATCGCCCCGGATTACATTGTTCGTGCCTTCATATCCGCCAAGTTGATTGCGTGGAGAAACATAAAGTAGATCAGGAAAATTTTGTTTTAGAGCCGGAACATCATCATTCTTAAAATGAAAGTCACGACCGATTGGAAGGCCTTTATACGGTTTCGACGTTCCTTGCGTCCACATAAACATCGTATTGGTCGCAATTCCTGCAAATCCTTTTTTAACGCCGTTTTCAAGGCCATTGCCGGCAGCGAGCAGGATCACAAGGATGAAAATCCCCCAGAAAACGCCAAACGCGGTAAGGACCGTCCGAAAGACATTGGCCGTAAGCGCCTCAATAATCTCATTCCATTTGTCTCTGTCAAACATATTATTCGTCCCTAAGTGCTACAATCGGTTTAATTTTAGCCGCGCGATAAGCTGGAAAAAATCCGGCAAGCGCTCCTGCAAATATCAATAACAGTAAAGTCGTAATTGCTATGTTGAAATCTACCTGCGGATTTAGGAAATACTCACTGTTGATCATCGGTCCGACGATTTCGAGCAACAACAGACTCATCAGGAGTCCGATGAATCCTGCAATTGTCGTGATGAAAATTGACTCATGGAGGATCATTCCTATAATTGACACTGGCGAGGCGCCAAGAGCTTTTCGAATTCCGATCTCTTTTGTGCGTTCCTTTACAATAATCAACATAATATTACTGACACCAACAACGCCGGCGATAATCGTGCAGATTCCGACCCACCAGAAAAACAATCGGATGTATAGATTCAAATCATAGAATTGTTTGGCATCTTCAACTGAATTGTGAATTCCGATTGCACTTTCATCATCAGGCGCGACAGAATTCTTGCTTCGCAACATGAGCCCAAGTTGATCAGTAAACTTTAATGATTGTGCAAGAGCTTCATCATAATTATCTGTTTTGTCCATTGTATAGAACAACGTCGAGATCTCGTCGCCGCCGCCATAGACTTTTTGCACAGTAGAAATAGGCATGTAAATACGTGCTTCCTCGCGTTCGCCCGCCGGATCTGTAAAAACCCCGACTATTTTAAACGGAATCCCTTTAACTGTCAGCTGTTCGCCAAGAGGTGACTCGCCTTTAAATAAATCCAGACGGATCTTCTCACCAATTACAGCCACTTTTTCAGTACTTGCAAGATCATTTGCATTTATGAACCGACCTTGGGTTATTGTGGCATTTTCAATAAATTGGTAGTCGGGATAGACGCCGCGAAATTGATAATTTCCTGTTTCTTTTCCGTAGACGACCGACCCGTCCCAATGATTCACAGTCGCAGCTTTCTTATCAAGCTGCTCACCGAATTTTTGCAGCGACATGTTGTAATCGCTATTGTGGAATTTTATCTGCCGCCCAGGATTCAGTCCTTTGTATTCTTTGGTAGTGACGCCTGTCCAAACCTCGATTATCCCGGCTGCATCACGCTCGAATTGCTTCTCTATTCCGTTTTGAAGGCCTTTTCCGGCGCCGAGCAAAATAACAAGTATGAAGATTCCGGATGCAACCGAAATCCCAGTGAGGAACGTCCGCAGTTTATTCTGGCTTATCGCCTGAAAGATCTCCTGCCACCGTTCAATATTAAACATAGGCAGATGCTCTTTGCTGGATGACATTGATGTCATCGATGATTAAACCATCTTTAAGTACGACGTTTCTCTTGCACATTGCGGCAATATCAGGCTCGTGAGTAACTATCAAAATTGTCTTCCCTTCGTCGTTGATTCCTTGTATCAACTCCATTACTTCATAAGAAGTTTTAGTATCCAACGCGCCAGTTGGTTCATCGGCCAGTAAGACTTTCGGATGCGAAGCAAGTGCACGCGCAATTGCAACTCGTTGTTTCTGCCCGCCAGACAATTCATTGGGTAAATGGTGTGAATGTGATGCCAATCCAACTTTTTCAAGGTAACTCATCGCGATCTCATTGCGTTCTTTACGCTTGATGCCTTGATAGTAAAGCGGCATTGCAACATTATCGAGTGCCGATTTATAGTTAATAAGATTAAAAGACTGGAAAACGAATCCAAGAAATTGATTTCGATATCTTGAAGCAATAGTTTCATTTAAGTTTTTGATAGGAACTCCATCGAGAATGTAACTTCCCGAATCAGCTTCGTCCAAAATTCCTAGAATATTTAAAAGTGTCGATTTTCCCGATCCTGACGAACCCATGATCGCAACAAGTTCGCCTTCTTTTACATTGAAATTGATTCCTTTTAGAACATGAAGTTCGGATTTTCCGGTTTTGTAAGATTTATGTAAATCACTGATTTCTATCATGTCAAACTTTTATGCGGCAAAATTATTCATATGAAAATGAACTCCTATTAAAGGAATGTTAATACTTGAGAAAGGTCAACAGCATAAGACTTGTCAAAAGACAATTTGTTACAGCAAAAGATGTATTTAAAAGTTGAATTGCTAATTTTACGGAAAACAAGAAAAAGATGTCCGGAATCGTCAGATTATCAGTTGCTGTTATATTCGCTTTTGCAGTTTCAGGCTGCTCGACCACCAATAAAATCGAGTCGTTGAAGCCCATGCCCGACGATGCTTCTCCATTATTGTATGAAACTGCTGCATCGTTTATCAACATTCCGGTTTCGATTAAACTCAATGACATCGAGGCGCAAACGAACAAACTTTTGAGCGGCCTTATTTACGAAGACAACAACATTGCCGATGATGATATCGAAATGAAGGTTTGGAAACTTGCGCCAATCTCAATCGACAACGAAAATGGCAAAATTCGGACAGTCCTTCCTCTCAAAGTATGGGCAAAATACCGTGTTGGAACAGATAAACTCGGAGTTTCACTTTACAACACGCGCGAGTTTAACTTGAACGGTAAAGTGACGCTTCTAAGCGATGTCGGGTTGTCAAATTGGAAAATGAACACCAACACGGAATTCAAATCGATCAATTGGAATGAGACTCCGACGACAACTGTTCTTGGAAAACAAGTTCCGATTACCTATCTAATAAACCCGGCAATCACGTTGTTTAAATCAAAAATCGAGAAAAGCATTGATGCCGCAATTGCAAAATCGGCCGACTTCAAACCCAATGTTCTTGATGCTCTTGAGAAAGTCTGTGTTCCGTTCCAGATGAACGAAACGTATGACACATGGTTACGCATTGTTCCTGTTGAACTCTATGCAACTGATGCCGTTCTTGCTAAAGATGTCATTACAATGGAAATGGGAATGAAATGTACGATGGAAACTTTCGTCGGACAAAAGCCTGCGGCGAAGTTTGATCGGAACAAGATCGTTCTGAAGCCTGTCGCAAAAATGCCAAGCCAGATCACAGCAAATATTGCTGCAGTATCGACCTACGCTGATGCCTCGCGGATCATGACAAAAAATTTTGCAGGACAGGAATTTGGTTCAGGCGGAAAGAAAGTTACAGTAAACAACGTGAATCTTTGGCATAAGGCAGGAAAGATGGTTGTTGCCCTAGAAATGACAGGAAGTATTAACGGAACGATATATCTTTCTGGTTTCCCGCAATACAACGCCGCGACGAAAGAGATTTTCTTTGACCAAATGGATTATGCTTTGGAGACGAAAGATAAACTGATGCGGACGGCCAACTGGCTTGCAAGCGGAATCGTATTAAAGAAAATACAGGAAAACTGCAGGTATTCGATCCAGCCAAATCTTGAAGAAGGAAAGAAAAGCATGATGGCTTACCTGACGAACTACTCGCCTGTTCCGGGAGTTTTCGTCAATGGAAAAATGGGCGAAATCAACTTTGGCAAAATCCAGTTAACCAATCAGGCAGTCATTGCTTTTATAAACGTTGATGGAACCGTAAAGATTACTGTCGACGGATTAAAATAACTACTTCGCTTTTATACGTGAACGATATATTGCATATCCGATCAAACCCACAAGAATATACGGAATCACCATCAGGTAAACGATCCCGTCATTAACGGCTTCCGCTTTAACGCCATCTCCTTCACTTTCAAGAGCCGCCCGGCACATTGCACATTGTGCGTTGGAAGAGAATGAAAAAACCAAAACCATCACAATCAGAAGCAACGCTCTGATTTTGGAATTTGGATTTTGGACGTTGGAATTTTTACACATAATATGGCGAGATCATAAGGTAAACTATAACGCCTGTTACCGCAACGTACAACCATATGGGAAAAGTAATCCGTGCAATTTTTCGATGGCGGTCAAATTGCTGCGACAACGCACGAACATACGTAACCAAGACCAAAGGAATAATGACAATTGAAAGGATAATATGAGATATCAGGATAAAAAAGTAAACATACCTGATGATGCCTTCCCCTCCGAAATGAGTTTCATTCGACGTCATATGATACGCCACGTACATCGCGAGAAATGCGACCGATAATCCAATTGCGAACTTCATCAGATTCTCGTGCAATTTTCTGTTCCCTTTGCGGATCGCATCTACTGCAATAACCAAAACTACTGCTGTGATTCCATTTGTTGTAGCATAAATTGGTGGCAGAAAAGAAAGCGGTTGTACATCATATCCAAGTTTGCGGAGATTAACTCCAAAAAGAAGCGCCACCACAAGCGGAATGGCTACTGACAAGACGACGATCCATTTATTGTATTTCTGCTCAACTGTGTTCTGACCGATTTCCATATTTATTCCTTCAATAAAATTGTAATGTCCTGCTGAATTGCTTTGACGCCCTCTTTTTCGAGCCCGTCGTAATATAAGATTGGATTTCCATGTTGGTCTTTCCTGCAGCGGATATATCCTTTTTTGTCGATCAACGCGAAAAGACCAGAATGTTCAAATCCGCCGTTGACTTCACTGTTCTCTCCTGCGTAAAGATTAAAGCCTTTATTGGCAAGGTCAAAAATGTATTGCTTGTCGCCGGTTAACATATGCCAGTTTGCAGATTTCACTCCGAGCAAGCCCGCATGTTCTTTTAGTACTTTCGGAGTGTCAAATTCGGGGTTGATCGTAATTGATGCAATACCAAAATGCGGGATTCCGAAAAATTGCTGTTCCAACCGTAACATGTTCTTGTTCATAACCGGGCAAATGCTTGGACATGTTGAAAAGAAGAATTCCAGTACATAAACTTTTCCCGCATAATCTTCATTTGTGATCTTCTTATTATTTTGGTTCGTCAGTTCGAACTTCGGCGCAGGGCCAATTATAATAAGCTTGTTATCTTGCGAAACAGACCTCGAAATCGTATCAAGCCGTTCGCCTTCGACAATCTGTTTGTCTATTACGCGGCCAACTATCTTCGGTACAGCCCAAATTCCAAAAATCAGGATCACGAGCGAAATTCCAATATACGATTTGCTTTTCATGTTATATCTGACGTTTGGTTGCATTGTTATTCTTCTTCAGAGCCGCGCGGTACTCGTAAAGGATTATCTTGAAGTCGTCAAGCATTTCATTGCTGAGTTCGGACAAATGAAATGTGTTGTAGCCTTCTTTGTAGTCGTCACGATCGTTGCGTCCGCGTAAGTTGCGCGCTTTATCGACCAGGTATACATTTGAAGTTCCTAAATCAGGATTCAACTTGCCTTTTAATTGCAATCCGCCGTAGAACTGTTGTATTTCTGCATCCGGAGCGAAGACAAAGTGCCAGTTTGCCACGTCTGATATTGTTGCAAATTGCTTCACAATATGCTGTGCATCTTTTTCTGTCCCGACAGGACAAACGATCACAAATTGTAAATCTGTAAACTTATGATAGCGCTGGTAGATCTTTTGGTTAAGGTTGAAAAGGTTGCCGCGGTTTTTCAGAAGATCATGTCCTCCAAAACCAAGAACGGTAATTTTATTGTCAAGCGTGACCCGGTCGTTGCGAAGCGATTCCCATTCGCCGAGATCCGGCACTTTCGAAGTAACAACCGGCAAAGTAGTAAAGCTGTTGACTCCTGAAGCAAAAAAAAGATAGGCTACAATTGGTAAAACGAACAGTACAAACAGAACCAGGTATTTTTTCATTGCAGCATTTGCTTATTGCGGTACAAAAATAAAAAAAGGCACGCAATGCGTACCTTCTTTCTGAATTAATATGTTGTTAAAAATTCCATTTTATTGTGGAATTTTTGAACACCTCGTAAATATAATCGGCTTCAACCAATAAGATGAAGAATAAATACAAAACCAAGAAAATCAGGGATGATACCACAGCCCATCGTAAACTAGCCCTTTCACCTTCCATGTGCATAAATGCCCAGACGATATAATAAGCTTTAACAAGCGTCAGGATGATGAATATCCAGTTCAGCAAGTTCATGCTCAGGAAATTCGTGTTGTGCAGCAATTCAGGCTTAATGATACCCAAAATTACCTCAACAGTCGTTATAACAGACAGCAGAATGAAAACCTGCCATATTCTTTTAGTATTGGAAACGTGTTCGTGTGCCATAATAAGTATGCCTTTTGAATTAAACTAAGTAGAAGAACGTAAATACGAATACCCAAACAAGATCCACAAAGTGCCAGTATAGACCCACCTTTTCGACCATTTCGTAGTTTCTTCTTTTCTCATATGTTCCTAAAATGATATTGAAGAAAATGATAATGTTGATGATGACTCCCGAAAATACGTGGAAACCGTGGAAACCGGTAATAAAGAAAAAGAAATCAGCGAATAGCTTGCTCCCGTATTCATTTCGGACAAGGTTTGCTCCTTCAACAACATAATGAGCTTGTGAAAGTCTATCCAGCGATGCCTCCCGTGTCAAAACGGTCTTGTGCTTGTTTTTTGTCAGTTGATAGTTGATCGTGGGATCACCTTTAGGCGAAACTCCTTTACCATCCGATTCAACTTTATCTTTATAAATAACTTCAGTTCGAACCAAAAGCTCCGGATGAGCAGCAAAACCTGCCTGTACTTCAGCAACAGAATATGTTGGCAAAGCCGATTCTTCCATAAACCAACGTCCTTTGCTCCTTTCAAGCTGTTCACGTGGTTCCGGAAGATTGGCAGCAAAATCCGCTAAAGCAACCCGTTTGCCCGTATTGTCGACGAATTGAAGCAAACTACCTCCTTTTGTTTCGATCGCACCGTACTCGCCTTTTATGAAGTTTTTCCATTCCCAAGCCTGTGAACCAACGAATATCAATCCGCCGATAATGGTAAGGAACATATAAAATGCAACTTTCGCCTGTTTCATTTGGTGGCCTGCATCAACTGCAAGTACCATCGTAACGGATGAGAAGATCAGGATGAATGTCATCAATGCTACATAATACATCGGAGCCGTGACACCATGCATAAACGGAAAGTGTGTAAACACCTCATCCGGCAGTGGCCATGTTTCGATGAATTTGAATCGGGAGAAGCCGTAAGAAGCAAGAAAGCCCGAGAACGTCAAGGCATCAGATACGATGAAAAACCACATCATAAGCTTGCCGTAATTGGCTCCTAATGGCTCATTTCCGCCGCTCCAAATTTTATCCTGACTATGTGTAGTAGTAACACTTGATTCCATATAGTTATCCGTTAAAAAGTTCCCAAATTTACGTTTTTTTCTTATTTAAAGAAATATAAAAATAAAAACAAATACAGCCACAGAAAATCAAGGAAATGCCAGTACATCGCACCTAGCTCAATTCCAAGCGATTGTCCTGAATTGTATTTTTGTTTAAAATGATTATAAATTATCACTATAAGCGAAATTAATCCGCCAGCAAGATGCGCAAGGTGGACAATTGCCATTACATAAAGAAAGGTTGTCGTGATGTTACTCTCGCTGCCGGTGAAAAAGTGGCCCTGTTCAATCACTTGTCCAAACCCGACAAACTGCAGAATCACAAACGCGAATCCCAATCCTAAAGTTAGCAAAAGAAAAGTTGAAGCAGAACTCCTATTGTCTTTTTGGATCGCTTTCTTTGCCAGGTGAATCGTAAGGCTGCAAAGTAAAATCGTGAATGTACTTGCGAAAAACGCAGGCGGAATTTCAAAATCCTTCAACCAGTCGGCACGCGATTTACTGACGACAAATGCGCTGGTCAGTCCGGCGAACATCATCGTCATGCTGATCATTGCGAACCACAACATCAATTTATACGATCTCGCCGTCCGTTCCTGGTGTTCCTGCGGAGTCATTGCTTCCATAATTATCTTAAAAATTTATCAACGATATATATTATCTGCAGCAGCGTAATATAGGAAACGCTTGCCAGCATCAGTGCTTTTGCCGCTTTGGCAGTTCGTAATTTGTAAAGTTTTACCGCATAAAACAACATCCAGAGTCCGAGCAATCCTACAATTGCAGCCGAAACAGGCGTGATGTAGAACCTTCCCGTATATCCCAACGCAGGTAACAGCGAAGCCATTACAAGCCAAACAGTATATAAGATTATTTGCAACGCGGTAGAATTGTCTTTCTTTCCTGTCGGAAGCATGAAAAATCCACCTTTCTCATAATCTTCATACAAAAACCAGCCGATTGCCCAGAAGTGCGGAAATTGCCAGAAAAACTGAATCAAGAACAACGTGCCCGCTTCAATTCCGAAATCATCTGTCGCGGCAACCCATCCAAGCATAAACGGGATCGCACCCGGAAATGCTCCGACGAAAACCGAAAGCGGCGTCAGGGTTTTGAGCGGCGTATAAACACTTGTGTAAAGAAATATTGAAATCGCCCCGAACATTGCTGTCTTCGGATTGATCATGTACAAGAGCACAATCCCAATAACTGTAAGCAAGATCGCAACCAGTAATGCTGTATTCGGAGTCATTCTTCCTGACGGAATCGGACGGTTTTTAGTGCGATCCATCAAAGCATCAAGATCGCGCTCGATTATTTGGTTAAACGCGTTCGAAGCACCAACCATACAATATCCGCCAATCATCAGCATGATCAAAACCGACCAGCTAAACGGATGGAACTCATCAAAACCAAGCAAATATCCGGCGATCGAAGAAAACAGAACGCTCACGGCAAGTCCCGCCTTCGTGATTTCCTTAAAATCGGTAAAAATAGCCTTGATTGAAAAAGTCTTTGCGGTTGCGTCCAATACGTCGTCCATTAATGTGTATTATGGGTGCGCAAAGGTACTTTTTACAAAGCAATCCGGCAAAAATCCGGTCATAAAAAAAGGACGATTTTAGAACCGATGTTTTTCTTCAGGAGCTAATCCTGCTCTTCGCGTTATCTTTTGTGGATCAAATTTATCGCTATCATCAAAATTATACGCCACAAAAGGATGTCCGCTATGATCAGGGCTAGGGCATTGTTTTTAAAGCAAAATTAATTTAGTAATCGAAATACCAATTAAAGATATCAGCTCTCAAGCCAATAGAATACCAGGTTGTAGATTCTTTAAATGTAGAGACCGTCTGGTCCATCGGATCAAAATTCCTGTAAATCACGCTTCCGAAGAGCTTCAGGTTTGTCGCCGGGTTCACTAAATATCCGGCTTGCAGATCGGCAATAAAGATATTGGTTGTGTTACCCTGTCCGATCACGACATTGGTTTCAAACGGCCGGTTTTCCTCATAATCTTTATAGATGTCAGAGCCGTAATTAAACTGATCTGTCTCATCATTGTATTCGAGACCGCGCTTCCCGATCGTAAACTTCGCATCCGCAAAGTAGCGTCCGCTGTGATATCTCGCAATCGCAATAAATTCCCTGAAGTTTCCGCCCCATTGATGGCCGAGGCTTTGATTGTTGTGCCCGTAGTTCGTAAGCGGATTACTGTGGGCATAGACATAAGGCCGCACGTTGTTGTATTCAACCTGAAGCAATAAATTGTCGATATTGAATGCGTTGAAGTACTTCGCCCCAAGTTGGTATCCGTACTTGTTCTTCCAACTCTTCTCGCCCGCTTTCATGTCGGCCAGCGAAAACTCATCAAGCAAAAACTGCCCGTACATGTTGATCTGGTTGCTCCATTTATATTTTGCAGTCAATCCCAAAAGCGCATTTCCACTTCGAGACGACGACGCAAATTCAACAGAACGATAAAATATGATCGGATTTACGAAGCTCATGTCAAATCCGCGGTCATTTTGGTTTGTCCACACAACCGATTCAAAGAACCCAACATTGAGCCTTTTAGTCATGTTCCAGCTTAAGAAGTGGCTTGCCATGAATTTAGTAGCATACGTTCGGTCAATAGTAACCTCGGGACGTACATCTTTAAGCCAGGTATAAATATTTGTGTATTTTATTTTCCAAAAGCTCGTATTGATCTTCACATAAGGATATGGGCTCGCGCCATCGCTGAGCAGCAACGACCGGTAACCGTCACCAATAAAGTTTCTGCCATAACCAAGATTAAGGTTGAAGAACCTGCTTGGCGTATAGGCAAGATTGGCTTCCGCAAGCGGAAAATCATAGGAATCTTCCTTGAATCTTTTTGCGATTCCCATTCCGGGAATGATCGCGGGATTTCCGCCAGCTGGCGCAAGTGAATCGGCTAATCGGTTAAAGTAATCTGCAAAGCGTCCCTGACTTTCAAAAATTGTCGAAGTAAAATTAATTTGCTGGCCCAAACCACCTTCAAATCGGATTCCGCGCGTGTTTACGTACGTATATTTCACTTTTCCGGGCTCGCTTTTTCCGAATTGCAGATCTAAAATGGGGTTGACTGTGAACCAGTAGCCTTCACCTTGAACCTGCACGAAGTTCTCGTTAAAGATTTTTCGTCTCCACCAACCTGCATCCTGTTTCATCAGCTTTTCATTGGCAGCAGCCAAGTCGTAATATTTTGAAACTTCCGCATATGTAAAAGGTTTTGAAACTGTGTGGTTGTTTGCGCCAACCTGATTCAGCTCATCATCGAACTGCGAGTAATAGCTGTGTGAAAACGGAATGTTGAGATGGCTTCTTAACTGCGGATTATCAAATCTTTTGTACACAATGCTGTCGTATTCAGCAAGCTCGCGGCTTCTGTCAATCTTTAACTCAGTAGATGTTTGCAGCTTTTGCTGATCGGCTTTTGCCTGAACTTGCGCAGGTGTCTGCAACGGAACAGCAAATTTAATGGTATATTTCGCGTATGTCGGGTTTCCATTATAAGTTGCAGGTTTAACCTTCGGCATGACGCTAAAAACCCTTCTGCTTTCTGCTATCAACGCGGCATCGGCAGCATCAACATATAAGACATTAAAATTTCCTTCAACATTAACCTCAAAAAGCACTATAACTTCGCCTTGGAAATCGGCAGCAACCGAACCCGGAACTTTAAAATTTTGGTAAAGAAAATCCTGAACATTATAGTAAAAACAGGCCTCATGCTCATTCGCCGGCAAAGACTCGCACGTCGGGAAGATCGGAAAACGCTCGAGTGAGTTCGTTTGCGCCCGTATGGAACCAAGGGCAAACAGTAAAAGTACAACGCAGAAATATTTTTTCATTTATTGATTTTGTTAGTATCCGCCGGTTGACTCCTGTTTGTCGGCAATTGCTTTCGCTGCTGAAGTTCCGATACGTTTTACGCCAAGGTTTATCATTTCGACAGCGTCTTCAAAAGTACGCACTCCGCCTGACGCTTTTACAGATAAGGGCGACGCATTTTCGAGCATCATTACAATGGCCGGAATAGTCGCGCCATTTGGATCGTTGTTGTCAGTTTGATAAAAACCTGTTGACGACTTTACAAAAACCGATGAATACTGTTCTTCTTTAAAATTTGATAACACTATATTTTTGATCAGCGATGAAAGTTGGGCAATTTGAAGGTTGTCGAGTGCGGCAGTTTCAATGATCCACTTGACAATCTTGTTATGAGACAGGCCGAAAGTAGTTCCTTGCAGTATTTCATCCCGTACCAAATCGGTGTCACCACTTTTGAACGCTCGATAGTTGCAAACAAAGTCGAGTTCGTCGGCACCATCATTAACCGCAGTTTGCGCTTCAGCTAACTTACTTTCAATTGGCGAAGTACCATCCGGAAAATCGATCACTGTTCCTATTGCGAGTTGCGAACCTGCATCTACGACCATTTCCTTCGCAATCGAAACAATATCGGGCCTGATCATGATCAGTTTAAAATGCTCGTCAATTGCTTCCTGAATAAATTTCTTTGCAACTGCACTATTTTCTTCCACGGAAAGATTGGCTTGTTCTGCAGTTTTGAGATAAGTAGAATCTAAATATTGTCTGATATCCATTGCATAAAAATAAAAAAATCCCACTGATGCGGGACTTAATTCTGATTTTTTATTTGAATACTCCTTTCTGAAGCAGGATATCATAGATGCAAACCGCAAAAGCTCCTAAGATCGCTCCCGTGGAATTCGCCAAAATATCATAAACATCAGCATGCCGAGAGATTGTAAGCCATTTTTGTGCAAGTTCTAAAAATGCTCCGAAAACGATCGAGAACAAGACCATCAGTACGGCTAAAACCACTGCTGAAACTTTCCGGTTCTTGCTTCTGAAGTGCAGAAACCACAGAACAGTAAATATAAAATGGAAAATCACGTGAACATATTTATCAGCACTTGGGACTTCTACTCCGGGAAGACTGCCGAAACTCACAAGACAAAGCAACACTACGAAGACAGTCCACGCACTTGCCGCAAACAGCCACCTTCTTTTAGGCACCAATCAGTGCTTTATATTCGTCGGCAGAAAGCAATGTTTCGAAATCGGCTACATCAGAAAGACGTACTTTAACCATCCATCCTGCACCGTAAGGATCCGAATTTACTGTTTCAGGCGTTCGTTCCAAAGCTTCGTTGAATTCAACAACTTCACCAGCAACGGGCAAGAACAGATCAGAAACCGTTTTCACTGCTTCAACAGTTCCAAAAACTTCGTCTTTCTCAAGCGTTTGATCCAGCGTTTCCACTTCGACATAAACGATGTCGCCAAGTTCTTTCTGGGCAAAATCAGTAATTCCGATTGTAGCGATGTCGCCTTCAAGGCTTGCCCATTCGTGATCTTTAGTGTACTTTAAATTTGCTGGAATATTCATTGTAAAATCTTTTTAGGTTGTTGGATTGAAAAAGCAAATATAAAGTTTACAGCTAGGATTCTAAAATCTTTTCGGCTTAATTTCCGAAGTTATATCGCAACGTGAATCCGGACCTGATGTTCGTCATCGGGAATGAAGTCGAAATAACCGCTTTCGAAAATGAATGGTCGTAGTAGAAGATAGCGGTCAGGTTCTTACTAAATGCATAATCTGCGGTCAGTTTAGCCGACCAGATATTTTGCCCGCCAGCCAACTGGTTATTATCGTAGTCAAGATATCTTACGATCGTCTGGTTGTTTCTATACGATGCATCGATCTTAATGTTGATATCGCTCTTGATTATTCCCGTTGGATTATCTGCAAGCCTTGAAGAGAAAATCACATCTTTAAACCGGTATCCGAAACCACCTACATATTCGATTCCGACTACTTCGGTCAACAAATTGTTATCGAAACTCATCGACAATGCACGGTCTTTTTTCATCTCCGCCAGGAACTTGAACGAATTCTTAAGTTCAAAATCAACACGGATCAAAGGATTAAACTGTTCAACAAGATTGATATTTGAGATGATAGTCTTGTTGAAGAAATTTCCTCCTGTATCGGTTCCGTTGGGATTCTGGTCGTATTCAAAGTTCGATCGAAAGGAGTTGACTGTGTATGACGAGCGATAATTGTGCTGCAATGAAAAACGCTTGAACCTGTCTTTAAAGAATTTGTAGCGGATCAAACCGGTATACTTAATTGACCAGTTTGGGATTGGAATATCTCTGAAAGCAGCCAATGAAACATCTTCAGCCGACTTCAATCCTGTATAAGCCGACAGGAACGAAGGCAACAATACAGCCTGGCTGTTCTTTCCAAAACCAACCGGAAAACCTTCAGCATCACGTACAAAGTTGTCTGAACCATAATGTTCAGCTGCGAGCCGGTTAGCAATGACAAGTCGGTTGTCCCTAAAGTCGTCGAACGCTGCAGATCCGTTTTCGTCGCTAACGTCGAATGATGTTCCGATCATTATCGTTGAAATCGAAAAATTCCCGAATGTATATGGTGAAAGCGGCGTATATACATCATCCGTCGCATTATACTGCTCTGAATAATTATGGGCAAATGTGCGATTTGCATTCAGGTCAATCTTGAAGTCCGGAAATAGATCCATGTTTGCCGTAATATCCAACACGCGGTTCGTGACCTGCGTGAAGTTCTGGTTAAATTCGCCGTAATCCGTGAGCCATCCATTCCTTGCCGCTTCGTATCGGATATCATCCTGAGATCCGAATACGAATCCGAGCGAAGGTTTTGACGTTCCGAAGAATCCGACCCCAGGCAAATAACCCGGCAGGACCGTTCCATTGTTTTCTGTATAATTGATCTGAATGTTCTTAACACTTGTCAGTATTCCGCGCAGACCTTCGACCCACATATTTCCCTGATCTGGAGCCGCAACCGGAGTGTTTGTGATCTTTTGTCCGGGTTTTGGCGGAGCAACAGCTTTTGCAGCAGGTTTTTTCGGCTTTTTCGCAAGGCCGATGTACTTGTAGAACAATTCCATGTTCAGCGCCGTATTTATACGATGCGAACTTGCATTTTGTATCGTATTTCCAAGATTGTAATCGATGCCGTTCGAACGAAATTCCGCCAATGCAAGTGAGGAACGTTGCCAACTGAAATCACCCGTATACGAATATGTCGATTTTATAAAGCTGAGAACAGGAATTTTGTTGATTGGCAGATCATAGTTCACTACAAGTTGCTGAATGTGCTGATTCGCATCTCCAATGTCGAAGTAGTCATCCCATATCGTAACCGAATTATCAGGAACATTATCTTCATCAATATAATTTCTGACGATATTGCTCGATGATGCCGTGTAATTAAGTTTAAGCGCTTTTGTCAGATTGTAATTAAAACCATATTGATAATTGAACAGGAAGTTCCTTCTGTACAATGGGTCAAGCGGAATGCCCTCAACCTCTACCTGGCGAAATTGCTGTCTGTTATACTGGCGGATGATATTAGTATTGAATGAGAGATTCGATGGCAGATAATTGAAATTGAAATCACTCAACAACTTCCAGTAGTCGCTCTTTTTAAGGAACGCCGACTTCTTAAACGGTTCCACAACCTTAGGCTGGAACGAAAACGCATAGTCAACCGTGGTATTTACTTGCTGATCGATAAAGTTCTCGATCTCAAAATTGTGGCGGTTGACTTCATTGTAAGAATATGATAAAGTCAGGTTTTCCGGATCGTAAATACGCTGCTTCTGTTCTGGAGCACGGTCTTTACGGACTCCGATAAAGTTGATGCTGCTGCGTTTGGTGTAATCGATTGCGCGGTCGCGGATGTTTTCGCGTTCGGCTTCATCAGTAGTTTCGTCGAGCAAAACCTCAAGTTCGATATCCTGGTTGTACGGATCATATTCGGGAGTAATTGTTTCTTCACCAATCGCATAATTGAATGGTACGTTCATTCCCCATTTCTTCGGAAGCAAATGTCCAAGATTTACATTGGTAACTATATTATACTGTTGGATATCTTCGCGGCTTCTTTCGTTGGGGCCTTCTTCAAGTCCGCCGAAGCCAATTGTACTCATTCTTCCCGTAGCTGAAATTGTAGCAAAATCCGCAAAATTGGAATCGACGCTTAAAACTGCGGCCATTCCGCCTTTGTTGTCCATTTCGGCCATACGCAGTTCGTTGAACCAAACTTCACCACGAACCGTTTGCGGTGCGGATGTAATTCCGGTAGGGATTCGCGGATTGACTGTGTTATTTTTTACACCAACCATCAGCGTCCGAACCAATCCAAAGTTTGGATTACCTTTTATACCTATACGAAGTTCATTTGCCCGACCTGCAAGCGACGGATCAAGGTCACCTTCATTTACATAACGTATTCCGTTTGCATCTTCCGGTGCTTCGTTAGAATTATTGAGCGCCATAATCTTGAGACGTGTCAGCAACTCAAGCGAAAGATCAATTTCATTTTCGAGAGGCCAAACCATCTCGGGGCTGATGCTACAATCAACACCACCAGCCGGAGTAACCTTTAACGGAATCTCGACCTGGTAGAAGTTTTCGGTAAAGTCATTACCAAACCGGATGAAACCGATCATTTGATTGTCCTGAAGTGGTGAAACATCATCGTTCGGAAGCGCCTCTGCGTGCAGGAACATTTTCAGTTTCTTGAACTGCCTCATATCAACGCTGACGTTTTTGAAAACAGCACGTGAATCACCCATTGCATCGCCTGGAGCACCACCACCAGTATCAAGTCCTTCACCTGAGATACGAAGTGAAAGCGATTGCTCATTCTGGTTGATGATTGTATTGTTTTGGTTAACCTGCTCGCGTTCAACTCCTGGCGGAACCACGTAATTTACAGGGCAACGGTCGCCATTTTCCTGAATATTGACAGCGAGTACATCAAAATTGGTATCGTCATCTTCGGGATTGTTATCTTCTTCATCAAGCGTGTTGGTATATCTTCTCCATTCGCCACGAACAAGGTCGAGCGCGCCGAAACGAACAGTAATATCATCCGAAAACCCGGTCATGAACATTCGCATGAATTGAATAGTACGGAAATCTGAAATTCCACCCACTTTACTTTCAAATTGCGCGACCGGAATCTTAAATTGGATCCACCGTGCCGTTGTTGGCTCGGCTCCTGTTGGAAGGCTTACAGCCGGAACCTGTTCCCGGATATCGGTAATATATCTATCGCCAATCTGCATATTAGGATGAACGTCAATACTGTACTCGTAATAAGCATTTATCGTATTCATCGTGTTATCACGGTTGATATCTTCAACATCTGGAACTGTGGTGGAACCGCGATTATTGTCGTCAATTTCGACAGGCGAGTTACCTTGCATCCCGTTGTAGTTTCGGTAACGCTCGATCACGGTTCCTGTCGCGCTTAAATAATATTGATAATTATCGGCAGATGGATCGGGCTGGTCTGAAAATTGTGAGAACATGCCAGCTTCTTCAGCGTCATTTAAGCCATCAAGTCCGACATCTTGCGTAGCCCGACTGTTCGCATCGGTATCAAAAGCGTAAATCAACGATTGCGATCCCGGAACTTTTCCCCAAATAGTTGGAGTTGTCTGCACGCCTAGGCCGTTCTCGAACTGTTTGATTCCGTCTTTAAGCACATCCTCAGATATAGATCCTAAATTGAAATAAATCTTACCGTTGATACCGGTACTTGCAGCGCTTGGTGCATTCGGATTTGTTGCATCAAAATACGGGTCCAACATCCAGAATTGAATATATTCTACATTGCTTTGCTCAAAATTTGTCGAGTTGATAGAACGCATGATTCCACCAAAATTCGTACTTGGGTTAGGAAGTTCATTTGTTGCGGCTGCAGCCGGATTATAGTTGTACGGACCCCTTTCACGTGGATAGTACGTAAGATCGAGCGTGTTGATGACCTGTTGTTGTCCGGCCGCAATATCGGTTGCCGGGAAAAGTTCTTCAATGTAAATCCGACGCGTGGAATTATAAGAAACATCCTGCACAGAAACATCATCCGGTCGCTGCGCATAAAACACAGGATCAATACTATACCAAGAAAGTTTGGCTCTTTTGAAATTATAACTTAAATCGGCAGCTGAACCGCCGAAGTCGATGTCGATACTGTTCTGCGGAGTTGAAGACAGCGACCAAGAAAACGGCGAACGCATATCGATGTTAGTCTGCGATCCTTCAAAATCGTCAATATAAATAGTTGATTCGCCACCAAATTGATCTGCTTTTGGAGTATCGGGCTTTAAAAATGCAACTTCACCCCGTACGGAAAGATTCGAGATCACATCGGTATCGACGTTTGGCAACTTATTTACCAATCGCGTAAAGAAGGGAACTTCAGTTGAATAATTAGAATTCACCCCGAAGATCGTATTGTTAACCGATTCCTGACCGTAGTTTGATTTCTGTGTGAACGGCCTTTCAGTCATTTTTAAAAATGTGGCGCCAACAAGGAAATTATCTGAAATTTTATGTTCGACATTGATCCCCATGAATCTTCGGGTTTGCTGTCCGAACACGGAATTATTTTCAACCGAAACTTCAATGGGAGTATTTGATGCCTGCAAAGCCGGATCAAGGATCTGGACTCGTCCAAGCTGATAATTGACGCTATAATCGACACCTTCAACCAAAACTCGTCCGCCGGCAGTTACAACAACTGAACCTCGTGGCACGTTAAAAGCACCGATCGGAATTCCGTCGCCGCCAGTCGATTTGAACCGGCCTTTCAGCTGGAACTTGTTTTTCTCGCTGTCTTGTAAAGCTGCCGCCTGTGTACTTTCATACATGCTACGGAAAACATATTTCTCTTGGTTTGCATTATATGTCAGCTCGTTGTCGTAATCTTCGTTACCGAGACGCAATTTTTGGAAAAGTTCTTCTCCAAACGGCTCTACTCTGGTAAAAATAATCCGTCCATTTTGTGTATCGACAGTAATTCCGGGAAGAAAGTCAAAAAATCCGTCTCCGCCAACTTGTGGATCATTGTTATAGTTGAGTCGGTCGAGATCAAAAACCTTTAACAACGGCGTGTCTTTTATTGGAACTGAACCGGGTCCCGATGGAAAAGGTGTTGCATCATTAGCTTCTGTAATGTAATTCAGCGGCGATGGGTCGGTGTAAACAATGTTGAACCTAAAATCTTCCTGTTCCAACTGGAACGCGCCTGGGATTTGGTAGATGTTCTTCATCATCAGGTTCCAAACTGGATTATCCACATTCGTAAGGCTGCTTTTCAGCATCTTGAGGATAAGGCTGTTCGTCGTAATTGTTGTAGGCTGTTGCGTATTTGGATCGACGACACCTGTTTCGGTAGCTTCAACTCCATCGGTACCAAATTCACCAACCTGAAAAACTTCACCACCGATTGTATACTGGTAGGCAACGGCAAGAACTTCATCATTGGCGAGACGCTGTTGAAGAGAAATGTATCCTAATTGCGGATGGTACGTGAATTCGGCCGGAAGCAATTTCCGCGCATTTTCAAGCTTTGAATAATGCTCTCCTTCACTTACATTGGGAAAGTTAAAACCTGAATTCGCAGTTACGATCTCGCGGATATTCTCGTTGAGCAAACTTCCGGCAGTTCCGATGAATTCAGGATCGTAATCATTATTGGAGTTGTCGGAAGGCGAATCAGGAGGAACATTAAACATTCCGGGTTGGTCTGTAACAACAACTTCGTCTTCGTAATTTGTAAGTGGCGCTTCACCTAGATCCTGCAAAGCAATAATGTTCCGCAAATTGTTATTTGTCGTGTTAACGCGGTTTTGCCTGTTCGTAATCCAGACTTCTATACGTGTGATCTGAACGCGGCTATCGATATTCGGATAAGTCTGAAGTGACTCGTCGTAGTTTTTCCTGAAATATTGGGAAAGAAAAAAGTGACGGTCGGCATCATAATCCAATGCAAAAAGTTCGAAATCCTGAACGGTTCCGCCGCCTTGAGCCGTTACTGTCTTGGTTTGTGATTTTTGTTCCGAAAAAACTCCTGTTATTGTTGTTTTCCCAAACTGAAGCTGTGCTTTTACACCAAAAAGGCTTTGTGCGCCACGGATCAAAGAGCTGTTCAACGGCATGCTGACATTACCAACTTCAATCTTTTGAATAATATCGTCTTCCGTTGGCGTGTATTCGAGCTTGATCAGGTTTTGAAATGCAAAAGTTGATTCGGTATCGTAGTTTATATTGACATTCAATCGTGTCCCGACTTTACCCGTAAGGCTCATGCTGATACGCTGGTCAAAATCGAATGTTAGGCTTGACCTGTTGCGTGGCGAAAAAGAGGGATTGTCCTGTCTTGTATATCGTGCAACGAGGTCCATCTCGATCGAACCAGTTGGTTTAACATCAATGGTATTTCCGCCAAATATTGATTCAAAGAGTCCTGAACTCACATAAAACCGGGGTAATAAATCTCGCTGCGCGTCCTCGGTTCCCTCTTTTTTTCCTTCTATCGCATCTGATTTCTTTTTAAAATAATCACGCATCGCTTCACGCAATACAAGCTCATCGTATTCGGCAGGCGTGAGGATGATAGGATAATTGATATTGAAATCAGCCACCGTATTGGTGTAGATGTAGCGGTTCGTAACCGGATCGTATGTATAGGCTTCTACAATGCTTGGAGGATTTCCGAGTTCGACACGTCCAGTATTATAACCAATAGTATCGGTCGGAGTGACATTGTCTTCAACCTGTGCCTGAACTGTAAAACCGGAAAGGGAAAGAAGTATTAAAACACCAACCTTAAAAAAGGAATCCCTGGCTCTTATGTAAAATGTTTTCAACTAGTTATAAATTTTTTAAAGCTTGTTTGATGATTGCTTCAACAGTTGCATCAGGCGAGTTTTTCACGATTTTCTCGACCGCCTTTTCTGCTAACTTTTTGTTAAAGCCCAAAACCTCCAAAGCTGATAACGCTTCATCTCGATTTGTATTGCTTGCGCCAATTGAAACTTGATCAAGATCATATACTTTTAACACTTTATCCCGTAGGTCCAATATAGCACGTTGAGCAGTTTTGCTCCCAATTCCTTTAATGGATTGAATTGTTGCCAAATCACCACTTGCCAACGCCTCGATAATTTGTCGCGGATCAAGCGAAGACAGCATGGTGCGGGCAATGCTGGCTCCTATTCCAGATACTGAAAGCAACATTTTGAAGATTTCTCGCTCTGATTTTTCTACAAATCCAAACAGCGTGTGGGCATCTTCTTTCACTTGTAGGTAAGTAAACAATTTGATGTGATCAGCAGCCGGCAGCAGCGAATAGGTGTGCAGGGAAATGTTGATATGGTAACCGATTCCTCCACAGTCAATTACGACCTCGGTAGGAGATTTTTCTGTTAATTTTCCCTCAATATGTGCTATCATCGCTGTTAAGTAATTCCCAAATATAATAAAAAAGTTTTTGTAGCGAATTTATGCTTTTGCCTACTTGCGGACTTCATAATTCCGTAGGCGCTTTGCTTTTTCCTGTGCATCGACTACAGCAACAGCCGCCATGTTGACCATTTCCTCCACACTTGCGCCAAGCTGGAAAATGTGGACAGGTTTGTCGAGTCCGAGGATGATTGGACCGATCGAATCGACTTTGTAAAGCTCTTTCAATAATTTGTAGGTGATGTTAGCCGACTCAAGATTAGGAAAAATCAACGTATTGACCTTTTTATTGGCAAGTTTAGAAAACGGAAACTTGGCCTTGAGCATTTCAGGATTTAGCGCAAAATCAGCTTGCAATTCCCCATCAATAATCATATCAGGATAATACTTGTGCAAATAAGCCACGGCTTCGCGAACCTTTGCCGCGTTTTTGTCGCCCGAAGATCCAAAATTAGAAAACGAAATCATTGCAATCACAGGTTCCATTCCGAACATTTTTACTGTTTTAGCTGTCATCAATGCGATCTTGGCAAGATCGTCCGCAGTCGGGTTTGGATTGATAGCAGTATCCGATAAGAACATCGGACCTCGGTTCGTCATCATCATGTTTGATGTGGCGACAAGTGTAATTCCGGGAGCTTTATCAATTAGTTGCAGAATTGGCTTGATCGTCGACGGATAGTTTCTTGAATATCCTGTCAACATCGCATCGGCTTCGCCCGAATTGACCATCATTGCAGCAAAATAATTTCGTTCGCGCATCCATTTCTGCGCATCGAGTAACGAGATTCCGCGACGTTGACGTGATTTCCAATAAATATCGGCATAGCCTAAACTTCGAGCTTCCTCTTCTTTGGTTTTCGGATCATAAATCGGCACTTCGGCGTCAAATCCAAGCTCTTCTTTAAGTTCAAGAATGACTTCACGATTACCAAGCAAAATCGGATGGCCAATGCCTTCTTCGTATACGATCTGTGCAGCTTTGAGTACATCGAGATGATCCGCTTCAGCGAACACGATTCTTTTAGGGTCTGTTTTAGCACGATTCGTAAGCAATCGCACCATTTTATTATCGGATCCCAATCGCTCCAAAAGTTCCTCTTCATACTTTTCCCAATCAACAATAGGATGAAGAGCAACTCCCGATTCCATTGCCGCTTTTGCAACAGCCGGAGCGACAGTTGTGATCAAACGTGGATCAAATGGCTTCGGAATGATGTAATCGCGTCCGAAAATAAGTTTTGTTTCTCCGTAGGCAATGTTGACCTGTTCCGGAACCGACTCCTTTGCAAGTGCTGCCAAAGCTTTTACGGCAGCCATTTTCATTGCTTCGTTTATTTTCGTAGCACGAACATCAAGTGCACCGCGGAAAATATATGGAAAACCAAGAACATTGTTAACCTGGTTAGGATGATCGGAACGGCCAGTCGCCATAATTATATCTTTACGCGTAGCAATCGCTACATCATAATTGATCTCCGGAATAGGATTTGCCATCGCAAAAACAATTGGATCATGTGCCATTTCAAGCAACATTTCCGGTGTCAGCACATTTCCTGCTGATAGTCCGAGGAACACATCGGCATCGCGCATTGCTTCACGAAGCGTCAAATCTTTTGCGCCTTTGCTATACCTTCTTTGAAGATCGGATAAATCTGTTCGGTCAGCCGATAAAACGCCGTCTTTATCAAACATAATGATATTGTTGGCGTCGACTCCGAGTAAAATGTACAAATTGGCGCATGCAAGTGCGGCAGAACCGGCTCCTGAAACGACAACTTTTATTTTTTCAATATGTTTTCCTGCGAGTTCAAGCGCATTTAAAAGTGCCGCCGATGAAATGATCGCAGTTCCGTGCTGATCGTCGTGCATCACCGGAATGTTGAGTTCTTCAACAAGACGGCGTTCAATTTCGAACGATTCAGGTGCTTTTATATCTTCAAGATTGATCCCGCCGAAGGTTGGCGCAATATTCTTGACCGTTTCTACAAATTTATCGATGTCTTTGGTGTCGACTTCAATGTCGAAGACGTCGATATCAGCGAAAATCTTAAATAATAAAGCTTTCCCTTCCATTACGGGTTTTGAAGCCTCAGGTCCGATGTCGCCCAAACCTAAAACTGCAGTTCCGTTGGTGATAACGGCAACTAAATTTCCTTTAGCTGTGTATTTGTAGACGTTGTTGACGTCTTTTGCGATTTCAAGGCAAGGCTCGGCAACTCCCGGCGAATACGCCAGTGAAAGATCCCGTTGCGTTGCGTATTTTTTGGTTGGAACTACCTGGATTTTCCCCGGATGTGGCTTGGCGTGGTATAAAAGCGCTTCTCGTCTCTTGCTGTATTGGTTCATTTTTTTGGTTTTATCCCGACTTGCAAAGGTAGAAGTCTAGGTTTAAAAAGGAAACAATTGTTGAGTTATCTTTGAAAAGTTTGGGCGTGACCCCTTGTTTCTCCTCAAAACAAAATGAAGTAAAAGAAACGGGGTCAGGCTCTACGCGGTACACGGTACCTGCTGCGATCCTTCACGCGGTTTCAGTAAAGATTGGTAATTTCTCTTAAGATTTTAAGAAGTTGATGTTACGTTTAATCCCTTCATACTTTGTTCTTTTAACAGCCGAGTTTTTAAAGACAGCACGAAAAGTGTCCTCAGTGATTTCTTCCCAGTCTTCTTTGGTCATCGACAACAATTCCGGATGTGGATTAAAAAGTGGCTCACTGTGCGGTTTTGAGAACTTGTTCCACGGACAAACATCCTGGCATATGTCGCAGCCAAATGCCCAATCGTTGAATTTGCCCTTTACTTCATGCGGAAGACTGTCTTTCAGTTCGATTGTAAAGTAGGAAATACATTTGCTGCCGTCAACAACATAAGGTGCGACAATCGCTTCTGTCGGACAGGCGTCGATGCACTTGGTACAGCTTCCGCAGTGATCGGATACCGCATGGTCATAGTCAAGTTCGAGGTCAATCACAAGTTCAGCTATAAAGTAAAACGAACCCACGGATTTCGTAAGAAGATTGCTGTTTTTTCCGATCCAGCCCAATCCGCTTTTTGCAGCCCATGCTTTGTCGAGAACGGGCGCCGAATCGACAAAAGCGCGTCCGCCGACTTCACCAATCTCGCTTTGGATTGAAAAGAGCAGTTCCTTGAGGCGCTCTTTTATGACGTAATGATAATCTTGCCCGTAAGCGTATTTTGATATTTTGTAGCTTTCTGTCCCAACGTTTTCAGGTTGTGTATCGGCTGGATAATAATTTAGAAGCAATGAGATTACGCTTTTGGCTCCGTCGACCAGCTTTGTTGGGTCGAGCCGCTTGTCGAAATGGTTTTCCATATACGACATCTGGCCATTCATATTGTTTTTAAGCCAGGCTTCTAATCGCGGTGCTTCTTCTTCGAGGAAACCTGCTTTGGATATGCCGCATGAAAGGAAGCCGAGGCGTTTTGCTTCGGATTTGATGAAGGTGGAATATGTTTGGTGGTTGTTGATCAAGTTTTTTCGCAGAGGTTCACAGAGAAACGCAAAGATACGCGGAGTATTATAGAAAGGTGTAAGGAATTGGGTATAGGGTTTTGGGCAGTGAGTTATGAGTATTGAGTAAATAGTATGGGCTATTACATGATATTTTAGAATCAAGTAACAACTTAGGTTCTTCGCCTATACCTTACACCTTAAACCCTATACCTTATCATTTTAAAATAAGCCCCCTTGTATGTTCGTCTTTATCTTCCCAAGATGCTTATACGCCTTTTCGGTGACTTCCCTACCGCGTGGTGTTCGCATGATGAAACCTTCCTGGATCAGGAATGGCTCGTAGACTTCTTCGATGGTTTCGCTGCTTTCAGATACAGCTGTTGCCAATGTCGACAATCCGACTGGGCCACCTTTGAACTTTTCAATTATCGTAATCAGGATTTTGTTGTCCATTTCGTCAAGTCCGTGCGCATCGACGTTTAATGCCTGAAGAGCGTAGCGAGCGATTTCGATATCAATTTTACCGTTGCCTTTGATTTGAGCAAAATCACGAACCCGGCGTAACAACGCATTTGCGATACGAGGTGTTCCCCGACTCCTGCCTGCGATTTCTATTGCTGCTTCCATTGAAATGGGCATCTTGAATATCGAAGCAGAACGTTCGACGATTGTTGTCAATAGCTCGGTATTGTAATATTGGAGCCGGCTTGAGATCCCGAACCGTGCACGCATTGGCGCAGTCAGCAATCCACTTCTTGTTGTTGCCCCAACAAGTGTAAATGGATTCAGGTTAATTTGAACGGATCGCGCATTTGGCCCCGATTCGATCATAATATCAATCTTGAAATCTTCCATTGCTGAATACAGGTATTCCTCTACAATAGGACTCAACCGATGGATTTCATCAATGAAAAGTACATCGCGTTCTTCGAGGTTTGTGAGCAAGCCTGCAAGATCTCCGGGTTTGTCAAGAACCGGGCCTGATGTAATTTTGATTCCGACACCAAGTTCATTAGCCAAAATATTAGCGAGGGTTGTTTTTCCTAACCCAGGTGGGCCGTGGAAAAGGGCGTGATCAAGCGCTTCATTACGATGATTGGCTGCAGCAACAAAAACTTTTAGGTTGTCAAGAATCTGATCCTGGCCTGCAAAATCATCAAATGAAAGCGGCCGCAGTCTTTTTTCAAGATCAAGCTCCTCGGGATTGTAGTTGGCGTTTGTCGGATCTAAATTATCATTCATGTCGCAAATATAGCCAAATTGGATGTTGCGATCTGTTAAATGCGTTACATCTGATAACCGTCCGACAACAATGATTGATATTTCGGATTTTCATTTACATAGTTAGCCACGAAGGAACACATTGGAAGCAAAACCAGCTCTTTTCCAGTTAACCGATCAAGGGTCTTCTGCACCAGAACAGTTCCCACACCTTGCCCTTCGAGACCTTTTGGCACACTTGTATGTGTCAGGTATATTTTATCTTCTTTGATAATGTATTCGATAAAAGCCAGCTGTCCATCAACTTCGATTTCAAATTGTGATTCAGTGACATTGTCGATTACTTCGATTTGAGAAAGGTCTTTCATAGGATTTAATTTATTGAGTAACCATCTGCTAAAAGATCTTTCCATTCCGGATGCCGCTTAATGTAAACGGTCACAAAAGGACAAAGCGGAACTAATGTGTAATTATGATCTTTGATGAATTCCAATGTGTGTTCCACGAGCTTTTTGCCTACACCTTGCCCTTCCAGTTCATCGGGAACTTTGGTATGCGTAAGTGTCATTTCATTATCGCGAAGTTGGAAGTCGATAATTGCAACTTTTCCGTCCATTTCCAGTTCGAAACGGCGTTTACTTTCATTAATAGCAAAAGAAGTATTTTCCATAGCAGTCAGTTTACTTAAAAGTAGTAAAAATATACAAGCTATAAAAGAAAAATGCCTCCCGATTGGAAGGCATTATATTTCTAGTGATGTAGTTCTTCTTCGCCTTCTTTCAGCGGAACATTCTGCGGAACAAAATCCTCTTCATGTCCTGGCTTGCTGTAATCATACGGCCATCTGTGTACGTGAGGAATCTCACCCGGCCAGTTACCGTGGATATGCTCAATTGGCGCAGTCCATTCCAATGTATTTGATTTCCACGGATTCTGAACAGTACGTTTTCCGTAGAAAATGCTGCTGAAGAAATTGTAAAGGAATACCAATTGGAAAATACCACCTACAAGTGCAAACATTGTAATCAGCACGTTGATATCTTGCATATCGTCAAACAATGGGAAGTTCGTGTAAGAATAATATCTTCTTGGAAGACCTGCAAGTCCGATAAAGTGCATTGGGAAAAATACTCCGTAAGCACAAACAGTTGTTACCCAGAAGTGGACATAACCAAGGTTTTTGTTCATCATTCTACCGTACATTTTAGGGAACCAGTGGTAGATTCCACAGAACATTCCGTAAAGTGCAGAGATACCCATTACGAGGTGAAAGTGAGCAACAACGAAGTATGTATCGTGAACGTTGATATCAAGTGTACTATCTCCAAGGATGATTCCTGTAAGACCTCCTGTGATAAATGTCGAAACCATTGCGATGGCGAACAACATACCAGGATTTAATTGAAGGTTACCTTTCCACAGGGTTGTGATCCAGTTAAATGCTTTTACCGCCGATGGAATCGCAATCAATAATGTCGTAAATGTAAATACTGATCCTAAGAATGGGTTCATTCCTGAGATAAACATGTGGTGACCCCAAACTATTGTCGAGAGGAATGCAATTGCAAGTATTGACATGATCATTGCGCGGTAACCGAAAATCGGTTTACGGGCGTTGGTTGCCATAACTTCTGACACAAGACCCATTGCAGGAAGGATTACGATGTAAACTTCCGGGTGTCCAAGGAACCAGAAAAGGTGCTCAAAAAGAACAGGTGAACCACCTTGGTAGTGGAGTACTTCTCCCGCGATATATATATCTGAAAGGAAAAATGATGTTCCGAAACTTCTGTCCATTAAAAGCAAAAGTGCTGCAGATAGTAAAACAGGGAAAGAAAGAATACCAATAACTGCAGTAATGAAGAACGTCCAGATTGTAAGTGGCAATCTTGTCATCGACATACCTTTTGTACGAAGGTTGATAACAGTTACGACATAATTCAATGAACCCATCAATGAAGATGCGATAAAGATAGCCATCGAAACCAGCCAAAGGGTCATACCTGCTCCAGATCCACCGATTGCCTGCGGAAGTGCGCTCAAAGGCGGATAGATCGTCCAACCAGCATTTGCAGGGCCAGCTTCAACGAAGAGTGAGCTTACCATTACAACACTTGAAAGGAAGAACAACCAGTACGAAATCATATTCAGAAATCCAGATGCCATATCACGAGCACCGATCTGAAGCGGGATCAACAAGTTACTGAATGTTCCGCTCAAACCTGCTGTCAAAACAAAGAATACCATGATCGTACCGTGAATCGTGACAAGTGAAAGATAGATATCGTTCGTCATCACACCGTTTGGTGCCCATTTGTCGCCTAAAAGGAAGTTGAATATTTTGAATGACTCTTCCGGCCACGCCAACTGCATCCTGAAAAGCATTGACATCATAACCCCGATACATCCCATGATGATACCTGTGATAAGATATTGCTTAGCAATCATCTTATGGTCGATACTAAAGATATATTTAGTGATAAAAGTATCTTTATGGTGGTGTTCGTGGTCGTGGTCGTGGTCGTGAGCGTGATCGTGTCCGTGATCTAGGTTGTGAGCTACTGCTGACATATATTTCTACTTTATATATTCTTAGTTAATTACTTTGCCTTAGCGGCTGATACGACTGCTGAAGAATCCTTCGCTGCCGTAGCACTCGCTTTTGATGAATCGCCTGGAGTTTCTGTACCTTCAATTGCTGCAGGTGAAGCAGTGGCTGCTTTCACATTTTCAATAATTGTAGGCTTTGATGACAGCCATGCTGCAAAATCTTCAGGTTCGTCTACAACCAACTTCATTTGCATATTATAGTGTGATGCACCACAAATCTTGTTACAAAGCAGCAGGTAGTCAAAAGTGTACGGGTCAAGTGGTGTTGTTCCGCTTGCGGCCGAATTGTTTTTTTGCGTTCGGATTCGGTTTAAGTTCGAAACTTTTTCCACCATTTCAGGAAGATCCCTCATTTCCTGAGTCGTCAAAATTGGCGTAAATGCAAATTGTGTAACCATACCTGGCACAACATTCATCTGTGCCCTGAAGTGCGGCATGTAAGCCGAGTGCAAAACGTCTTGTGAACGGAATTTGAAGAGTATCTTTTTCCCTTTTGGCAGATGCAGTTCGGTAGCCGTGATGTCGTCCTGGGCATTAGGATCGGAAAGATCGACACCCATAGTATTTACACCTTCAATATAACGAACGTTTGCTTTTCCAAGAACATTGTCTTTTCCAGAGTAGCGGATTTCCCAGTTAAATTGCTTTGCATAGACTTCAACAATCATAACGTCATCATCTTCCTGGCTTACGAACATAATATTTGTCCAAGCATATAATCCGTAAAGGATCAAACCAGCAAGAACTATAGCCGGAATAACACTCCATATGAATTCCAATCGGTCATTATCAGCAAAATATAACGCTTTATTTCCTTCTTTGCCTCTATACTTAAACGAGAAGTAATATAATAAAACCTGTGTTATCGCCTGAACAATGAACAAAAGTGCCCATGTGATATTCATCAAACTATCGATAAGCTCACCGTGATCGGAAGCTGCAGTTCCTAAAATAAGATGGCTCCATTTGAAAAGGCCATATATTGTGAATATGTAAAGGAAGGCCAGATAACCGAACATTAAATACCCTTGCGTATTATTGTCTTTGTCGGACGCAACCTCTGAACGGTTTATGTGCGCACCAACCTGTGTTAAATGGAATATCTTCGTCAGCTGCCAAATGGCAATAGCCAATAAAAATAAGATTACAATTACCAACAAACTATTCATCTGTTCTTTCTTTAAATATTAATAATGAAAATGTTTACTTTCCTCGATGAACGGGTTTCTTTTTGGTAATAGTGGCGCTTTCGTAAGCGCGCTGAATACTATAAAGATAAATAGGCCCAGGAAGAAAAGAACGGCACCGATCTCGGCTGCACCGATAAACCATCGGTCACCAACAGTTGCAGGCATGATCATATTGAAGAAGTCAATATAATGACCAGCTAAGATCACCACGCCAGCCATAACCAGAATCCATGTAACACGCTTGAAGTCGGTATTGACCAAGATCAAAATCGGGAAAATGAAGTTCATGACGACCGCACCAAAGAACGGAAGGTTATATTGTTCAATACGTGTTACGAAGTACGTTACCTCCTCAGGAATGTTTGCATACCATATAAGCATGAACTGTGAGAACCAAAGGTATGTCCAGAAAACACTGATACCGAACATGAATTTTGCCAAATCATGAAGATGGCTCGTATTGACATATTCCAAATATCCTTTTGATTTCAGGTACAGTGTCACCATCGTAATTGTTGTGATTCCGCTAACGAAGAAACTTGCGAACACATACCATCCGAACAATGTACTGAACCAGTGTGGGTCAACCGACATAATCCAATCCCATGACATTATAGATTCGGTTACGATGAAGAACACAAGAAATCCGGCCGACATCTTAAAATTCTTTTTGTAGTTAAGATCGTGATCGGCATCATCCTGGGCAAGACAATTCCTTCTTGAATAGAAACGGTATAAGTTCCATCCGGCAAGGAAAATCGCAGCACGGATCAGCCAAAATGGAACATTTAAGTATCCTGATTTATTGGCGATCAGTTTGTCGTAATTTGCACTTGCAGGATCTGTTATTCCATCTGCCATCCATACGAAAAGGTGGTTAGCATGAAAACCTGAAAGCAGCAATAAAATAAAGAAGATAATCGAACCTGGTAGCAGATAAGCGGTAATTCCCTGCATGACACGGAATAGTACCGGCGACCATCCCGCTTGCGCGACTTGTTGAATCGCGTAGAAAGCTAATACTCCCATTGTGAGCAACATAAAGAAGATACAAGCAACATAGACCGCAGCCCAAGGCTTGTTCTGCAATTGGTGCAAGACGTGCAACACATGTTCTTCGTGTTCTTTATGAGCGTCAGCGGCTGAAACATGGTCAGCGCCAACAGCTTGGTGGTGCATTTCTGTCTGCGCAGGAACTGCTTGATGATGCATTTCAGTTTGAGCAGGCGCAGTTTGTTGCGTTGCTTGTGTAGCCGAAGCAGATTGTTCCATTGCAGCGGCTGTACTACCAGCAGATTGTGCAGAAGCTGGAGTTCCGGTGGTATCTTCTGCAGCAGGAGCGCCAGTGGTCTCATTTAGCCCCTTTGCGGAAGCATCATGAACGCCTGTTCCTGTTGAATGCGTTTCGCCTCCGGTTTGATATTTTGCAGGATTGTCAATTTCAGTGTCGTCTTTAATATCGTGCTGAACCTGCGGGCCATGACCAGCTCCGTGACCATGTCCGGCTTGCTCTTCAGCTTTGAGCATTGCTTCAACATCCTGAACAGTTTTTGGTGCAGTTAAAAAACCATATCCTATCCCAAGAATACCTAGTACCATCAGGATAAGGGAAAAAGTTTTTAATTTACTTGAAAGTGTATACATATCTATTACGATCAGTTTGTTCTACAATTATAATTCGCTCTTCAGTTTCATCACGTATTCGGCGACTAACCAGCGTTCGTTTGGTGTCAGTTGGTTTGCGTAAGAACCCATTGCGTTTAAACCATAAGTTTCAACATGGAATACGCTTCCGACTGTAATTACCCTGTCTTTGTAACTCGGCACTCCAAGAAATTTTTGCTGTTTTACCAACTTACCTTGTCCGTCTCCGGCTGTACCGTGGCAGATTGCACAATAGATATCGAATAGGCCTTTCGCTTTTTCCATATCGGCAACGGCTGTAGAATCCAGCGCAGAACGGGTAACGGCCTTTGATTGCTCGTATCCTTCATTGGTGTTTGGCAATTCGTATGGAACAAAACCCTGTTTGATTGTACCTGCAGGAGGAACCTGCGCTGATACGCCGCCTCTGAAAGCATCCGCCTCGGTATAGGTTTCGTAGGCAACCGACTCGTACATGTTTGGCATGTATTCCACATTTCGCTCTGCCGTATTACTGTGGCAAGACGAAATCCCGATACTGATACCAATTAAAAGTGCTATTTTATATACCCTTTTCATATCTGATGTTAATGCTTTTCAATTACTTTTACTTCTACCGCACCGGTATTCTGGAAAAAAGAAACAAGCTCTTCTTCGTTATTTCTGACCGCAACTTCCATTAGGAAATGATCATCAGTAGTTCTTACATCAGGGTTTTCAGCCTGTTTGAACGGCCATAATTTACTTCTCATGTAAAAGGTGATTACCATTAAGTGAGCTGCAAAAAATACGGTCATCTCAAACATTACCGGAACAAAAGCCGGCATATTCTGAAGATAGGTGAAACTGGGTTTACCACCAATATCCTGAGGCCAATCCTGGATCATGATAAGATTCATCATCCATGTAGCTACTGAAAGTCCGAGGCATCCGTAAATAAAAGAACAGATTGCCAATCGTGTTGGCGCAAGACCCATTGCTTTATCGAGCCCGTGAACCGGGAACGGAGTAAAAATCTCCTCGATGTGATGATGAGCGGCGCGCGTTTTATAAACGGCCTCCATCAAAACATCATCATCATTATAAATGGCGTAAATAACTTTATTAGTGCTCATGATGTGAATTTTTGTTTTCGTCTCTGCGTTTTTTGAAATATTCTCCAGATGTTTTCAAGATCGTTTTAACCTCAGCCTGTGCAATTACAGGGAATGTCCTTGCATATAAAAGGAACAATACAAAGAAGAATCCGATGGTTCCGATGAAGATTCCGATGTCGACAAATGTTGGTGAGAACATTGTCCATGATGACGGAAGGTAATCACGGTGTAATGATGTGACGATGATCACGAATCGCTCAAACCACATCCCGATGTTTACGACAATCGAAATGATGAAAGAGAACATAATGCTTGTACGCAATTTTTTGAACCACATGAACTGTGGAGAGAAAACGTTGCAGGTCATCATCGACCAGTAAGCCCACCAGTAAGGACCTGTTGCCCTGTTAAGGAAAGCATATTGCTCGTATTCAACTCCTGAATACCATGCAACAAATAGTTCTGTGATATAAGCAACACCTACTATAGAACCTGTAATCATGATTACGATGTTCATCAACTCGATGTGCTGTATTGTGATATATGCTTCAAGGTTCGATACTTTCCTCATGATGATAAGCAACGTGTTTACCATCGCAAATCCAGAGAATACCGCACCGGCAACGAAGTATGGCGGGAAGATCGTCGTATGCCATCCCGGGATAACCGACGTAGCAAAGTCAAAGGATACAATCGTGTGTACCGAAAGTACAAGCGGAGTTGCCAAACCTGCAAGTACAAGGGAAACTTCCTCAAAACGTTGCCAGTCTTTTGCACGTCCGCTCCATCCGAAGCTTAATATTGAATATACTCTTTTTGTAAAAGGTGTTACAGCGCGGTCACGGAGCATTGCGAAATCGGGAAGCAAACCTGTCCACCAGAAAACCAAGGATACCGAAAGGTAGGTCGAGATTGCAAATACGTCCCAAAGAAGTGGCGAGTTGAAGTTGACCCAAAGTGATCCGAATTGATTTGGAATCGGTAAAACCCAGTATGCTAACCATGGACGGCCCATGTGAATGATCGGGAATAAACCTGCCTGGATTACGGAGAAGATCGTCATTGCTTCCGCAGATCGGTTGATCGCCATTCTCCATCTTTGACGGAATAGCAATAGTACCGCAGAGATCAATGTTCCGGCGTGACCGATACCAACCCACCAAACGAAGTTCGTGATATCCCAAGCCCAACCAACTGTTTTATTCAAACCCCAAACCCCGATTCCTGTAGAAACTGTATATATGATGCAGCCAAGTCCCCAAAGGAATGCGGCTAATGCGATTGAAAATACAATCCACCATTGTTTGTTGGCTCGTCCTTCAACAGGCGCGGCTACATCTACTGTTACATCGTGATAAGATTTATCACCTATAACTAAAGGTTTTCTAATGGGTGCTTCGTAGTGAGACGACATAATCCTTTATCTTGTTTCTTATTAATATACTTTTTACTAGGTATTCCTGACTTTCACATGGTAGTACACATTCGGTTTTGTACCAACATGCTCCAATACGTGATACATCCTCTCATCATTCAGCAATTTGGCAACTGTGTCTTCTTTCTTGTTGACATCGCCAAATTTGATCGATCCTGTTGAACAAGCCGCAGAACAAGCTGTTTCAAACTCGTCTGTCATTACCTGACGGCCTTCGCGCTTTGCGGTCAAGATTGTAAGTTGTGTTTTTTGGATACAGAATGAACATTTTTCCATTACTCCACGTGAACGAACATTTACATCGGGATTCAAGACCATACGGCCCAAATCATCATTCATATGGTAATCGAATTCGCTGTTTTTGTTGTAAAGGAACCAGTTGAACCGGCGCACTTTATACGGACAGTTGTTTGCACAATATCTCGTTCCGACGCAACGGTTGTAAGCCATCTGGTTTTGTCCCTGACGTCCGTGTGATGTAGCAGCAACCGGGCAAACAGTCTCACAAGGGGCATGGTTACAGTGCTGGCACAACATCGGTTGGAAAACCACCTGCGGATTCTCAGAAGCTTCTTCCATTTCGTTAAAACCACCTAATGAACCTTTCTCACCAAACAAACCGTCAAATTCTTCTTTTCGGATATTGTCTTTTGCAAAAGTCTCTTCAGATGAATAATATCTGTCGATACGCAACCAGTGCATATCACGGCTTCTCCTTACCTCGGTTTTACCGACAACAGGAACGTTGTTTTCAGTATGGCACGCGATAACGCAAGATCCGCAACCGAAACATGTATTCAAATCGATCGACATGTTGAAGTGATGTCCTGTAGATCGGTCGAAACCTTCCCACAAATCCACTTTTACTGCCGGTTTTTCTTTGTGGTCTAATGATACGACAGGAACCGGGTTCCAAACGCTTGCATCTTCCCTGTTGAAAGTATCCAATGTAGTTTCCTTCACTATATCGCCACGTCCCATCAGGGTTCGTTGCGATTGTACGCACGCAAACTCATGCTCGCCATCTGCCTTAGTGACAGCTGCCGATTGAACATTGTTGAATCCTTTATATAATTTGTAAGCATTGACGCCCACTTTCATTTCAGCTTTCATTGCAGCCTCGCGACCATATCCAAAGGCAAGGCCCATTGTTCCGATTGCTTGTCCGGGCTGAACGATTACGGGAACTTGTTGTAAGGTTGTATTACCAACTTTAATGTCGGCATAACTTCCGTTAAGGCCACCATTTGCAACGATTTCATTTGTAAGTCCGAGTCTCTCAGCATCCGCTTTTGAAACGGTAACATAGTTATCCCATGAAACTCTTGTGATCGGATCAGGAAATTCCTGCAGCCACGGATTGTTAGCTTGCTGACCGTCTCCTAAACCAGTTGACGTACACAAATTAAGTTCGAATCCGGAAGCAGGTTTTGATGCTGCGAGTGCAGTCGCCGCAGCTCCGAAATTAGCCGATCCGCCTCCTGCCGCAGCAGTTGTTGGTCCGACATAAATACCATCGTGCAAAACTTTATTCCATGAAGCGCCACCAATGATACCGGCTGCGGTTTGTTTAATATAATCGTAATAAGTTGTACTGTTGCCTGTCCAAGCCAATAAAGCCTCCTGAAACTGGCGCGTGCTGAACAAAGGTCGGATCGTAGGTTGTGTCAACCCATAAGTTCCTCTTGTGAAGCTCACATCATTCCATGATTCGAGGTAATGAGGCGCGGGAGCAGCAATTGTAGCAGCCGAAGCAGTCTCATCTTCCTTGAGAGAAAATGCAACAGAAGTTTTTACTTTTTTAAGAGATGCCCTGAAAGCAGCTCCGTTTGGCAATGTATAAGCAGGATTTACACCGCTCATGATAAGGGTGTGAACCCTTCCAGCATCAATATCAGCTAAAAGTTGGGCAACTTGCGTATCAGACCCTTTACGGATCTGCCGTGTTCCCGATGTGGTAAATGCAGCACTTCCAATAGCTTGGTTAATCGCAAGGACCAAAAGCTGTGCATTTACATCTGCAATTCCCGATACTAAAACCCCAGTTGAACCAGCAGTTTTTAATTGCTGTCCGATCTTAGTAACTTCTGCATCGTATTTTTTATTGACAGTTCCGCTTGGGCCAGAACCGGTAACTATATTGTGAATTCTAACAAGTGCTTGTTTTTGCTCGGCTGTCGACATCGGAATCCGACGATCGGCTGCAGCACCGGAAAGCGTCATATTAGCATCCATCTGGATGTGGCGTGACATTTTTCCTTGATTCGGGACACGCCCTTGAGCATACATTGTATCATAACCGCCACCTTGCCAATCTCCAAGGAAATCAGCACCAATGGAAACGATCAGACCTGCTTTTGAAAAATCGTAGTCAACAAGAGCTCTTTCGCCATACGCCATTTGGAACGCATCCAATGCTTCTGAAGAAGAAACCGCGTCGTATATTACATGTCGTGAATTTGGGTTTGCGGCAAGAAATTCTCCAATTAATCTTTCAGTCGACGGACTTGCAAGCGTAGTAGTTAAAAGAACTATTTGTCCGCCTGTTGTTCTCGCATCAGTAAGACTCGCACGAACTTTAGTATTAACATCGTCCCATGTTGCATTTTTACCACCAATCTTTGGTTGTTTCAGACGCATGCTGTCGTACAACGACAATACGGAAGCATGGACACGCGCATTAGCAGCGAATCGAGCTCCGGGAACTTTATTTGTTTCTATTTTTATAGGTCGGCCTTCACGGGTTTTCACCAATACATGCGCAAAATCAAATCCGTCAAAAACGGAAGTTGCGTAAAAATCGGGAACACCCGGAATCACTTGCTCCGGCTGAACTACATATGGTATTGCTTTATGAACAGGACCTTCGCAAGCCGCAAGCGATGCCGCAGCAGTACTGAATCCAACGTACTTTAAAAAATCACGACGTGATGTTGACGAAGATGACAATGAATCTTTATTACCTAAAAATTCATCAGTCGGAATTTCTTCAACGAACTCGTTATTCCTAAGCGCCTCAACAATAGAACTATTTTCGTTTAGTTCTTCAACACTTTTCCAGTATTTTTTGTTTGATGACATCGTATATAAATATTAGCTTCTTAAAATGATTGATTAATAGTGGCACTTGCCGCATTCGAGACCACCCATTTGGGCAGCAGTCAGCTTGTCGACACCATATTTTTTGGAAAGTTGTTCATGAATACGAGTATAGTACTCATTTCCTTCCATTCTAACTTCGGTCTTTCTGTGACAGTCCACACACCAACCCATTGTCAGTGGTGAAAATTGGCTGACCAACTCCATTTCCTGAACCGGCCCGTGACAAGTCTGACATTCGATACCTGCAACCGTCACGTGCTGCGAGTGGTTGAAGTAAGCGAAGTCCGGAAGGTTGTGGATTCGCACCCATTTAACCGGCTGTGTCCTTCCTGTATATTTCTGCGTCGTTTGATCCCAACCGACAGCAGCGTATAATTTTTGGATCTCTCCGTCGTAGAATGCTTTTGAATGCTCAGGAGTTGCAGTTGTATCAGATACTTCCGATATATTTTTGTGACAGTTCATACAAACGTTAAGTGAAGGAATTCCTGCGTTTTTACTGATTCGGGCAGCCGAGTGACAGAATTTACAATCGATACCGTTGCTTCCCGCGTGGATTCGGTGTGAATAGTGGATTGGCTGAATTGGCTCGTAACCCTGGTCGACACCAACCTGCATAAAGAAAGCGTACATATAGTAACCGCTCGCAAGGATAAGGAATACTGAAGTTACAAAAACAAGAAATTGATTTCTGGCAAATGCTTTCCAGATAGGAGTTGTAACAGGACGCGGTTCAGGCTCAATACCGTTTGCTTTGGCAACTTTCGCAAGAACGCGGTTCACTAAAACCAACATCACCACCAAGATCATCAAAACTATTGCAAGAGCAATAAGAATAAGGTCGTTTGAAATTTCATCACCCATTGGAGTTGATCCGGGAGGCATTGTAGAACCATTTGGTCCACCTGGAGGCGGCGTTGCTTCTGCTTTTGGCCCTGAAGTATAAGCTAAAATATTATCAATATCAGTCGTCGATAATTGCGGAAAGGCAGTCATTACCTGCCCATTGTTTTCTTCAAAAACCTTTACTGCCTCAGGATCGCCAGCTTTGATCATTGCTGAGCTGTTGTGGATCCAGTCGTAAAGCCATTCACGATCATGTCTTCCGGCAACACCTCGCAAGGCGGGACCTGTTGAACGACCATCAAGCTTATGACAAGCAGCACAATTGGAGTTGAAAAGGGCTTTACCGGCAGCAGCATCACCTATCGCGCCAGTAGCGGGAGCCGGAGCAGCAGCCGTGTCAGCAGGGGCCGCCTGTGTTGTCGCCGCAGGAGCAGCGGCGTCTTGTGCCACGGATGAGAACGAAAAAGTCAGCATCAAAGCCAAACTAAAATATATAATCCTTGGAATCGAATGATGGTTACCCACTTTTTTCATATTATAAATGATTATCGACTAAAATTGGTATGATTTTGACTAAAAATTCTTGGGGAAGAAAAAATCGATACGTTTGTTAAAAACCTGCACAAAAATACAACTTAGGAAGGATTCACAAAACCTTAAAACAGGCTTAAATCTTAATTTATATCTATTCTAAATAAAAAACTCCGACCGTTTAAATCATTAAATATTACATTTGCATCTAAATCACTACGTTATGAAAATATTAACAATAAAAAAGGGTTTTCTGAGTCTGATCATGTATTGTTTTTTTAGTGTACAAATGCATGCCCAGACTGCTTCTGTTACTGTTTCACAAGATCCGGAATTTGAGCAGATGCTAAACGAAAAACGTCGCATAAACTCTTCAATAACAGTTAATGATCGATATAAAATCCAGATCTACAATGGTGAAAGTGAGACTTCAAAAAGAGTGCTGGCCGACTTCAAGCGCGACTTCAGGCACCTCGACGGGACTATTGTTTTCAGTACGCCGGCCTATAAAGTTTGGGTTGGGAATTTTAAATCACGTATTGAAGCGGAACGCAGCCTTGCCGAATTGAAAAAGCGATATCCTAATGCGCTGATGATTAAACCGAATAAATAAGAAAAGTCACAGTCGCAACCGCAGTCGCTCACTCTAAAATTTTAAGCCACGAATTCACAAATAATTTGTGAATTCGTGGCTTTTTTCTAACTGCGAAAAGGATTGTCAGGCGTCGGGATGACACAAAGTACCATTATTGTTAATGCGAAGATGGATATACTTAAACGCCAGTTAGCCCTGATCGAAGTGACCCGAGCGTAAGCGAACAGGCGTTAGCACATCCCGTGCTTTTTTGCACGGATACAGCGCAGAGCAGGAATAGCTTCAAAAAAAAACAAAAAAAAACGCCTCAACTAATGAGGCGTTTTGTTTAAATAAAAGTCTATTTCAGCTTCTTCTTAACTGCGACTTCCTGGAAGGCTTCAATAAGGTCTTTTTCCTCGATGTCGTTGTAATTCTTGATCTGGATACCACAATCGTAACCTTTTGAAACTTCCTTCACATCGTCCTTGAAACGTTTCAAAGCCTGCAATTCGCCTGTGAAAACCACGACGCCTTCGCGAATGATACGAATCCTTGAGTTTCTGAAGATCTTTCCGTCAGTTACCATACAACCAGCGATCGAACCCACTTTTGAAATCTTGAAAATCTCCCTGATTTCGGCAGTTCCAGTGATCTCTTCCTTCATTTCCGGAGAAAGCATTCCTTCCATCGCGTCTCTTACATCATCGATCGCATCGTAGATGATCGAGTAGTTTCGGATATCGATCTCTTCTTTATCGGCAAGCTGACGGGCATTTCCAGCCGGACGCACGTTAAATCCGATAATGATCGCATCTGACGCGGAAGCCAGCATTACGTCGGTTTCAGTAATCGCACCAACTCCTTTGTGGATAATATTGATCTGAATTTCTTCAGTAGATAATTTCGAGAATGAATCGGATAATGCTTCAACAGAACCATCCACGTCACCTTTAAGGATGATGTTAAGTTCTTTAAACTGTCCGAGTGCGATACGACGACCAATCTCAGCAAGCGTGATGTGACGTTGTGTACGAACCGATTGCTCACGCATCAATTGTGTACGTTTTGCAGCGATCGCTTTTGCTTCCCTTTCCTCTTCGAACACATTGAACTTGTCACCGGCTGTTGCAGCTCCGTCTAGTCCCAATACAGATACCGGTGTTGAAGGTCCTGCTTCCGTAACAATGTTTCCACGTTCATCATGCATCGCCTTGATCTTACCGTGGTGTTTACCTGCAAGCATGTAGTCGCCTACTTTCAAAGTTCCGTTTTGAACCAAGATTGTCGAAACATATCCTTTTCCTTTATCAAGGAACGCCTCAACGACAGTTCCTGATGCAGGTTTGTTTGCGTTCGACTTCAAGTCCAAGATTTCAGCTTCAAGCAATACTTTTTCAAGCAATTCCTTTACACCTGTTCCAACTTTCGCTGAAATGTCGTGCGATTGTATTTTTCCACCCCAATCTTCAACAAGTAAATTCATACCGGCAAGCCTTTCCTTGATTTTCTCAGGATTGGCATTGGGTTTATCGATCTTATTGATTGCAAAAATAATCGGCACATTCGCTGCCTGAGCATGGCTGATCGCCTCTTTGGTTTGTGGCATTATTTCATCATCGGCAGCAACCACAATAATAGCGATATCCGTTAATTGAGCTCCACGTGCACGCATCGCAGTAAACGCTTCGTGACCTGGAGTATCAAGGAATGCGATTTTTTGGCCGTTGTCTAATTGAACTCCGTATGCGCCAATGTGCTGCGTGATCCCGCCTGACTCACCTGCTATTACATTTTCCTTACGGATATAATCCAAAAGTGATGTTTTACCGTGATCGACGTGACCCATTACGGTAACGATCGGAGCACGTGGAGTAAGGTCTTCTTCTCTATCTTCTACAACCTGAATTGAATCTTCAAGATCGGTTGTGATGAATTCAACTTCGTACCCAAACTCATCTGCAACGATAGAAAGCGTTTCGGCATCCAAACGCTGGTTCATGGTAACCATGATTCCCAATGACATACAAGTTCCGATTACTTTCGTAATTGGTACATCCATCATGATCGCAATTTCGCCCACGGTAACGAATTCCGTTACTTTGATGGTTTTACTTCCTTCATCAATCGAACGCTGTTCGTCATCTGATTTCTGACGGTGCGTATCCCTTTTATCCCTTCGGTATTTAGCAGCTTTTGATTTACCACCTTTGCCTTGAAGCTTTTCAAGCGTTTCACGGATTTGATTTTTGACCTCTTCTTCTGTCGGCTCAACCTTTGCAACAATTGCTGGTCGGTTTCCTTTTACGAATCCCGGTTTGCTGCTGCGGTTAGCGCCTCCAACGTTCGGAGTGATCTTGTTCGGATTTATTCCGCCCGGACGTGGCGCGGTAGTTCCCGCTGTTCCCGTTGCTCCAGGAGTTCCCGGTTTTGGGATGATCCTTTTACGTTTATTTTTGTTCGCGTTAGCATTCGCACCTGCAGCATTCGGAGTAATTGCTCCGGGCTTATTTGGTATGATCTTCGGCTCTTCTTTTTTCTTTTTAGGCTTGTTGAACTGCGATAAGTCGATTGTCTGGCCTGTTAATGTCGCGCCTGACAATTTTGTGTATTGCGTCGTAATCGCCTCGTCAGCTGGTTTTTCCTCAGGTGCTTTTTCTTCAGCGGCTTGTGGAGCTTCTTCTATTTTAGCTGGCGCTTTCTTAGCGGCAGCAGCTGGTGCTTCAGCAGCCGGAGTCGCAGCAGGTTCTTTAGCTGCAGGCTGTTCAACAGCAGGAGTTGCTTCTGGTTTAGCCGGACTTCGTTCAGCTTCGCCTCTGGCAGCTTCAGTTTTAGGTTCCGCTTTCGCTTCAGGCTTAGGTGCAGGTTTTCTGTCTAAGTCAATTGTCCCAACCTGTTTCGGGCCTGTAACAGTAGCTTTTGCCCGGATTACTTCCTGTTGCCTTACACGCTCTTCATCGAGTTTGCGTTTGTCTTCAATTTCTTTTTCGCGTTCGATACGCAATGCTTCTTTCTCTTTCCTTTTCTCTTCGCTGACTTCTTTCGAAGCCTCCTTATTACCCTTGTCGCCCGCAAATTGATTTTGTAGGATACTGAACTCCATTTCGGAAATCTTGGCGTTCGGATTTGCATCAATTGCAATTCCCTTATCTTTCAGATAATCAACGGCCCTTTCCAAAGAAATATTCAATTCCCTTAAAACCTTGTTTATTCTTATTATTCTCTCTTCAGACATAAAACCTTTTTAATATTACCTATTCTGTTGTGTTGCTGTTTTGTTGTTTTAGGCCGGGAGCTTAACTGTTGAATTCTTCTTTTAGGATTTTCATCACATCGAGGATCGTTTCTTCCTCGAGATCGGTTCTTCTGACAAGGTCGTTTACATCCTGTTTCAAGATGCTTCTTGCTGTGTCAAGTCCGATTTTTGCAAATTCTTCAATTACCCATGCTTCAATTTCATCAGAGAATTCAGTTAATTCAACATCATCCTCTTCTTCTGCGATGTTTCCTTCACGGATGACATCCAATTCGTAACCTGTCAACTGACCGGCTAATTTAATGTTATGGCCACCTCTTCCGATGGCTTTCGATACTTCTTCCAATTTCAAGAACACTTCTGCCCTTTTGGTTTCTTCGTTGATTTTAATTGAAGATACTTTCGCCGGACTCAAAGCTCGTGTGATATACAGCTGGATGTTGCTCGTAAAATTGATAACATCAATATTTTCATTACCTAATTCTCGAACGATTCCGTGGATACGTGAACCTTTCATTCCAACACAAGCTCCAACCGGATCAATTCTGTCATCGTAGGAATCAACTGCCACTTTCGCTTTTTCGCCCGGGATCCTAACCACATTCTTGACCATGATCAAACCATCGAATACTTCCGGGATTTCCTGCTCGAATAATTTCTCAAGGAACTTCTCCGAAGTACGAGACATGATGATCTGAGGCTTGTTGCCTTTTAATTCAACGCTTTCAATGATTCCGCGGACATTGTCGCCTTTACGGAAGAAATCTGACGGAATTTGTTTTTCTTTTGGAAGAACGATCTCGTTCCCTTCGTCATCCACCAAAATTACGACTCTTGGCCGAACATGGTGAACCTCTGCTGTATATATTTCACCTATCAAGTCCTTAAATTGCTTGTAAAGGTTGGTGTTGTCATGCTCGTGGATCTTCGAAATCAGGTTCTGACGCAATGCCAATATCGCCCTTCTTCCAAGATCGATCAATTTCACTTCTTCCGAAACCTCTTCACCTATTTCAAAATCGGGTTCGATTTTTCGTGCTTCAGTTAGCGTTATTTCTTCATTTTCAAGATCCAAATCGTCATCGGCAACGATAACCCTTCTTCTCCAGATCTCCATATCTCCTTTATCGGGATTGATGATAATATCGAAATTTTCATCCGACCCGAATTTCTTTTTTAATGCATTTCTGAATACATCTTCCAAAATCGCCATAAGCGTTACGCGATCAATAAGTTTATCATCTTTAAACTCAGAAAACGAATCGATTAATGCTAAATTTTCCATGCCACTTCTTTAATTAAAATGTTACTGTAACAACTGCTTCTTTTATATCTGTGTAAGGAATTTCCTGTCTCTTTTGTACAGTTTCCTTGCCTTTTCCTATTTTCTTAGGTTCACGTGCTTCCCATTCGAGAACAATGTGATCGTCGGTGGCTTCCGTGAGTTTTGCTTCAATCGTTTGATCAGCGAGCTTCACGATCAAGGTCCGGCCAACGTTCTTCTTGTACTGTCGCAAAAGTTTCAACGGCGCCAATCCGCCTGAAGCAACCTCAAGCGAAAAATCCTGTTCCTCGCGGTCAAGGTTATGCTCGATGGCACGGCTTATGTCGATACAATCCTGTAAAGTCACGCCTTCATCACCATCTAGAGTCACGATAATTTTGAACGCGTCGGTAATGGTGAGGTCAATCAAAAAGATCGATGGCTTCTCCTTCAAACCTTCATTTAATAATTCCAAAACTTTTTCCCTGAATGCCATATTTCTTATAAAAAGAGGGGACAATTAGTCCCCTCATTATTTAGATTTTATCAAATAACGATGCAAATATAGTGAATTTTTTGTAATAGATTAATGATTGGAGAATGTTAAAAAAATGCTACCTTTATTATAACCAATAATTTAAATGCTTATACCCATTATGAAACGTATCCTCGTTCCCACCGACTTTTCCGATCATGCCAATTACGCACTAAAGGTTGCAGCGCAAATTGCACGTGCCAACAACAGCGAGATCATCTTATTACACATGTTGGAGCTTCCACATCAGGGAAGCGATGCATTAGGATCCGGAAGCGACATTCCTGAGATCATGTATTTTAAGAATCGCGCTGTTCAAAGGCTTGAAGCTTTGATGGATTCTGACTTTCTGGATGGCATTGTAGTTTCTGAAGTCATTCAATTTGAGAAAGCTTTTGAGGGAATTTTGACAATCAGCAGAAAGAATAATGTTGATTTCGTCGTTATGGGATCGCATGGGGCAAGCGGCTTCCGCGAAATGTTTATCGGTTCAAATACTGAAAAAGTCGTGCGTTCTTCAGATGTTCCGGTGCTTGTCATTAAAAGTGAAATCCCAACATTTAAAGCAGATAATTTTGTGTTTGCATCAGACTTTTCAGAAGAGATCAAAAAGCCGTTCCGCAAGTTGGTTGAAATTGCCTCGTTGTTTAACTCGCACTTGCACCTTGTGATGATCAACACCCCAAACAGCTTTAAATCGACAAGCGTTGCGCAAAATATCATGTCTGATTTTATGCGTGACGTCAACTACGCAAATTATTCGCTGCATATATATAATGACGTAAATGTAGAAAAAGGGATTCTGAACTTCGCCAATTTTGTTCAGGCTGATCTAATTGGAATGTGCACGCACGGACGAACCGGATTCGCCCACTTCTTTAACGGAAGCATCAGCGAGGATCTTGTTAACCATGCGGTTAGGCCGGTAATTACGTTCAAGATTTAAATTCCAATATAAAATTCCAAATTCCATTGCAGCAGACGCAACGCGGAATTTGGTTCTAATTTTTTTTAATAAAAAAAGCCTCTGACAGGAGGCTTTTTTGTTGGTCTACTAGGACTCGAACCTAGAAAGGCTGCACCAAAAACAGCTGTGTTACCATTACACCATAGACCAGCATTTGTTTAACGCGAGTGCAAATTTAGAACAATATTTATCTTGCACAAACTTTTATCGAAAAAAGTTACGCAATCTTTGGTAAGGCCTCAGCCGTAATCGGTTACAGAATAAGGCATCAGCAAGGTATTTCACTACAGAACTTTTTATGTTAATGACAACGTCACTATATAAAAAAAGATTTTCTTTGTATGGCATTAAAAAAATTAATCTTTCGGCATATATGGTGACATTCAATTTCAACAGATGGAATACTATTTTGGGCTGGCTTGCTTTTGCAGTCGCACTTGTAACGTACTCACTTACAGTCGAACCCACATTGAGTTTTTGGGATGCCGGTGAATATATTGCAACCGCCGCAAAACTTGAAGTTGGACATCCGCCCGGAGCCCCATTGTTTCAAATGTTAGGTGCATTTTTTGCCATGTTTGCGCCAGATGACTCAAAAGTTGCACTGATGATCAACATGATGTCGGTTTTCTCAAGTGCATTTACAATCCTCTTCATGTATTGGTCGTCGTCAATGCTTCTCCGAAAAATCATTTCAAATTTTACCGAAATTGATAAATCAAATGCTATAGTAATCCTTGGAAGCTCATTTGTAGGCGCAATGGCGTTTACGTTTTCAGATAGTTTTTGGTTCAATGCCGTCGAAGCGGAAGTTTATGCAATGGCAACGTTGTTTATCGCAATTCTCTTCTGGCTCGGACTGCGTTGGGAACAGGATATGGACAAACCACGTGGAAATAAGTGGCTGTTGATCATCAGTCTTGTGGTCGGACTCTCCTTCGGCGTTCACTTTATGGCGTTGCTGACAATTCCGGCAATCGGGTTTCTTTACTATTTCAAACATTATAAAACAATAACAGTTAAGAATTTCATAATTGCGAATATCATCGTAGTGTCCATTTTGTTGTTCATTTTTAAGCTGCTGCTTCCTTTGACGATGGGTTTCTTCGGAAAATTAGAGATCTTTATGGTAAACAGCATCGGACTTCCGTTCGATTCCGGGACTATCATTGCTGCACTTCTGATGCTCGCATTCTTTTACTTCGGTTTAAAATATACCCGCGAAAAAGCGATGCCCCAATACAACACGTTGCTGCTTTGCATCTTGTTCATTTTCCTGGGATTTTCTACCTGGATGATGCTTCCGATCCGTGCCAACGCAAATGTTGTGATCAATGAGAACCGTCCTTCAGATGCCGCAGAGGTTCTCGCTTATTATAACAGGGAACAATACGGAGTAAATCCGTTGTTTTACGGACCACAGTTTTCGGATATGTTTGCCGGACTCGACGCTGACGAACCGTATCTTGATAAAGCACCAAACTACGAACGTGACTTTAAAACCGGGAAATACATAATCACAAACCGTTATAAAGACGCGGAACAAAACAGCGACGACAACCACAAAACAATTCTGCCAAGGCTATGGAGCACGGAACACGCTGAAAACTACATGAGTTTTACGAAAGTTCTCGAGTTTCGGATCAATCCCGAATATGCGCACGAACAGGAATTGGTGAGCCTTGTAGGCGAATTCCGAAGTGCTTACGCAGAAGGAAAAATCGACAATGAAGGATATATCCAGTTTCTCAAAGCATATGGCGATTACCTGATAATTGAAAAACCGTCGACCTGGGATAATTTGACTTTCATGTTTGAGTACCAATTTGGTTATATGTACTGGCGGTATTTGATGTGGAATTTTACCGGAAGACAAAATGATGTCCAAGGCAAATATGACAATTTCGACGGAAACTGGCTCAGCGGAATCAAGTTTATTGACGAAATGCATGTTGGGCCGCAAAACGATCTTCCAGCGGATGTAGTGAATAACAAAGGACGAAATCTTTACTATTTCATACCTTTTATTATAGGTCTGATTGGGTTTGTTTTCCATGCAAACAAAGATCTGAAAAGCTTCTACGTTTTGTTGGTGCTGTTCCTTTTTACAGGCCTTGCACTTAAAGTTTACCTCAACGAGCGTCCGTTCGAACCTCGTGAACGTGATTATGCCCTTGTAGGTTCCTTCTACGTTTTTGCAATTTGGATCGGGATCGGAGTCTATGCCATTTATGATGCTGCAAAGAAATACCTCGCTCCACGCTTGGCAGGTCCTGTCATCATTGGAGCAACTTTACTTGCTGCACCTATTTTGATGGCATCGCAAAATTGGGATGACCACGATCGATCAGATAAATACACGGCACTTGCAATGGCAAAGGCCTATTTACAGTCGTGCGAGCCAAATGCAATACTTTATACAATTGGTGACAATGATACATTCCCGCTTTGGTATGCACAGGAAATCGAGCACATCCGAACCGATATCCGAATCGTTAATACAAGCTTGTTCAATACAGATTGGTATATCGACCAGATGAAAAGCAAGGCCTACGAATCAGAAGGTTTGCCCATTTCATTCACTCACGATCAATATGTTGGTGATAAATTGGACTATGCCGTTCATAATCCTAAAACAGAAGCACGATGGGAACTCCGCGACTTTATCAAGTTCATCGGAAGCAATGACCCGCGAACAACAATGGAGATGCAGAACGGGCAGAAAATTCCATTCTTCCCAACAAATAAGCTCCGTATCCCTGTTGACAAAAATGCGATTATTGCGAATAAGGTAGTTTCGCCGAAACTCTATGATTCAATTGTGCCATTCATAGACTTTGATATAAAAGGTCAGGCTCTATACAAAAACCGATTGATGATGTTGGACGTTTTAGCCAACAACAATTGGAAACGACCGATCTACTTTACGGGTGGCAGCTTTGGAGATGAGGATTATTTATGGCTGAAAGATTATCTTCAGCTTGACGGAATGGTTTACAAACTGGTTCCGATCAGAACCCCGGTAGAAAAAGCTCCGAGTCCGCTTGACATGGGATTAATCGATACAGATAAAATGTACAACATCGTCATGAAATGGGATTGGGGCAACAGCGAAAGTCCGGATATTTATCATGATCCTGAAACGCGCAAAAACAGCATCACGTACAGAACTAATCTGGCGCGTCTGATGGAACAACTGATCAACGAAGGTAAAACAGGCAAAGCAAAAACAATCATCAATCTTGCAATGACCAAAATGCCTGTCGAATATTATAATTATTACACGATGCTCGAACCATTCGCTGCCGGATATTACGAAGTTGGCGAAAAGGTAAAAGCTCGAAACCTGCTCGACACATTAATTAAAAAATACCAGGAAAACCTGCGGTACTACAAAAACATGAAGCCGTCGCAGCAATTGGACATAGCAGTAGAAATTGTAAGCGATATCGAACGATACCGAAGCTTGTTGCAGGTCATGAAAGATCGTGGTGATATGGAATACTACAACAAAAACAGAGGCCAGTTCAATACTTACAACAACATGTTCGAGCGATTTGGCCGTGAAGTCGAATAAAATCCGGTAAACATCAAATGCAGCATAATTGCTGCATTTTTTTATGAAGGAATAGAATGAAGTTCATGTGGATCAAGACAAAACGGTTTATCAAGATGCTTTTCCCGAAGATGGTTTGGGAAATAAAAGGCACCGGAAAAACCGTGTACCTGACTTTCGACGACGGACCGATTCCTGAAGTTACGGAATGGGTTTTGGCTGAACTAAAAAAGTACAACGCAAAGGCGACCTTCTTTTGTATCGGCGACAATATCCGCAAAAACCCTTCCGTATTTAAACAGCTTGCCGCCGACGGACATTCAGTAGGCAATCATACTTTCAATCATCTGAACGGCTGGAAAACTACCTTGTCAGAGTACCTAAATAATGTAGAACTTTGCGAGAAGCAGTTACAAGAGCACTTTGCAATAAATCTGACAAAAAAACTCTTCCGTCCGCCGTATGGCAAAATAGCATTGGCACAAGCCAGACACTTACGCAAAAGAGGATTTAAAATAATAATGTGGGATATAATCGCTTTCGATTTTGACCGGGAAGTCTCAAAAGAAAAATGTCTGGATAATGTAATCCAAAACATTAAGCCAGGCAGCATCGTAGTTTTCCACGACAGCATCAAGGCCTCTGAAAATATGAAATATGCTTTACCGCGAACACTGCGGTTCTTAAATGACAACGGCTATAAGTGTGCCGCTATCTAGATCTGCTCCTGAACCAGTCCGATGATAGTATTGGCATCAAGTTCGCCTGACTGCCTCCAGATCATCTGACCGGATTTATAGATCATCAACGTTGGAAGGCCTTTGATACGGAGTGCATCGGCCAATTCCTGATTCTTATCGACGTCGATCTTGATTACTTTGGCTTTGTCGCCAAGAGCTGCCGCAACATCGCGAATCACGGGGTGCATTGAAACCGATTGTTCATTCCACTCCGTGTAGAAGTCGATCAGTACCGGAACAGGTGCGTTAATAAGTTCTCCAAATTTTGACATAGTCGTGAAAAAATTATGCGTTGTAATACAAATATAGCGTTTTTAACAAGTTACGATGTTTTTTTGATTTTTTTTAGTGTGAGGACGGTAATCTCTGGCCAAATACCTACTCTTCCCGGAAATGCATGAAATCCGAAACCACGATTTACGTAAATGTAGCGTCCAAAGTTTTCATATAATCCTGCCCATTGTTTGTATGCATACTGCGCCGGACTCCAACGCAGAAATCCGGGAATTTCAATGCCGAATTGCATTCCGTGGGTATGTCCTGAAAGTGTCAGGTTGTAATTGTTCGGATGATTTTTCGCTTCCATTTCCCAATGCGACGGATCGTGCGACATTAATATCTTAAAATCATCTTTTGCCAATCCAACTGAGGCTTTCTTCAGATCACCCGCCTGTTTAAAATTATGCCCCCAATTTTCAACTCCAACAATCGCAATTCTATCCTGGCCTTTTTGAACCTGAACGTTCTGATTCAACAGCAATTTAAAGTCGATTTGCTGGTGCAGATCTTTTATGGCTTCGAAATTCCTGTTCTTTTCGGCAGCCGATTTCCAATCAACATATTCACCATAATCATGATTACCCAAGATCGAATACTTTCCGTATTGGGGCTTTTCAATTTGCCGGAAAGTCTCGATCCACGGGTGCATTTCTTTGGCGTGCGTATTTACGATGTCGCCGGTGAAAAGAATGATATCCGATTTCTGTTCATTTATAAGGTCAATTGCATATTTGATTTTTTCAGGATTGTCAAAGCTTCCGCTATGGATATCCGAAATATGCGTAATCGTAAAACCATCGAACGCGTCCGGAAGATCGGCAAACGGTACCATTTGGCGTATGACCTTAAAATTGTATTTCCCTTTTGTGATTCCGTATATAAGCGAGAGAAAAGGAACCGCTGCCAGTCCGAGAGCAATCGAACTCAAGAATTTTCGCCTGTTGGGAAGGAAGTCGGCATTACTATTATCAGAACGTAATTTTCGAAAAGTTCCTTCAGCTAATCGGAAAATATCCTCGAGAAGCATTACAACTGTAATCACAAGCTTTGGAAGCAACATGATCAAAACCAGGGCGATCGTATATTGCATAGTGCGTGTCTGGCCTTGTGATCGGTCCATGTTCATCATTTGATAAATCACGACACCGATAAGAACCAGTGAAATTATCTGATAAGCAATTAAAAACCAACGCGTCTTTATTACGGTCTTGAGTGCTTGAAAGGTATAAACCTCAACTATTACTGCAATTATAACGAAGATAATCCAACGATACATAAACGGAATTTAGATGGTCAAAAGTAATTTCTTTCCAATTTAAATCTGATGTCTTAAAGTTATATTTAACATTAATCAGACGCCTAAACAATGTCACGGGATTAATTCTGTTTTGATTATTTTTACATTCTAATATTTTTATATGCCTGCCCAAAAAAGACTTTTTCTTCTTGATGCTTATGCGCTGATTTTCCGCGGATATTATGCTTTCATTAAAAACCCAAGAATCAACTCCAAAGGAATGGATACTTCCGCGATAATGGGTTTTATGAATTCGTTGCTCGATGTGATCAAGCGCGAAAAACCCGATCATTTGGCAGTTGCATTCGATAAGGACGGAAGCCACGTCCGTACTGAAATGTTCGCCGAATACAAAGCCAACAGAAATGCGACTCCCGAAGCGATCACGCTTGCGATACCATATATACATGAACTGCTTGAGGCGATGCATATTCCGATAATCGAATCGGTTGGATGTGAAGCTGATGATCTTATCGGAACAATTGCAAAACAAGCTGAAAAGGAAAATTATCAGGTTTTCATGGTAACGCCTGATAAAGATTTTGCACAGCTTGTTTCGGAAAACATCTTCATTTATAAACCTGCCCGAATGGGTAACGGAATCGAGATCTGGGGAGTTCCTGAAGTTTTGGAACGTTTCGAAATCGAACGGCCCGAACAGGTTATTGATTTCCTTGGAATGATGGGCGATGCAGTTGATAACATTCCCGGACTTCCAGGCGTTGGCGAAGTAACTGCGAAGAAACTGCTGAAAGAGTTCGGCTCAATGGAAAACCTGCTCGAAAATACACATATGCTGAAAGGCAAGATGAAGGAACGGATTGAAGCTAATAAAGAACTCGGGTTGTTATCAAAAAAGTTGGCAACGATCATCTGCGACTGCAATGTCAAGTTCAATGAAAGTGACTATGAACTGACAAAACCTGATGCTGAAAAGGTTGAAGCGTTGTTCAAAGAATTGGAATTCCGCCGTATGGCCGAGCAATTCAACAGCTTGTTTTATACTGAGAATAAAGACTATTCAAATATCGAAACGTCAGGATTGATTCCGACGCAAACCATCGTCAAAACCGAACAATTCGATCTTTTCTCTGAAAATGCTCAGCCTGGCAGCGGCGACTATATCTCAACCGGGCAATATAACACGATAGAAAATACAGAACATTTTTACCAGTCGGTTCAAGGCGATTTTGCAATAAAGCTTTTGCTGCAAAACCTCCTGAAACAGGAATCGGTAAGTTTTGACATTGAAACCACGAGCATCGATCCGCTTTATGCTGAACTGGCTGGATTGTCATTCGCATACGAAAAAGGAAAAGGTTTTTATGTTCCGATCCCTGAGAACCAGGAGGAAGCGCAGGCGATTGTAGATAAGTTCCGTCCCTTTTTTGAAGCTGAAAATATTGATAAAGTCGGACACAACTTAAAGTACGATCTCAAAGTTCTTTACAATTACGGGATATCTGTAAGGGGGAAATTATTCGACACGATGATCGCGCATTATCTGATCAATCCTGATATGCGGCACGGGATGGATATTTTATCGGAAACATACTTGAATTATTCCGTTAAACCGGCAGAATCTGTCTTCGGAAAAAAAGGAAAAGGATTACGAACGATTCGCGAGGTTCCAGTTGATGAACTTAAGGAGTTTGCGGTTGAAGATGCAGATGTAACGCTTCAGCTTAAACAACATTTCGCGCCTGTTCTTCAGAAGACAGAAACACAAAAACTTTTTGATGATATTGAAATTCCGCTTTTGCATGTCCTCGCGGATATGGAAACTGAAGGCGTCAAACTCGATGTCGGTTTCCTCACAACGCTTGCTGGTGAACTCGAAAATGACATCAAATCGCTCGAAGAAAAAATATACGCGGCCGCTGGCGAAAAGTTCAATATCGCTTCACCAAAACAACTGGGAGATATATTGTTCGATAAGCTAAAAATCGGCGCGGCGAAACAGAAGAAAACCAAAACCGGGCAATATGCAACAGGCGAAGAAATACTGTCTTATCTTGCATTGTCAAGTCCGTTTGTACAGGAAATTCTCGATTGGCGACAGCTTGTAAAATTACAGAATACTTACGTGATGGCACTTCCGCAGCAGGTCTGCGGTAAAACCGGACGTGTTCATACCGATTATATGCAGGCAGTTGCGGCGACAGGAAGGCTGAGTTCGAATAATCCAAACCTGCAGAATATTCCGATCAGAACCGAAAGAGGCCGCCAAATCAGAAAGGCTTTTGTTGCCCGGGATGAAAATCATACACTTTTATCAGCAGATTATTCACAGATCGAACTTCGGATCATTGCTGCATTGAGCGGCGAACAAAACATGATCGAATCGTTCCGTCAGGGAATCGACATTCACAGATCGACTGCCGCAAAAGTGTTCAATGTTCCGCTGGAAGAAGTTACTCGCGAACAAAGAAGCCATGCAAAAACGGTCAACTTCGGAATCATCTACGGAGTTTCAGCGTTTGGATTGAGCAACCAAACCAACCTTACACGAAGTGAAAGCGCCGGACTTATCGATGCATATTACAATTCGTATCCACAACTTAAAGCATATATTCAGGAACAGGTTCAGATTGCCCGTGAATGCGGATTTGTGCAGACAATATCCGGAAGGCGTCGTTACTTGAAAGATATCAATTCGCAGAATGCCATGGTGCGTGGCGGTGCCGAACGAAATGCTGTGAACGCTCCAATCCAGGGAAGTGCAGCCGACATTATTAAAATTGCAATGATCAACATCCACAAAAAGCTTAAATCAGAGAATTGGAAAAGCCGCATGTTGCTTCAGGTTCACGATGAGCTTGTGTTTGATGTCCACAATGATGAATTGGAGAAAATTCAACCGATGATCAAGCATGAAATGGAAAATGCTTTTTTAATGGATGTTCCGCTAGAAGTCGATATGGGAATCGGAAAAGACTGGCTTGAAGCACATTAAGAGTAAAAAGAAAATTATAGACAGTCGTAGTTTTTAAATTTTTCTTAATTTTAACGAACTAACTGATAACCACTAATCCTTTATAATATGAAAAAAGTTTATTTATCTCTTTTTGTCATGGCTTTAATGGCTGTTGCGTGTAAAAATGTTGAAGACAAAGCGATCGACACTAAAACGACCGATTCAACAGGTGTAGCAAAAGAAGAACCTGCAGCGGCTCCAATGGATTCTGCTGCGATGATGAAAGCCTGGGAAAATTACGCAACCCCGGGTGATATGCATAAAATGTTTGCATCCGAAGTTGGAACTTGGGATGAAGAATCAATAATGTGGATGGGACCCGATGACCAAAATCCGACCAAGAGCAAAATGACAGCTGTGAACACAATGATTTTAGGAGGCCGTTATCAACACAGTAAACATTCAGGAACGATAATGGGAATGCCTTTTGAAGGAATATCGACAATGGGTTACGACAATGCATCAAAGAAAATCGTTGGAACTTGGGTTGACAATATGGGAACGGGAATCATGTATCTGACCGGCGACTATAATCCTTCCTCAAAAACAATTGAGCTCAAAGGCAATGCGACCGATCCAACGACAGGAAAGCAGAAACCATATCGCGAGCTGTATACGATAGTCGACAGCGATACGCGTAAAATGGTGATGTATGATGTTACTCCTGACGGAAAAGAGTATAAATCAATGGAAATGAATTTGAAACGCAGAAAATAACTTTAACTCCAATAAAGGCAGGTAGAAATACTTGCCTTTTTACTTAATTGAGAAATGAAAACAATCTGCCTGCTTCTCATCGCAGCATTATCAATGCCAATTGCCGCACAAAATGCTGCTTCATTAAAAAAGATCGACAGTCTGCTGACCTATTATGAAAGCAAGAACGAATTTATGGGATCGGTTGCTTTGTCAGAAAATGGCAAGATCATATTTGAAAAGGCTTACGGTTTTCGCGATATCGCTACTAAGGCAAAAGCAGACAAAAACACAAAGTATAAAATTGGCTCAATCACCAAAATGTTTACTGCGGCTGTTATCTTCCAACTGATAGAAGACGGAAAACTTACCTTAGACACAAAACTTGCAACTTACTATCCACAGATCCCAAACGCTGAACTTATTACCGTTGCCAATCTGCTGGAGCACCGCAGCGGGATTTTCAATTATACTGATGATGAGAAGTTCGCAGAAATGAACCGAAAAACGTATACGAGATCGAATCTTATAGACCTCATCAAATCATATCAACCTCATTTTACACCCAATACAAAGTCGGAATACAGCAACTCAAACTATATGTTGCTAGGCTTTATCATCGAAGACCTAACCAAGAAGAGCTACGGGCAAAATGTTGCTGACCGCATCATCAAGCCACTCAAGCTTACGAGCACTTTCTACGGCAATGTTACGAATCCGGCGAAAAATGAAGCATATTCCTATAGAGACCTTGGCAACAAATGGATAATTGAAGACCCATGGGACATGTCACTCGCGGGTTCAGCCGGCGCAATGGTGAGCACGGCATCGGATCTAACAAGGTTCATTGAGGGATTGTTTGTCGGAAAGATCATTAAACCGGAATCGCTTGCGCAGATGACAAAAATCACCGACGGATATGGCCGCGGAATATTTCCGGTTCCTTTTGGTTCGAAAAAAGGTTTCGGACATACAGGTGGAATCGAGGCGTTTGTATCAATGTTGGGTTACTTGCCCGAACAAAAAGTCGCACTTGCCATATGTTCAAATGGAAAAGGCCGTAATAATAATGACATTGCAATCGGGATTTTAAGCTATCATTTCAATGTTCCGTTCATGTTCCCAAACCTGGAAAAGCTTCACGTAGACGAATCGATCCTGACAAAACATGAAGGAACATATTCATCGCCAGGTTTTCCGCTAAAAATTAATATTCGGCGCGACGGTTCGACACTCATCGGACAAGCTACAGGACAATCATCATTCCCGTTGGATGCAATCAGTGAAAAAGAATTTATGTTTCGTCCTGCTGGACTTACTCTGATTTTTACCGAAAATAAAATGGTGCTGAAGCAAGGTGGCGGTGAATTTGAACTTAGCAAAGAATAAAAAAACCGGCTAATATGCCGGTTTTTTCTACTATTCGAAAGAACTTTAATTGACAATAATCTTTTTCCAGGATTTTTCCGTACTGTTCTGCAACTCCACAAGGTATATGCCTGCCTGAAGCCCGTCCACTCTAATTTCTCCCGCATCCGAATTCACTTCAATGGTCTTAACCAAAGCACCAGTTTGCGAGTATATTGTTACTTTTTCAAGAAATACGGTCGTTTTGATCAGGAATTCTCCGTTCGACGGATTAGGATAAAGTTGCGATCCGTGAAGCGAGACCTCAGCAACACCAAGATTCGTAAAAGGAACACTTCCCATATTGTTTCGATTTGTTTGGTGGTACTGCAATGTGTTTAATATTGCCGATGCTGCATGTGCTGCCGCAAGACTGACGTTAGTGTCTGAAAAGCTAAACACGTAGTCATTCGCATCGCCAACAAACGGACGAGTTGCGACAAGCGTTCGAACGCCAGCGTTCACAGTATTGGATAATACAACCCAATTGTTAACTGCATCCGGACTCGGAGCGACTCCTTGCCCGTTATGCCTTGCGTCAACCAAAGTTGTTCCGTTATAATATACAACATCGTTTCCGGCACTCATTGCTCCAGGCTGCCCAAAATTTCCAAGTGTGAGTGCAAACCACCTGTCAGCAGGACCTTCAATAGCGATTGTAACCATAGAAGATGGGCTGTCAAGCAAAACCCCGGCAGTCAATCCGGGAAGAAATGAAATGGGACCAGTCGTTTTTTGCTGTGAAAATCCAGCAACAGTAAAAAGAATAAGCAGTAATGTAATTTTCCTCATGTTTGTTATTTTAATAAGTTAATAATTGTTTCATTTTCTGAAAAGGCGGCATATTCAAATGCAGTTTTGCCATTTTTGTCAACTTTTGATTTGTCGGCCTTGTGCTTCAAAAGCATTTGTACAAGATCAGCGTTTTTGAATTGGGCCGCATACATTAAAGCAGTAGTCCCATTGGAATCGGTACTGTTTGGATCGGCTCTATTGTTAAGCAAAAGTTGCGCAATCTCGGAATTTCCTTTAACAACTGCCGCCATTAAAGGTGTTCCCATATTGCTCTTGCCATTGACATCGCTTCCGTTCTTGATGAGCAGCTTTGCTACTTCGCTGTTCCCGCGATAGCAAGCTAACAGTAGCGGTGAGAAGCCTTCGGGACTTACCGCATTAAAGGCTTGCGGGTTATTCTTCAAAAGTGCTTCCGCTTCGGTAACCGAGCCGCTGCGCGCGATTTCGAATACATCTTGCGAAAAACTCAAGGTTGTCATTAATAATAATCCAAACACAATTAATTTTTTCATGGCTAAATTGCTGATTTTTAGGTGATAAATATAACTATTTTTTAAAAGAGAACTCATTTTACAACAGCAATTTTACGGGTCGACTCCCGATGACGCAATTCGGTTTTAATCACGTTCGTTCTGTACCGATATTCTTCATCATCATTTTGCAGGGCTTCTATAAGCATATTTGCAGCAGCCTCACCTATCTCGGGCCCGTGCTGGCTGACCGTCGATAAACTTGGCGTGAGCCTTTTCGACCAAACACCGTCTGCAAAGCCTATTATAGAAACCTCGTCGGGTATTGAATAGCCATTTTTGATCGCTGTCTTCATCGCTGCAACAGCGGCATGTTCGTCAAGCGCAAAAATTCCATCTGGTTTAACGGCTGCAAAAAGTGCCTGAAGACGCGTATCTAAATCTTCTGTGCTATCGGAAAGTACAATAAAGTCGTTATCAACCTCAATGTTGTTTAGTTTTAAAGCTTCAAAATATCCTTTGGCGCGCAATTTCCCGACACTTAAATTGTCTATCGACGAAAGCAATGCAATTTGTTTGCAGCCGGTGTCGATCAAATGCTTGGTTGCGTTCAACGCCGAATCGAAATCGTCAACAATTACTTTATCGCAATCAATTTCATCCGATATCCGGTCAAACATTACGATTGGCGTTCCTTCGTTGATGATCTGTTTGAAATGCCCGAACTCCTGTAGCTTTTGCGCTTCCTCGGATATTGACAGAATGAATCCGTCTATCGTACCATTACTCAACATTTCAAGCACATGGATTTCCTTCGTAAGGGATTCGTCCGAAATACAGGTAATTACGTTGTAACCTTTTTCCTCCGCAACTTTTTCGATCCCGGTAAAGACCTTGGCAAAAAAGGAGTTCAGGATATTGGGAATAATCACACCTATTGTTTTTGTCTTGCGATTTTTAAGATTAAGGCCGATAACATTTGGCTTGTAGTTTTTAAGCTTGGCGTATTCACGGATTTTTATCTTCGTCTGGTCACTGATTTCCGGACTGTCGTTCAATGCTTTCGACACAGTTGACACCGACACATGCAAGTCTTTTGCGATCTGTTTTAAAGTGGCTTTTTCTTTCATTGGAGTTCTTTCGATAAAATTACTATAAAATCTGCAAATTCTGTAACGAATTAGCTTAATCATGCAACAATATGGAAATCCAGCCGCACATTTTCATCGTAAATTACTTACCGGTTAGGGCAAATCGTAGACTCTAACCAATAATATTAACCTTTAATAATTTATTTATGAAAAACGCAGTAAAGATTCATGAAGTTAATCCGACTGGCACGAACAGAAGGAGCTTCCTGAAAATCAGCGGACTAACCCTGGTTGGTACCGGTTTGGTAATGGCTGGTTGCAGCAGCGACGACGATGGCAACAACAACAACCCGCCATCATCAAACCAACTACCAGGAGTTCGAAACGGAATTTTTGATTTAGGAGGCGGGGATTTTGGCGTATTGACGTATGCTTATGCACTTGAGCAGCTTGAGGCTGACTTCTACACTAGAGTCGTCAATGCCAATGGATTCAACAGTTTTCCTGATGAAGACCAGCAGGTATTAATGGATTTGTATCATCATGAGGTAATTCACCGCGACTTCTTCCAGGCAGCGTTGAGCGGAGCGTTACCTGATGCTGCGTCACAACTTCTACCTACATTACAGTTTAATTATGGAGCGTTGAATTTCAGCAATCGCGACCAGGTTCTTGCCACGGCAAAAGCACTTGAAGATACTGGAGTTGCAGCATATAATGGTGCTGGAAAATTACTGACTAATCCTGATTACTTATTATTGGCAGGTAAAATCGTTTCGGTTGAAGCACGCCACGCATCGGCGATCAGAAGCCTGATCAACCCGAACTCTAAAGATTTTGCAGGTGACGATGTTGTAAATACAATGACAGGCCTTGATGTTGCCAAAGATCCTTCTATGATTCTTCCTGTTGCAGGTGGCTTCATTACTACCGACTTTACTGCAATGTATTTACCATAACTTCTAATTCAACAACAATGAACATATTAAAATTTATCGAGTCGTTTACCAATGAAAGCATCATGCAGAGTAAAGGCTCAAGAAGGGAAAGTTTGGGTCAGTTTGGCCAGTTAGGAAAAAATCTTGCGTATGCTTCGGTTCCATTCGGAATGGCAGCATTGACAAGCAGAGCAAGCGCGGCTGACATTACTCCAACGCCTGCAACGCCAATCGGTGCCTTGCAACTCGCATTGACATTGGAATATTTGGAAAATGAATTTTACCAGATGGGATTGGATTCAGGAGTAATTCCAGCGAGTGAGAACGCAGGTCGTGACTTGAAAGTATTTCAACAGATTGCTGCTCATGAAGCCGACCACGTTGCGTTTCTGATTGCAGGATTAGGTGGAACAGGAAGCGCTAATTTTGTAGCGAAACCGACTTTTGATTTCACTGTCGGCGGTGCATTCAACCCATTTGACGATTACCAGGTTTTTCTAGCATTGGCGCAAGCCTTTGAGGATACCGGAGTTAGAGCATATAAAGGACAAGCCGGAAATTTAATTTCTACGCCTGATCTTTTGACTGCTGCTTTGCAGATTCACTCTGTTGAGGCACGTCACGCTTCTGAAGTACGTCGCTTACGCGGACAAAAAGGCTGGATTGTAGGAAACGATCGCGGCGGATTGCCTGAAGCCGCACAAGCAGTTTATGATGGTGAACAAACGACGATGCAGGCAGGATTTAATACTGCAACAGCATTTGGTGCTTCGGCTGGTTCAGAATCTTTTGATGAGCCGTTGACTACACAGCAAACTGTTACAATCGCAAATCTATTTATTGTATAAAATTTTTCGGTTAGTATTTCTTGAGAGGCCGTCTGTTCTACAGACGGCCTTTTTTTTGTAATTTGTTTCCTATATTCCACAGTTCTAATTAAATATGCAGGATCTGAACACGATTGGAAATCGTACAAACAATCAAAAAAATTCTGCAATAACCACCATAAAAATATGAGCCAACTTTACATAAATAAACTGAAAGCCATTAGTTCAATTGAGCCAGTATCGCCTATCCGGTGATGCCATTGTTAATATTTTTAAATGTTTAAACTATGAAAAATGAAGTAAAAGTTCATGAAGTAAATCCTGCTCCACGCAAGAACAGACGCGAGTTCTTAAAGATCAGCGGCCTTGCACTCGCCGGGACGGGATTGTTGTTTGCAGGTTGCAATGAAGATGACAACGATCCACAAAATCCGCCGAGTTCACAATTACCCGGAATGCGGGATGGCGTGTTCGATTTTGGAGGAGGCGATCTGGGTATTCTTACGTATGCCTATGCATTGGAACAACTGGAAGCTGATTTCACAACACGTGTTGTGAATGCCAGCGGTTTTACTACCGCGTTCAGTGCGGAAGAACAGCAAGCGATGGTCGAAATCTACGGACACGAAGTCGTGCACCGGGAATTCTTTCGCAACCTGCTAACACAGATGTTGCCAGATCCTGATACGCAGCTTCTTCCTAACCTGCAATTTAATTATGGAAACCTGAACTTCGGGAACAGGACATCGGTTCTTGCAACTGCAGCTGCTTTGGAGGACACTGGAATTGCAGCTTACAACGGATCGGGAAGATATCTTACCAATCCGGCGAACTTGGTGATTGCAGGGAAAATTGTTTCGGTTGAAGGACGTCACGCAGCGGCAATTCGCAATATGATGGACATGAACACTCCGAATTTTGCGCCAAATCCACTTGATCCGGCAAGAATGCCATCCCAGATCATTTCGGAAATCAATTCCCTAAACCTTATCACGACCGACTTCACCGCGCAATACTTACCATAATTAAAAAATACTACGTTATGAATATCATCAAATTTATAGAGTCATTTACAAACGATGAGTTGATGAAGCAGCCCACTTCACGAAGAGGAAGCTTAACTCAATTTGGAAATATTAGCAAACAGGCCGCACTTGCTGCTGTTCCGACAGGTTTGCTTGCGCTGATGCTTGCCCCGCAAAAAGGTCAGGCGGCCGTATTAATTCCCGACCCGGGACAAGAAGGACCGGTTTCGGCTCTTCAGCTAGGCCTTCTGCTTGAATACCTTGATTCTACTTTTTATCAAATGGGACTTGACATGGATGGCCTGATTCCCGATGGACGCGACCGAAGTGTCTTTACAAGAATCGTTACCAACGAAAATGCTCATAAAGCCACTTTAATCGCTGCACTTGGCGGAAGCCAAAGCCCTAATTACTTTGCACCACCTGAATTTGACTTTACAGCGGGCGGAATGTTGGATCCTTTTAATAACTATGACCAATTCCTTGCTATGTCGCAGGTTTTTGAAGATACAGGAGTACGTGCCTACAAAGGTCAGGCGCCAAACCTAATGTCGCAACCCGAATTGCTTACAGCAGCGTTACAGATTCACTCAGCTGAGTCGCGTCAGGCTTCAATGGTTCGCATGCTTCGCATGGAAAAAGGCTGGATCACAGGTAATCAACGAGGCGCCGGAGTGGATCCGATGTTCCAGTTGGCTTATAATGGTGAAGAACTGACCACGCAAATGGGTATTAATGTGAATAATGTCAACAATGGTACAAACGGACCAGCCCTTCCGGCAAATGCAGGATCACAGGCATTTGACGAACCGCTGACAAGAGCTCAGGTATTGGCAATAGCCGATCCGCTAGTTGAAGGCCCGCCATTATCATAAAGAAAAACACTACTTGTTTTTGAAGCCATCCAAAGTGATGGCTTTTTTATGTAATAAAGTTTTCAAAACAATAGCTAAAGCCAATCTGGCACTGTACTTTTGCACACCGGAAATCTCGTAAAAT
>DASVRQ010000050.1:0-213196 GCA_036388535.1 Flavobacterium sp. | reverse complement strand
CAGCCCTTTAATTATTTTTCTTATTGTGCAGTAAGAGTATAAGTATATGCTCTTGGGTTGCTCAGATCGAGAGTGATCAAATAAGTTCCTGCTGTAACTGGAATATTTGTCCCGTCGTTGAAGTCAAGCGTGCCATTCGTTCCCGCATCACCGTAGTTGATCGCCCAGGCATCATTTGCACGGAACTTAATTTCACCTGTTGTCAGCGTTAGCACTACCGTCCAAACTTTGGTGGCCGGGTTGTAAGTCATATCGGTGTCATTGTCCCACCCACCTGGAGTTGCTGAACCAATAACCGCCCAATCAGTTTCAGTAAGACTGTAGGTCATGACAGCAGGATCAGTGTTTGCTTTCACCCAGTAGTATCCTGCTCCTGGAGCTTTAATGTTTGATTCACCTTCCTGTACAAGAACTCCGGTAGCTCCGCTGCCATCAGCATCACCATAATCACCAGAGAAATCAGCACTTGTAGGCATCATTTTAAATTCCGGGGCAGCATCGTTCATGTAGATGTATCCTTCGAAATTAGTTGAGCCAAAGGCTTCAGCACCAATAAACGGTGGCGTGGTATTGTCGCCCCAGTTTGGCCCATATCCACTGCCGGCAGTAAAGTTACCTCGCAGATATAATCTGGGAGTCTCCGTTGTATAAGGCGTTACAGTTATCGTAATACTATTCGAATATTGTACCAGCGAAATATTGTTTCCAAGCCATGATTTTATTCTGATTTCTAAATCACCTGACTCGAAAGGTGCAATACCTGACGCAATAGCGATATCGTTAAGTTTATCTACAGTCAATACTGAAAAACGGCTTGATGTCATTGTAAGTGGCAACGCGTCAGTTACCATAAGACCAGTCAATCCATCAACCACCGCTGCGAAACCAGTACCGGCTGTGGCCACTTCCACTGCGTAATTTGCTGCTGTTTCCTGATCATATCTTGCATGATCCCAAACTAATGTCATGGCTTCTTCATTTTCTGCGTCAACAGGAGACAACACATAGCTACTGCCATCAGTTGGGGTCAGTAATTCAGGACCACCGGTGGCCTGCACTGTTGTTTGGTCATCATTCTCGCAGCCAATAGTCATTGATAATAATAATGCTAAGGCCGATAATTTTAAAGTTTTTTTCATTGTCGTATTTTTTTCTATTATTAGTATCCTGGGTTTTGCGTTAAATTCGGGTTCGATTGTAATGCAGTTAAAGGTATTGGAAATAAATTATATGTACTTGGAATCGCTGCACCACCAGGTACACCGCCTTTCCAGGGCCACAAATAAGATCCGCCTGTAAATCGTCCAAACCTGATTAGGTCGCTTCTTCGCATTCCTTCAAGATTTAACTCCCGGCCTCTCTCATCAATCAGAAAATCAAGGGTCAATTCACCGGCGATTATTGGAGTGGCATTCGATCTTATACGTACCGCATTAACATATTCCAATGCTGTTGCAGCATTTCCGCCTGCAGCACCACGCACAACACATTCTGCATAGATAAGATATGCATCGGCAAGTCGAAACAGTGGGAAATCAGTTCCTGAAAATGGTGTCGTAGTTGTTGAAGGATTATCAAAACTGGTGTTTCTGAACTTGATCGAAGGATATCCGTTTGTCCATTCCCGATAGTCAGTCATTTCATAAGAGTGACCAGATGTCCAAAACAATTGTGCACGTTCATCTACTGAGGTGCTTAAATCTCCAAACAATCCATACCATGCTGAAGTTGCACGATGCCCGCCCCAACCTTCAGCCGCGCCGTAGTCGCTTAAGTTCATTGTCGCAGAATTTAGATTTCCATTTACAATGTATGTTGTATTTCCATAACTTTGACTAACAACAGGATCTGCGATTAAGGGATAAATAATTTCCGAAGAAGTGTTGTTATCACCTGAAAAATTTCTCACAAAATCAGGCTCCAAAGTATATCCGCCTTCGTTGATGACTTTTGAGATATAAGTTAAAGCTTCGTTGTAACGAGCTGTTCCTGTATAGACTTCAGCATTAAGATACAGTTTGGCAAGCAACATGCGCACAACCGCAGCATTTGCTCTTCCGTACGAATTTGTTGCAGGTATTGTAGTTTCGATTGCCAACAATTCCGATTCTACGAAATTAAAAAGTTCCGTTCTAGTTGCTTCAGGTAACGGTGCTGCGCTTCCAAGATTTTCTTCAGTTGAAATTACACCTTTACCATAACAATCTATCAGATAGTAGTACGCCAACGAGCGGAGAAATCTAACTTCACTTACGGCTGCTTCCCGGTTTGGAACATCCACGCTTCCGAGTACCGCCAGCAAATTATTACAGCTCGGTATTGTGTAATAAATCCTGTTGTACATATAGCGGAAGAACTTATTATTCTCGTCCCATTGCGATGTGGTGGTAAGTTGATCAAGACCATCATCGCCCCAGCGATTTTTCATTCCATCAGCGGTGAAATCCTGGAGATTTACAATGCCGCGAAGGAATGGTGATTCACCTGCGTCATCACTAATATCAGAACTTCCAGGGCCATTTGGGCCCGACAATGCAAATGATCCATACAACTGCGAAAGTATTCCAGTTATCGCATTAGGATCCTGGGCTAATAATTGCTCCAGTGACAGTTCAACTAGTGGTTCAGTGTTAAGATCATCCGTACAGCTAAATACGGTAACCAGTAAAGCTACTGCACCAATCATTTTCATTTTTTTCATACTTTTCATTTTACTTTTATTAAAAATCTACACTTACACCAAAGGTATACATACGCGGTCTCGGATAAAAATTATTGTCGATCGCGTTAAAGTTCTCAGGGTCTTGTCCGTCATATTTAGTCACAATGAAAGCATTATTAACTGCTGCATATACACGTAACGACGAGGTCTTAATCAATTTTTCGAATTTATAACCCACAACAATGTTTTCGCAACGCAGAAAAGAAGCGTCTTCAAGGAAATAATCAGAGAATAGGGCATTTCCCATAATTGAACCAAATGCAGGATTTGCAGCACCTGAATTAAAGTCTAGCACATTTGTAAGACTGGTGGTATTTGTTGGGATCGCTGCGTCAGTATAACCATTTGATTGTCTGATCTGGTTATAGACCTGTCCCCCAAGCTGTCCTCTAAAAGACGTGCTGAAATCCCATTTCCTATAATTGAAATTCATTCCGAACCCAAATGTCCAGTTGGGACGAAGCGCTTTGTAATACCTATCATCATTATTGATCTCGTTATCACCATTTCTATCTACGTAAGATCCAACAATCGGGTTGCCGTCAGCGCCGTATAATTGTTCAAACACCCATGCAGAATACGGCTGCTGTCCTACTGTATGGTAAGCCAAACGCGTCTGTGCACGGATTACCGACTCACTGGCACTAATTGTTGTTACATCATCGAGATCTGTAACTTCGGTACGATTATATGCAAGATTTGCATTGAACTGTAAACCTGTATTTTCAGTAGTTATCGGCTTAAGGTTTACATTTAATTCGAAACCTTTACTTGAAGTTTCTCCAACATTTTTAACAAATGAATCACCTAAGCCTTGTCCCGGAGGAAGCGGTACTCTTGCAAGCAAATCAGTGGTTTCACGTTGATAAATATCAAAGCTTCCTGCAAGTATATTATTTTTGAAGAAATCAAAATCAAGTCCGAGGTTATAGGTTGTGGTTTTTTCCCATGTCAAATCTGGATTAAAATTCAGAGCAGCATACAAATTTACACCTTCCAGATACTGGCTGTTATTTCCTCCTGTATCAAACAATGGTGTTGAAGGGTAAAATCCAACATTACCGGTTATGTCCTGCTGACCGGTTTTACCGGCGCCTATTCGTACCTTAAGATCGTTTACCATAGTAACAGATTTTAAGAAAGTTTCCTCCTTAACCTTCCATGCAAGTGCGGCAGCAGGAAAATATCCCCATCGTTCATCTTCTGCAAAAAGCGAAGTAGCATCAGCCCTAAACGATAAAGTTATCAGGTACCTGTCGGAAAGATCGATATTCGCCCTTCCAAAAAATGACTGCAGGTTTAACTCATTATAATATCGATTGTTGAGATTAGCAGGATCCACGCTTTCCTCACGTATTCCCGTGTCATCATTGTACCGATAAATTGCTTTATGACCGTCATTTTTAAAGTTTTGATAGGAATAGCCACCCTGAACATCAAATTTTGAGACAAAACCTGCAAGTTCCTTCGCATATACAAGGTAGGAGTCCCAAGTGGTATTGGTCATATGTTGACCTTCAAGATAATTTACTCCCGGATTAAATACGTAATTTGTTAAAGGATCTGTATTTGTTCCATCAATTTGATACGTCGCAATGGAGTTATCACCATATGTTTCTCTGATTTTTGCCCTTGAAGCATCGAGGCCTAAATTAACCACAGCACGCAGTTCCGGAAGAAAATGCATTTTATAGTCAAGTTCAACATTTCCTAAAAAACGTAAAACTCTCTCCGGACGATTACGTTGCTCAAGAATCGCCAAGGGATTCCACGCGCCATCCAATGTAAAAGTGTTGGGCGTCAAGTTCTGGTAGTAACCACCAAAACGGTTGCCAGGTGAATTGTCATAGATTGGTTTTGTTGGATCCATTCTTACTGCACCTCCAATAGCTCCTGCCTCATCTACATTGTTCTTATCCGTAACAATTCCTTTTGCATTCAAATCGATTCGCAAGTGGTTATCCAACATAGTCGGTGTCATCTTTAACGAATAGCTGAATCGCTCATAGTCGTTTGTTTTCACCAAGCCTTCTGCACGCGTATAACCTACTGATGCACGGAAAGGTATTTTTTTGTAAAGATTCGCCCGTGCGCTGAAGTTGTGATCTGTAGTAATTGCCGTTCTATAAATCGCATCCTGCCAATCAGTATTAGAAATGATACGGCCTTCAATTTCATCTGTAGAAAGATCATCCGTATCTATCGTGCCTGGATCGTCAATTCCCAGAAAATTAGTGTATGTCGGATGATATTGTTGAATAAAATCGACAAATTCATTACCATTCATCATATCAATTTTTTTATCAACATTACCTGCCGAAACGTATGAGGAGTAATTAAACTGTGCTTTACCAGATGAACCTCTTTTAGACACTATTATTATTACACCGTTTGACGCACGTGACCCATAAATGGCAGAGGCCGAAGCGTCCTTTAAAATAGTGATACTTTCTATATCGTTCGGATTGATAAGTGAAAAAGGATTCGCCACTCCAGCCGGATTGGTATTATCAATAGGGACACCATCGATAACAATTAATGGCGCGTTGTTCGCATTTAATGAAGCTCCGCCTCGGATACGTATGTTTGGGGCCGCGTCGGGATTACCGCCGCTGTTTGTAATTCTGACTCCGGCAGCTTTTCCAGTTAAAAGTTGATCAACTGATACAATTGCCCCTCTATTGAAGTCGCGTTCTGTTACTGTCGTTATTGATCCGGTAACATCTCTTCTCCTTACAGTACCATAACCAACCTGAACCACAACTTCGCTCAAAAGATTTGCATCTTCCTCAAGGCTCACGCTCACGGTTTTCTGGCCAGTATACGCTACTGCGGTTTCGCGAAATCCGATATAAGTAAACACAATATTGTCGCCATTTTTGACATTGGTCAGGGTAAAATTACCATCCAAGTCAGTGGAAGTACCGTTGGTGGTACCTTGGACAACCACATTTACTCCAGGCAATGGCTGACCGGAAGCGGTTTCCAAAACTCGTCCCGTCAAAGTGTTCTGAGCCAGAGCACTAAACGGAATAAGCAGTAATAAAAATAACAACTTTTTATAAATTGTTTTCATACATTTTGTTTAGGTTAAAATTGTGTTAGTTATGCGTATACTTCTACTTCGATTGTTAAAATTAAGCAAATATTTGAACTGGCATGAAACAGGTGCTTTAATTGAGGGGCGAAAACGTTTTCGTGTTGACAACTTTCTTATATTCTGACCTTTTGCTGCTCATTATTGTCATTCCTTGAAATAAAAATTACCTTTATTCCGAAATTACCATATTACTGACCGATGAAAAGAAAAGTCACGCTCAAGCAAATTGCCAAAGAATTGGATGTCTCGATCTCCACAGTTTCGAAATCGTTACGTAATAGTTCAGAAATTAGTGAAGATACCCGCCAAAAAGTGCAGGCATTCGCGAAGCTGTACAACTACAAGCCAAACAATATCGCGCTGAGCCTCAAAAATCGGAAAACCAAAACAATAGGTATCATCATTCCTGAAATCGTACATCATTTCTTTGCGACCGTAATCAGCGGAATCGAACAAATTGCAAACGAAGCAGGTTATAGCGTAATTATCTGCCTTTCAGGCGAGTCGTTTGATAAAGAGGTTATCAACATGGAAATGCTTGCGAACGGCAGTATCGACGGCTTCATCATGTCCTTATCCAAAGAAACGCAGTACAAAGCCGACTTTCACCACATAACAGAAGTAATCAATCAAGGCATGCCTGTTGTCATGTTCGACCGCGTTTCGAACGATATCCTTTGCGACAAAGTGATCATCGACGATAAGATGGCTGCCTACGAAGCAGTGCAAAGCCTTATAGATAATGGTAAAAAGAAGATTGCACTGGTAACGACTGTCGACTATGTCAGCGTAGGAAAATTAAGGACTGACGGGTATACGAAAGCATTGCTCGACAACGATCTTCCATTTAATGCCAACCTGATCATCAAAGTCGAAGATGTTGATACATGCGAGGAAGTTATCGGTCAGCTTCTTGAAGACAAAGCCATTGATGCGGTATTTGCCGTCAACGAACTTTTTGCGGTGATCATTATAAAAACTGCTAATAAACTTGGACTGAAAGTGCCTGAAGACCTGTCCGTTATCGCCTTTACAGATGGTATAATATCAAAATATTCAACTCCGACGATTACCACAGTGTCGCAAGATGGAATTAAAATGGGGCGGAAAGCTGCAAAGATGCTGATCGACCGACTCGAATCAGACGAAGAGGAAGAAGAACATTATCGTACTGAGGTGATCGAAACACATCTGATCAAACGGGAATCTACTCCATCGTAATAGTTTAGTATAAGTAGCTGTTATACAGTTGTCTGACTTTCAAGTTGTGAAATTTCCAATTTGTTAAAATCTACAAAATATTTTCGGATTCGAAAATTGTCCTATCTTTACGTCAATATCAAAGCTTATACTTTTACTTCGAAATAAAAAATAAGTTTTGATAAGCACCCGCTTATCGTACAAAAAATCTAATATACGATAATGGAAAAGCGCAAATTAGGTTTCTGGGAAATTTGGAACATGAGTTTCGGATTCCTGGGAATACAGTTCGGTTTTGCACTGCAGAACGCAAATACCTCCAGAATTTTTGACACCTTAGGTGCCGATGTCGACAAAATCGGGCTTTATTGGCTTGCAGCTCCGCTGACAGGACTTATTGTGCAACCAATTGTCGGCTATTTCTCAGATAGAACATGGACAAGGCTTGGCCGACGCCGACCTTATTTTCTTGCAGGAGCCATTCTTTCGGCTATCGCATTGTTCATCATGCCAAATTCGCCAACCTTGTGGATCGCAATCGGGACCTTATGGATCATGGATTCCTCGATCAACATTTCAATGGAACCTTTTCGTGCTTTCGTCGGCGACAACCTTCCCGAAAATCAACGGACTCTCGGCTTTGCAATGCAGAGTTTCTTTATCGGACTCGGCGCAGTCGTCGGATCGGCACTGCCTTACATTTTCGCTAATTGGTTCGGAATCGAAAATACTGCTCCGGAAGGGATTATTCCACCGTCCGTAAAACTGTCATTTTATTGTGGCGGAATCGTATTCCTACTCGCCGTGTTGTGGACGGTATTTAAATCAACCGAATATACGCCAGAGGAACTTGCAGCTTTTGAAGAAGCAAAAAGAGACACAACATCGCAAATGCAACAGGAACGGCTTGCTTCTCAGAACAACATAACCGTCGGAAAGCAAATGAAAAATGGATTGATTTTACTGCTGCTCGGCGCAATTGCAACCGGATATGTCTATTACATCAACCAGCAAGGGACGGGCAACGAGCATAAGGAACTTTATATTCTATCGATCGGTTTGCTCGTCGTCGGATTTTTGTTTGCAATTGTTTCGATGCTTAGGAAACAAGACGTCAGAAATGGATTCACTATTATCATAACAGATCTGTTGAATATGCCCAAAACCATGAAACAATTGGCTTGGGTGCAATTTTTCTCATGGTTCGCGCTGTTTTCAATGTGGATCTACACAACAGAAACAGTAACGGGTCATATCTTCGGAACAAGCGATTCGACATCAAAAATATATAATGATGCTGCAGATTGGGTTTCAGTAATGTTTATGGTTTATAATGGCGTAGCTGCTGCGGTAGCGTTTCTTCTGCCGGTTTTAGCCAAACGAACAAGTAACAAATTCACTCACATGCTGGCATTGACGGCAGGCGGAATTGGATTAATTTCGATTTATTTTTTGTCTGACAAGACCGGATTATTATTGGCAATGGTTGGCGTGGGAATCGCATGGGCAAGCATATTGTCAATTCCATACGCAATGCTTTCAGGATCGCTTCCATCAGCAAAAATGGGTTATTACATGGGTGTCTTCAATTTTTTCATCGTTATCCCGCAAATCGTAGCGGGAACAATTTTAGGATTTTTAGTAAAAGAAGTTTTTAATAGCGAGCCTGTCTACGCACTTATCGTGGGTGGATGTTCAATGATTTTGGCAGGTCTTCTGACTCTTGCCGTTACAACAAATAAAACGATTGATATTAATGAATAAGAAAGCATTTATATTTGATCTCGATGGTGTGATCGTGGATACTGCACGTTACCACTTTATGGCATGGCAGAAAATTGCTGCAAGCCTCGGAATCGAATTTACCCCTGAACATAATGAGCAACTGAAAGGCGTAAGCCGAATCAGATCGCTTGACCTCATCCTACAATTAGGCAAGACAAGCGCATCAGAAGAAGACAAGCACCGTTGGCTGACACAAAAGAATGAAGACTATCTCGCCTATATCGAACGAATGGACGAAAGCGAAATTCTTCCCGGAGTCATGCTGGTCTTGGAACATCTGAAAGAGAATGACCAACCGATTGCATTGGGATCGGCAAGCAAGAATGCAAGGCCAATCCTGGAAAAATGCAAAATCCTTCACTATTTTGACGTAATTGTTGACGGAAATGACGTTACCAACGCAAAGCCTGACCCTGAAGTTTTTCTGCAGGCTGCGAGTTTGATCGGGGCGAAACCTGAAGATTCAATTGTTTTTGAAGATTCGGTGGCCGGAATCCAAGCTGCTAATATCGCTCGAATGACAAGCATCGGAATCGGTGAAGCTGCAATCTTAAAAGAAGCAGAGTTCATCTTTCCCGATTTTACTTACATCGACCTGAGTTTTATCGACACGCTAATTAAAAAATAAGAGCGGATCATTCGCTCAAAAAAATATAAAATGAATCAGGATTATATCAAACCAGACAACTGGTCAATAATAGAGGAAGGTTTTGATGCAGAAAGGGTAAAATCATCCGAAAGCCTTTTCAGCATTGGCAATGGCGCAATGGGTCAAAGAGCCAATTTTGAAGAAACTTATAGCGGAGACACCTTCCAAGGCAGTTATATTGCAGGAATTTACTATCCGGATAAGACGAAAGTCGGCTGGTGGAAAAATGGCTATCCCGAATATTTTGCAAAAGTACTCAACGCGCCAAACTGGATCGGAATAGACGTTGAAATCAATGGTGAAAATCTTGATCTCAACAAGTGCCAGTCGGTTTCGAACTTTCGTCGGGAACTTAATATGAAAGAAGGCTGGTACAATCGTTCTTTTGATGCGGTTCTTCGAAACGGTACAGAAGTTTCGGTCAATGTACGCCGATTCCTGTCGCTGGACCTTGATGAAGCCGGATTTATCAATTACGAAATCACTCCTTTAAACAAGGATTCCCAAATTACGTTCAGACCTTACATCGACGCAGGCGTTCATAATGAAGATGCGAACTGGGAAGAAAAGTTCTGGGAACCGCTTGAGGCGACCTATTCTAAAAATGAAGCTTTTGTGACGGCACGTACGTTTAAGACGCATTTCAAGGTGACAACTTTTATGCACAACAGCATCTTGCTGAATGGCGAAGAAAGCAATCTTTCTCCGGATAATATAGAAACCGATAACGAAAGAGTCCGATTTTCTTATTCCGTAAATGCTCCGAAAGGTGAGAAAGCGGCAATTCAGAAAATCGGTGGTTATACTGTTTCATTGAACCATGAAAACACGATTTCTGCTGCACAAAATGTTATCGCATCGGCTACAGCAAAAGGCTATAATTCTTTATTAGATCAGCAAATTCAGTCCTGGGCGAAAATCTGGGAAATGTCGGATATCACAATTGAAGGCGACGTAAAGGCCCAGCAAGGAATCCGGTTCAATATTTTTCAGTTGAACCAGACATATTTGGGTAAAGACAGCCGACTGAACATTGGCCCGAAAGGGTTTACAGGAGAAAAGTACGGCGGATCGACCTATTGGGATACCGAAGCATATTGCATTCCATTTTACATGGCCACAAAAGACCAGCAAGTTGCAAGGAACCTTTTGACATACCGTTACAACCAACTCGGAAAAGCGATTGAAAATGCTCAAAAATTAGGATTTACCAATGGTGCCGCACTTTATCCGATGGTTACGATGAACGGTGAAGAATGCCATAATGAATGGGAAATTACATTTGAGGAAATTCACCGAAACGGCGCAATCGCATTCGCCATCTTTAACTACTATCGTTACACCGGCGATTATAGCTACATTCCTGAAAAAGGCCTTGAAGTGCTGATTGCAATTGCACGCTTTTGGCATCAACGCGCCACCTTTTCGACACACAGGAATCAGTACGTCATTTTAGGGGTTACTGGCCCGAACGAGTACGAAAACAACGTCAACAACAACTTCTATACGAATTATCTTGCGAAATGGTGCATCGATTATGCTGCCGAACAGATTGAAAAAGTAAAAAAGGAATATCCTTCTGATTACGCGCGAATCATGTCGGATGTCAATCTCGACGTTATTGAGATCGGACGATGGAAAACAGTCGCTGATAAAATGTACCTGCCTTTTTCAGAAGAACATAACGTCTATCTTCAACAGGATGGATTTCTCGATAAAGAACTCGTAAAAGTTCATGATCTTGATAAATCGCAGCGCCCGATTAACCAAAAATGGTCGTGGGACAGGATTTTGCGTTCGCCATACATCAAACAGGCCGACGTTCTGCAGGGATTTTACTTCTTCGAAGATCATTTTTCTACTGAAGATCTCGGTCGGCACTTCGATTTCTACGAACCTTTTACGGTTCACGAATCGTCTCTTTCGCCGTGCGTTCACTCGATTCAGGCTGCAGCACTTGACAAGATGGAGATGGCTTATACATTCTATTTACGTACGTCGCGACTCGATCTGGATGATTACAATAAAGAAGTTGAAGAAGGTTGTCACATTACATCAATGGCAGGCACTTGGATGAGCATTGTAGAAGGTTTCGGCGGAATGCGGGTCAAAAACGACAAATTACATTTTATGCCGCGCATCCCCAATCAATGGCAAGGTTACTCGTTTAAGATCAATTTCCGTAATCAGATCCTTAAAGTTTCCGTTTGCCCAAGCGAAACAAAATTCAGTCTTGAAGGAGATAAGGAACTTACTGTTTACGTAAATGGCAAACCTGTGTTGGTTGAACCTAATAGCCTGGTTACAGTTTAGCCTGGTTACAATTTTTTTACAGTTAAGTTATCAAGGCAATTAAATCAGGAGAAAAAAAACTTTCTTAATACATGAAGCACAACTTCTGACATTAATGGAATTACTCAAGAAGCCACAAGGTCTTCTAATAAATTTCAACACAACAAACATTTCCAGGTCATGAAGCCGCTCGTCGACGAATCTTCAATTCTTGATCAGGCAACGGCTGCTAGCGTATAAAATTGCACAAACTAAAGTAAACTTAAAACTTAATGAACCTTAATATTTTAATGGTGAACTTCAAATATTTAATTGTAAGCTTGCTTCTACTGTTTTCGCGTGAAGCATCCGGACAGATACAAAAAGTTGAGCCTCCTTTCTGGTACGCCGGAATGAAAAATACCGAGCTGCAAATCATGTTCTACGGCAAAGACATCGGCCTGCTGCAGCCCACTGCGGCTGAGAATGTTACAATAACAAATATCGTAAAAACGGAGAACCCGAACTACGTGTTCCTAACGATCGACACAAAGAATCTGCACGAAGGTGATTATGTGTTCACATTTAAAAACGGCAGGAAAACTGCATTTACACACAAATATCAACTCAGGCCAAGACGTCCTGATTCGGCACAACGTAAAGGTTTCGATGCATCCGACATGATCTACCTTTTGATGCCCGACCGCTTTGCGAATGGAAACCCAAACAACGATTCAACCCCTAACACAACCGAAAAAGCAGACCGCAAAACACCAAATGCCCGGCATGGTGGCGATATCGACGGAATCATAAAGAATCTCGAGTACATAAACGGCCTCGGTGCAACAGCAATTTGGAGCACGCCGCTTTGCGAAGACAACGATGCGCGTGGTTCGTATCATGGCTATGGACAATCAGATGTTTACAAGATCGATCCGCGTTACGGAACCAATGAAGATTACCTTAAACTTTCGTCAGAATTGCACAAACGTGACATGAAATTAGTAATGGATTATGTCACGAACCACTGGGGCGCTGAACATTGGATGGTGAAAGATCTTCCAACATATGATTTTATTCATCAATTTCCGGGTTACGCGCAGACAAATTACCACATGACGACGCAATTCGATCCGAATGCATCGGAAATTGATGCTAAAATGTGCATGGATGGCTGGTTTGTGAGGTCGATGCCGGATTTAAACCAGTCGAATCCGCTGATGTTGACTTACCTGATCCAAAACGCGATCTGGTGGATCGAATACGCTGATCTTGACGGTTTCCGCGTCGACACCTATTCGTATTGTGACAAAGAAGGAATCGCAAAATGGACAAAAGCGATCACTGACGAATATCCGAACTTCAACATCGTCGGCGAAGTATGGATGCGCGACCAGGCACAAATGGCGTATTGGCAAAAAGACAGTAAAATTGGCGCGATCCAGAACTATAATTCCTACCTGCCAAGCGTGATGGATTTCACGCTCCATACTGCGTTCGGAGAAGTTTTTAATGAGGACAAAGCGAGCTGGGACAAAGGTATGATCAAAGTCTATGACAACTTTACTAACGATTTCCTATATCCAAATATCGATAATATTCTCATTTTTGCTGAAAATCACGACACGCAACGGTTCAACCACCGATATCCCGATTTTAAAAATTACCAGATCGCGATGACTATTTTAGCAACAGTACGCGGAATTCCACAAATTTACTACGGATCTGAAATCGGGATGAAAGGCGACAAAGGCAAAGGCGACGCTGACATCCGTTATGACTTTCCCGGAGGCTGGAATGGAGACACCAATAATGCATTTACAACATCAGGACGAACTGCAGAGCAACAGAAATACCACGATTTTACAGCCAAATTGTTTAATTGGAGGAAAACCAATCCGGCAGTTCATTTTGGTAAAATGACTCATTATCTTCCTGAAAACAATGTATACGTATATTTCCGTCAACAGGATAAAAACGCAGTGATGGTCGTGGTCAACAACGGTACTGAAAAACAATTAGTGAAAACAGATAAATACAAACAAAACATAGCCGGCCACCAATTGGCAAAAGAAGCATTAACAGGAACAATATTCGACCTGAAAACAGAAATCTCAATCGAACCAAAAGCGGCCCTTATTCTTGAATTGCAATAATTTAGTAGCTGTTCCCGCTGTTCGCTTTATCTTTTTATTTTTAAGGAAAAAATAAAAAGGATACCGCTGCCATCGGGGCTAAAACCTAACCATGAAGAACCTATTTCTAATACTGTTTTTTATTTCCACTGCGGCCTTTTCGCAAAATACCCGGCGGAAATACATCAGCCATGCCCTAAACGGAAACAACCTCGAGATATCAACTTCCGATGGAAAATATAGTATTAAATTTTATTCTCCTGAAATAGCTGAAACAACTTTTATTCCGACAGGTGAAACTTTTAATCCTGAATCGCATGCAGTGGTTTTACAGCCTCAGAAAATACAACCACGGATTTCGACGAAAAATGGGTTTATTGAATTCGCAACTGACGGACTTTCAATAAGCATCGCAGCGTCGCCATTTGAAATCACCTATACATACAAACAAAAACAACTTCTTTCGGAGAAAAACGGATACACCAAAACCGATTCGACCGAAACAATCGACTTCAATCTTGATCCTTCAGAAGTTTTATACGGCGGCGGCGCACGTGTTCTCGGCATGAACCGACGCGGAAACCGCCTCCAGCTATACAACCGCGCACATTACGGATACGGAACACGCTCTGAACTGATGAATTTTACAATGCCGATCGTAATGTCGTCGAACATCTATGCTGTTCATTTCGACAATGCACCAATCGGGGTTCTTGATCTTGATAGCAAAAAAAACAATACGCTCACCTACGAAACAATCACCGGACGAAAAACATATCAGGTAATTGCTGGTGATTCCTGGGACAAACTCATAGAAAATTATACGCTTCTTACTGGGCGGCAGCCAATGCCGCCACGTTGGGCTTTTGGGAACTTCGCGAGCCGCTTCGGTTATCATTCAGAACGGGAGACACGTGCAACAGTAGCAAAATTTGCCGCCGAAAAGATTCCGCTTGACGCGATCATCCTTGATTTATACTGGTTCGGAAAAGACGTTAAAGGCACAATGGGAAACTTGGAATTTGACCGCGACAGCTTCCCAAATCCGCAGAGCATGATGTCCGATTTTAATAAACAAGGTATAAAAACTATATTGATTACCGAACCTTTTGTACTGACAACATCAAACAAATGGCAGGAAGCTGTCAGCAAAAGCATCCTCGCAACAGACAAAGCCGGAAATCCTTTTACATACGACTTCTACTTTGGAAATACAGGCTTGATCGACATCTTTAAACCTGAAGGACGCGACTGGTTTTGGGATATCTACAAAAAACACAACCAAATGGGTGTTGCCGGTTGGTGGGGCGATCTTGGCGAACCAGAAGTTCATCCTTCAGCTTTGCAGCACGCGACTGGATCGGCAGATGAATTGCACAACATCTACGGACACAATTGGGCGGAATTGGTTTTTGAAGGATATAAAAGAGATTTTCCGCAACAGCGGCCTTTTATCCTGATGCGTTCCGGATATTCAGGTTCGCAACGTTATGGCATGCTTCCGTGGAGCGGCGATGTCAGCAGAAGCTGGGACGGTTTATCAGGGCAACCTGAAATTTCGCTACAAATGGGAATGCAGGGAATGGCTTATATGCACTCCGATCTCGGCGGATTTGCAGGAGCGAACCTCGATAATGAATTATATATAAGATGGTTGCAATATGGTGTTTTCCAGCCTATTTTCCGTCCGCATGCGCAGGAAGATGTGGCCGCCGAACCGGTTTTCCGCGAAGAAAAGACAAAAGCACTTGCAAAAAAAGCAGTAGAACTCCGCTACCGTTTGATGCCTTACAATTACACAATGGCGTTCGAAAATAATCAGCACGGAACTCCGCTGATGCGTCCGATCTTTTTCGAAGAACCTGATAACACTGACATTCTCGCTTCAGCGCAAGCGTATTTTTGGGGAAATGATTTTTTAATCTCTCCTGTTCTATCTGCGGGAGTGACGCTACAAAATATCTACTTTCCGAAAAGCGGCAATTGGTATGATTTCCATACTTATGAAGTGCATAAAGGCGGACAAACAGCAGCAGTATCAGTTTCAAAGGATCATATCCCGGTATTTGTACGTGCCGGCGCTTTTATTCCAATGACGCCTGTTATCCAATCAACAAAAGATTACAATCTGTCGCAACTTGAACTTCATTACTTTTATGATGCTTCTGCCAAAGAAAGTAAAAGCAGCGTTTACAATGATGATGGTTCAACTCCTGAAGCATTTGAAAAAGGCCGGTATGAAATTCTTCATCTTCAAAGTAACAGCGCTTCGGCACAAGTAACATTCTCCATTAGGCACGAAGTTGGGAAAAGTTATACGCCACAAGATAAAAACGTCCGGTTCATCGTTCACGGATTAAACAAAAAGCCAGCAAAAGCGATATATAATGGCAAGAAGAGTAAATTCAAATGGGACAAAAAGACAAACAATCTGGAAATTCCTTTACTTTGGCGAAATCAATCTTCGGGTGTGATAACAATTCAATTAGCAAAATAATGAGAAACCTTTTTTTGTTCATAATCTGCAGCCTTTTTTTAGTTCCGGAACAATCACGTGCGCAAACTAATAAAGTACCTTTTGTTTGGGAGGCAGCAAATGTTTACTTCCTTTTGACCGATCGTTTCAACAATGGAAACAAAGCAAACGACTTCAACTTCAACCGAACGAAAGAACCGGCAATTTTACGAGGTTTTCAAGGTGGCGACATCCGGGGAATCATTCAGAAAATAGATGAAGGCTATTTTGATAAACTTGGAATTAATGCGATCTGGCTTACGCCTGTTGCCGAACAGATCCACGACGGTGTTGATGAAGGAACCGGTTTGTCGTATGGCTTCCACGGGTATTGGACACGCGATTGGACCAAACTTGATCCAAATTACGGGACCGAAAAAGATCTCGCAGAACTTGTGCAGGTTGCACACGACCACGGAATCCGTGTTATTCTTGATGCTGTCATTAATCATACAGGACCTGTGACTGACGTTGATTCTGTTTGGCCGTCAGAATGGGTACGGACTTCACCACAATGCGACTACAAAACTTTCAAAGGAAACACCGAGTGTACGCTCGTAAAAAATCTACCCGATGTTCTTATTGAAAGTGACAAGCCGGTCGAGCTTCCGCCTTTTCTTGTGACAAAATGGAAAAAAGAAGGCCGTTACAATCAGGAGATGAAGGAGCTTGATGATTTTTTCAAACGAACAGGTTATCCGCGGGCACCCCGATTTTACATCATTAAATGGTTAACAGATTATATTACCGAGTACGGAATCGATGGTTATCGCGCCGACACTGTCAAACATACTGATGTAGGAGTTTGGGGCGAATTTAAATCTCAATGCAATGTTGCATTCGCAAATTGGAAAGCCAATAATCCCGGAAAAGCACTTGATGACAATGAATTTTATCTGATCGCAGAAGTTTATAACTATGGGATCAGCGGCGGGCAACAATTCGATTTTGGAGATAAAAAGGTGAATTATTTCGAAAACGGTTTCAATAACATGATCAATTTCGAATTCAAATGGGACGCACAAAAAGACTATGAGTCTATATTTTCAAAATATTCGTCGAAACTCAACAACGAACTTGAAGGCTACAGCGTCTTAAACTATATTTCTTCACATGATGACGGTGCTCCATTTGATGCCAAACGCGAAAAAGGAATAGAAAGCGGAACTAAATTGCTACTGTCGCCCGGGCTTTCCCAGGTTTACTACGGAGACGAATCGAGTCGGTCGTTGGTTGTTGAAGGTGCCCAGGGCGATGCAACGCTGCGATCGAATATGAATTGGGACGCTATAAAAAATGATCATTCCACAAAACTTGTTTTAGAACATTGGCAGAAGCTCGGCCAGTTCCGCAAGAGACATCCGTCAATTGGCGCAGGAGTTCATACTAAAATCTCATCGGCTCCTTATGTTTTCAGCCGTGGTTTTACAGATGGCGACTATTCAGATCGTGTGATAGTAGGATTGGACCTTCCAATCGGCGAAAAAAAACTCGACATGGCTTCCATCTTTAAGAACAACACGGTCTTGCGTGATGCGTATTCCGGCCGGGAAGCGATCGTCAAAAGTGGGAAACTAATTATTAATACACCCTTCAATATTGTTTTACTTGAACTGAAATAATCGTAAGCATCTTCATCCGGACGTTTTTTCTTCATCTATATGCTTAAAATTGGACATCGCGGCGCGGAAGGCTACGAACCTGAAAATACAATGACTTCATTCAGAAAGGCAATAGAATTAGGTGCCGACGGAATCGAACTCGATGTGCATTTAAGTGCCGACGGACATGTGGTCGTGATTCATGATCACACTTTAGAACGAACAACGAATGGCAACGGAGCAGTTTCTGATCTGTCTTTGCAACAGCTGAAATTATTGCGGATCGTTGAGAACGAACAGGTTCCGACGCTGATCGAAGTCCTCGATGAGATAAAAGATGTCCTGGTCAACATCGAACTAAAAGGCGACGGAACAGCACTTCCTGTTGTAGAAATAGTTCAAAATTATATCGGGCGCCACAGATTAAAATATCAGCAAATTATTGTATCTTCTTTCGATTGGGTGGCGCTTCAGCAAGTCGCAGAATTAGATCCGGAAATTCCGATTGGCGTTCTTACGGCAACTGATCTGGATTTGGCTATTGGCTTTGCCGAATTTATCAACGCTAAAGCACTCCATCCGCAATTTCACTTACTGACGACGGAAACAACAAAGCAAATGCAACAGAAAGGATTTCGGGTTCTTACCTGGACGGTGAACGAACCGGAAGATATTAACCTGGTTAAATCCTACAATGTCGACGGCATCATCTCGGACTTTCCAGATAGATTATGAACAGCAACTTCGATATTATAATAGTAGGCGGCGGCGCAGCAGGTTTCTTTGCGGCAATAAATATCGCCGAGAGAAATCCGACCTTGAAAATTGCAATTTTAGAACGTGGGAAAGAAGTACTTACCAAAGTGCGGATTTCCGGCGGCGGCCGATGCAATGTCACACATGCCTGTTTTGAACCGAATGAACTCGTAAAATATTACCCGAGAGGCGAAAAGGAACTTCGAGGCCCATTTCATCAATTCGCATCAGGCGACACAATCGAATGGTTTGAACGTCATTGTGTTGAACTTAAGATTGAGGATGATGGCAGGATGTTTCCGGTATCCGATTCATCGCAGACAATCATTGACTGCTTTCTTGAAGCGCAAACAAAACTCAAGATCACACTGCTGACTGGACAAAGCGTCCAATCGGTCTTTAATGCACGTGATCATTGGAAAATTGATACACAAAACGACAAATTTACCTGTCAGAAGCTGATTTTGGCCACAGGAAGCAATCCGAAGATGTGGGAAATGCTGCAACAATTGGGGCATTCTGTCGTAAGTCCGGTTCCATCATTATTTACTTTCAATAGTAAAGACTCAAGAATAAAAGAACTTCCCGGTATTTCCTCACATGCCTCGGTCAAAGTCAAAGACACGAAGCTCGCTTCGGCAGGACCACTTTTGGTTACACATTGGGGAATGAGCGGTCCAGCGATTTTGAAACTGTCGGCTTGGGGAGCGAGAATACTTCATGATAAAAATTACCAATTTGCGATTCACGTAAATTGGCTAACACATGTTGAATCTGATGATGCTGAGAAAATTTTAAGGCAGGTCAAGACTGACAATCCGAAGAAAATTGTTTCGAAAAACGCCCCGACCGAGTTGCTCAACAGCCATGATGGTGCCCGTGTTCCAGGTCGATTATGGACTAATCTTGTGGCTGCGTCTGGAATCGATGAAGAAACTAAATGGGCCGACCTAACAAAACTGCAGCTACAAAACTTGGCCGGCCAACTCACAAATGGCACTTTTCAGGTCAATGGTAAAAGCACGTTTAAAGAAGAGTTTGTGACTGCAGGCGGAGTCGATTTGCGTGAGATCAACTTCAAAACCATGCAGAGCAAGCTTTACGAAAATCTTTATTTTGCAGGTGAAATTGTTAACATTGATGCAATTACAGGCGGCTTTAACTTCCAAAATGCATGGACGAGCGGCTTTATAATATCTACAAATATTTGGTAAGCCTTTTTCCATATCCGTGTTTAACTGATTAAAAATCAGTGTATATTTGAATACATTAGCAACCGAACATAACTAATGTGTTCAACGCCGGATTTACTAATGACTTACCAAATAAGATGTTTACTGCTGCCGACATGGCGATTTTACCCCGGCACGCATTTAAATACTCATTTAAGCAATTGAATGCTATTTAAGAGATTATACGTAACTATTAGTGACAAATCCTTATTTGAAAATTATAAGGGCTTCGTTCAGAAAACGAGAATATGACAAAAACTTTACTTTTTACATTTATATCCCTCTACACTAATAAAATCGCTGCCGAGCAGTAAAATTAGAAATGAAGAAACTTTTCCTTTTAATTGTTTTGTGTGCTTCTCCTTTTGCGAAAGCGCAGTTTTTTGAAACTTTTGACGATATGTCTTATAATTTGCAAATAGGTACTACATGGCCGTTACCATCAGGCACGTGGCATATTTTCAACAATGGCGTAGGGACGCAGCAGTGGACGTTTAATCCGCCAGCTCCAACTTTTCAGTCTTTTTCTCCGACCAGGGCGGCTTATATAGATCGGCAAAATATAGGCAATGGCAATCAGAGCAGACATTATTTAGCGACACCGCTCGTAACCGTTCCTCCAGATGCAGAACTACGCTTTCGATCACGGTCGACATTAGCTGGAGACCAAGGAACGTTTTACCAAATTTGGGCTGCTCCGGAAGGTGCCGATCCATTATTGCCGGCATCCTACACAATACTCTTAGCAGAATTCACTGAGAATGATATAACCACCGCATATACACAAACAGTTTTGCCACTTGATTTTCCATCTGGAACTTCCCTACATCTTGCCTTTGTACGCAGCTTTACGCAACAAGGCGCCTCACTTTCAGGCGATCGCTGGCTGGTTGACGACATTCAGGTCTCGGCTGTTGGAACGTCTTCTTTATCATGCTTTGCAGAGAACGTGACATTAGTTGGCAGTACAAGTACAGAAGCAACAATAAGTTGGACTACTTATGGAAGCACATCCGAGTCACAGATTATTGCACTCCCATGTAGCGCGCCTACACCGACAAGTTCTTCTGCGTGGATTCCTGCTGTTAGTCCGGCAACGATTGAAGGATTGGATCCAACAGCTTGCTATAACTTCTACGTCAGGAACATCTGCAACGGCATTACCAGCGCACCATCTTTTCCGGTAAAAAAATATCCTGCACCTGCACAATGCAACGGAGCCTATTATGATACGGGTGGTCCAACCTGGAATTATTCAAATAACGAAAATAGTATCTACACAATATGTCCAACAGTTGCCGGCGAGTACGTCTCAGTAACTTTTACGGCATTTGATACAGAAGCAAACTGGGATGCATTATATGTGTTTAATGGCAACTCTACAGCTGCTCCGCAAATTACAAGCTCTAATGGATCTGGAAATGTACCGGGCGGAATCACCGGCGGCTACTGGGGCAATGATATTCCAGGGCCATTCTTTTCGTCGAGTCCTGACGGCTGCCTTACTTTTTGGTTTAGAAGTGATAGCGTCGAGAACGGACCGGGATGGGCTGCTAACGTTGAATGCAGCTTCCAGATTACTGATACCATAACTTTGGTAGCATTTATCGATCAAAATGCAAATGGTGTTAAAGACAGTGATGAAGTGGCATTCACTCAGGGAAATTTTTCTTATCAGATCAATAATGTGGATACTACTATTAATGTTTATACAATTTCAGGAGACCATATAATTCCGGTTTTGAACAATGGCAACACCTACGACCTCTCGTATCAAATTTTTCCTGAGCTTTCAGATTTCTATGATGTGGCAGTATCGGCGGTGTATGACGATATATTGATTTCTCCGGGAACGGGCAACCAAATATTTTACTTTCCAATAAATTCCATTCCGCACAACGATGTAACAGTGGGCTTATCTTCATTATCGGGTCCGCAACCCGGGCAAGTTTACATCTATAATATAAGCTATTCCAATAATGGGACAAGTAGTACATCTGGGACACTATCATTTACAAAAGATGAAATGCTGACGATAACAAATGTTTCAGAAGCTGGAATTACCTCAACTCCTGCTGGTTTTACTTATAATTTTACTGCTTTGCAACCGTTTGAACAACGTAATATTTCTGTTACCATGTTGGTTCCCGCTCTTCCGACAGTTACTCTTGGTCAGATCGTTACAAATAGCGTTTCAATTTCCGGTCCTGCCGATGACGTCAATATTGAAAATAACGAATCATTGTTAAGTGGAACTGTTGCCGGATCATACGATCCGAATGACATTATGGAGTCTCACGGCGAGCAGATTGTGTTTAGCACATTTTCCCCTGATGATTATTTATATTATCGAATCCGTTTCCAGAATACCGGTAATGCAGATGCATCGACGGTACGTGTTGAAGATGCATTGGATCCACAGTTGGATCCTGAGTCTGTCCGAATGATAAGTTCAAGTCATGATTATATACTGACACGAATTGGCGACCAGCTTACCTGGCAGTTCGACAACATCGGTCTTCCACCACAATCAGAAGATGACGCTGGCAGCAATGGCTATATATTATACAAGGTTAAATTAGATCCGGGTTTTGCGGTTGGTGATATTATTCCGAATACTGCACATATCTTCTTTGATATAAACCCGGCGATTGTAACGAATACATTTAATACTGAGTTTGTGACGATGTTAGCGAATCCGACTTTTGCTGACTCAAATATGATCATGTATCCGAACCCTGCAAGCCGAACTTTAAATATCAGTATCCGAAACGCGTATGATCCTATTTCGTTGGTGACTATTCATGATATGGTGGGAAAGAAAATCAAAACTTTGGATTTCGACAGCACTGACGCCGTGATTGATTTATCGGGACTTCAAAAAGGCCTTTATACCGTTCAGATTGAGACGCAGCAAAATAACGTGCGGGTTAAAAAGCTGATCATAAATTAAATCGTCTGGCAAAGTGCGGGCTGCGTTAGGGATAGAAGCAAAGTGCCGCGCACTGCGATAGCCCGGCGGCGCTATAATATTTATAATTAGGTGGCATTTCAATCGCCGCAACGCCCAAAATTAATCATTGAAACAGTAAGTGCTTTGCATATAGGATTCGTAGATGAAAATGCTGTATCTTAGCGCAACTCACACAAAACCAACCAACAATAACTACTATGAATTTAAAACTACTTTCATTAATGTTTCTGATTGCATTGCCGAACGTGATCTTCGCACAAGCGGCGGAATGTGGCAGTATTTATGTCGACAATGGCGGCTTAGAAGCCAATTATCTCAATAACAGCAACCAGACTGTAACCATATGTCCCTATAATCCTGGGGAAATTGTCACTGTCGAATTCACTTCTTTTGATATTGAAGCTAATATGGATGGGCTTTATGTTTTTGATGGGGCATCGACTGCCAGTCCGCAGATCTCAAGCGGAAATCCGGCAGGCTCTGTTCCAGGCGGAGTTGCAGGCGCATTTTGGGGCACTGAAATCCCGGGTCCTTTTACCTCCACACATCAATCAGGCTGCCTTACATTTATGTTCAAAAGCGGCGGAACAGGAACCCGTCCCGGTTGGCTTGGATATGTAAACTGTGCACCACCTTTTGAATGTAATATGGCACCCGAAAATCTCAGCGTGACTGAACTTACCGCAACTTCAGCAGTTTTAAGTTGGACTGAATCGGGAATGGCGTATTCTTGGGAAGTCTTAGCCTTGCCGTGCGGTTCAGCAGCGCCAACGGCTGCAGCACAGGGAATTGTAGGCACTAGCAATCCCTTTATAATTTCAGGACTGACGCCCGGAGTATGTTACGATTTTTATGTTCGCTCCGCTTGTTCCTCATCTGATATAAGTCCGTGGACAGGCCCAGTCTCGGCTACGACCACAAATGGTGATGCAATTGCGCTTGCTGCGTACATCGATACGAACAGCAATGGTGCAATAGATGCCGGCGAGGCACTTTTCAATCATGGCTTCTTCCATATTCAGGCAAATAATTCAGGCATTGTCGAATCTGCTTATGTGCCTTCAGGCCTCTATAGCTTTGAGGTCACAAATGCGGCAACGACGTACGATCTCAGTTTTTCTTTTCTTCCCAATCTGGTCGGTTACTATACAAGTCCGACTTCATACAATGACGTGACAGTCGTGGAAAATAGCGGACTTACAACCTTTTACTTTCCTATCACCGTTGTTACGCCTTATAATGATGTACTTGCTTATATATATCCATGGGAGAATCCACGTCCTGGTTTTGAATATACCCAGCAAATTGTGTATAAAAACTTGGGGTTAGTGCCAACTTCAGGGAGCCTTTCTTTTACAAAAGCGCCTCCAACTACGATAACAAATATAACGCAGAGCGGAACCGTTGCAACATCAACAGGGTTTACGTATACTTATGCCAACTTGATGCCGAATGAAAGTCGGACATTTAACGTTACTCTTGCAGTTCCAACCATTCCAACGGTGAATTTAGGGGATTTGTTAACTAATTCCATAACAATTACCTCTACTGTAAATGACGTAAATCCAGGCAACAACAGTTTCAACAGCACGCGGACGGTCGTTGGTTCGTATGATCCAAATGATATAACGGAAACTCACGGCCCGCAAATCTTACACTCCGGTTTTACAGCAGCTGATTACCTGTATTACACCATCCGGTTTCAAAATACCGGGACTGCTAATGCAGAAATTGTTCGTGTTGAAAACCTACTCAATAGTCAGCTCGATGCTTCAACCATTCAAATGGTCGGCGCCAGCCATGATTATTCAATGTCTCGCACAGGAAACCAGTTGACCTGGCAATTCAATGATATTCAGCTCCCACCGCAATCTGCTGACGACGAAGCCAGCAATGGATACATTCTGTACAAAGTAAAACCTGCTGCCGGTTATGCAGTTGGCGACATAATTCCGAATACGGCCAACATCTTCTTTGATTTTAATTCCGCGATCGTTACCAATACGTTTAATACGGAATTTGTAAATGCGTTAGCAGTTCCAAACTTTTTAGGTAGCGGGATGACAGTCTATCCAAATCCGGCGAATTCAGCTGTGAACGTCAGCATGCGAAGTTCGGCAGATTTAATCCAAACTATTTTGATTACTGATTTACTTGGGAAACAAATCATTGACACGCAAGTGAACGCATCTGATGCCACCATTGATGTTTCAAGCCTGTCAAAAGGTCTCTACATTATCCAGATCAATACTGATAGCAACAACAGGCAAGTCAGGAAATTAATAATCAATTAAAAACGCAAAAAATCCCGCTGTTGCGGGATTTTTTATTTATTGAGCCACCAGATATAATTGCATTCAGAAGAGCAGCTAATTCCATGTGGATGCTGTAAGAAATTGCTGTATCTTTTCGGCATAAAAACTACAGATGAATAACTTCCCATTTTTGATTTTATTTTATTTGGTTGGAATATCTACAGCTGCTCAACAGGCAGAGATTTCGAACCCAATTGTTTCAAATATAGCAGTGAATTTTATTACACCTGCTTTATCGTGTGGAGCTTCATTCTACGACAATGGCGGCTCCGCGGCAAATTATGCTAATAATTCAGATGTAACCACAGTTATTTGCCCCAATGAAAGCAACGAGGTCGTTACAGTTACTTTTTCGTCATTTAATGTTGAACCAGGGTATGACGGCTTGTATGTGTTCAATGGAATAAATGTTAACGCACCTCAAATCAGCACTGGCACCTATGGCGACGAAATTCCTGGTGGAGTGTCAGGTGCTTTTTGGGGCACATACAAACCTGGACCTTTTACTTCCAGTAGCCCTGATGGCTGCCTTACGTTCCGATTTCGAAGTGATAGCAGTGGGAACAGACCCGGCTGGATTGCTGCTGTAACCTGTGGACCGCCGCCATCGTGTATAGTCCCGTCGGCTCTGCATATAATTAGTGCAACGGCAAATTCGATTTCTTATGGGTGGACAGAATCTAACGGTGCACAACAATGGCAGATAATTGCAATACCCTGTGGTTCGCCGGCTCCGGGGTCATCCGCGGCATGGAATACCGTCACAACAAGCCCCGCAACTATAAATGGATTGTCTCCGTCCACTTGTTATTCATTTTATGTTCGCGCTATCTGCGGCGGCTCCAATGTAAGTCTTGCAGCGGGACCATTCTATAGTGAAACATTAATGAATCCAACTTGCAGTGACATCTTTACCGACGGTGGAGGCGCCTCTGGCAACTACAGTAACAATGCTGAAAGCGTAACAATAATTTGTCCTAACAGTGCTATGTCAAAAGTGTTGGTGACATTTAATTCATTTGGCACGCAGGTAGGTTCAGATGGTTTATATGTTTACGATGGAGCTTCAATTACGTCACCGCAAATTGCAAGCACAAATGGTGCAGGAAGCATTCCACTACTTGCACCAGGAGCTTTTTGGGGAAATGAAATCCCAGGCCCGTTTGAATCCACAAGTGCAGATGGCTGCTTGACTTTTAAGTTCGTTAGCAATTCGTCAGTGACTGGAACTGGTTGGACAGCCAATGTGACTTGCTCCGAATTATGCCCAAAACCAACATCATTAACGGCGTCAAATATTACATTAAATTCAGTGGCTCTAAGTTGGATTGCACCTGTGGGAGCAACATCTTTTGGGGTAATTGCTGTTCTGTGCGGAGGTCCGATGCCAACTGATTCATCCTCGTGGATTCCAACAACGTCAAACTCAATTGTGTTAACAGGATTGGAAGTTGGAATGTGCTATGATTTATATGTAAAAGCCAGCTGTTCTTCATCGCAGAGCCTTGTTGCTGGGCCGCGAACAATTTCAACTCTTAACGTACCTCCAGCGTGCGGCGGAAACTTTTTCGACTCAGGTGGCGAATTTGCTAACTATGCCATTAATGAAAATTCAATCACCACCATTTGTCCGACTAATCCAGAGGATGTTGTTACAGTGACATTTACGGTGTTTGACACCGAGAGTAATTGGGATGGATTATATGTCTATAATGGGAATTCCACAACTGCTCCACAAATATCCAGTATGAATTCCGGGGGCAACGTGCCCGGCGGGCTACCGGGAAGCTTCTGGGGCACCCAAATACCTGGCCCTTTCATGTCGTCGAGCGCTGATGGATGCCTTACGTTCAATTTTCGAAGCGATGGCAGCGTCAATCGTAGCGGTTGGATCGCCGAGGTTGAATGCGTTCCAGCAATCGCAGATACTATAATTCTGGTGGCTTTTTTCGACGAGAATGCTAATGGAGTTATGGATATCAATGAAGTAGCCTTTAATCAGGGGGTCTTCAGTTATCAGATTAATAACACGGTAAATAATTCTGCCATCTATACAACTTCGGGCAATTATCAAATTGTTGTATCCGATAATAGCAATACCTACACTTTTAGCTATCAGATTTACCCTGAGCTGCTGGAATATTTCGAATTAGCTGTATCTGCTGTTTATAACAACATTATAATTCCGTCGGGAACAGGTTCCCAAACATTTTATTTTCCTATTCAGGGATTACCTGTAAATGATGTTGGAATAGCTTTCGCTTCAACCGGAGGACTGCAACCTGGTCAGTCCTTTATGAATAGAATAATTTACTACAACAATGGAACTAGTATTGCATCTGGGACTCTATCATTTTCCAAAGACCCAAAGCTTACAATTACTAGCATATCTCAAGCTGAAACTACTGCCACTTCCAACGGATTTATATATAATTTTACTGATCTAGATCCCTTGGAGACTCGCACAATTGATGTTATTATGTCCGTTCCAACACTACCAGGAGTGTCGCTTGGGGAAATTCTATCAAATAGCGCCTCAATTTCTGGTCCTATCGGTGACATAAACATTAACAACAATAACTCACTTTTAAATAGTATGGTCTCAGGCTCGTATGACCCGAACGACGTTATAGAATCTCATGGTCCACAAATTCCAATCAGTCAGTTTTCATCAGACGATTATTTGTATTACACTATTAGATTTCAAAATAGTGGCAACGCCGATGCATTAATCGTTCGGGTTGAAAATGCTCTGGATGCCCAGCTAAATCCTGAATCTGTCCGAATGCTTACCTCAAGTCATAATTATGTAATGACTCAAAATGGAAACCAACTTACATGGCAGTTCGACAACATAAATCTTCCACCGCAATCGCAAAATAACTTGGGAAGCAATGGATACATTCTGTACAAAGTAAAACCTGCTGCCGGTTATGCAGTTGGGGACATAATTCCGAATACGGCCAACATTTTCTTTGATTTTAATCCCGCGATCGTTACCAATACGTTTAATACTGAATTTGTAAATGCGTTAGCAGTTCCAAACTTTTTAGGTAGCGAGATGACAGTCTATCCAAATCCGGCGAATTCAGCGGTGAACGTCAGCATGCGAAGTTCGGCAGATTTAATCCAAACTATTTTAATTACTGATTTACTTGGGAAACAAATCATTGACACGCAAGTGAACGCATCTGATGCCACCATTGATGTTTCAAGCCTGTCAAAAGGTCTCTACATTATCCAGATCAATACTGATAGCAACAACAGGCAAGTCAGGAAATTGATAATCAATTAAAACGCAAAAAATCCCGCTGTTGCGGGATTTTTTATTTATCTATTGAGCCACCAGATGCTCGCATTTAGTATTGCTGCAAAGCTGACCCAGAACAGATACGGTATCATCAGATAACCTGCCACTTTATCAATCCTTGTGAATTTGATGAACGTCTCATAAATCATAAGCCACAAGATCGCAATCTCAATCAAAGCCAACAACGGATTACGAAGTCCGAAGAACAGAACCGACCAAAGGGCGTTCAATGCCAGTTGGATCGCAAAGAACAGCAATGCCTGCCGAACCTTTTCACGTTCGAAGTCAATTCGCGACCAAATTATTCCCGCGGCAATTCCCATCATGACATATAATGTTGACCAGACAGGCGCAAAAATCTGATCTGGCGGATTAAATGAAGGTTTCACGAGAGTCGGATACCATGTATCATCAGACGACTGCGTGGCTGTACTTGCGATATAACCTATGCCAACACACGTCACAACCAGCACCAAAATTTTTACGTATTTATTCATGATTCCATTTTAATAAATTTACTATTTTCCACTGAAAAAACTACAAGGTATAAAAGTATCTTTGCTATATGATCACAGAAAAAGAGTTTATTCCGCAGCCGTACACACAAACATCCGAAAGTGGAAGTTATGAATGGAGCGCACCAAGCAACATCGCTCTGGTAAAATACTGGGGCAAGAAACAGCACCAGATCCCGGCAAATCCCTCAATCAGTTTTACACTTGAAAAATGCAAAACGCTGACAAAGCTTTCCTACGAGCGAAAAGTTTCCGCCGACCAGTTCTCGTTTGACGTGATCTTTGAAGGCCAACCCAAAAATGAATTTAAACCAAAGATTTTGCAGTTTTTCCAACGGACAGCAGCTTATCTTCCGTTTTTGAGTGACTACCATTTCACGGTCGACACGCAGAACACGTTTCCACATAGTTCAGGAATTGCTTCATCGGCATCGGGAATGGCCGCGCTTGCCGTCAATTTGATGACGATCGAAAGGCAACTCAATCCGAATATGACGGAAGAGCATTTTTACCAAAAAGCTTCATTTTTAGCGCGGCTCGGATCAGGAAGTGCCTGCCGAAGCATTAAAGGCGAAATTGTAGTTTGGGGAAATCATGATGAGATTGAAGGAAGTTCTGATTTGTTTGGCGTCGAATTCAGCAATGAAATCCACCCTATTTTTATGGATTTTCACGATACGATCCTTCTGGTCGACAAAGATGAAAAGCAGGTCTCAAGTACAGTCGGACATGACTTAATGCGGAATCATCCATTTGCACAGCAACGGTTTGCGCAGGCGAATCAAAATCTTTCGAGAATCAGCACTGCCCTTACAGATGGGGACCTTGACGAATTCATTTCGATCGTTGAAAGCGAAGCGCTGACGCTGCATTCTATGATGATGACCTCGCAGCCATATTTCATTTTGATGAAGCCAAACACGCTTGAGATCATCAACCGCATTTGGGAGTTTCGTGCCGCCACCAATATCCCGATCTGTTTCACGATGGATGCAGGTGCAAACGTGCATGTTCTATATCCGGAGAACGTGCGCCAGCAGGCACTTGAATTCATTAAGGCTGAATTAATTGGCTTTTGCCAATACGAACAATATATTTCTGATCATATGGGTCACGGTGCTGCAAGAATTGTGTAATGAATTGGATTTTGTCGTACCTTTATCGCGTAATTAATTGCCTATTATTAATTATTAATTTTCTTTCAAATGAAAGGACCGCTATTTTACTCAAAGATTCTACTGTTCGGCGAACATGCCATCAATAAAGGTTCGCGTGGGTTATCAATTCCGTACAACTTTTTTAAAGGCGCTTTAAAGATGGACGACAATCCGTCCGAAGAAGCAAAGAAATCAAATGCAAGCCTACAGCGCTTCGTACAGCATCTTGAAAATCTGCAGCGCGAACAACCGGACCTGGTCACTTTTAATCTGAAAACACTCAATGAAAATGTGGCAGCTGGAATGTATTTCGACTCGAGTATTCCGCAAGGATATGGTATCGGAAGCAGCGGCGCACTGGTTGCGGCGATCTACGATCAGTATGCTGACGATAAAATTACCGTCCTGGAGAATCTTACTCGCGAAAAGCTGCTAAAGTTAAAGCAGATTTTCTCCAAAATGGAATCGTTTTTCCACGGAACAAGTTCGGGCTTGGACCCGTTGAACAGTTACCTGAGCATACCAATCCTCATCAATTCACACGACAACATTGAAGCAACCGGCATCCCAACACAAAGCTTGTCTGGTAAAGGAGCTGTTTTCCTGCTCGATAGCGGAATGGTAAAAGAAACTGCACCTATGGTCAGTATTTTCATGGAAAGCCTCAAAGACAAAGGTTTCCGTGCAATGGTCAAAAACCAGTTCGTAAAACATACTGATGCCTGCATCGACAACTTTTTACATGGCGACATGAAATCGCTGTTCACAAATACCAAGGAACTTTCCAAAGTTGTCCTCAATAATTTTAAACCGATGATCCCTGAGCAATTTCACGGTATTTGGCAAAAAGGAATCGACACTAACGACTACTATCTTAAACTTTGCGGATCTGGCGGAGGCGGCTATATTCTTGGTTTCACCGAAGATCTCGAAAAAGCACAGGCTTCACTCAAAGATTATAAACTGGAAGTTGTCTACCAATTTTAGTTAGGCGTTTTCATTGGAAGCAGCGGCAGCTACCTTGGACCATGTACCTTGCACCTTGCGCCCTAAACCCTATACCCTATACCCTAAACCCTCCACATTAAAATGCTCAGCAGAAAGAACAAGCTTCTCATAATGAAAATTATCAGTTTGTTTTCTGTAGTGCGCGGTTACAATATTCCCGTCGTAATCCTGGCGCAATACCTTGCGGCAATTTTTATTCTTGCGCCGCGAAACGTACGTGCTCTCGATGTTCTTCTCGATTATCAGCTTTTTATTTTAGTGATTGCATCATCGTTATCTATCGCTTCGGGTTATATTATAAATAATTTTTACGATTCGGAGAAAGATTTGATCAACAGGCCGAACAAGTCTATGCTCGACCGGCTCGTGCGCCAAAAGACAAAACTCTACGTATACTTTACACTTAACTTTATCGTGGTGTTAATTGCATTTATCGTCTCGTGGCGTGTTGCATTATTTTATTCAATTTATATTTTCCTGATCTGGTTCTACTCACACAAACTTAAAAAGTATCCGATCATTGGAAATCTGACGGCTTCATTGCTTGCGATTCTGCCGTTCTTCGGAATCCTGATCTACTTCTACAAAAAAGTTCCGGATGGCGATTTCGACCTGCTGCAGTTCGGGATAATATTTGCCCATGCAACGTTTCTTTTCCTGTTGATGCTGATTCGCGAGATGATCAAAGATCTCGAAAATTTGATAGGTGATTTAGCAAACGGATACAACACAATTCCGATTATCTATGGCGAACCGGCGTCAAAAAAGGTTATAACAGTATTGACACTTCTGACGATCTTCCCCGTTTATGTACTTATAGAGATCTACCACGTTGGCTACATGGACATTTACTTTTATGTCTGCTTTGGAATTTTGCTGTTCTTTCTCGTGTATTTGTGGCAATCGAACACGAAAAATCAGTACGTCCGACTCCATTTTGCACTTAAATTCATCATTGTAACCGGCGTATTTTCGATCGTCCTGATCGAACCATCCGTTTTATGGAACGGCAAGAAATTGCTGCTTGCGATGATTTGAAGCTATTCCTGCTGTTTGCTTCTATCTTTTCCTGCGATCCTTCGCAAGCTCAGGATGACACAGCAAAAGGATATCCGCGTCCATCAGGGCTAAAACACCATCACCTTATCCGAAAGCCCTAGCCCCGATTGCAGCCGATATCCTCGCAGTGAAACGGAGAGATAAAGGCGGAAAGCGGGAAAAGCTCCTGATGATCTGCCGATCGATCTATAGTTCAACTGTCTGTCGTCTCATAGTCTCTTGTCTAATAGTCTTATATCTACCATTCAATTGCTTACCTTTGCAAAAATTACAAGAATGAACAAGAACGACGGAGGCAACAAAAGAGGTGCCTCAAGCAGACCGGGAGGAGAACGAAAAAGCAGTTTCAGCAAGCCACGACCTGCCATGGCGAAACGTGCGCAAGGTCCAAAAAAGGACAAACCAGTAAGTGCGAAAGCAAAAGCAGCAGCCGAGGCAGAAGCAGCGGCGAAGCCGGCAAAACAGCCGAATCAGGCTCCAAAACGTGCGAAAGCAAAAGACGAAATCCGTCTTAATAAATACATATCGAACTCGGGTGCGTGTTCACGCCGCGACGCCGACATTTACATCCAGTCGGGTAACGTAAAAGTCAACGGCATTCCCGTTACTGAAATGGGATACCTTGTGAAACCGGGTGATGTTGTGAACTTTGACGGGTCGGTTCTGACTCCGGAGAAGAAGGAATACATCCTTTTGAACAAGCCGAAAAACTTTACGACCGCGGAAGATGAAGCAAACGAGATGCGCAACGTATTCGAACTTGTGAAAGGTTCGACCAATGCAAAGATTGCGCCTGTTGGCCGAATGGACAAAAACACGACCGGGCTGTTGTTGTTTACGAACGATACGGATATGATCCGGAAATTCAGCCTTCCAAGCCAGAAGTCATCGAAGATATATCAGGTATCACTCGACAAAAACCTGAAATACGAAGACCTTGAAAAAATCCGAAAAGGAATGACATTGGATGGACATAAGGTATTTGTTGAAGAAATCAGCTATGTGGAGAACGAACCAAAGACGGAAATCGGAATCAAACTACGAACATCCAACATAAAAGTGGTTCGGAATATTTTCGAACATTTTCAGTATGATGTTTTGAAGATCGACCGAGTTTCTTTCGCCGGACTCACAAAAAAGAACTTGCCACGTGGCAATTGGAGATTTTTGACCGAGCAGGAGATTATTAATTTGAAAAACGTCTAGAAAAAAGTACACAGTATTCAGTCGCAGTAGGCAGTTATTGCGACTGAAGATTGTGATATTTGCTTCGATTTGAAGTGACACATCCGGTTCTGGACAGAAACCCTGAACCCTGAACCCTGCACCTATACCTTACACCCTAAACCCATAAATGTCCCATACAAAACTACAATCCATAGCCTTCAAATGGTTTGACGCCTTTAACTCCCATAACCTCGAACAGCTTTTATCGCTGTATGATGACGATGCGGAACATTACAGCCCGAAATTAAAAATCAGGCAACCTGAAACAGGCGGACTCGTAAAAGGAAAATCAGCTCTTCGCGAATGGTGGCAGGATGCTTTTGAAAGACTTCCTTCGCTGCAATATAAAGTGACCTCTTTAACTGCAAACAACGATCGCATTTTCATGGAATATATTCGTATTGTTGACAATGAAGATGATATGCTTGTAGCTGAAGTGCTTGAGGTTAAAGGAAATTGTATCCTGGCGTCGCGCGTCTACCACGGTTGAACCAGTATTCAGTCCACAGTACCAGTACGCAGTCTCAGTAATCAGTACCAGTAATCAATACAAAGCCACAATTAAGTAGTTGCAGCTAAACTGAAGACTGCCACTGTATACTGCGGTTGCAGCTAAACTGAAGACTGCGACTGAAGACTGGCGACTGTATACTGCGACTAAAGACTGCCTACTGATCAAGTCCCCGCTTCCGAAGCAACGGCTCAATAGAAGGTTCAGCTCCACGGAAATTTTTATACATGATCATCGGATCTTCGGTATAGCCGCGTTCCAGTATATTTTTTCGGAATGATTCCGCTTTCTCCTGATTAAATAAAGAGGTCAATTTAAATGCTTCGAAAGCGTCTGTGTCGAGTACGCCTGACCAGATGTAACTGTAATAACCGGCAGAATATCCGCCTGAGAATATATGGCTGAAATACGTACTTCTATATCTTGGGATAATCGATTCAATCAAACCTATTCTTTTCATGGATTCCTTTTCAAAAGTCGCCGCGTCAATTGTGATGTCGGCTGTTTGGGAGTGAAAATCCATATCCAATAAAGACGCTGCAAGATATTCAACAGTAGCAAAGCCCTGGTCGAAAGTCGCCGACTTCTGTAGTTTTTCAATCAAATGACCGGGAATGACCTCACCTGTAATGTAATGTTTTGCATAAAACTTAAGCACTTCCGGTTCTGCTGCCCAATTTTCCATTATTTGAGATGGCAATTCAACGAAGTCGCGTGGCACGCTTGTTCCAGCCAAGGTACGGTAGTTCACATTCGACAATAAGCCGTGCAACGCATGCCCGAATTCATGGAAGAACGTAGTTACTTCATCAAACGTGAGCAGCGACGGAGTTGTAGCAGTGGGTTTGGAAAAGTTGCAAACGATAGAAATAACTGGCGCCTGTCTTTCGCCATTAATTGTTCTTTGCGTTCTATATGATGTCATCCAGGCGCCGCCACGCTTTGATTCACGCGGATGGAAATCCATATACAACAAGCCTGCATGTTGTCCGTTTTCTTCGGTTACTTCCCATGCTGTAACATCTTCATGGTAAACCGGCACGTTTTCTATTTGGCGGAATTTTAATCCGTATAATTTTCCAACTACAGTAAAGATTCCGTTTCGCACATTCACCAAACTGAAATAAGGTTTGAGTTCCTGCTCATCAAGATCGAACCGTGATTTTCTAATCTTTTCTGAATAGTACCGCCAGTCATAAGGTTGGACACTTCCTGTAATTCCGTCCTTTTTCATTATCTGCTCAATGTCGGCTGCTTCCTGTTTTGCGATCGCAATCGCAGGCTTCCAAAGTTGGTTTAAAAGATTGTTTACGTTCTCCGGATTTTTCGCCATCGATTCCTCAAGCGCATAATCAGCGTAAGACTTATAACCCAATAACCGCGCTTTTGCACCTCGCAAATTTGCAAGTTTGACTGCAATATGCTTATTATCGGATGCGTCATCGTGGTTCCCGCGGGTTTGGTACGCGTTCCAGATTTCTTTTCGGAGCTTTCTATCGGAACTATATTGTAAGAACGGCATCACACTCGAATTAGCAAGAGTGAAAACCCATTTTCCAGGTTTGCCTTTCGCTGTTGCTTCCGCCGATGCGGCATCGATAACTTCTTGTGGGAGTCCGCCCAAGCCACTTTCGTCACTAATAACAAGTTGATATTTGTTGGTTTCCGATAATATGTTCTGCCCGTAATTCAATGTTAACACTGAAACTTCGCCGTTGATAGCTCGAAGTTTTTCTTTATCAGATCCAGATAAGTTTGCACCACTTCGAACAAAAGATTTGTATACTTTGTCAAGAAGTTTCCTCTGTTCAGATGTCAATTTTAGCGACTTCTGATTTGTATATATATTCTTCACACGTGCAAAAAGCTTGGCGTTCAAATACGTGTTGTCATAGTGCGCGGCAAGATCAGGCGCAACTTCTTTAGCAATTTTTTGGATGTCAGCATCGGTGTTTGCGCCGTTGATGTTTGAAAAAGCGGTGTTGACAATATACAGCAGTTCACCTGCGTTTTCCAACGCCACAAGTGTATTCTCGAACGTTGGCGCAGCCGGATTTGAAGCAATCGCGGCAATTTCTTCGTCATGTTGGCGGATCCCTTCTAAGATTGCAGGTTTATAGTGAGCGGTTTCAATCTTGTCGAATGGTGGAACTTTGTACGGAGTTGTATACGGAGCGAAAAATGGATTCATATCGTTGTTTTTCTGTTGGGCATCGGCTGAAAGCGCATATAAAATAGTTATCAGCACGAGAATTCGTGTAGGTATCATTAGTAGGTTTTAGGGATGTAAATTTATGGAAACGGTTCCAAAAGATAAGTACGTGCGTTGTTAACTTTAAACTAAAGGATATAAAAAAGCTTCCCTTTTCAGAGAAGCTTTTGTGCATTTGCTTCGCCAGTTCGCTTTCGCTCGGGTGAAATTAAAATGAGGACAGCCAGTGGCTGTGAGGTACCACTATCAACATTATAAAAAAAAGCTTCTCTTTTCAGAGAAGCTTTTGTGCGGATAATAGGACTCGAACCTACACGCCTTGCGGCACCAGATCCTAAGTCTGGCATGTCTACCAATTTCACCATATCCGCATAGGTAACAAATTTCTTTGTTTCAATAGAGGTGCAAATATAAGCATAACTTCGAACTTTCAAAGCATCTTCTAAAAAATTATTGCAGCTTTTTTGTTATTTTTGATTAACTAACACCCAATTAATGGACACAATCAAATCATACGTTGAGCAGAATAAAGACAGATTCATCAACGAACTTATCGAACTTCTTAAAATTCCGTCGGTTAGCGCCGATCCTGCCTATTCACAGGATGTCTTCGACACTGCCGAAGCTGTAAAAAAAAGCCTTGAAGCCGCTGGTTGCGACAAGGTCGAAATATGCGATACAGAAGGTTATCCGATTGTTTACGGAGAAAAAATTATTGATGCAAGCCTGCCGACAGTTCTGGTCTACGGACATTATGACGTTCAGCCGCCGGATCCGATGGAGCTCTGGACGTCGCCTCCTTTCGAACCTGTGATCAAAAAAACCGACATCCATCCTGACGGGGCGATCTTCGCACGCGGCGCCTGTGACGACAAAGGCCAAATGTACATGCACGTAAAAGCGTTCGAATATATGATCCAAAGCAACTCGCTTCCGTGCAACGTCAAATTCATGATCGAGGGCGAAGAGGAAGTCGGCAGTAAAAGCCTTAGCGGGTTCGTTGCAAAAAATCAGGAAAAACTTAAATGTGACGTGATCTTGATCTCAGATACGGGAATGATTTCGAACCAGCAACCATCAATCACAACTGGCTTACGTGGATTGAGCTATGTCGAAGTTGAAGTCACAGGCCCGAACCGGGATTTGCACTCCGGATTGTATGGCGGAGCTGTCGCAAATCCGATAAATGTGCTTGCGAAAATGATCGCTTCACTGCATGACGAGAACAACCATATCACTATTCCCGGATTTTACGACAAAGTCGAAGAACTCTCTGATGCCGAACGTGCCGAAATGGCAAAAGCACCTTTTAATCTCGACAACTATAAAAAAGCACTTGACCTTAATGATATTTATGGCGAGAAAGGGTATGTAACCAACGAACGAAATTCGATCAGGCCAACACTTGACGTTAACGGAATTTGGGGCGGTTACACAGGTGAAGGTGCCAAAACGGTGATAGCGAGCACAGCGTTTGCAAAAATATCAATGCGATTGGTGCCAAATCAGGATTGGGAAGAAATCACAGAATTGTTCACGAAACATTTTGAAAGCATAGCGCCAAGCGGAGTTACCGTAAAAGTCAAACCGCATCACGGCGGACAAGGTTATGTAACTCGGATAGACAGCATTGGATACCAGGCTGCGAATAAAGCGTATACTGAAACATTTGGTGTTCCTGCGATCCCCGTTCGATCAGGCGGAAGTATTCCGATCGTAGCGTTGTTTGAAAAAGAACTTAAAAGCAAGACGATCTTAATGGGCTTCGGACTTGACAGTGATGCAATTCACTCGCCTAACGAGCACTTTGGTATTTTCAATTATTTAAAAGGTATTGAAACGATTCCATTATTTTACAAGTATTTTGTTGAACTCTCGAGATAAATACGAACCATTAAGGGATTAAGGAAGCAAAGTTTCTTAATGGTTTACTTTCAATCGCAGTGCAGGTTTCTTTATTATTTTTGGCGTTGCGGCGATCGAACTACCTCTTACTATTAAATGTTTAGCGCCGCCGGGCTGTACGCAGTGCACGGCACTTTGCTTCCATCCCTAACGCGGAGGAAAATACCTGGCAGCAACTGGAAGAAACCGAATGTCCACGGGCCATTTTAATAATCTCAACTGCCTTTTGGTTCCACATTGCTTAATGCCGTAACGGTTATTTGATCTTATTTTCTGAGAACTGAAAACTGGGACTGCCAACTTTCCTCATCCGCGTTAAGGATGGAAGCGGTATCCTTTTATGGAGCGCAGCGCAATAAAAGATAAAGCGTACAGCCTGACAGCAAAAGCGCGAAAGCAGCTTTTGGTGGAACGCCCAAATACAAAAAAGCCTCCGGGTTATCCGAAGGCTTTCTTTATTTCTGAACAATTTTTATTGGTAAATATAACCAGTTGTCAATTGCTCAACTGTGTTCGGTAAAGTGTGATCAAAAACTGCTTGCGAGGTAACAAGGACCGGATATCCGTCGGCATTGTACTGCATGGTATTGACCATGTAATTCTGGTCGTGCGTCTCATCGACTATTTTTAGGATATTTCTGGTCCTTCCGTGCAATTCGTAATCACCATCGTAAGCATAGGCGATTTCCGCATAACCAGTTACATTTTTAAACGGGCTGTTCTGGTTGTCGTAGGTTACCGTATAGGTTGTGCCACCTGCGTATGCAATTTGTGATATTTCACCATTTTGCATTGTTATTGTCGCAGAATCCCCATTTGCTACGGTAATGGTACCATTGCTGTTATGGGTGTACGTTGTGGTAATTTCAGCGTCATTAACCAAATCAAGCTCCTTATATTCGATTAATCTTCCTTGCGCATCGTAAGTGAAAAGCTCCCGGTCTTCAACTTCACCTTCAAAAAGGTACTCTACTTTAGTGATCAAGTCACCGGTATAGTAAAATTTTTCCATGAAGCCGTCATTATAAACACCTTGAACCAACTTGTTCCCGTCGTATGTATAATCTACAGTAAAATTAAATCCGGAAGCATCGTCCTGGTGCAAAGTCATGCGTTTTACAAGAACATCAGAGGTGTTATCCGGCGGGTTTGAAGGGCTGTCGTCACCTGAACACGAAGAAATGGCGACCAAGGAGATGGCGCTCAAGAATAGTAGTACTTTTCTCATTGATTAATTAATTGGTTATATTTCTCAAATATATCATTTCTGCAGACTAATGTGCGGAAAAACAGAACATAACCAAAAATAAATTTAACTCCTGTTTTCCAGTTAGAACAAAACCTCTGCAACAATATGTTCCTTCCGACGTTACGAATATCAAAGGCATACGACTAATCACATCATCATCAAAATCAAAATCATGCTTAAATCATTCTTCATCCTTTGTTCCGGAGCCGATAAGAATCTGCTCGAGAACTGCTCTGAAGGCGAAAAAACAAAATTTGTCGGAATTGGGGCTACCGTTTTCTTTACGGCCGTCATGGCTTTTATAGCTGCAGCTTACGCCTTGTATACCGTATTTGACAACGTTTTTCCAGCGGTCGCATTCGGATTGGTTTGGGGATTGCTGATCTTCAACCTCGACCGTTTCATCGTATCTACGATCAGGAAACGCGACAGCTTCATCAGTGAATTAACTCAGGCTTCACCGCGAATTGCATTGGCGATAATCATTGCAATTGTTATATCGAAGCCGCTGGAAATCAAAATTTTCGAAAAGGAGATCAACACAGTTCTCCTTAAGGAAAAGAACGCTATGGCACTGAGCAATAAAAAGCAAGTGGCGACTTATTTTAAATCGGATCTTGACCAAAATAAGGCACAAACCGACAGCTTGAAGGCGGAGATTACCCGAAAAGAAGCCGAAGTTAATTCGCTATATCAAACCTATATCACAGAAGCTGAAGGCACAAAAGGGACGATGAAACTTGGTAAAGGGCCTGTTTTTGCAGAAAAAATAGCTAAACATAATTTAGCTAAAGCCGAACTTGATACGCTTCGGAAAAACAACCTTGCGAAAATTGCGGCAAATGAAAAAACGGCAACAAAGCTACACACTGACCTTGATAAGAAAGTGTCGGAAACACAGCCAATAATCGATAACTTCGATGGCCTGATGGCACGCATAAACGCATTGAACAAACTTCCGTGGCTGCCTTCATTCTTTATTATGCTGTTGTTCCTAGCCATAGAAACCTCACCGATAATTGCTAAGTTATTGTCTCCAAAAGGCGAATATGATTTCAAGCTCGAAGATCTCGAAACGGCGCTTAAAGCTACTTTGACACAAGATAAATACCAACGCGAACTTTTGGTAAAAACCAGTGCTTCGATGCATGATAAAGTCTACGCGGATATTGCCGACGACAGAGAATTATACAATCTGCAACGACGAAAAGCAACTGAGTTATTAGAACTGCAGGCTGGGAATTTTGTAGAGAAGCAGAAGAGAACTTTGTAAAGGTGCAGGGCGCAAGGTTCAGGGTTCAGGGTTCAAGGTTCAAGGAGCGGCCACTGTTTGTTAATTTTAATATTTGATCATATTGTTTCAATAAAGAAGCTTATTTCATCCGGACACAAACCCTGCACCCTGAACCTTGCACCCTGAACCTATAAGAAAGGCAATATCTCCTTCTTCAACTTATCATACTCACTTTGCAAAATGAGGCCGTTGTCGAGAAGCCTTTTATAGTTTTGAAGTTTTGCAAAAAGCTCATCAGGGGAAAGATCAGCTAGCGATGATTCCTGCATGCTTTCAGGAATGGTATCGGGAAATTGTTTTTCTGGTCGGTAACCCGATTGCATAACGGGAATAATCTCGGCATAATCGGTCACTTCTTCTGTTGGAGTTTCTTCGATTTCGGCTTCCGCCGGTGCTGCAGCTAACGGTACTTCACTGAAAATTCCCGGTTCTTTTTCTTCAAGAACTTGAGCCGACTCAAATTGCTTACCGATCTTTATATTTTCTATCTGCTCTTTTGCGAACGTGAATATCTTTTTGGCCTGCGTTTTAGGTAAATAATCGATCGAAATGGTCATATCGGTTTTGGTCGAAAATGAAAATTCGGATCCAAGGATGTTCTCCTTTACAAAAGTTGCCGCAATATCTTCCCATGCATAATCAGTAAAATCCATCGACAGACCAAAATTTTTCGGTTTGCAGATAATAACGCGCTTGTTGGTTAGCACAATGCTGTCAGGCATCACGTTTATCGCAGGTTTTTTCTGGACGCCGATGTATTCAATTTGCTCATTCCGCATCAACAGGTCGTTGAGCTTGGTCGTGATCTTTTCTACCGCTTTTGGATCCTGTTCTTCGTTTAAAAAACTTTTTATATGTTCGTTCATCGTATCGGGCTTTAGCTCATTTATGTAAAAATACTACGTAATTTCCAAATCGCTGATTTCGTTCTGTAATTTTTTGGTTAAACTTTTAAAAACCAAACCGTACGAATGATCAATCAATTCCTTTATCATCTTATCCGAAACATCACGATTGACTGCTATTGTGTTCCAATGGATCTTACTCATGTGATATCCTGGTATGATTCCGTCATATTCGGCACGAAGTTCTTCAGCACGATCAGGATCGCATTTGAGGTTCACCGTCGGACTTCCGGCTTCCCAATCTTTTAAAGATGACAATGCAAACATTTTTCCGCCGATTTTAAACACAAGCGTGTCCTCATCAAATGGAAAATGTTCTGTTACGGCCGGTTTTGAAAGGCAATACCGTTGGTACGATTCAATGTTCATTGTATAATTTTATAAAGTACGGGTTTACTCGGACTAGCGTCATTTTCAAAGTTCGCAATCTGGAGGTTCAAAAGATAGCTTCCATCGTATATGGACTCGGCGACAAATATCATTTCGGTTATTGTAGCGTCTAATCGTGCGTCGGCATTCAGATTGTTGACGTCGGTTACGTTCCAAAACGCTTTATGCGCAAGCAATTTTCCTTCGTCCTGTTCGCGGTCGACACTTGGAAGATCGATCAGCAAATGCTTGATTCCGCTTTCGCGAATGAAAATCGCTGCGTTCTCATCAAGATAAGGCGGATTCGTATTCGAGTATTTCATCGACAATTTTCCAGCCTTGTTTGGAAGCGTCCTGATAATGAGCGCTTCACAAGTTCTCCCGAGCAAAGCATCTTCAATTTGATTACGGGTTATGATAAGGTCTCCACCGTGGCTTTCAGGTGTTATCGATACAACTTCGGCAACAAAGAAAAAGGTTTTAAGGCTGTTGTTGATGCTGTAGAAGTCACGCGTTATGTGTCCGACACATTCCGTATGCGTTCCGTGTCCATGCGGATTGAAGAAGATATTATTGAAATTGGTCGACGATTTCCCTTCGCTGACTTTCCCGATCCAATCGCCAAACCGAACAGGCTCAATTTGAGGTTTTTCAATATACCAGGCAATCGGATTCTCATCGTTTGCTGTCAATGGAATGGAAATATCGAGTGGCTGAGAAAAATCAACCTTAAAATCGTGACCGTTATGCGAGATTTTTGCGAGCATTGTGTTTCTAAACTTGTCCATGCATTGTTGCCTGGACAACAAATTTAGCATAAATCCCGTAAAGTATAATTTTAAGAAGAACTCCGTCCCAAATGATCATATTTAGGTTTTGGAAGAATCCCATTATTCTAAGATTGCAAACTTTTTGTTCTTACAGTCTATAAATATTGTTTTATCAGCAAATAATTTGTTTCCGACCATACCTTCCATTCCGGAAAAACGCATCAATATATTTTGAACGAAAGTTGTGCCGTCGATGTAAGTGACATCGGATAACTGTAAGGCAGTACCGCCGAAGGTGATTCTTTTACTGGTTGGTCTAGTGTGGACCGTTAAAGTTGTTCCCCATGAATTTGCAGTTGTGATTACGTCTTTCGATCCCGGAATCGCATATTTTTCCCAGATCTTTTCGTTGGTGATGAGCGAATATGCACTTGCTCCAGAGTCATATAGTAATTCTACAGGCTCATTATCAATTACTCCGTGCAACAAAATACGCCTCTTATCAAATTCAAAATCTGAAGAAACACGTTCTTCCGTTGCCACTTCGTTCGAAAAACGGCAGGAACTATTTGGAAAATCTATTATTGCTACTCTTTTTTCAAGCAGATCAGTTCCGATCGTACCAATGATATTTATCTTATCCTGATTGGTATGATCAAGGGAATCTCCATAATCAATCACATCAAAAATTTTTGACGTAATCTGCATCTCACCTAGCGTCATTGCCAAATCTACATTTTGTCCGGGACCATCGTAACGAACTGCCGACGGATACAGCGTTTCTAACGACGCAAGCGCATTCCCATAAAAGATCGTATTTGGCGAGCCAAAATCTAACTGCATATAAAATGTTTCCTGTATGCCTTTAAGTTTTACAGGTAGCAAAAGTGCAGCTGTCGGATTTTCCAGACTGCCTTGCCATTTGATCGAGAGTGTTCCGCTTGACCCTCTAACATTTAAATAATTTGGGTCAGGAGTAAATTTTTGCTCAAAGTAAAAGTAACCAACTACGGATGAAAGGCTGAATAAAATAAGAATGCCGACGACAATTCGTTTAAGAGTTTTCATTTGGATTTTTTTGCAATAATCCAATTAAACTCGCATAGATACGCTGATTTTGTAGCGCCATCTGTACGTCAATCATACGACAATTTCATAAGAACCTGAAGCTCAGCGCGATTGAAAGCCTGTGCGATTTATCAAGTGAAATTGCGTTTCTAATTATAATTGCAGCATTTATCGAAAAAGAGAGTACGAGTACAACTATCAATACCGGGACTTTTGTTTTAAATGCCACTTGAATTGCAGGGCTGACAATCAAAAGTATCGAGCTTATGAATGTCCAAAGTATTTGTACGCCTAGAATATCTATTGCTGTTTTCCTTGTCAGATCAGACGTGCCGCGCATTAACAGCGACGGGAAAATCAAGTTTCCAAACGGGATAACTATAAACGAAAGTGCCGCTATATTAATAGTTTTTGCTTTTCCTATGTTTATCGTTCCCACAGTCCGGCTGTCAACTTCAACTAAGTCGGAAATGTCTATTTCCAGCGCGCTTGCAATCGATTTTAATGTATATCCTTTTGCGGCAGCACCCGACTCAATACGCTGAATCGTACGCAGCGACAGCCCGGATTTTTCTGACAGTTCCGTTTGAGTCATCTGCCTTTGTGTGCGGAAAGCCTGTACCTTATTTTTCATCTTTTTATGTTTGGTGCCGATCTGCCACGGCTGCATATTCAAAAAAACACGCAATTAAACAGACATCATCAATTTAGCCTAAATAAATCCGATGCGATTCCGTCGATCAGAAACTTTCCCTTTTTGCTTGCGAGCAACTTGGTTTGGTTAATTTCAAGTAATCCGTCGGTAAGAAATTTTTCCGCCTGATGCATCAGATATTGTAAATATTCCTCTCCAAACCCGCTTTCGATCCGGTTCAGATCAATGCCCCAAACTGTTCGAAGACCGGTCATGACATATTCATTGTAGCGATCGGTAACTGAAAGTATCTCTTTTTCCAGCGGCAATTCGTTTTGTTCGATTGCTTTCAGATATAGGGAGTTGTTTGCGATGTTCCAACTTCGGGAAACACCGTCATAACTGTGAGCAGATGGACCAATTCCGATATACTTCTTCCCAAGCCAGTAAGCCGAATTGTTCCGCGAGAAATAATCTTTCTTTCCAAAATTCGATAATTCGTAATGAATGAAATTGTGTGATTCCAGTTCGGAAATTAAAATTTCAAAATGTTGTTGTGCAACCTCATCACTCGGCGCTCCAACCTGACCGGCTTGTATCAGCTTTTTCAATACGGTCTTGGGTTCGACTGTCAGCGCATAACTTGAAATATGCGGCACCTTATACGACAACGCTGTCTTTATATTGTGCCTCCACTTTTCATTGCTCATTCCGGGAATTCCGTAAATCAGATCAATTGAAATATTTTCGAAATACTTTATTGCGTGGGAAAGTGATTTCTTGGCTTCCGAGGCATCATGCGCCCGGTTCATCATTTTGAGATCATCATCAAAAAAGGATTGGATTCCAATGCTGAGCCGGTTGACGTCACTTTTAGCCAACTCGATCAATTTCTCTTTTGTCAGATCATCGGGATTTGCTTCAAGCGTGATTTCAGGATCTGCAGCGATTTGATGGTTCTGATAAACAGTGTCGATAAGAAAGTTAATTTCGTCCGAAGACAGTACTGAGGGAGTTCCGCCGCCAAAATAAATAGTCTCAACAACTTCATCGGTAAGCTCATTTTTGCGCAGCAGGATTTCTTTAGCCAATGCAATCACCATGTTGTCTTTTTTCTTCATCGAAGTTGAGAAGTGAAAGTCGCAATAATGGCAAGCTTGTTTGCAAAAAGGGATATGGATATAGATTCCTGACAAATTGAAGAAATTGAATATTATTTAACCCGACTTTCATTCTGCTTTACGAAAGCATCCCACCCTGTATAGCTTTTGCTTCCAACGACTTTTCCCGAGTTGAAGAAGTGGCAGACGGCCGCCGCCAATCCGTCGGTGCTATCGAGGTTCTTAGGAAGTTCTTTCAGCCCCAGTAGCTGTTGCAGCATTTTCGCAACTTGTTCTTTCGAGGCATTACCGTTTCCTGTAATTGCCATCTTAATTTTTTTAGGCTCATATTCAGTTATCGGGATCTGTCGCGATAATCCGGCCGCCATAGCGACACCTTGAGCACGTCCGAGTTTAAGCATTGATTGCACGTTCTTTCCGAAAAATGGCGCTTCGATCGCAATTTCATCAGGATGGTGCGTTTCAATCAATTCGATCGTACGCTCAAAAATTACACGCAGTTTCATATAGTGGTCGTCGTACTTGCTTAAGATCAGTTCGTTTAGCTGGATGAATTCCATGTTCTTCCCAACAACTTTGATTACGCCGAAGCCCATTATCGTTGTTCCCGGATCGATTCCCAATATTATACGCTCGTTCGCCATTTGATTCGGAATTATTACAGATGTATGGATATTCGGCATCCGATTATCATGTAATAACTATATTTTGCTTTTTCTTTGCATCAATGATTTCAATGCCCGACAAAGTTAAGCATTTCCTGATCCTTGTTGCCAAACTTGTGGTTGTTGGTGCCGCATTTTATTTTATTTACTCGCAGCTTGCCAATAACGATCAACTGGACTGGAAGCAGTTTGCCGAGAAGTTTGAAAAAAACAAGTCGGTTGCCGGAATTTTATTCATTTTACTGCTGACGTTTCTCAACCGTTTTTTCGAAATATTGAAATGGCAGACTCTTGTTGCTTCTTTTGAAAAAATATCTGTCGGCCGCGCGTCTAAAGAAGTACTCACAGCATTGACAGCCGGAATTTTCACTCCAAACGGAATTGGGGAATATGGCGCAAAAGCATTGTTTTACAATAAAACTCAAGCAAAGAATATTGTTTTTCTGAACCTCATCTGCAATGGGGTCCAAATGATTATCAGTATTATTTTTGGAATTATCGGCTTATTATACTTCAACTCAGTGTTTAAACTAATTTCGGCAGTGACGGTTGGGTTACTTCTTGGCGGAATTTTACTGCTGATCGTAATCTTGTTTTCTTTAAAAAAGATTACAATAAAAGGATATTCAATTGCCAGGCTTCTGCAGAACATCAGTGCAATTCCGAAAAACATTCATCGAAACAACAATTTGCTTGCACTTGGCCGATATGCGATTTTTTCGCACCAGTACTACTTTCTGTTTCGTGCATTTGATGTCCATTTGCCATATTTGCTGCTGATGGCAACTATTTGCACAGTGTACTTTCTTGCTTCTTCACTGCCGACATTCCAATTTTTGGATTTTGCCGTCAAAGGAAGCGTGGCAGTTTATTTCTTTGGAATTTTGGGTGTCAACGAATGGATTACTGTTTTTGTAACAACGCTGATGTGGTTTCTGAATGTTGTGCTTCCGGTGCTGATCGGCAGCTATTTTGTATTAAATTTCAAATCGAGATGGAAGTAATCCTGCTTTTACTGTTGCTTTATGTACTGATTTACGTCGGATACATCACTGCTTTGTGCTACGGATTCACAAAAATAAAAACGTTTAATTCTGTTCCGACTGTTCCTGAAACCGGATTCTCGATTATCATTCCGTTTCGGACTGAAGAACAAAACTTGCCCCGGCTTTTGGAAAGCCTGACAAAGCTTAATTATCCATTGGATATGTTCGAGCTGATTTTCGTAGATGATCTCTCAGAAGATCTTTCAGTCAAGCTGATCAACAGATGGCGAATGGAAAACGGCAGGTACCAAACCACAGTTTTGGAAAACTTGCGGCTTACCGGTTCACCGAAGAAAGATGCGATAAATCGTGCGGTTCCTATTGTTGCATTCGATTGGATCGTCACTACTGATGCTGATTGTTCGCTTCCTGAAAATTGGCTTCAAACACTCAACTCATACATTCAGACGAATGATGTAGAAATGCTCGCTGCCGCTGTCGCCTATGAAGGAAAAACTTCGCTTCTTCACCACTTTGAAAGAATGGATATCCTAAGTCTGCAAGGCGCTACGATCGGGAGCTTCGGACTGGGTAAAGCTTTTATGTGCAACGGTGCCAACTTCGCTTATACCAAAAAACTTTTCTATGATCTGGGCGGATTCTCAAACAATGACAAACTCGCAAGTGGTGACGACGTTTTTCTTCTTCAGAAAGCTGTAAATCGATCTCCTGATAAGGTTCATTATCTAAAGTCGGCAGATGGCATTGTCAAAACTAATTTTGCGCAGAGCTGGAAGCAGCTGCTGAATCAACGAATACGTTGGGCATCAAAAACAACCTCGTACGAGAACACTTTTGCCGAAGATTTGGCTATCATCGTCTTTTTCGCGAATCTGTCTTTGGTGATCGGTACATCCTTGGCAACACTTTCAGTTGTTGAATGGGAATTTGTGCTGTTGATTTTTGTGATCAAATCGATTCCCGACTTTATTTTATTGGCTCAAGCCAACAAATTCCTGTACAAAGGCAAATTTTTTTTTCCGCTTTTTAGTGCAGTTTGGTATCCGTTCTTTTGCGTTGTTGTAGCGCTGTGGTCGCTTCTCGGAAAGTATGAGTGGAAAGGCCGTAAGTATTAATCCATTGTGATTATCACAGGAAGTACGAATTGCGATTTTACGGGTATTCCACGTTTTATAGCAGGATTGACCTTTGGAAAGTCCGACAGCCGTAGCTTGATAATACTGTCGATCTTGATTGTATCCGGAGTTGTAATTTCGCGGATGCTTGGTTCAAATGAAATTGCAGAATCCGGAAAAACGGTAACTTTTACTTCAATGGTATCGAGTTCTGGGTAAAGCAAAGCCAAAGTATCCGAGCTGAGCCGCTGCTGAATGATTTGTGTGAGGAATTCAAAAAAGCAGCGTTGGCGTTGGTGTTTGTCTGCAACCGTATCGCATTGCGCCACCGATGGAAATTCATCCACTTCATTCCAATTTATTGCTTTGAGTTCTTTCTCGAGCAATTCCCTTTCCGAAGGCACCTGCCGGTCAAAATACTGGCACGAAGCAGAAAGCAACAAGATTGTGAATAGCGTAAGAATTCGGTTTATCATATCGTCAGCTCGAAAAAAAAGCTCTATTTTTAAGAAAGTGGAATTCTTTCAAAAGTACTAAAATAAATTATATGGATCTTTTACTTCTGAGCTTAGGCTTAATCTGCATGGTCATCGGCATTTTCGGTAGCTTTCTACCAGTTTTACCAGGCCCACCGCTGAGCTGGCTTGGGCTTCTGCTACTTTATTGTACTGACGCAGTTCAGATGAATTATTGGATGCTTGGAGTTACACTAGTCATCACCATTATAATTTCAATCCTTGATTATGTGATTCCATCGCAAGGAACCAAACGCTTTGGCGGAAGCAGCTACGGTGTCTGGGGAACAAACATCGGCTTAGTAGTGGGCATCTTCCTACCTATTCCGTTTGGATTCCTGATTGGTCCGTTTGCTGGAGCTTTTATCGGAGAGCTTATCTACAACTCAACTGACCACAAACGCGCTTTCAAGGCCGCTACAGGCTCGTTTATCGGATTTCTGGCATCGGGCTTCATCAAATTCGTTTACTGCATCGTATTGCTCGGATTGTTCGCTGTTGTAGCGTGGCAACATCGCGAAGGTCTGTTCTAAAAAAAAACCGGACTTTAAAAGCCCGGTTTGATTAGTATCTTATCGAATGATCAGCTTCTTGGTGAGCTTCTTATTTGTATCTGTGGTTATTTCGACAAAGTATATTCCCGCCGCAATATCCGACACGTTCAACGTCTGTATTTCAAGCGGAGTTAGTCCCTTTTCATTCAGAATTACTTTTCCTGAGATGTCATACAACGCAACTGCAGCTATTGATTCACCGTTTCGCATCTGCACATTAACAAATCCTGAAGCAGGATTCGGATAAATACTTAGATCAGCAGCCGTAAAATCGGCAATAGCCAAAGCGTTTACAAATTCGCTCGCAAAAGTATTCGTTACGATTGCCGGATTAAAATCGAAGTAGATGTTGGCCGTGTTGTTGATGATGTCGCCAACTGCATAACCAGGATCTGGTTTAACCTTAAATGTGATGTAACCGTGACCGTCCTCAGAATCTGGAGAAACAGGTGGAAGAATGATATTTTCGAATTTCCAGTTCAGCTGGCTGCCAACGCGGTCAAGAACGTAATTGTGGCTCGCGCTTACCATTCGCACCGACGATTCATCAAGCTGTGAATCCAACACATCAGTCACATTAATATTGATTGCACTTGCCGTTCCGGTATTTTCGAATCGGATCGTGTAATAAAGATAATCTGCAGATGTAAAATCCGAGAACAAAATCTGATTTCCGCGCGACTCCATTTTATCGTTCGGGTCGTATGAACCAATAACTTCCTGAGTAACTTCGGAGCTGTTATTTTCCGGATGAAGATCGCCTGCAAACGGCAGAATTTCCGCATCATTTGTTAAGAGGTCGCCCAGCATAACTGTTGGAATGGTTGGAACCTGCATCGCAACGGTAATCATCCTTGTCTCAAAAGGCGCAAGATCAGTATAGTTGTAAGTAAATCCATTCGCGGTGATTGTCGCGCCTGCTAGTGATACCGATGTAATTGAAACCATTGGGTCTTTATGGAAAATTACAGTTCCTGAAGGTACTGTCTGCCCACCAAGGTTGGTATAAATCACAGTATTTTCATAGATGAAGCCTGGTCGGGGCGCTTCATTAGGTACAACAGTTATCGAGACATCATTATAAGCTTGCGTTATAGTAATTGGGAACATGTATTCCTGCATTCCCGCATTTGCAACAACATGTACGTTTGAAAAGGACGCGGTTGTGATTCCGTAAAAAGCTAAATATTCTGGATCTATCGTATAACTAAGGTCGTAAGAGTTGGCAGCGTTGCTATCATAAATTTTATGAACCCCAGTAGGTGACGTAATATTATGCATAACCGCATTGTCGTTAAGCACATAGTGGAACTGGCCCAGACCAAAATTCGATTCACCGCCATCCTTTATGCCGTTTGTGTTGCTGTCGATAAAAACTGTCATTCGCAAACCTGTACAATCAATATCACCTTGGCTGGTGCTAAGTTCGGAAATGCGAATATATCCAGGATTATCGCTGTAGTTAGTAGCCATTATTAAATAAAATTGACCCGGCTGCGCGTTCGGTATTACAGGATATTCAGCAAAGTCAGCTGAATAACTACAACTTACGATTTTATCAGATGTCAATTGTCCGCTGCATGGAGTAACAGGATCGGTATACGGACCGTATACAATGTAATCCACATCTAAGGTCATACCCTGCATATTTGCATCGGCATTCTGTTCTATGATCAAATTAATGGTTCCTGCGCTACTGATTGGCAGATAAAACCAAGTTGGATTTGGGGTATCAGACAAACAACCATAGCTGTTTTCCGACTCAGCTTCTTCGATTCCGACTGTATTTGGGAACGGCACACCAAGCGCATTACAAAGTGAATTCGCACCCGCACATACATTTGAAAAGTTGCAATTGGAAACTGGACTCAAATGAACTGAGTGGATTATATCACAACTTCCTTCAACTGTTTCCCGGATATATATTGTTGTAGTACTATTTTGCGTTGCTACAACATATTGCTCTGGTGAAGTAATTGGATCATTTTGATCAAGAGCATGTTCTAAATCATTGTAATACACCAGTGGATTATCCGTCTCCAATTGTGTTGCAGCATCGGTCAAATTAAATGTCACCGAGCCGTTTTGATCCTCATCACATGCAACAAGTTGTTGTAACGGAATCGGATTAATTACTATTTCCTGTGCAGTTACTGTAAACCAAACCACTTCAAATTCGTCACTATCAATGTTTTGGATCCTTATAAAGATCTCATCAGCTCCCATTGCAACAGTGGTGCAATATTCTTCAGGATTTTCTATCGGATTTGTTCCGGCGTTAGCGGAAGCAGCAGATGTATGGTAAGTAAGCACAAAATCAAGCGGGTCAATATTGAGGGCTTCTGCATCGTTCAAAGTAAGGTTAAAGCACGCAGTGCCACCTTCAGCACATGCCGTCAAATTTACCGGATCGGAGATCTCGCCGCCGCCGCCGCATTGGTAAAAGGCGGGACCTGTCCAGTCGCTATAGCTTGTACCGCATCGGGCACGCACATATATATCATAGGATTCCGGGCAATCTAGTCCACTAAAAATAACCGGATTAATCTCTACAATTTCTCCATCCATAGTTGGCAATGGAAATGGTCCGCCGGCAGGCAACATTAAAACTTCCCATTGTGTTGCAGCTCCGTTTGATGTCCATCCAATACTTACACTATCACCTCCTGAACCGGTAATAACGATATCATCTATTGTACTGTTACAGCTTCCGGTGCAGTCTAAAGTGATTAAATATACCATTGCAATGGAAGTGCATGAGGTCTCGTATGACATCGCATTTACATAAATAACCTGGTCAAATCCAAGGTTGGTATACGGACTTGTTAATGCATTAACCTGATTCATTGCATCTGATTCCGTTTCGTAAAACGATAATTCTACTTCAGTGGGCAAAAGTCCGGAATTTGAATAAACAGCTTCCGCAATTTCTTCAAGGTCAAATGCTGCAATACCATCAGACGGGTTTGCATCGTTATCACACGTTGAAAACTCCTGACCAAAAACCATCGGATTCACGTTCACATTCAGGAAAAACTCCGCAATTTCATAGTTGGACGGGTTTGAATTTAGTTCAATTCTTGCCCAGATTGGCTGGGGTTCTGCAATATTTGTGTACGATTGCGGATTGGAAATTGCGCCTGTGTCGTTGTTCGCAGCTGCCGATGATGTATGGTAGGTTATGGTGTAATTCTGCGGAGGTAACATTCCAAGAATTGCAGAATTCTGAGAAGTCAAATCAAAAGCCGCAAAGTCACTATTAGAGCATGCAGTAAGATTTCCGGGCTGATTTACCTCGAATTGCGCAGTGGCAAGTCCCGAAGTAAACGCAAATAAAATGATAAGTAGTTTTAGTTTCATAAGGTGCAATTTAGAATGACCATCCTAAGGTAATTAATTTCCAGAACGTTATAATACTTGCCCGAGGGTTAAGACAAAAAACCGATATAATTATTCAAAAAATAAGCCCTTTCTCACAATTATTACCCTCAGAAGAACCCTTTAAGGAACCACCCTAAATGCAAAAAAGCCATCCACATAAGTGGAAAGCTTTTCATTGGTCTAACTACTAAACCTGACGCTTTCGCGTCGAAACAACACAACTATCGTAAATGCTTTTCGGAAAAAAAGGTTTCCATTTCTGAAAACCTTTTACCCAATTTAGCGGTCTGGACGGGACTCGAACCCGCGACCCCATGCGTGACAGGCATGTATTCTAACCAACTGAACTACCAAACCTCTGCTTTATTGCGGTTGCAAAGATACTACAGAATCTGACATCTGCAAACGTTTACAACAAAAAAATCGAATTAAATTATCCGGAATTATCCAAATGTTTGTTTCTCAACCAAGTATGCCGTCAGTATCTTTTCGAAGTCGTCGCCTACTCCTACAGGAACATACTTAATCCGATTTTGGGCGCATGTTAACGCCAATTTCTTAAAATACGCTTCAGCTTGCTGCTCGTACGCATCTTTGACGTTATCTGCGAATATATTGATCTCGTCACCTGATTCAACATCGATGAACTTCCTCGGAGCATTATCAAAATCAAAATTACGCTCCGTCTTTTCGTCAATAACATGAAAAAGCACAACCTTGTGCTTGTTGTGTTTCAGATGTTGTAATGCATTGAAAAGCGCGTCTTCGTCGGCCGATTGGAACATGTCCGTGAAAAGTATTATCATCGAGCGGCGGTGCATTTTCTCTGCAATCTGATGCAGAAAAGTGACTGTATCAGTGTTCTTTGCCTGTTTTGGATTATCGATCAGCTCTCCTAATTTGTTTAGCAGCATCCGATGATGGCGGTCGCTTCCTTTTTCAGGCGCATAGTATTCATACGAATCGGAATAAATACTCAAGCCTACCGCATCACGCTGCTTTTTAAGCAGGTTCATCAGCACAGCCGACGCCAATACTGAGAATCCGATTTTGCTGTGGTAGAACGGCTCTCCGCTCGTTAATTTCGGATAGTGCATCGACGACGAGTTGTCAAGTATCAGATGGCATCGCAGATTCGTCTCTTCCTCGTATCGCTTCGTGTAAAGCCGGTCGGTTTTAGCAAAAAGTTTCCAGTCGATATGTTTAGTACTTTCGCCGGCATTGTAGACTTTATGCTCGGCAAATTCTGCAGAAAATCCATGAAACGGACTTTTGTGCATTCCCGATATAAATCCCTCGACAACCTGATTCGCCAGCAATTCAAGATGCCCGAAACTCGAAATTTTCTCTATCTGTGATTCAATGTTCATGGAGTAAATATAAGAAGAGTTTCTTTTATATCGGTATAAGGTGTAAGGTATAAGGTATAGGTAAAAACTCTAATTAAGTATAAATATTGTTCTTTCAAACCTACACCTTAGACCTTATACCCTATACCACACAAAAAAAAAGGACCGACTTCCGCCGATCCTTTCTCATCAATTCATATTTTCTTACAACTGTGCGTCAAGTGCATCTGCATAGGTCTGCTTTGGTGCAACGCCCACTTGCCTCCCGACCACTTCGCCGTTTTTAAACACCAATACAGTTGGGATGTTCCTCACGCCATATTTTGCAGCAAATTCCTGGTTTGCATCAACGTCAACTTTACCGATTACGGCTTTTCCGTCATACTCTTCGCTGATCTGATCAATGATTGGCCCAACCATTCTACACGGTCCGCACCACGCTGCCCAAAAGTCAACCATCACGGGTTTATCTGATTTTAACACTACTTCTTCAAAAGTCGCGTCTGTTATTGCTAATGCCATATTTTTATATCTTAGTTATTAATGATGCAAATTTAAACATTTTATACGTAACGATTTACGATTCCAAAATCAGTTTTGGCTATTTATAAATTGTCAAATTTTATAAGACGATTTGAAGCTTTCCCGATGTAGAGTTCATTTTTTTTTTAAATGTACCATTATTCATTCCGAAGCATGAGGAATCTCAAAAAGGATATGCTTCGCTGGCTCGCCGTTGGCTCGGGTCGCTGCCCATCGGGGCTGGTCTGCCAATTAATTGAGCCTGAACTTAACATCGAGTTTTTCCAATTCCTGCAACAGCTCCCCACAAATCCTGACTTTGAGCTTTCTGCTTGGCATCGACAATTTGGTGATGATCTTCGTTTCTTCGATCTCGGTCGCAACGAGCTCCTGTTCTTCAGGGAGTTCTGCCGGAACTTCATCCGTTGTTGCCGAAACCAACAGCAGATCGGCCTCGATCGTACGTTTAATTTTTTCCACTTCAAGCACTTCAAAAGTAACAGAATTGTCGCCTTTATTCGCTTGGAATATGTGGCTTAAAGTATGAATCATATCGTTATGCAGTTCGTTAATATTCAAATGAATGATAAGCTTTTTAGCAAATGAAGTCAAAACATCCTGCAAATACTGAACAAGTACAAATTGTAATCTTGGTTCGCCTTTTTTACCTGTTTCCTTATCAGCCCAGCCTTCACGAACCATTACTTTCATAAAAGTGAAATTATTCTGGATCAGGAAATGTCGGAACTTCAGATATTCTTCGCCGAAAATGCGGAACTCATAACTTTCGTCATAGCCTTCGAGCATAAACGATGCCCAGCCTTTTCCGTTCTTGGCCGTCCGATGTTGCACGTTCGTTATGATTCCGCCAAATGTCAGATTCTTATTGACATGTTGTTCAAGGTCCTTTAAAGCTTCCAGTTTGGCGTTGCAGAAGTACTGCATCTCAAATTTATAATCGTCAAGTGGATGTCCCGATATATAAATTCCGACCACTTCCTTCTCTTTTGCGAGTTTTTCCATCGTGCTCCAATCTTCGCATGGTGGTACAATCGGTTCGGGAATTTGCACATCGCTTGCTTCCCCAAACAAACTAACTTGCGAAGAATTCTCATTTTCCTGGAATTTTCCTCCATAACGGATCGCTTTCTCTAAAAATGTTATTCCATCGCCTTCATCGTGGAAATATTGAGCACGATGCGTTCCTGTAAACGAGTCAAACCCGCCAGCAAGTGCCAGGTTTTCAAATGCTTTTTTGTTTGCAGCGCGCAAATCAATGCGCTTTGCCAAATCAAAGATCGACTTGTATTTTCCGTCTTTCCTGTTTTTTACGATTGTTTCAACAGCGCCCATTCCGACACCTTTTACCGCACCAATTCCGAATCGGACAGCATAATTTTCGTTAACCGTAAACTTGTAAAATGACTCATTCACGTCGGGTCCTAAAACCTGCAACCCCATACGTTTACACTCTTCCATAAAGAACGAAACCTGCTTGATGTCGCTCATGTTGTTTGAAAGGACCGCCGCCATATATTCGGCTGGATAATTTGCTTTCAGATATGCCGTTTGATATGCGATCCATGCATAACATGTTGAGTGTGACTTGTTGAAGGCATATTCGGCAAACGCTTCCCAGTCTTTCCAAATCTTTTCTAATTTATCGGCTGAATGTCCGTTTTCAACAGCTTGGTTGATGAATTTGGGCTTCATCTTATCGAGGACTTCCTTCTGCTTTTTTCCCATTGCCTTACGTAATACGTCGGCATCGCCTTTGGAAAAGTTGGCAAGTTTTTGCGACAGAAGCATTACCTGTTCCTGGTAAACCGTGATTCCGTATGTCTCTTTCAGAAGTTCCTCGCACGCATCAAGATCGTAGGTGATTTCTTCCTCGCCGTTTTTCCTTTTGATGAAACTTGGAATATAAGCGATCGGTCCCGGACGATAAAGCGCGTTCATTGCAATCAGGTCACCGAAGACCGTTGGCTTGAGCTCCTTCATGTACTTCTGCATTCCGGCCGACTCATATTGAAAGATTCCGACTGTTTCTCCTCGTTGAAATAATTCATATGTTTTGACGTCATCTATCGGAAATTCATCAGGATCAATGTCTTTACCCGTACGATATTTTACAAGTTTGACAGTGTCTTTTATAAGCGTCAATGTCTTTAATCCAAGGAAATCCATTTTTAGTAATCCGGCACTTTCAACAACGGAATTGTCGAACTGCGTCACATACAAATCTGAATCTTTGGCGGTTGCAACCGGAACGAAATCGGTGATATCACTTGGTGTAATGATTACTCCGCATGCGTGGATTCCTGTATTTCGCAGGTTTCCTTCAAGAATTTGAGCTTGTTGCAAAGTTTCACCGCTAAGATCTTTCTCTTTTGCAATAGCGATCAGTTCCTTTACCTTTTCGAAATCTTCCGGACGCAATGCGGCCTTTAGCTTGGCATCATCCATAGAGAAGATCTTTGCCAGATTCAGGTTAAACGGAATCAGCTTTGCGATTTTGTCGGCTTCAAAAAGTGGCAGATCGAGCACTCTCGCCGTATCACGAATAGCCGATTTCGCGGCCATTGTTCCATAGGTGATAATCTGTGCAACTTGTTTGGATCCGTACTTTTGGATCACATAATCCATAACGCTACTTCGGCCTTCGTCATCAAAATCGATATCGATATCGGGAAGCGACACCCGATCCGGATTGAGGAAACGCTCAAAAAGCAGGTTGTATTTGAGTGGATCAATATTAGTGATCCCGAGGCAGTACGCGACAACGGATCCTGCCGCAGATCCACGACCCGGACCAACCGAAACTCCCATTTTTCTTGCTTCGGCAATAAAATCCTGCACAATCAAAAAATATCCGGGATAACCTGAATTCTCAATTGTCAGAAGTTCAAAATCGATCCGATCCTGAATTTCCTGCGTTATCTCAGCATATCTGCGTTTTGCTCCTTCATATGTAAGATGTCGTAAAAACTTGTTTTCACCACGTTTACCTGAATCGGCCAAATCTTCTTCGACATTAAATTCTGCCGGAATATCAAATTTCGGAAGAAGCACTTCGCGAGCTAAACTGTAAATCTCAATTTTATCGACAACTTCAGTGATATTTGAAATCGCTTCAGGCAAATCGCGGAACAAGGATTTCATCTCGTCGCCCGATTTAAAATAGTATTCCTGATTTGGCATTCCGTAGCGATATCCGCGACCTCGGCCGATCGGCGTAGTTTGTTTTTCACCATCCCTGACGCAAAGCAAAATATCGTGTGCGTTGGCATCAGCCTTATCGATATAGAAAATATTATTTGTGGCAATCATTTTGACCTCATGTTTCCGCGCAAGCGAAATCAAAGATGAATTGACGCGGTTTTCGTCTTCCTGTTGGTGTCGCATGACCTCGATATAAAAGTCGGCCCCGAATTGCTCTTTCCACCACAGAAGCGCTTCTTCGGCTTGATTTTCTCCAAGGTTCAGCAACTTGTTGGGAATCTCTCCATACAGGTTTCCGGAAAGAACGATTATATCTTCTTTATACTTTTCAATTACATTTCTGTCGATCCTCGGAACATAGTAAAATCCTTCCGTGTATGCAATCGACGACATTTTAGCCAAATTGTGGTAGCCTTTTTTCGTCTTTGCGAGAAGCACAATCTGGTATCCATTGTCTTTTCTTGTCTTATCCTTATGATCGTCACAGACAAAAAACTCACACCCAACGATTGGTTTGATCGGAACCTCAATTGGGAGTCCGCCATGTTCAATTGCTTCGAGATTTTTTGCTTCGGCAGCTTTATTATGATTTAAAATGTCACGCACAAAATGAAATGCGCCCATCAAATTCGCATGATCAGTGATCGCAACGGCCGGCATTCTATGTTGAACGGCTGCTTTTACTAGCGATGCAACACTGATCGTGGATTGTAAAACCGAAAATTGGGTATGATTGTGAAGATGTACAAAATCGGTATCAGCCAACATGCGGATTGCCTCAGCGTCGGAAACCGACATATCGGGAAGATCTTTCTGGAGCGACCTTCTGATTTCGTCGGAAGCTGCTTTAAGGTTGATATGTTTGAGTCCGATAAGCTGAACTTCCTTTTCATTCGTCCGGCAAAAATCCTCAAAATAACTATCCGGAACATCAAGTTGCTCTTTTGTAAAGATCCGTCGACGAAGCATTTCGAGAAAGCAGCGCGTTGTCGCCTCGACATCGGCAGTTGCATTATGCGCTTCCGAAAAAGGCGTATTGAAAAGATGCTGATGTAATTCCGTTAATGTAGGAAGTTTGAACTTGCCACCACGCCCGCCGGGAAGCTGAAGCAATGTAGCAGTTGTTTCTGTACATGTATCAAGTACCGGAACATTCGCCAGCGCACCTTCCATATTCAGTCTATGGAATTCACAACCCATGATATTGATATCAAATCCTACGTTCTGGCCAACGATATATTTCGCCTTTGATAACGCGATGTTGAACTTTACAAGGACTTCTTTTAACGGTACGCCATTGGCAGCCGCCAGTTCAGTTGAGATTCCGTGAACACGTTCGGCGTCATACGGAATATTAAAACCTTCAGGCTTAATCAGATAGTCCTGATTTTCTATAAGTTGGCCCATATCGTCATGCAACTGCCATGCGATCTGAATGCATCGAGGCCAGTTCGCAGTATCGGTTATCGGAGCATCCCAACGCTTTGGCAAGCCTGTGGTTTCGGTATCAAAAATTAAGTACATAGGTGATTTTAAGCGGTTTGCAAATGCAGATGTTTGCACTACAGGAACGTCAAAAATAGAATTTTATGGCGTCAAAACCGCCAGAAGTTATTAACAATAAAAAATCCAATTGGTAATTTTTGGCCACAGATTCACACAGTTACTTGGAAATGTTGACGGTAAATTCTACAGATTTAATTATTCTGCAAAGCAGAATTAATCTGCGCAAATATTGCATTTACAGAACATCAGAAGGTAATCTGTGACCCGAGCATGAGCGAACTGGCGAAGTAATCTGGGGCCAAAAAATTTACCTTTTGCTTCTTGACACGAATCCGGTATACATTAATCGTGAATTGCTTCGCCAATTGCTATTGCTCGGGTCGTTGGCTAACCTAGACGCTGCTATGAATTGAAATAAAAAAAGCCACTCTTCAATGAAGAATGGCTTGAATTTATCAAAATACTTTATTTCTTAAAGTTTCTGTATCAATCTTTATTGAGGATAGTTAGTAACCACCTCTGTTTCCGCCGCCGTAACCACCGCCGCTTCCGCCACGAGAGTTTCCGCCACCGTAACCACCGCCGCCGCCGCCGCTATTGCCGCCGCCGCCATAACCACCACCGCCACGGTTATCTCCACCACGGTTGTTGTTAAAGCTTCTTCTTTCGCCTTCCGGTTTCGGTTCTGATTTATTTACTACAATTGCACGTCCTTGAACAGTAGCACCGTTCAATTCGTCAATAGCTTTCTGCGCCTCTTCATCGTTAGGCATCTCAACAAAACCAAATCCTTTACTTCTTCCGGTAAATTTATCAGTAATAATCTTAACAGAATCAACTGCTCCATAAGCCTCGAAAGACTCTCTTAAATCTGCTTCCTCAATACTGAATGGAAGGCTTCCAACAAAAATATTCATATGATCGAATTTATATTACTCAACAAATATAACCTTATTTCTTTGAAGTCTGACATCCGGCCGACATTTTATGAATTCCCACAAAACGCAGACAATTTCATGAAAATCCACAAAAAAACCGCTTATTGAGCGGCCTTTGCTGTTATATTTTGTTAATCTTCTACTGCGGGATAAATTGGAACTTTATAAAAGACACCTTCCTGGAAATTTAAGACATCATCAGGATCTTCTGTATTTATGGCATTGAATCGGAAAGTACCGCTTATCGTGCGACCTGCTTCGTCATACTCTTCAATTATGATCTGGCCATTACCAACGCCGGTTCCTGTTGTATATGTTACCTCTTCAAAACCAGCAGTTGATGTGAATACGACACGACTTTGATTATTTACCCCTAATTGATATGTCTGCGGCTGGGCCGAATTAGTATGAAGTGTCAGTGTCTCAAACTGCAGTCCGCCTGAAATTGTGACAAACCCATTAGCGGCAAGTGTCCCAGTAGCACCGCCGGCGCGCCAAATAACGTTATCTTTAAGGCCTTCAAATGCCGGGTTGTTTCTCGATATTTCCTCAGAGCAGGAGGCAAATACGAATGCAATAACCAACAGCGAAATTATCTTTTTCATTTTATCGTAGGTAGGTTTAATGGTTACAAAAATAGTTTTTTAAACGAAAGTCGGCACAAATTACGCAAAAAAATGAACCTCAGCCGAAATCGCGTCAAAAAACCGGTGCCGCATTAGTTTCTTTGGGAAAAAGAAGTATCTTTGCACCCTTAATTAACGGAGGTCGAGTACCTCAAAATTTAATCATACGATTATGTCAGTAAAAATTAGATTACAAAGACACGGAAAAAAAGGAAAACCTTTTTACTGGGTTGTAGCGGCTGATGCTCGCTCGAAAAGAGACGGTAAATACTTAGAGAAAATCGGTACTTACAATCCAAACACAAATCCTGCAACTATCGACTTGAACCTTGAAAGCGCTGTACAGTGGCTTCACAACGGTGCTCAACCAACGGATACTGCACGTGCTATCCTTTCTTACAAAGGCGCTTTATTGAAACACCACCTTGATGGCGGAGTTCGTAAAGGAGCTTTGACTCAAGAGCAGGCTGACGAGAAATTGTCAAAATGGCTTGATGAGAAGACAGGTAAAGTAGATGCTAAAAAGGACACTTTGTCATCTTCAAAAGCAGACGAAAGAGCGAAAGCTTTGGCTGCTGAGAAAAAAGTGAACGAAGATCGTATTGCTGCTGCCAAGCAAGCTGATGTTGATTTGATCGCTGCATCACAACCTGCTGCAGAAGAGGAGATCGCTGATGTTGATTCTTCAACTGAAGATGCTCCTGCAACAGAAGAAGGCACTGAAGAAACTCAGGCATAATTGAATTGCGACAATGCGTAAAGAAGAATGCTTCTATTTAGGTAAGATCGCAAAAAAATTCAGCTTTAAAGGAGAAGTCCTTATCTATTTGGATACCGACGAACCTGAGTTATATGAAAACATGGAATCAGTTTTTGTCGAATGTGGCAAAAATCTGGTTCCATTTTTTATTGAAAACAGCTCACTTCATAAGAATGATTTTTTAAGAGTCCGTTTTGAAGATGTCGAGAATGAAGAGCAAGCAGATGAAATCATGGGCAATGCGATTTACCTTCCGATAAGCATGCTTCCGAAACTAACCGGAAATAAATTCTATTTCCATGAGGTAATCGGATTTGAGGTTGAAGACAAAAGGCTTGGCGTCGTTGGTGTCATCCAGTCTATAAATGATTCTTCTGCACAGCCGCTTTTTGAGGTTTTGAGCGGTGAGGTTGAAATTTTGATTCCGATGATCGACCACTTCCTGGTTGAGATCGACCGGAAAAACAAAAAGGTTAAGATGGATTTGCCGGAAGGATTGATCGAAATGTACCTTTAAAGGTTCAGGGCTCAGGGTACAAGGTTCAGGGTTCAGGGTTTACAGCTGCTAGTTGAATAATTGCATTGTCAGTTGTCTGATTTGTAGCTGGGTCCTGCTATCCGCTGTATCTTTTATTCCGCTTTGCTCCATAAAAGGATGCCGCTGCTATCTGGGCTAGGCATTATCATCAAATCACCTGACTCATAGCCCTGGACCTTGTACCCTGAACCCTGAACCTCCTTCCATGTTTAAATTCAAACAATTCACAATAAACCACGACAAAACCGCAATGAAAGTCGGAACCGACGGCGTGCTTCTTGGTGCGTGGGCGCCGATTCATCACGAGCCTTATTCTATTTTGGATATTGGAGCAGGAACCGGACTGATTGCATTGATGCTCGCACAGCGTTCAAACGCGGAGCAGGTTGACGCGCTCGAAATTGATGAAAAAGCATACGAAGAAGCGGTCGATAATTTTGAAAATTCACCGTGGAGCGACCGGCTATTTTGCTTTCATGCCGGACTGGATGAATTTATTGAAGAACCTGAAGATGAATATGATTTGATTGTTTCAAATCCGCCGTTTCATACAGAAGATTATCTTTCTGGTGATGAACAACGTGATGTTGCCCGATTTTCTGCATCGATGCCTTTCGAAGATCTGGTTGAGGCAGCCGATTTGCTTTTATCAGAAAATGGAGTACTTGCTGTAATCATTCCATATAAAGAGGAAATTAAATTTATTGCGCTTGCGAACCAATATGAATTGTATCCAGTCAAAATCACACGCGTAAAAGGAACTCCGACAACAGAAATAAAGCGCAGTCTATTGGCATTCAGCCGACACCAGGTAGCACCTGAAAGTGACGAATTGGTGATAGAAGTTGGACGCCACGAATACACGAATGAGTATATCTCGTTGACGAAGGAGTTTTATGTGAAGATGTAGTTTTCGCAAAGTCAAAAGTCAAAAGTCGCAAGTCAGCAGCGACCTGGTATAAGCATACGGATTAAAGCAAAGTCGACTCCGGCATTCTAATGCTACGCGGACTGCGGCTGCGGCTCCAGGACTTTCGGCTTGTGACTTGTAACTTTCGGCTTTTTTACGCTCCGCGGGTCATTTCAGTTACAAAGTAATAAATTGCAAATCCGATGAAGCCAATGATAACTGCCCAGAACCATGCTGGTGTGGAATGCGGAGTCTCGCTACCTTCAATCAGGAATTCTTTCTGGTCACCTTTGCCATACGCGTTGATCATGATCGGCAAAACGCCATCAACCACATCATAGTCGGCTATTCCTTCAACGGCAATCGAAGGTCCGTTCCTCACCAAGAAAGGGATTTTGCGAATACCTTCTTTTCCGTGTGGGTCTTTGCTTACAATCTTAAGGATATGCTCGCCATCGACCAATTTGGTGGTATCGAGTTCGAAGTTTATCGGAACGGTAAATTCCCCAAATGGTTGAATATCGTCATCTAAAAATATAAAAACGGAACTATTCTTTTTCATTTCCTGCTATTTAAAGATTGAATATTTAATATGATCGGCGTTGTTTTCGTTGGGTTTAATGAGCCACTTGACAGAATAGAATAATGCTACGACCGCAATGATCATCGTGAGCACGATACTGACATAATCCCAATTGCTGTCGGGGCCGGAGCCATGAACGATTCCGCGTAACGGCTTTGGTTGGTTGCGCTCGCAAACCGGACACGCGAACGCTGCGGCCTGAATTGCAAGCAGAAATACGAACGTAATTATCTTTTTCATTGTTTTCTTTTAATGCCGACTTTTCTATTACTGAGTGTGCGCGTAAAGGATTATAGCGGAGCTCTTTTACAGGATGCGTCAGCTTCCTGAAAAAAGCGGGAGCGGAAAGCCTGACCCGCCATCTAGCTGTTGCATTTGAACAGGAATATTTTAGGCGGGTTACGCCCAAATACATTACCTATTTATCAGCTGCAATCTTGGTTTTAATCAATTCCATGATCTTTTTAACTTCTTCAGGCGTGACTTCCCTGCCTTTGTTGCCCCACGCATTTCGCTCGTAGTTAATGATTGCCGACACGTCGAATTCGGTGAATTCCATGTTGGTTCCAACGGCAGCCATTACACCATACTCGGCTTTGGCGTCGTATCCGTTCATGATGATGTCGACATACAATTCAAGGTTGTCGCCCGTGACAATTTTACTTCCTTTTAAGGGCGGAAATGCGCCTTTCAGGCCTTCACCATTGGCTTGGTGGCACGCAGCGCAATTTGCTGTGAAAAGTGCTTCTCCATCAGCTGATTTGCCTGATGTTGAACCTTCGGCGACCGCTGCTTTCCTTTTATACAAAAACTCAGGTGGCACGGCGCCTTCAGGTAAAGGCATTTGTTTGAGCGACTGAATATAAGCTACAAGTTGAAGTGCTTCTTTTTTGGCGACGAGTTTCCCGCTTTGTCCGTTGAGGAATTCTGCAGGCATGCTTACGACGACATCGCCTTTGGCCGGATTGGCTTTCATTTCGAACATCCACTTATACGACGGCATGATCGATTGCGCGACAACGCTTCGAGGCTGGTAAAGGTGCATCAGGTTCCAGTCTTTGCTTGGCTGGCGATTGCCCACGTCGGTCAAATCAGGCCCAGTTCGTTCAGTTCCCATTAAAGTTGCTGTGTTCTGCCAGATGCTTGTGCGGCCAATATTCGCATAATCAGATGCCATACCAGGACGGCTTCCGAACATGTTGTCCATTTCCACATTTCGAACTTGTTGTGAATGACAGCCAACGCAGCCTTCGGCAATATAAATGAGCTTACCTGCCCTGGCATCGCCTGAAAGCGGTTTTGTGCCCGGCATCGGCAAGTTCGAGTACTGGTTTTGAAATGCGGGCATTATTACCGTCAGGAACGTCAGTAACGCAAATAAGAGTCCGGCCGTGATATATAATCGTTTGTGATCGTTGAAAATGCTCATCTTAATTTACGGTTTCTAGTTCTAAATTTTCTAGTTCTAATAATCTGAGTGCTTCCTCTTTGACATCGACTTCTTCGACTTCTTTGGTTGTCATTTTGTAGAAATTATAAGCAAAGATCAGGTGCGAGATAAACATTAACGTTCCGCCGATTGCGCGCCAGACCCAGTAATCAAACATCAAAACGACGCTGTCGATAAATGGTTTTCCTTCCATCCACATCAGTCCACGCAAGGTTGCACCGATTGAAAGTGGAATCGTGTAAAACAACAATCCGATGAATGCGAGCCAAAAATGCACGCCAACTAAATGCTGCGGTGGCTCTTTCCCTGTTAGCCTTGGCATTACTACATATATTCCGCCCCAAAGCGCAAAAGTTATGATTCCGTAGAAGCCTAAGTGCGAGTGTGCAACGGTAAAATCAGTGAAGTGCCAAAGCAAGTTGGTGAATTTGAAGGCTTGCGCCGTTCCTTGCATCGAAACCAGAAAGTAGTAGATTACAGCAACAAGAAAGAATGGCAGCGTATAGCTTGTGGCGACCTTGTTCCAGTTTCCTTTGAAAGTCATCGTAAAGTTGATTGTTCCGGCAACGACAGGAATGATCATTCCGGCGCTTCCGACGATAGCAACAGTTTGCAGCCACCATGCGATCGGAGCAAAAATAAAGTGGTGCGTACCAATTATAGTATAGAAGATTATCTGCGTCCAAAACGCCAATATTCCCAGACTATAGGCATAGATCGGCTTGTTGATTTGCTGCGGGATAAAATAATACAGTAATCCGAGCGTATAAAGCGTAAACCACATTCCGACACCTGAGTGCATAAAATATCCTTGTACAATTGTTTCAGAAACGCCGTCTTGCCAGAAAGGCAGGTAAGCTGTTAGTGCTACTATAATTGTGAAAATAATTGCTGAAACGATATACCAGTTTGAAATGTAAATTTCCTTGGTCGACCGGTTTGCAACTGTCATTATGAAATTTATCAGTGTCAGGATCAGCGCGACTGCGAAGAAAGCCATTACTGGCCAGATATATTCGCGAAACTCACCGCCACCATTATTAATTCCGGACATCAGGCAGATTGTACCGAGTATGACCATGATGTTGGTTAGCCACAATGCGATCCAACCCAATTTTACGCTGTATATTTTAGCGTTGCTGACGATAGGAACGACATAATAGCCAAGTCCGATCATTGCCATGGATGCCCAACCCCAAAAAACGATGTTGGTATGAACAGGCCGCAGACGGCCAAAACTGAGCCAACTTGTGTGATCGATATCGGGCGCAACGAATTTTATGCCGAGGTACTGGCCGATTCCGGTTCCAACGACGAGCCAGAAAGCGGCAAATCCGAAGTACCAGATCATAAGTTTCGATATATCAGCGTCGAGTCCGGGTTTACGAACCGCCTTCTTTTTAAGTGATGTGAAATGAATTTCGTGTTTTTCGCGGACGTTGTTCAGGATGCCGATTTTATCTTCAGCGGGAACGTTTCCTGAGAGTTCATTATTTGCCAGATGATACTTAAGGGCATGCTCTCTCCGAACCAGCTTCTCTTCGATTTCAACGTTGTCCATTGCGCCAATGTGCTCTGCAAATTCCTGTGCTTCGGCTATTTTGCCTCTATTGATATACTTTTTAACTGCATTGTTGGCTTTGACCAATGCGAAAATGACCCCTAGTAAAATTGGAATCAGCACCAGGATAATCGTGATGATAATTCCCGGTTGACTGAACAGGTTCTCTTGTGGCTTATCAGAGTTTTGGGCAAAAGCGGCTGATGAAATTAATAAGAACGCGATCATCTTGATGGATTTTGAACTGTTTTTCAACCGACTGTTTTTTTTAAGGGTTATGAATTTGTGTATTTGATCTTTGCTCAGGTTCTTTAGGTAATCTGAAAAGTGCTCGTCTGTTTTTAGCCTTTTCCATTGTTCATTCTCTGCAACCTGATCTTTGAATTTGAGGTAAAGCACACCGATGAATACTAAGGCCGGAACGACAATGACAATTAGCAGCAGCCATAATCCAAGTGAGTTGGTATCATCTGAAATGATATTGTCTGGAGCTTGAGCAGCTGCTTTCGCTGTGAAGAAAATCGTCAGCACAAGCGGCAGGATCAATTGGTTTATACCTTTCATAGTCAATTAAATTTCGATATTAATATCTTTTTATCTTTTATTATTATAAAAAAAGCTAATCGTTCTTGAGGAAATATTTGCTTGAATCGAGCTTCTCGTTGAAATCGGCGATTGTATTTGTTTCGAGCATCGTGATCAAATTTCGTTTGATCTCCTTATATTCGAAATGAACGGGACAAGGTTTTTTTTCGGAGCACATTTTTAATCCCATTACGCAATCTGTGTATATTCCGTCGCCGTCAATTGCTTTCACGACATCAGCGATTGAGCCGGCCCGATTTGATTCGTCCATGTAAAATCCACCTTTTGGACCTTTTACCGAATTCACCAGTTTCTTCTTTCCTAAGTCCTGGAGGATTTTTGCAATAAAATATTCAGGTGCATCGATGCCGACGGCAATTTCTTTTACCCCTATCCGCGCACCATCTTTTGATTTTTGAGCTACAAATATCATTGCTTTGATTGCGTATTCACAAGACTTCGAAAACATTTGTTCTAATTATTTAGCAAATGTAAAAATAAATTTAAGTAATAAAAGAGTTTGTTGTCTTTTTTTATTCGCTGTTTTTTTCTACTGGTATATAATGATCAAAATCTTCCATGAAGCGTCTTGTTCTTCATATATGTCAGCAAATAATGCTGTAATCTCCCGATAATAATATTATCTTTCAATAATGCAGGATCCCTGCATTTAGTAAATAATACGGCAATTTTATGGCGGAATTAAAAAGGACGTTAGGATTAGCGGAGTGTATATTTTTTGGAGTTGGTTCTATTTTGGGGGCAGGGATTTATACAATCTTAGGAAAAGTTGCAGGGCTATCTGGAAATTTTATATGGCTAGCATTTCTCATAGCCTCAATGTGTGCACTTGCAACTGCCTTTTCGTATGCTGAACTCAGTTCGGCATTTCCTTCAGCCGGAGGTGAATATACGTATGCCAAAAAGGCGTTTGGAAAAACTACAGGCGTCATTCTTGGCGTTATCATTTCGCTGAATGGAATAATCAGCAGCGCGACCGTAGCCGTAGGTTTTGCCGGCTACTTGTCGACCTTACTTGGAGTAGGTGTTTTAGTAGGTGCGCTCGGGATTTTGGCTGTACTCTTTGGAGTAAATGCAGCAGGGATCCGGCAGTCGTCAGTGGTGAATATCGTTTTTACAATTATTGAAGTTTCAGGATTGCTCTTAATTATCTTCGTTGCTATTCCCAAACTGGGCAGCGTAAATTTCATGGAAATGCCATCTCAGGGAAGCAACGGCATCATGGCAGCCGCGGCGTTGGCTTTCTTCTCATATATGGGCTTTGAAGAAATAGTAAAACTCGCCGAAGAGACAAAAAACCCTGAGAAAACCATTCCCAAAGCACTCTTTTGGGCTAGCGGAATTGTCATCGTCGTGTATGGATTAGTAGCGATTTCAACCGTGAGTGTAATTTCATTTGCCGAACTGGGAAAATCCCAAAGTCCGCTCGCCGACGTCTTGGCTGCAAGCTATGGAAGGACAGGGATCATCATAATCTCGGTTATTGCACTTTTTGCGACTTCAAATACAATACTCTCAAATATGCTTGGTAGTTCTCGGGTCTTACTCGACATGTCAGCAGAATCAAAATTTCTAAAGCCGTTATCTTTTGTTTCGCCAAAACGCAAAACACCGCTAGCAGCTTTGATTGCGGTACTTGTTATCAGTGGCGCCTTCTCCTTGATTGGCGACATCGAAATAATTGCCCGTATCGCAACGATCTTCATCTTTATTACTTTCATAGTTGTAAACCTGTCGGTGATCATTCTGCGGATCCGCGAAAAAGAATTGACCCGGCCTTATCGAATACCGGTTACTTTCAATAATATTCCGCTGATACCTGTTTTTGGGATTTTGTTGACGCTGATACTTTTAGGTTATACGATATATAGCTTGTTTTAGCTATAATGGTGTTCAGGATGACGAATAACAGCTAACACATCTGTGTCTTTTGTCTCCTGTTTCCTGTCTATTATCATTTGGCTGCGGCTAGCGACTTGTGACTTTTTAACTTGCGACTTCCTCCGCAATAGGGATCGCCGCGGTATCCTTTTGTGGCGCGCCGCAAGCCGACAGGTGAAGCAAGCGCCCAAAAGATAAAGCAGAGAGCCCGGCCGCTTGCGGATTGCCCAATTAAAAACACGAAATCGGTTTCGTATATTTTTTAGTTTGCCTACTTTTGCCCAGCTTTAAACCCAAAGAGATGAAACCAGATTTATTCCAGGCTCCTGATTACTACAATCTTGACGAATTACTGAATGATGAGCACAAAATGGTGCGAAGCGCGGCCCGTGAATGGGTAAAGCGTGAAGTGTCGCCGATCATCGAGGAATATGCGCAGAAAGCTGAATTCCCAAAACAAATAATCAAAGGTCTTGCGGATATCGGTGCTTTTGGGCCGTACATCCCTGAAGAATATGGCGGCGCTGGTCTGGATCAGATTTCGTACGGACTCATCATGCAGGAAATCGAACGTGGTGATTCAGGAGTGCGCTCGACAGCTTCAGTTCAGTCGTCGCTTGTGATGTATCCGATATGGAAATACGGAAATGAAGAGCAACGGATGAAATATCTTCCGAAACTTGCATCAGGCGAATTCATTGGTTGTTTCGGATTGACAGAGCCCGACCATGGTTCTAATCCGGGCGGAATGACATCAAACTTTAAAGATAAAGGCGATCATTATTTACTCAATGGTGCCAAAATGTGGATTTCGAACGCGCCTTTCGCGGATATTGCCGTTGTTTGGGCAAAGGATGAAACAGGGCGCATCCACGGACTCATAGTTGAACGCGGAATGGAAGGATTTACGACTCCGGAAACGCATAATAAATGGTCGCTCCGTGCTTCGGCAACAGGCGAACTGATTTTTGATAACGTTAAGGTTCCGAAGGAGAATCTGCTTCCGAATAAATCCGGCCTGGGCGCGCCACTTGGCTGCCTTGATTCGGCCCGTTACGGGATCGCATGGGGCGCAATCGGGGCAGCAATGGATTGTTACGATACTGCTTTGCGATATGCAAAAGAACGCATGCAATTCGATAAACCAATTGCCGCAACGCAACTTCAACAGAAGAAATTGGCCGAAATGATCACTGAAATCACAAAAGCGCAATTACTTACTTGGCGACTTGGCGTACTTCGGAATGAAGGCAAAGCTACAACGGCACAGATTTCAATGGCGAAAAGAAACAATGTTGATATGGCGATTCACATTGCTCGCGAAGCCCGACAAATCCTAGGCGGAATGGGAATTACGGGCGAATATTCAATCATGCGGCATATGATGAACCTTGAATCGGTTATTACGTATGAAGGAACGCACGACATTCACCTTCTGATAACAGGAATGGACATAACCGGCCTCGCCGCTTTCAAATAAAATTACAGCCTTCTTAACCGGAGGCTTTTTTATGCCGATGCATGAACATCTGTTTATACGAGTATTCCGTATATTGTTGCAAATACCTGCTTACAGATGAAAAATTTTGCATTCCTATTCCTGATGTCCTTTGTTGGATTAGCGTGTTCCGAAGATGATAAAAACCCGGTGAGTCCGCCTATCGTAGATAATCCTGCTCCGATTCCGACTTATAAATATTTAGCTCTTGGCGACAGTTATACGATTGGAGAAAGTGTGTGTTCAACTTGTCGGTTTCCGGTTCAGCTGCAAGATAGTATTGAGAATAGCATAGATGCACAGGTCTCAACAACTATCATAGCACAAACCGGTTGGACGACAACTAATCTCAAAAACGCAATAAACGCGCAACAACCGGGTAACGACTATGATCTTGTAACACTTTTAATCGGTGTAAACAATCAGTTTCAGCATAAGCCATTTTCAGTGTATGAAACTGAGTTTCCACAGTTGGTTTCGACGGCAATTACTGCTGCAAAAGGTGATAAAAATAATTTAATCGTGGTTTCTATCCCGGACTATGCTTTTACTCCGTATGGACAAAGCACTTCCGATCCGGCGGCGATTTCAGCAGAAATCGATCAGTATAATGCTTTCGCGGAGAATTATTGCATCCAAAATGATATTAGGTTTTACAATGTCACTGAAATTACACGAATGGGATTGCAAAATCCGGCACTTGTAGCTGCTGATGGATTGCATCCATCTGAACTAGCTTACTCAAATTTCGTAGCAGTTCTTCGGCCGGCTGCTATTTTGATTCTGGAGGATTAACTGTAATTGCCGGAACTTAGGCATTAACTTGTTGCTGTGCCGGATCGTTTTGCGAATGGCGCGAGGATGATGCTGATTGGGCGGATTCCGCGGATTTTAGTTTTGTGGCTATCGCGTTGGTCTAAAACTAATACTATGACTCGGGAGCAAGTTCGATCTCAAGTCCGTCGAGGTTTTCTGTTATAGGGATCTGGCAGCCAAGGCGGCTGCTTTCTTTTACATAAAAAGCTTCTGAAAGCATTGCTTCTTCTTCATCCGACATTGGTTCCAATTCAACATCATTGAGAACATAACACTGACACGAAGCGCACATTGCCATTCCGCCACAAATTCCAATTGTACCTTCAGGCGCAAGCTCGTACATCTTCACCAACTCCATGATGTTCATGTTCATGTCGGTTGGCGCATCAACTGTATGCTGGTTGCCTTCTCGGTCGGTGATTTTAATTATAACATCCATGGTGCAGGGTTAGGGTTCAGGGCGCAAGGTAAGAAGCTGAATCTTTAATTAAAAATATTATCCGATGAACCGAGTTGCAGCCTCATTTCCACATTTAGCTCCGCTCCGTTCGGCTACAGCCTCGGGTCAAAATTGTTTAGTTTTCACATTAATCAATCGACTTCACGACTGCCTTCTCCGCTTCCTTTCTCGTACCATCAAAACCGTCTACTCCCGATACAGTTGTGTATTTCATTACGTACTTCTTGCCGGGATTCATGCGTTGGTAGACGCTTTGGCACATCATTGTCGCTTCGTGGAAACCGCACAGGATTAGTTTCAGTTTTCCTGGATATGTGTTGACATCACCGATTGCGTAAATTCCTGGAATGTTAGTTTGGTAATCCAAAGCATTGTCGACTTTAATTGCATTTTTTTCAATTTCAAGCCCCCAGTTTGCAATCGGGCCGAGTTTAGGTGTAAGCCCGAACAACGGAATGAAATAGTCAGTCTTTATGGTGCGATGGGCGCCATTTTCATCAATGACGATCGACTCTAAATGCTCGTTGCCGTTCAATCCAATGACTTCCGCCGGAGTAATAAGCTTTATTCTTCCCGCGTCTTTAAGTTCCTGAACTTTATCGACCGAGTCGAGTGCGCCACGAAACTCATTTCTTCTGTGAATTAAAGTTACTTCTGATGCGACATTTGAAAGGAAAATACTCCAATCCAGCGCCGAGTCTCCGCCGCCGGCAATCACGACGCGCTTATCGCGGAATTTCTCAGGATTCTTGATAAAGTATTTTACGCCTTTTCCCTCGTAAAAGCCGATATCTTCAATAAGCGGTTTCCGAGGCTCGAAACTCCCGAGCCCGCCTGCGATTGCAATGGCGTTTGCGTGGTGTTTCTTGCCTTTGTCGGTTGTGACGATAAAGGTTCCGTCGTCGAGTTTGTCTATTGTTTCAGCACGTTCGCCCAAGGTAAATCCGGGTTGGAATTGCTTAATCTGTTCCATTAAATTGTGAACCAAATCGCCAGCGAGCACTTCCGGAAATCCCGGAATGTCAAAAATAGGTTTCTTTGGATAAAGTTCAGCCAATTGTCCGCCTGGTTGCGGCAAAGCATCGATTATGTGGCATTTTAACTTCAGCAGTCCGGCTTCAAAAACGGTGAAAAGTCCGGTTGGGCCTGCGCCAATGATGAGTATATCAGTTTTAATCATGAGTAAAGTCTAAAGTCGAAGGTCAAAAGTCAAGTCAAAAGTCTGAAGTCGACCCGAGCCCGCAAAGGCGAACGGAACGAAGCTAAAGTCGAAAGGCGGTTGCGACTAAATATATGGTGGAGGCGCGTGAGGGATTGCAGCGGCATCCTTTTTTAGGCTGCAAAGCCGGAAAAAGATAAAGCGGAAAGCCCGACCCTTGTGGTCACGCCCAAAAAATCTACGCGATGTTTTTGACAGTTTCGATCTGTGGCGCAAACTTCTTGATCGTGGTTTCGACGCCTGCACGAAGTGTCATCTGGTTTACGCTGCACGCGATGCACGCGCCCTCGAGCCGAACCGTGACGTGTTTGTCGTCTTCAATCGAGATCAGCGTGATGTCGCCGCCATCCGAATTCAGGAACGGCCTGATTTCTTCAAGCGCTTTTTCGACGTTGAGCGTTAGTTCTTGTGTGTTCATTTTTTTTGATTGTAAGATGAAAAGATTTAAAAATCTAAAGATTGGGCTGATAATCTCTGAATTTGTAGATCCTTAACTCATTTAATTCTTATTAACCGCCGAACAGCCGGCCATTGTTGTAATTTTTATTGCTTCGGAAGCGGGTAAATTCTCATTCCGACGAATAGTTTCCTGAACAACATTTCGTGTGATATCTTCGAAAACCTTTTGAGTGACCGAATCATTTTGCATTGCTGCAGGCCGACCGTAATCACCAGCTTCACGGATTGATTGTACAAGCGGAACTTCTCCAAGGAATGGAACGCCAAGATCTTCAGCAAGATTTTGTGCGCCTTGCTTTCCGAAGATGTAATATTTATTTTCAGGAAGTTCTTCGGGAGTGAAATACGCCATGTTTTCTATGATCCCGAGAACAGGAACATTTACGGCTTCCGATAAAAACATCGAAACTCCTTTTTTTGCATCTGCAAGAGCGACGGCTTGCGGCGTGCTTACAACGACAGCGCCTGTTATCGGAAGCGCCTGCATGATCGACAAATGAATGTCGCCTGTTCCCGGCGGAAGATCGATCAGCATAAAGTCGAGCTCGCCCCAATCGGCATCAAAGATCATTTGGTTCAATGCTTTTGAAGCCATTGGCCCGCGCCAGATAACAGCCTGACTCGGAGCTGTAAAAAATCCGATCGAAAGCAATTTGATCTCGTAGCTTTCCACGGGCTTCATTTTTGATTTTCCGTCAACAGTCACTGACAGCGGCTTTTCCATTTCGACATCGAACATGATCGGCATCGACGGACCGTAAATATCAGCATCTAATATGCCAACGTTAAATCCCATTTTGGCCAATGAAACGGCGAGGTTTGCCGTAACAGTAGATTTTCCTACGCCTCCTTTTCCGGAAGCGACAGCTATAATATTTTTAATTCCGGGAATTTGTTTGCCTTTGATCTGGCCAGCATCGTTTTTCTCTGCTGCTTCAACTTTGATGTTGACTTTTACTTTTGCGTCGGGCGAGAACTTTTCGTGGATCAGTTTTCGGATGTCGTCTTCAGCGCGTTTCTTGATGTGCATTGCCGGAGTCGAAATCACAAGATCGACAACTGCTTCTTCGCCAAAGGTCACCACATTGGTAACTGCTCCGCTTTCAACCATATTTTTGCTTTCGCCGGATATAGATAATGATTCCAATGCTTTTAGAATCTCTTTTCTGTCTAATTTCATTATATTTTGATGGATTCTGCTAGCCTTATTAAGACTAAATTTACATTGCAAAGATACTGTGAAATGTTGATATCGGGAAAAGTTTGCAGGAATATTAACGTCAGCAATCTACCTCAAATTCGATTGTTCCGGTTGCCAAAAATGCTGCTCCAGATCTTGTATTTGGTTATCTTCAATCCGGATTCCTTCGCTTTCAAGCAGTTGCTGCATCAGGTTTGTTCCATCAAAATGGTGCTTTCCGGTAAGCAATCCTTTACGGTTTACGACCCGGTGCGCCGGAACATCATCGCGGCCATGGCAGGCATTCATTGCCCAGCCGACCATTCGCGCCGATCGAGCTGAACCGAGTACTTTTGCGATCGCTCCGTAAGAAGTGACTTTTCCGTACGGAATTTGTCGTGCAACCTCATAAACCCGCTCAAAAAAGTTGGCGTTTTCGGGTTTCATGACCTGTTGTAGTAATATTCGATGATATTTACCAGCGTTAGAATCGACACCAATCCCGTGACCGATCCGATGATGTAGTTCATGTTTTTTATCAGAAATGCTGTTCGCGTCTCCATTTTTTTGAAAAACACGATATAGCAATAAAATGCGAAGAAAGCGCCAAGTCCGGATCCGATCACAAAGCTCGTAATGAAAATCTTTTCGAATAGAAAATAATCGTAGCTCGCAAGTGTAATGCTGACCAGGACATAAAACGGTATCGGGAAAAAATTCAAAGCCGACAGCAATACGCCCATAAAGAATCGGCTTTTCTTACTGTGCAAGGTCAATTCTTTTTTGAGTTCTTTGGGTTTGTGAGCAGTTACGAAGAAGTAAATTGTGAGTGCAATAAAAATCGCCAGACCGACTTCACGAAGCACAATGACAACATGAGGGTTTTTGTCAATATATCGGGCAAATATCACTGCGATCCATGTCTGCAGAATTACAATTGCTGAAGCTCCCGATGCAAATACCAACGCACGTGTCCGGCCTTCGAGTACGCCCATTTTCGCAGCTGTCATATTGAGCATGCCCGGCGGAATGATCCCTAAGCAGGAAGTGGCAAAGCCCAATAAAACCGGCATGGCGTAAGTCATCTTACTTTATTTTGAACCGAATATACGTAATTGCCTTATTGATTTCCAAATATTGTTTCTCGTAAAACGTCTGGATTTCAGTTACTTCAGTCGGACTTCCTTCGTTTTTATACACGTTGTGGTTTGAATACAGTACTTGATGTCCTTCGCCATGCAACAATCCAAGCGTATAACCATGCATGAATTCGCTGTCGGTCTTTAAGTTTACAACGCCGTCTTTTTTAAGGATGCGTTTGTAAAGTTGCAGGAACTCAGAGTTAGTCATCCGATGTTTCGTACGTTTATATTTAATCTGTGGATCAGGAAAAGTTATCCAGATTTCATCAACCTCATCGGCAGCAAAAATATGATCAATCAGTTCGATCTGCGTGCGTACAAAGGCAACGTTGTGCATTCCGTCTTCGACAGCGGTCTTTGCGCCCCGCCAGAAACGAGCGCCCTTTATATCGATCCCGACAAAATTTTTGTCCGGGAACCTTTCTGCCAATCCGACTGAGTATTCACCTTTCCCACATCCCAATTCAAGAACGAGCGGATTTTCATTCTTAAAGAAATCTGCATTCCATTTGCCCCTGAGCGGAAAAGAATCGCTTACAACTTCTTCTCTTTCAGGCTGAAAAACATTTGAAAAGGTCTCGTTTTCCTTAAATCTTTTTAGCTTATTTTTACTTCCCACAGGTAAATTAATATTTTGGCAAAACTACGGAAATATATACGATGTGAAATGTTTTTATCTTGCCACATTTTAAATCCCATTACAGATAATGACGAACAATAATATCTTGGTTGCACCTCTAAATTGGGGAATGGGTCACGCCGCACGTTGCATTCCGATCATTCGTGCACTCAGGGAAAATGGCTTTACGCCGATTATCGCATCTGACGGTGTTGCACTTCAATTGCTGATCAAAGAATTTCCCGATTTGTTAGCCCTTGAACTTCCGTCATATGAAATAGAGTATCCAAAAGATGGTACCAGATTTAGGTGGAAAATGGTTAAAAGCATGCCGACAATGTATGAGGCAGTTCGCCGAGAGAAGAAACAGGTCAAAAAATGGATTGCAGAATATAATTTAAAAGGGCTAATTTCCGACAACCGGCTTGGCGTCTTCAGCAAGAAGGTTCCATCGGTATTTGTCACGCATCAGCTCAATGTACTCACGGGAAACACTACCTGGCTGTCGACAAAACTTCATCAGTACATCATCAAAAAATACACAGAATGCTGGGTTCCTGATTTTGAAGAAAAGCCGAACTTGAGTGGAAAGCTCGGACATATAAAAAATCCGGATGCTAAAATACATTACATCGGTCCGTTGTGCCGACTCGAAAAAAAGGTGCTTCCTGTAAAATACGATTTGATGGTTCTTCTTTCGGGTCCCGAACCTCAACGGACAATGTTGGAACAGAAGCTGCAAAATGAAGTCCGTCTTTACAACAAAAAAGTTCTCTTTGTTAAAGGCATAGTTGAAGATGATCAGATTGTCGAAGAAGACGGACAAGTCACCTATTACAATTTTATGACGTCTGAACAGATAGAGCAGGCATTAAATGAAAGTGAGATCGTGCTTTGCAGATCCGGATATTCAACGATTATGGATTTGTCAAAACTGGGGAAGAAGTGCTTTTTTATTCCGACGCCGGGTCAATACGAGCAGGAATACCTGGCTGCCAAATTGAAACGCGATGGTATAGTTCCATTTGCGAAGCAGGACAATTTCAGATTTGAAAATTTACTGGAGGTTGATTTATATAAAGGACTTCCGACACGTGAATCCGATATTCACTGGAAGCATTTACTCTGCCTTTTCGAGCGTGAATGAAAATTCAGATCCGACACCAAGTTCGCTTTTGACAAAAATACGCTGATCATGAGCTTCGATAATATGTTTGACGATTGCCAGTCCGAGGCCGGAGCCGCCCTGGTCACGATTCCCGCTTTTGTCGACTCGGTAAAATCTTTCAAAAAGACGCGGAATATGCTGCTTTGCGATTCCGATGCCGTTGTCGGTCACTCGCACAATCACTTTGCTGTCGGTTAAATCTTCAATGCTGACTTCGGTAGACCCGTTTTCTTTTCCGTATTTTACCGAGTTTACAATTAGGTTTATTACCACTTGCTCGATTTTCTCACGATCTCCACTTACCATGATCGGTTTTGGATATTTCTCGTCAAACATCAATAAAAGATCTTTTTTGGAAGCTTCCATTTCAAGAAGGTCGAATACATTTTGCACAAGTGCTACGATATCGAACGTTGCAACCTCAAGATTCAGATCGCCAACTTCAAGCTTTGTGATCATATCGAGATCCTGTACGATGTAAATTAATCTTTCAACTCCTTTTTCAGCTCGTTGAAGGTATTTTTTCCGGATGGTTTTGTCCTTCATTCCGCCATCGATCAGCGTCATCAGATAACCTTGTACTGTAAATAATGGGGTTTTCAGTTCGTGTGAAACATTTCCAAGGAATTCCCGACGGTATTCCTCACGTATCTTCAGCATTTCAATTTCAAGTTTTTTGTCGGTTGCGAACTTTTTGACTTCACGCGTCAGCGTTGCCATATCAGTTGTGATGGGTTGATTGCGAAGCGTACTTGAGTCCAGCAGCGATACATCGTCGTAGATTTTTTTTACCCGCCGATAAATAAAATGTTCTACGCGATATTGAAGTACGAAGAAAGAAAAACCTGCCACTATGATAGCGAACAGAAGGCAAAAGACAGCGGAAAATTCCAGAAGGAACCAGGTTAAAAAAGCAACAAGACCAGTTGAAAAAAAGGTGATATACAGCGCTGACACAACAGCAAAACGGTATGTTTTTCTGAAGTTTATCGCCATTTATACGTCTATCTTATATCCAACTCCTTTTACGGTTTTAAATAATTCCTCACCAATTTTCTCACGGAGTTTTCGAATGTGGACATCAATTGTCCGTCCGCCAACAACAACATCATTTCCCCAGACTTTATCAAGGATTTCCTCGCGTTTGAATACTTTTCCGGGCTTGGAAGCAAGCAGATAAAACAGCTCAAACTCCTTCCGGGGCAATATGATCTCAACGTTGTCCTTGATGATTTTGTATTCTTCACGGTTAATTTCAATTCCGCCTACATTTAGCGTCTCGGAATTTTTCCCTTCGTCTTGTTTTAGTCGGCGCAGCAAAGCTTTTACCTTACTGACAAGTAGTTTTGGTTTGATTGGCTTCGTGATATAATCATCAGCTCCAGCGTCAAAACCTGCAACCTGGGAGTAATCTTCGCTTCGGGCGGTTAGGAACGCTATGATAACGTGATTGAGCTCTGGAATTTTCCGGATTGCTTCGGTAGCTTCCATTCCGTCCATTTCAGGCATCATGACGTCCATGATTATGAGATGCGGAATTTCCTTTTTTGCTTTTGCAACAGCCTCTTTTCCGTTGCTGGCCGTGCTGATCTGGTATCCTTCCTGCGAAAGGTTATAACCAACAATTTCGAGGATATCCGGCTCATCGTCAACCAACAAAATCCGGATCTCTTTTTTCTTCATAATAGCAGTTAAGTGAATTTGAGGCTGTAAATGTAAATATAAAAAAATCTGCTTACCTGTGGTTAACAATAATATAATCATGTTAACGATTCGGTAACTATTAAGGCCTTAAAAGGTAACAGCCAGCTAACAGCAATTTTACAAATCAGAGGTTTCTTTGCACCAAAATAATAAGTAAAAATGAAAATCAAATTTTTAATGTTTCTGCTGTTTGTTACTTCAATCGCCTTCGCACAAACAAAAGGCACAATAACAGGAACAGTTACAGACAAAGAGTTTAATAATGAACCACTTCCATTTGTGAATGTGGTCATAAAAGGAACAACAAACGGCGTACAAACTGACGAAACGGGTAAATATTCCCTAACGGTTGAACCTGGTGAATATATTGTAGAATTCAGTTTTATAGGATACGAAACAGCTCAGGAAACAGCTTCTGTGAAAGCTGGCGAAACAGCAACCATCGACAAAGTGCTCGGATCAGGTAACTTTACATTGGAAGATGTCGTCATTCAATCGGCCGGAAATCGCGAAAGGGAATCAGCATTGCTGGTCGATCAAAAGAATGCTGTCGAAATCAAAACAAGTATAGGAGCACAGGAAATGACACGTAAAGGAGTTTCCGACGCCGCGGCTGCAGTAACCAAAGTAACCGGGATCTCACGCCAGGAAGGTAGCAGCGGAATATTTGTACGCGGACTCGGAGATCGCTACAACTCCACAACATGGAACGGACTTCCATTGCCATCAAACGAACCTACAAGCAAAAACGTGGCTTTAGACCTGTTTTCTACTGATGTCATTCAATCAGTCGGCGTCAGCAAAACATACAACGTGGAACTTTACGGAGACGTTGGCGGTGCGAATATCGACATCGTTTCGAAAGAACATACAGGAAAAGGAAGATTAGACGTCGGAATTGAAAGCGGGATCAACAACAAAGCTTTTGCAGCAGATTTTAAAGTTGCTGACGGAATGGAAAAATCAGGTTTCTATAATGTTTTCAAACCAACTGACATTACGACTTACCAATTTCAAAATCGCTGGACACCAAATGTCGAAGGCGCACCAGTTAATACCGCATTCGGAATATCAGGCGGAAGAATCTTCAACATCGGCGAAAGCGGAAAACTGAACCTTTTCGGAACCGCATCTTTTGAAAACGGCTACAGCCTTCGAAATGGTTTCCAGAAAAACATCGGGAACACGAACGACAATGTTATCGAAGATTATTACAACGTAGACAAATACGAGTACACTACGAAGACTACAGCAATGCTTAATGTTGGATATAAATTCAATCCGAAGCACTCGATCAAAGTCAACAGTGTATTTGTAAACTCGTCACGAAGCGATGTCAACGAGTACGATTTCATCAACGAAAATGGCTCCAACAGCTTCACACGCCAAACAATTACAGAACAAAATCAGTTGTTCGTGAACCAACTCTTAGGCAAGAATGTGCTTAGCGAGAGATTGGACCTCAACTGGGGCGGATCATTCGCGATCGTAAAATCAGATATGCCCGACCGTATCACAAATACTTTGGTCGAAGGAAATGACGGCTTCACGTTCAACACGAACACACAGTCAACCAACAACCGTTATTTCCAGGAACTTGAAGAAAATGAGATTTCCGCTAAAGCGATGTTCTCGTACAAAATCCTCAAGAATGCCGAAGATGCTTACAAAGGAAAGCTGACTTTCGGATACAACGGCCGCATGAAAGCGCGTGATTTCGAGGCAACACAATTCAATTTCCGAGTAAACGGAAGCGTTGCAACAACCGAGAACACAATTGATGATTTCCTGAATGCAAGTAACCTGTCTCAAGCTACAAACGTTCAGAATACATTTAAGATCTTGACAAGCCGTAATGCCGGAAGTTTGCGTCCGTTTACGTACAATGCCGATCTTAACGTTCATTCCGCTTTAGCGAATTTCGAATACAATCCTTCTGAAAAACTGACGTACACAATCGGTGTCCGTGCCGATAAAGTGCTTCAGGAAATGGAATGGGATACAAACATCGCGCTTCCGAACGTAGATTTTGAAGATGCTGAGATCGATGAGCTTTATATCTTGCCGGTCGCGACGTTGAAATATGCATTGACCGAAAAACAAAACCTTCGTGTGGCAGCGAGCAAAACATACACATTGCCACAGTTCATCGAAAAAGCTCCGTTCCGATTTGAAGTAGTTGGCGAAAGCACCGTCGGAAACGCATTCCTGACTCCGTCGCAAAACTACAACCTCGACATCAAATGGGAATTGTTCCCTGGAAGTGATGAGCTGGTATCAGTTACTGGTTTCGGGAAATACATTATCGACCCGATCAGTAAAGCGCGATTGAACTCCGCTTTGAACGACAATACATTTGTAAACGCCGGCGATAATGCTTTCGTAGTTGGCGCCGAATTTGAGATCCGTAAAAACCTTTGGAAGATAGAAGATAAACAAGGTTTGTCGGGCGGATTAAACTTCACTTACATGCTTTCGGAACAAGAGCTTGATTCGGAAAAAGTAGCAACAGAAACCAACAACACGATCAGCGTAAGCTTCAACGATACTAAAGACGGACTTCAGGGCGCTTCGCCGCTTCTTGTAAATGCCGACTTGACGTACCGGATCGAATCAGGATCTTTCCGTCCTACGATTTCATTGGTCGGAAATTACTTCCACGACCGGATCTACTCACTTGGAAACATTCAAACCGGAGGAAACATAATGGAGAAAGGGATCGCAACGCTGAATTTCATTTCAAGTGCTGAGATTGGCGACCGGCTTTCAATGAGCCTAAACATCCGGAACCTGCTCGACAGCAAAACCGACAGATATCAGGAAAATGCCGAAGGCGACATGACAACGTATTCCTACAGAAGCGGGATCGACTTCAATCTCGGGTTCAAATACAGGATATTCTAAAAAACAAAAGCAGCTTCAGGGCTGCTTTTTTTATGCAGTTGATAACCTAAAATTTACAATTACCGCAACATAAAGTAATGATTCGGTAACCCGATTTTAACCTTCAAAAAACCTCGAAACTTCATCTTTGTACCAAGAAATTAAAACAATAAAAAACTCAACAATGAAAAAATTAGTATTAAGCTTAGCTATGTTAGCGGCGATTTTCACAGGCTGTTCTTCTGACGATGATAGTCCATCAGGACCAGACGTTCCTACAACAGGCGTACTGGAAGGAAATATCTCTTCAGACCTTACACTTAACTCAGGAACAGTTTATACTTTAAGAGGTGCTACTTATGTAAAACCTGGCGTTACACTAACAATCCCTGCCGGAACAAGAATCGAAGCAGACGCAGCTTTTGAAGAAGTAGCATTCCTGGCTATCGAAAAAGGTGCTAAAATAAACGCACAGGGAACTGCTGCAAACCCAATCGTTTTCACATCAAACAGCACATCTCCTGCACCACAGGATTGGGGCGGACTCGTAATCTGCGGTAACGCGATCACTAACCTTGGAGCAAACGCTCAGGCTGAAGTAACAGGTTTGACTTACGGTGGAACTAACGCTGCTGACAACTCAGGTACTTTATCACACCTTATATTAGAATACACTGGTAACCTGATCAATGACGATGCAGAATTCAATGGTGTAACTTTTTACGCTGTAGGATCAGGAACAACTGTAAACAACATTTTAGTTTATCAAGGTTCTGATGACGGTTTCGAATGGTTCGGAGGTTCTGTAAACGCTACTAACTTAGCAGCTATCGGATGTCAGGATGATTCATTCGACTGGACTGAAGGATTCAACGGAACACTTACAAACCTTTACTCTGATCAATCAGTTGCAACAGGTCTTTCTGCTGACAGCCGTGGAATCGAAGCTGACAACAACGCTACAAACGCAATGTTGGCTCCGATCTCTAACCCAACTTTGAGCAACGTAACACTTATCGGAAGAGGTTTGGCAGATGTTGCTAAAGAAGGCGGAATCTGGTTGAGAAGAGGAACTCAGGCTACGATCTCTAACGTTTACATCGCAGATTTCAAAAGTACTGCATCAGGCGCAGGATACGGGGTTTTCTTCGACGGAGCAGATTCACAGGCATATTTTGCTACGCATCCTTTGCAGAACATCAACATCAACAACGTAACGACAACATCTAATTTCCCTACTTCATTCTCTGCAAGCACAACTGCAAGCGGAGCCGGAAACGGAGCGAATGAAGCTACTTGGATGGACTGGATGGGTCTATAAGAATTGAGTTAGTTTATTTTGAATTAAGCACCTTCAGGAGAGAAGGTGCTTTTTTTTGTTATATATCTTGTTTCAATATAGTGTATCCTTAATTCACAACATTTAAGTAAATTGCCACAAATTATTTAGCCATGGAAACGAGCTCTAAAGTTTATAATATATTTTATGACAGGGTTATCGATGCCGTCATAATGGAATGGCGCGGATACGCTACAAGTGCAGAATTTAAAGAAGGAACAGAGCTAATGCTCAATATATTGATGAAGAATGCAACCTTTAAAGTACTCGCCAATATTAAAGACATGACGATCATTGCCAAAGAAGACCAGGAATGGCTTGATGCGGATTTCTTGCCCCGTGCAACCGAATTTGGGTTCAAAGTGCTGGCAATCGTGAAACCGGACCACTACTTCAACAGGGTCGCGGTCGAAAGCATCTCCTATAAAGTAGATAAGAATAAGCTGGCGATCCAGTTCTTTAATAACCTCGCCGATGCAAAAAGCTGGCTGAACCTCATTGAAGATCCTGAAAAGAGATAGGGCAGCGTCCTGATTGCAGCAGAAGGAGGAAATTGTACTGAACGCAATCTGATTTTAGATAATTGGTCTGCACTAATTGGTAAAATATTTTGCGTGCCTAAAGCTGTTATACTACAATATGTACTCCGAAATACTTATAAAGTTTCCATCCGACGGCACCTCCGAAGTATTTGTCTTCAAAGAAGAAATGCTCCTCTTTTCGATGAAAAGAAAGTTCCATGCCGGTTCAAAGATTACAGCAGAGATCTATCAGAATGAAAAGCTATTAGTAAAAGTTTGGAACTTTGCTTTTATGCTAAAAATTACGGAACAGCACCTCGACAACAAGATCCTGATCAAAAACAACAATCTCCTGTTTTCAAAGATCCTCATCGGAAACAACGAAGTCATAGTTCGGGAGAATCCATTGTACTTCGTGAATAGGCATATTTCTACAATTCTTTGTAACTCCAAAGTAGTTGGCAAGGTCAGGATCAAGAAGATACTGGATTGGGATGGAATAACCTTAGTGGTAAGCATGGCCGACGCCACTGCCGGGATCGAATCTGATATAATACTTGCGTATTTACTTACTTGCCTTAATCTGAATATATAACACGGTTAACTTATTACGGCTTCCTGATCTTCAGCCTTCTTGTCTCAAGGTCGAACATGTCCCTTGTGCTCATCGTGTGCAGCGTCATGCCGTCTATCGAAAGCGTATCGCCTGCACCTACTTCTAAAAGATTGCTGTCTTTTATCGTATGGCCATCGATCAGGATTATCGAGCCAAATCCGATCGCTTCCATGTTCCGGCCTTTTATCAGCAGTCCGGTGTTCTCTTCCAGGCCAACACCGAGCAAACCCGGATTCGTAACGACGATCTGGCAAAGCCTGCCGATCCGGCCGCGCTTCATAAAGTGCGTATCGATGACGATATCGTCGACTAACCCAAATCCTTGCGCGACCCGAATTTCCCCTTTTTTAAGCGCATTGCGTAAGATCCCCTGGAAAACCATGCTGTCGGAAGCGGCAGCAGCACCGGCCGAAGTTCCTGCATAAATAAAATTTTCCTTCTGAAGTTTATGCTTGATCAGTTTCAGGATCTCCGAACCGCCCAACAGCGACGTCAGCCTGATCTGGTCGCCTCCGGTAAAAAACGCAACATCGGCAGCTTTGATCCTTTCTATAAAAGCATTATCAACAACATCTTCCCGTGTCTGGATCTTTGCGACACCAACGTTAGTGGCGCCAAGCCGTGTGAATGCCTTTACATATCCTTTCCCCATTTCATCCGGGATCGTCGACGCAGTTGTTATGATCTCAACTCGTGAATCGTTACCTTTTGCAGATTCGTCAAGTATTCTTCTGAGTATTCCATACTTGCTGAATTCCTCCTGTTGCTCCCCTCTTTCAGCTCCTTTGTCTACAGCTCCTCCGATTATGATTAATTTCCCTTTCATGGTTCATCTGGAATTGATTCAGCATAAAGATACGAGGACTGGTGTTATACCAAATGCCCGTAACTCAATAGATGTCCCAGCGGGATATAAAAAACGTCTAAATAAATTTAGACGTTTTATCTTACCGGATTCTCCGATAGTAAATAACTGCTAGTGCTATAATATAAATAACCGCAATAAAAATTTTAAACGGGATGGAAGATGTTGTAAAAAATCCACCAATAAAACATAATGTTACAACTGCATATCGTATCATTTAAATCATTTTATGCTATTTGTTACAGCCACCTGCACAACCTAAAGTTCCAAATCCTGCGTATACTGCTGCTGCGGCTCCGCAAGGCACACATCCTGCTCCGCCTGCAATTCCCAATACCCAGATAGTAGCTCCAATTGTTGTATCTGATGACATAATATGACTCATACATGTTTTAAAGCAAGCCATGGAAAATTTAGCACCCACGGAATAATTATTTAAAAGGTATGATGTTGAGGAAACAAGCTGCATATTATTAGTAGTGAAATTGTAACTAATGTCGTATGCTAATGTTCGATCGAAACTTTTCCCTTCATAAATTGTTAAAACTTTTGAAGAATCTTGCGAGTATTGAAAAGTATAAATGTCAATTAAACCTACATCAGTTTTTGTATCAAGCACGATGTGATTTACGGTATTCACAACTATATTTGACATATTTAACTGTTGAAGATAATCTGTATAAAGTGCAGGTCTATCATCATCGATTGATATAATTTCCGCATTCGAATTTACCTTGAATTGTGATTTCATATCGGTAAGCATCCGTTGAGCAGCAGCAAGATCTCCAGCTCTTTGCATATTAGAAATATTATCAATTGAGTAATTTTCCACTGCTGAATCGTTAGAACATGAAATGCTCAATGTTGCAATTGAAAGCATTATTGCTGTGCCTTTAAATAAATTTACTTTACGCATTCTTTTTTTAAATTAAATAATTGTTCGAAATTTTTATTCTGTCGACGAATAATTTCAGCAAAAATAAAAATGAACTTTTAGCCTACAAAGGTTTTTTTGAGCGAAATAAAAGTTTTTAATTGCATTACGGTTTTCCCGCAATTCTGCAAATTGGTGTGTTAAATTAACACGAGTCGGTTAACAGCTCCCGCGATTTGGGATTTAATAACCCCTAAAAACTATTAATTAGAACCCATCTCTTTCAAGTCTCGCCAAAATTATTGTGCTCTACTTCACCATCAGCTTTAAGAAAATTCGGAATAGAAAAAATTTCAACGGAAATATCCTTTACAGCAGGTAATACACAGTCTGAAATTTAGGTTGGGGATGTTTATCTGCTCAAAATAAGTATCTTGCGGAAAGAACTCAGTTGTTTTGGCCGCAACCTCGTTAGCAGCAACATGCTATATGAAACCCTTAGACAGTGGGTAATAAAATACGTAACCAATAAAAATAAACAATATGAGTACAAAGAAATGTAAAGTTGATATTGTCAGTGTTTCTGTTAGGCAACACGATGATGAGAAAAATCTAATGTCATTTACCGATATATTAAAGCATCCAGAAATTTTAGGTCAGGAGAAGCATGTCGCAAATAGAATCGTCCATTATTCTATTATAGAAGAAAAAGATAATTATATAATCGGCTTCCTACGCTCAACGCTTGATAAAGATCTACCGGCCAAAATTGATAAGCATACTAAGGCGATCTCCAAATTAGATGTAAAAGAAAATGAAGGCCTAGCCTATGGAAGTATTTTTGTATATTCCAAGGACTTAGCGTGTATATTTTTTGAAGTAAATAAAAATTGTATTTATCTTGATTCCTTTAGAAAATTTCTTTTTAGATGTTATCTTGAATCGAAAGAATTGAAAAATCAAACAAGCTTTGACCTAATATTTGGAACTATTTATCGCAAAAAAGAATATGAACGAGCACTCGCAATGACAAGTTATAAAGAATTCAAAATGAAAGTCAGACAACCTGCGACGCTAATCAATGAGATTAAAAGTGTTAATCGTTCAATTGAAGATGAAGTAGAATTAGATTTGCTCTCAGAAATAGAAAAGGCAGCAGAACTAAATAGTGACATCGCTGAAATTCACTACAAAGTTAACTCTAAGCACAAAGGTCTATATAAGGAAAAGATTATTCCATAATACAAAGCTTTCGAAACTTGCTTGGATTTAGTGAAATACGTGAACACATTGATATAGTTGAAATAGTCGGTTATACACTTGACAGCACACGAGCGAAGAAACCAATTAACTTGGTTGGTGATGTGTACTATGGTACATTTAAAATTTCTGTGCCAAGACTAGACTCAAATCTTCAGCAAAAAGAAAGAAAAGAAGCTATTATTGACCTATATACTAAAGAATATGCCATACTAAAATCATATTTATGATCTCAAACGAAAACTTATACGCCATTCAAAAACAGAAATTCTTAAAATTTCTAAACAATTTGATACCATTTACAATTTTTGTGTTTTGCTTTTTATCATCTTATTCATTAAATATAACATATGCTGAAAACACGCAATTGGTTAATGACAAACTAATTGATGTCAGTTCGATTTTTTTTGGTGTTTTCATCGGATGCTTATACTTATTCGAAAAATTTAAAAACGAAAATACTTTTAAGAGATTTCTTGATTTTTGCAAACGTCTACTTTACTTAAATGTCATAATCATTACAATGTCATTTGTGGTAATCTTGACTGATCAATATATACCAGAATTAATCGAATATAATAAGTTTGGTTATTTAATAACAGTTAAATGGCCAGCTTTAATTTTCGCGCTTTACATATCTATTTTTGGGATAACCCTATATAATATTTGGCGTTTTATAAAAATTATGTTAATTGTATTAAAGTATCGTTAGAGCTTCATAGCGGCCATTTGGGCTTTGAAATGTTTTACCGGGATGATTTATCTACTTAAAAAAATCATCTTGTCGAAAACATCCAGTTGCTTTGGCCGTGAATGGTGCTACCTGTAAAACGTTGGATGTTCTGCTCAAACACGTAACCGGACCATGAATAGATTTTAAATGCAACTCATCAGGTATACGGGCATTTCGTCGTCTAAATTGTATTGGATGGTTATAAGCTATTAACAATCACTTACATTTCAGCAAACTAACCAACCATTAAGATGAAAAAATACTTTCCAATTCTCCTATCAAAACCAGGAGAACTGTCCGCTCTTGCAAAATTAAGCAGTACGGCTAAAAATGAAATTTCGCCAATATTACAAGTATTATCTGGTACAGTTGAAAAAATTGAGGCATTTTCCTCTGAATGGGACTTTGACGGGAATGAATTGTTTTTAGATTTTTCTGTTATGGATCCGTTTGTTCGCGCTACGGTACTAAATATAATAACTCATCTCACTTCTAATGGTGTTAATGTAGTACCTGTTGTTCAAGAAAATAGTAATCCCCGATATTTAGCTCTAGTTGCTGATCTAGTTACAAAGGGCGAAATAGAAAGGGCTTGTATTCGATTTTCGAACGGTAGCGGTGGATTTTTGAACTTAAATTTAACAATTGCGGCTTTATTAGGTAGTTTAGCAGTTCGTCCACAGCAGGTGACTATTCTAATTGATTTCGGATTAATTGGCTCCACCAATTATAACATGACAGCAACCATTGCTTCTACCATTATCAATTCTATCACAGATCGCGCAGATTATGATAATATCATTGTATCTTCTGGATCATTCCCAAATAATTTAGGTGCGCTCAGTCCAGCTGGAAGAGTTTACCGTTTACCAAGATATGAATGGAATGTATGGCTAGTGCTGCAATCACAACCTAAAATTCGAGGAACAATAAAATATAGTGACTACGGTACTAAATATCCATTTTATAGTGAAGCAAATTTTCAAGGAAGCTGTAGCATAAAATATACTACAACAAATGACTATGTTATATATAGAGGTGAAATTTCAGGAAATCACCGAGATGGTAATGGACAGTATATTACGTTTGCGAAACGATTGATTGCAAGTGCAGATTATAGCGGCTCAACCTTTTCGTGGGGTGATGAACGAATAGAATTCTTTTCCACCCAGAGCATTGCTGATCTGAAAAGAAAAACAGGAAATGCGGGAAGCTGGGTAGAAATATCTCAAAATCATCATATGACATACTTGGTGTCACTTTTATAAGTGGTGAGTACTAATACCAAGGAAGTCCCAATAATCTGCTTACTTTTGCAAATGATAAAATTACGGTAGATGAAAGATCCATGCATTCGGAAACTTCTTAAAGAAACAGCACTTAAACATTTTATTTATGATGATGATTCGAAAGTTGTAGAAGAATTAAATTTACCTGTGGCAAAAGCTAGGATTGATATAGCTGTAATCAATGGATCATTCCATGGATACGAAATAAAAAGCGCCGCAGACACTTTAACCAGGCTACCGGCACAGATTGAAGCATATACAAAAGTATTTGATTATTTATCGATTGTAACCGAAGGTAAATATGGCGCTAGAATATTAGATCGTGTTCCAAATTGGATCGGTGTACTAATATGCGAAGAAAATAAAGGACATTTTTCTATTAGAGAGTTGCGAAATCCATCAATAAATAATAATAGGGAAAGTGTTTATATAGCAAAACTATTGTGGCGTGAGGAACTAATAGAATGTCTAGAAGAACATAAAGTGACCTATCGTAGGAAAGATAGAAATTGGCTACTTTGTGAAGCATTATGTGATAATCTTCCAATTGAAACAATATCAGCAATTGTTAGACAAAAACTAAAGAGAAGAAGCAATTGGAAGGGTGTATAACATTATTATTGTTTCAATCGATTTTCTCTTTCGTGATCAAACATCTTCTATTTAAAAGAACAAGCAAACAGCTGGTAGTAAGACGACACCGTCTCTGCGAATATTTCAACAGGGACTCCTTACTCAGCTCGATGTATAACTCACCCCAAAAAAACTCCCCACATTTCAAAAAATTAAATATATTTGGCCATTGTCTAACTAAAACACTCATAACCAATGGCTTCCACATCAGAAACAGGACATGCACGCAATGTCGCCAACTTCGAAGACCTCATCGCATTCGTGATCAGCTACGGGCTCACCTACAACCCGACCAAAAACAGCCTCAAACTTCCGCAGCTCCACGCACTTTATGCTGCCGCACTCGCTTCCTTAACTGATGTGACTGCAAAAAAGACTACTTACAACTTCGCCGTCAACCAGCGCATGGCTGCATTCGACGGCTTGAAAAAAATGTCGACAAGGCTCATCGCCGCCCTCGAAGCCACCGATGCATCACCATACACGATCGCCGATGCCGAAGGCTTCAACCGCAAGATCCAGGGGAAACGCGCAGCGGCTCCTGAAGGCGGCAACTCCATAAGCGTTAGCCAGCGGTCATACGACTCGCTCATCGAGCACTTCGCAGGCCTGATCGCGGTCCTCGCTGCCGAGCCGTCCTACATGCCAAACGAAGAAGACCTCAAGATCACGACGCTCAATGCACGCAAAGCGGATATGATAGCCAAAAATTCGGCAGTGGCAACCGCATTTGCCGGCATCAATAACGCCAGGATCAGCCGCAACAATAACTTGTACGCGCTAAACGTGGGCATACTCGACATCGCCGCCTCCGTGAAGGACTACGTCAAATCCGTTTACGGCGCCTCAAGCCCTGAGTTCGCCCTCATCAAAGGATTAAAATTCGTGAACTACAGCGTTTAGCCGCAATTTTAGAACACCCGGGCGAACAATTAAGATCTTCCGGAAAGCGCTCTGATCATTTGCAATAGCAAACAAATATCCTGCGACCGGCCGCAAAACAATCCCGATCGTTCTTGAAACAATCGCGGCTGTTTTGCAAAATATTGCTTCCCGCATTTCGAACAATGCCAACCGCAAAGAGTGCAATCGCGATAGTGGGATAAGTAGTCCCGGCCGCAAAGCCATCTTGGGCTACCATGTATCCAACAGTCCGTCCAGTCGATCCGCTGCGACGGACTTATTTTTAAAACCCGTTGACGAAGTAGTAATCTCCTGCAGAATAAATTCGAATAACCGCGGCCGTTTTTTACATCTTGCCGAAACCATGCAATACAATTGATGGAGCTTCTAAATAAAAAAGCACGTTTATTAATAACGTGCTTTATAGATTCCGTCATAATACTTGTTATTTTCGCCCCGATAAACTTGCCAATAACGCATCAAGGTTTTGGAGCGTCATTGCAGTTCCTTCTTTGAAGCCCATCTCGATCATTTTCTCCAATCGGGTAAGCGATTCGTTATAGATCGAAATGCTGACTTTCGTCTTCCCGTCTTGCTCACTAAAGCTCAGGTCCCATTCCGATCCCGGCAATTCCGGATTCTCATTTTCATCCGCAAAAGCGTTCAATAGCTTGAAATTTGTTTTCGGAGTAATGGAAGTATACTTCTGGATCGCCCATTTCTCAAGCCCATCCGGACTCACCATTGCGTAGAACCTGCGCCCACCAACCTCAAAGTTCATCACTTTTGTCCTGGAGCTCCACGGTTTTGGCGCCCACCACTGATCCAGTAGGTCTTGTTTCGTGTAGGCATCCCATACGAGGGCAAGATCGGCGTCGAACTCTCTCGTTAAGTACGCCATTTTGGTCTCTTTGTCGACAGTAAATTGTAATTCGTTTGTCATTGTTTCTTATTTTTTAATGTTGATAATACTTCGTCAAGTTGGTTGAAGCGCGTTTCCCAAAGCACCCGGAACTGCTCCAGCCATTGGTCGATTTCTTTGAGCTTTCCCGCTTCGAGCGAATAATAGATCTCCCGGCCTTGCTGCTCCTGCTTCACCAGTTCGCACTCTGCAAGGATGCGAAGGTGTTTGGAAACCGCCTGCCGGGTCATATTGAAATTTTCAGCTATCGCGTTCGGTGTCATCGCCTGCATGGCAACCAATGTTATAATTGCGCGCCTCGTCGGATCGGCTATCGCCTGATATAGATCACGTCTCATATTCTTATTTTAAGAAACCATTCGGTTGCAAATATATGCAACTAATCGGTTTCGCAAAATTATTTTCATTATTTAAATTAAAATCCCGCACATTTAAATCTTTATCGTAATATTGCAATATATAAATACCGATATGGGCGCAACTAAAACAGATCACTTCACCGACAACCAAAATGAACTGGCCATTTTAGCGAAAGCGCTCGGCCATCCTGCCCGCATCGCAATATTGGAATACCTGATCAAAGTTGGCACCTGCATCTGCGGAGACATCGTCGCCGAGCTTCCTCTCGCGCAGCCAACCGTTTCCCAACACTTGAAAGAACTCAAGAACGCCGGACTAATAAAAGGCAACATCGATGGGAACGCGATCTGCTATTGCATCAACGAAGCAGGTTTCGAAAAGATCAAAAGCTTTTTCACGCACGTCGCAACGCATATCGAACAGAAAAAACAATGCTGTTAATTAAACTCTATCATCATGAAACTCTCCGTACTAAAAACCATACTGCCAACAGTAGATACAGTCGCTTTTGAACTTCCAAACGGCCAAATGGTTCCCGAACATTTCCATGTCACTGAAGTTGGACTCATCACCAAAAACTTCATTGACTGCGGCGGAACTGTCCGAAATGAAACTGTCGTCAACTTTCAACTGTGGAATGCGAACGACCTCGACCACCGATTGAAACCACAAAAGCTCAATTCAATTATTACCCTTTCAGAAAAAGTTCTCGGAATCGGCGATTTTGATATTGAAGTTGAATACCAGACAGAAACCATCGGCAAATACGACCTTGGCTTCAACGGTTCCAACTTTATGCTTCTGCCGAAACAAACCGCTTGCCTCGCATCTGACGCTTGCGGAACACCAAAGCAGAAACTAATCTTATCCGAAGTAACTTCCGAAGCTAACTCTTGCACGCCAGGCGGCGGATGCTGTTAATCCGGAAAGTATGTCAGCAAACAACTGCGCACCTGTCGCTAACCGGAAACAACTCGGATTTCTCGACCGATATTTGACCTTATGGATCTTCCTCGCAATGGCGATTGGTGTCGCGATCGGGAATTTCATTCCAAGCTCAAGTGGCTACATCAATGCATTCTCAAGCGGAACAACCAACATCCCGCTCGCAATTGGCCTGATTTTAATGATGTATCCGCCATTGGCGAAAGTCAGGTACGAACAAATGGGCGAAGTTTTTAAAAATACGCGCGTTCTTGCTGCATCGCTATTTCTTAACTGGATCATCGGCCCGATTTTGATGTTCGCTTTAGCACTTCTTTTCCTTAGCGGATATCCTGAATATATGGTTGGTGTTATCCTTATCGGACTGGCACGCTGCATCGCGATGGTCGTCGTCTGGAATGATCTCGCTGATGGAAATCGGGAATATGCGGCAGGTTTAATTGCGCTCAACAGCATTTTTCAGGTATTGCTGTATAGTTTTTATGCGTGGCTTTTTATTTCAGTTCTGCCTCCAATATTCGGTTACGACGGAATGTCGGTAGAGATCAGCATTAGCCAGATCGCAGAAAGCGTCGGCATTTATCTCGGAATCCCATTCGCACTCGGAATCGTCAGTCAGTATGGGCTGATCAAACTAAAAAGTGCCGATTGGTTTGAAAACAAGTTCATTCCGATGATTTCTCCAATAACATTGATCGCATTACTGTTTACGATTCTGATCATGTTCAGCCTTAAGGGCGAAATGATCGTGCGAATTCCGCTCGACGTGCTGCGGATCGCGATTCCGCTGCTGATCTATTTTGTATTGATGTTTGTTGTGAGCTTCTTCATTGGAAAATATTTCGGCGCCGACTATTCAAAATCAGCTTCAATAGCATTTACAGCCACAGGCAACAATTTCGAACTTGCTATTGCTGTTGCGATCGGCGTCTTCGGAATCAACAGCGGCCAGGCATTCGCAGGCGTCATCGGTCCGCTTGTTGAAGTTCCCGCTTTGATCGCTCTTGTTAATCTTGCTTTTTATTTCAGAAAAAAATATTTTACAACATGAAAAAAGTCCTGGTCCTTTGTACCGGCAACAGTTGCCGAAGCCAGATCGCAGAAGGTTATTTACGGCATTTTGCAGGAGACAAAGCAGAAATATTCAGCGCGGGAGTTGAAACTCATGGCGTAAATCCGAAAGCAGTTGAAATTATGGCTGAAGACGGAATCGACATTTCAAAATACACGTCAAATAACATCGAGGAATACGCGGCAATCGATTTTAATTTTGTGATCACTGTTTGCGATAATGCAAAAGAACGCTGCCCATTCTTCCCTACAAAAGCACTAAAACTTCATCACAACTTTCCTGATCCTGCGAAAGCTGCCGGAACCGAAGAAGAAATTAAACAAGTGTTTCGGAAAGTGCGCGACATGATCAAAACATATTCATCAGAGTTCGTTCAGCAACATTTAAATTAATACTTTGATTATTAAGAAATTTCTAACACTTCGGCTACAAATTTTTGGCGCAGTATTTGAAAATAATTTTGTAGTTTTACAAAACCAAATCGTAGCCATGATAAAAAAATACTCTTTTATATTATTTTTCCTGTTTGCTTTTTCTGCCGCCGTATCGGCACAGGAAGGTTTGGGCTTCTATCCGAACCCCGTCAGCAACGGAAAGATCTACATCACTTCTAAGTCGGCGCTCGACAAGGAAGTCACTATTTTCGATGTGCTTGGAAAGAAAGTTCTTCAGACTATTACGAGCTCTAAAGAGGTAAATATTACTGCTCTTTCTCCAGGTGTTTACATCATCAAAATCCGCGAAGGCGAAGCAACAGCTACACGCAAGCTGATTGTGAAGTAGTTAAGCTGATTTCTTCTCCTGTTAATTAACGTAAAATTTACGCAGCAATTTTTTATGCCAAAAGATTGTTGCTATCTTTGTACCAATTCAACTTAAAAAAAAGAAAATGAAAAAACTTTACATCTTATCCTTATTGGTTTTAAGTTCTGTTGCAACATTTGCACAGACCTTCTACTCAGAAAATATGGGTACTCCGGCAGCGACTACGCCCATTGCAACTAACACATTTCAAAACACAACTCCGATTACCTATTCCGGAACTGCTGATGTTCGTGCGACACTTGTTTCAACTGGATATACAGGAGCCTCTGGTGGCGGAAACGTATTTTTTACCGGAACAGCAGGAAGATACTTCCAGATTGATGGTTTAAACACCGCTGCTTATGCAACTGCTAACCTTCAATTGTCATTTGGTTTAAACGTAGGTGGTGCTACTGGTGCTACTCTATTGGTTTTGGAACAAAGCACTAACGGTACAACTTGGACTCCGATCACTTACACTCCATCGGTAAGTACAGGATGGACTTTAGTTACCGTTGCCGGTGGTCAAATCATGTCATCGCCAACATTGTCGTTACGATGGACTCAGCCTGGAACAGTACAACAAAGAATTGACGATGTTAAACTAAGCAATGTTTCAGCATCTTGTACTTTCGCGTTCGGTACTCCAACGACAGCTTGTGACGCCGTTACCTCAAATATGGACACTTATACTGTCACGCTTCCCTTTACTGGTGGTGGAAATGCTACTTACGGTATTACAACTTCATCAGGAACAATTGGCGGTGCTAATCCAACAACAACTGCAGCAGGTGACATCGTAATTAGTGGAGTTGCTGAAGGCACTAACATACAAGTAACCGTTACTGGAGGAACATGCAACTTGTCACTTGACGTAACTGCTCCTGAGTGCAAACCAGTAAACGCATTACCACTGAAAGAATCATTTAATTATACTGCGGGAAGTTCTTTAGGAGCTCAACAAATGTGGTCGAATGTAAATTCAGGTGACAACGTTATTATCGCAAGCGGAAACTTGTCTTACACAGGTATTACATCTACAGGTAATTCTGCTTCTTTTTCAGGTGCAGGAATCGACGTAAGAACTCCATTTACACCAACAGCAACAGGAACATTATACGCATCGTTCTTAATGAACATCACTGATTACGCAAACGTAACAACAGATGGAACTCAAGATTATTTTGCTGTGCTTACTAACGACGTAGGTGATTTTATGGCTAGAGTATATCTTCAAAAAGCAGGAACTCAATACCAAATAGGTTTAACTTCAGGTACATCAACTACAAATTATACTACTACATTATATAATGTTGGTGATGTTGTGTTCGTTGTTCTTGGATATGATTTCGATACAGATATGTTTAAAGCATGGATAAACCCAACTGTAGCAACTTTTACTGCTGCAACTCCGGCAACATTGACCGATACTCCAGCAGCTCCAGTAACTAATTTAGGTGGATTCTTGTTCAGACAAGGTGGTGCTACTTCTACGCCATCAATTACAGTTGATGAACTTAGAATTGCTACTACGATTAATGCTTTAGCTGTTGCTCAAAACAACATCGCAGGTCTTTCAGTTTACCCAAACCCTGTTGTTGATGGAAAACTTTTTATCACTTCTTCAAGCAACGAATCTAAATCAGTTGTAGTTTATGACATCCTTGGAAAACAAGTTGTCAATACTATAGTAACTGATCAGGCGGTAAATGTTTCAAACCTTAAAGGTGGCGTTTACATCGTAAAAATTACAGAAAACGGAAACACAGCTACACGTAAATTGATCATCAAATAATCAATTTCAATATTTTTTCAAAACCCCGATTCGTCGGGGTTTTTTATTTTATGTACTTTCGTAAAATGATCGCAGCAGCGGATATTTTCTCGATTTCCAATAAAAAGCAGTTCGATAAGATCGCGCTAAAAATTTTTCGGTATCAATACGAGAACAACCTTGTATATCGCGAATTTTGCTTGCACCTGAAGGTTGAGAAAGAAGAAGTAAAGTCTGTACAACAGATTCCGTTCCTTCCGATCCAATTCTTCAAAAGCCATAACGTCGTAAACGGTTCTGATGCTGTCGTGACAACGTTTACAAGTTCGGGAACAACCGGAACTATCACAAGCAGACATCTTGTAACCGATATTTCCCTTTACGAAGAAAGCTATCGACGTGCGTTTTCCGAATTTTATGGAAACATTGAAGACTATGCGGTTTTAGCGTTGCTTCCGTCTTATTTAGAGCGCGAAGGTTCTTCGTTGATTTACATGGTTGAAGATCTAATTCGGTTGTCACACAACCAGCACAGCGGCTTTTACCTTCGCAACCATTCTGAATTGATTGCGAAACTTGAAGTACTTGATAGATCCGGACAAAATGTGCTGCTGATCGGGGTTACCTACGCACTTTTGGACTTAATCGAAAAACACGAGTTCAACCTTTCCAACACCATAATAATGGAAACAGGCGGAATGAAAGGCCGGCGAAAGGAAATGATCCGTGAAGAGCTCCACCAATTGCTTTGCAGCGGATTTGGTGTCAATGCAATCCACTCCGAATATGGAATGACGGAACTTTTGTCACAGGCCTATTCACTCGGAAACGGAATTTTTGAATGCCCGCCCTGGATGCAAATCCACATTCGCGACACCGAAGATGCTTTATCGTATATTGACATTGGAAAAACAGGCGGAATAAACGTGATCGATCTTGCCAATATCAATTCGTGCCCATTTATTGCGACGCAGGACTTAGGTAAAATTTATCCTAACGGCTCGTTCGAAGTTTTGGGGCGATTCGACAACAGCGATATCCGGGGTTGTAATTTAATGGTGCTTTAATTATGCGACTGCTAGTTTTCTATCTGCTTTTTATTTCGGCCGTTGTATCTGCGCAAAAGCCGATAATAATTACAATTGACAAAATCATTACAACAGATTCGCTGTCATATCAACGTCAGTTTACAATCGAATTTGCAATCAAAAACACCTCATTCTCGCCTGTTTCTTTTTTTCTGGATACAGGTAAGTTTATTCCCGCACATGGTGGCTCTGGGCAAAATGCAGTTTTTTACAAAGTATTCGAAAATGAAGAGCATCTTGCAGTCTCTAAGATTTTAGGACGTAGATTTCCAGGTGACGATAGTTTTAATATAAGAGGAATTTCACAGGACACTATCCAGAAGATTATTGACGCAAAAATGAACGAATACCGACTACGGAGTAAAGAAATCTTTTCACAGAGCAAAATAACTTTACAGCCAGGCGAAGCCCGTAATTACAAACAATATCTATTGTGGGATTTTGAGAGGTACCAACAACAAGACGATCACGAATATTACATCGATCCGAAGCAGCCGCATTACCTCGAACTGACGGTAATATTTCTTCGGGATGAGTACAAAAACAATCTTACAAAAGAACAATTTGCAGCGTTTCTTGCCGATAAAACTTTTATTTCCGGATGGTTTTCATCTGAAAAAGTAGCAATTGATTTTTCGGAGAAGTAGAGTGGGCCACGAATTCACAAATTAAAAATTATTGATGTTATTCGTAAAATACTTCGCTAGTCGCAATCGCTCGGTTATGGCCTTAAAAAATCTGTCTTTTAATTAGTGAATTTGTGGCCAACCGCTGGCAAAACACTACACAACCCGCACAACAAAGTAATTTTTCTTTCCACGTTGCAACAATACAAACTGTTCATTGATCAAACTATCAGTCGTCAGTTTAAATTCCTCAGTAACTTTCTCCTTGTTTACAGCAATCGAATTTTCAGCCAAAGCCCTTCTCGCCTCGCCGTTCGATTTTAAAAATCCTGTTTTTTCATTCAGGACCGAAACAATGTCTATTCCGTTTTCGATATCGGAACGAGAAACTGAAGCCTGCGGAACTCCGTCAAAAATATCCAAAAATGTCGCCTTATCCAAAGTTTTCAAATCCTCGGCAGATGAATTTCCGAACAAAATAGTAGATGCTTTTACTGCATTTTCCAATTCTGCCCTTCCATGAACGAAAACAGTGATTTCTTGTGATAATCGGCGTTGAAGGACACGCAAATGCGGTGCTTCAGCATGTTCCGAAATCAATCCGTCAATCGTTTCCCTATCCAAAAACGTAAAGATTTTAATGTATTTTTCAGCATCGACATCAGTCGAATTAAGCCAGAATTGGTAAAATTTATATACGGAAGTCTTATCGGCGTCAAGCCATATATTTCCGCCTTCCGATTTTCCGAATTTAGATGCGTCAGCCTTTGTAATTAATGGCGTCGTCAATGCAAAAGCCTTGGCCGATTCCGATGATCCGTCAGCGTTCATTCGCCGTACGAGCTCCGTTCCAGTCGTAATATTTCCCCATTGGTCTGAGCCGCCCATCTGCAATACGCAGTTGTAATGTTTATGCAAGTGGTAAAAATCGTAGCCTTGAATAAGTTGGTAGGTGAACTCCGTAAACGACATTCCTTCGCCAACCTCGCCACTCAAACGTTTCTTGACCGAATCTTTGGCCATCATATAATTAACCGTAATGCGCTTGCCGACATCACGCGCAAAGTCGATAAACGAAAACTCCTTCATCCAGTCGTAATTGTTGACCATCAACGGAGCATTTTCACCTTCCGAAGTAAAATCCAAAAAGCGTGATAAAACACTTTTAATTCCGGAGACATTTTTAGCGAGCGTTTCTTCGTTAAGCAGATTACGCTCATCCGATTTTCCCGAAGGATCACCAATCATTCCGGTTGCGCCACCAACCAATGCAATCGGCCGATGACCGAAATTCTTAAGGTGAACCAGCAGAATGATCTGAACCATGCTTCCAATGTGCAAAGAATCGGCTGTTGGATCAAACCCGATATACGCCGTCGTCGCTTCTTTTAATAGTTGCTCTTCGGTTCCCGGCATGCTGTCATGGTACAATCCGCGCCATTTTAATTCCTCAACAAGATTTTTCATTCGATTTTCATATAATGTGTGCAAAGATAACAATTCGGAAGTATTAGAAGCTTGATCCCGCTCTCGGCTATATCTTTTTATTGCTGTCATCCTTAATGCAGTGAAAGAACTCCTGATCAGCAATAAAAAGGATGCCGCCTCCATCGGGGCTAGGGCAGCACAGACAGTTTAGATTTATCACTTATTTCGCGGCTTGCGACTTTCGACTTTTGACTTTGGACTTTTAACTATCTTTACAAAATGGTATTGATCACCGGAGCAACAGGATTAGTCGGTTCGCATCTTGCACTTCATCTTTTGGAGCGTGGCGAAAAAGTCCGTGCGACTTACCGGAAGCCGCAAAGCCGGGATTATACAAAAGCAACTTTTGCACTTTATGGGAAGGAAGCCTTGTACGAAGCTATCTCCTGGTATGAGGCCGATATCAACGACATTCCGGCACTCACAAACGCTTTTGCAGGCGTGACCGAAGTCTATCATTGTGCGGCGTTTATTTCGTTCAACCGAAAGCTCGAGGAAAAAATGCGGAAAGTCAACATCGAAGGAACCGCAAACCTCGTAAACCTCGCGATCGACTTTAAGATTCGGAAAATATGTTTTGTGAGCTCGATTGCTGCATTAGGCGACCCAAAAGAACGCGAAACAACTATCACCGAAGAAACTGAATGGAATCCCGAGAAGCATCACAGCGACTATGCAATTACAAAATATGGCGCCGAAATGGAGTCTTGGCGTGCGACCCAGGAAGGTATTGATGTTGTGATCGTAAATCCCGGAGTTATTTTGGGACCTGTTCCTCCAAATGTAAAAAGCACACAAGGCAGCGGTGAAATATTTACCGCAGTTGCCAATGAACTTCCTTTCTACACCAATGGCGGCACCGGCTTTGTCACTGTTACTGATGTGGTTGCCATCATGTTCATGCTTATGAAAAGCGATATTTCAGGTGAACGTTTTACGATTATAGAAGGAAATTATACCTTTCGAGATATTATCAATACGATCGCAGATGCGCTTAAAGTTAAACGTCCTACGATTCATGCTCTTCCATGGATGACGTCATTAAGCTGGAAATTGGACTGGATTTTGTCGGTTATCATTGGGAGAAAACGCCAAATATACCGTGATATGGCAAAATCCCTGCACAATCGCGAGCAACTTTCGAATGACAAAGTCGTCGCTGCATTGCAGTACCGCTTTACTGATATTCATTCGTACATTAGAGAAGTTGTTGAATTACAAAAAGGAAGAATTACTTAGCCGATTCAGCGGCTGCTCCAAATTTCTTTTTTTTCGGCTTATCGATTTTGGAAGTTTTGGTTTTGGCCGAATCAATTGCAGCCAGTTGCTCTTTCAAACGCTTTTCAACTTCGGAATACATTTTCTTGTATGTTTTTATTTCCGATGCATAATACCGATTGCTTTGTGCAAATTGCGCGCTGTCTATTTTGTATTTCCTGTAAATGTAGATATTGGGTTCAATACTGTTTTCGCTCAAGATCGTTGGTTTTTGAGTCTTTATGGCGTCCATCAAAGACAGGTCATAAAGAATATCAACCATCACATCCTTTTCGATGAGGTTGTCAGGCTTATCGGAAATCGAATCGCCACATCCTATGGCCAGAAGCACGATCAATAAAGCACTCAGTAATTTCATCGCTAGTTTTATCTGTCAAACAAAAGCCGTTTTCCGCAACGGATGTCTTTCACTTTAAAGTTGTTATAAACCAATTGCCCGTTGACAAAGGTATGCGTAATCCTTGATTTAAATGTAAAGCCTTCAAATGGCGACCAACCACATTTCGAAAGTATGTTCTCCTTTTTGACGCTCCACGGAAGTCCCGCGTTTACGATGACCAGATCAGCATAGTAACCTTCTTTAATAAATCCGCGCTTTTCGACTTTAAAAACCTTGGCCGGATTGTGCGCCATCTTTTCAACAATTGCCTCAACAGATATTTTACCTTGGTGAAAAGCCTCAAACATTGCCACAACGGCATGTTGAACTAACGGTCCGCCTGAAGGTGCTTTCAGATAGAACTGCTTTTTTTCTTCTAAAGTATGTGGCGCGTGATCGGTTGCAACAACATCGATTCGGCCGTCGAGAAGCGCTTCCCACAAAGCATCTTTATCTGCTTGGGTTTTAATTGCAGGATTCCATTTAATCAGATTTCCTTTAGTTTTGTAATCTTCATTGGTAAACCAAAGATGGTGAATACATACTTCGGCTGTAATTTTCTTGTCTTCAAGCGGAATTTTATTGGTGAAAAGCTCCATTTCCTTCGCTGTCGACAAGTGGAAAACATGCAAACGAGCACCCGTTTTCTGCGCCAATGCGACAGCTTTTGAAGATGATATGTAACAAGCTTCGGCACTTCGGATCAGATGATGCGCGTGAACAGGAACATTTTCCCCGTACTCATCTATGTAATGTTCAAGATTATTCTGGATTGTTGCCTCATCCTCGCAATGAACGGCAATCAACATTTTCGTCGACGAGAAAATTTTCTCAAGCACTGCTTCATTGTCAACAAGCATATTTCCTGTTGAAGATCCCAGGAAAATTTTTATTCCGGCAACATCTTTCGGATTGGTTTTTAAAACCTCTTCAAGATTATCATTTGTCGCACCCATCATAAATGAATAGTTGACATATGATTTTTCTGCAGCAATAGCATACTTTTCAGCAAGTATTTCCTGGGTAACGGCATTCGGGACCGTGTTTGGCTGTTCGATATATGAAGTGATTCCGCCCGCGGCCGCAGCCTTTGATTCGGATGCGATGTCGCCTTTGTGCGTCAGGCCCGGTTCGCGAAAATGAACCTGATCATCGATTGCTCCCGGAATAAGGTAATTTCCTTCCGCATCAACAACTTTTGTACTTGAAGTCTTGGCGCTGATGCTTTCCGCGATTTCAACTATAAATTCGTTTTCGATCAATACGTCACCTTCGAAAATAGTTCCTTCGTTAACAATCTTTGCATTCTTAATTAAAACCCTGTTCATACGCCAATTACCAATTATAAATTCTGTGTTATTAATGCATTCACCGTCTTCATAGACTTTTACAGTCGGTTAAAAAGCTGCCGGATACGTAATGAAATTACCCCGAAGACTGCTTCTGAAATTATGGCATTGCTCATTTTTGATTCTCCTTTTGTCCGATCTGTAAATATGATCGGAACTTCAACAATGCGGAACTTATTTACATAAGCCCTATATTTCATCTCAATCTGAAAAGCATAGCCGATAAATTTGATCCTATCAAGATTGATCGTCTTAAGCACCTCGCTTCGGTAACACATAAAACCTGCCGTTGCGTCACATATTTTCATTCCGGTTATGATCTTAACATAAATCGACGCGAAATACGACATCAGAACGCGACTCAAAGGCCAATTGACAACATTTACTCCTGTCACGTATCGCGATCCAATTGCCACATCGGCACTTCCGAACCGACAAGCCTCATACAGCTTTACCAAATCATTTGGATTATGCGAAAAATCCGCGTCCATTTCAAATACATAGCTATAATTGTGCTGTAATGCCCATTTAAATCCATGTACATATGCCGTTCCCAAACCCAGTTTTCCGATCCTTGTTTCCAAAAATAACCTACCGTCAAACTCTTTTTGGAGTTCGCGAACTTTATCGGCAGTACGATCCGGGGATTTGTCATCAACGACCAATATGTGTAGCGGCGTGCTCAGCGCAAGCACTGTCCTAACTATAGTCTCAATATTTTCAATCTCGTTATAGGTAGGGATTATAACAATACCGTCACTCATATTAATGCGCTAATCAGGCAAAAATAAGGTTTTTAACGCAGGTGGCTCATAATTATATTATAATAAATGACACAAAAATTAGTAATTTTACACCGCTATGTTAGAAAATATTCTTATTCCGCGAGTATCCGGAGCTGCTGATTGGGCTACAGTTCTCTTTGTGATTGCACTGGTTTTAATCGCGGTTACCAAATCGGTATTTGAAAACAGGTTCCTTGACTTCGTAAAGCTGGCGGCGTCTGATAAATATATCAAAGTTTACCGCGACAGCAGCAACCTGATGAGCTGGTTCAATGTTGCAATGTTCCTGGTGTCATTAATTTCTCTGGCGTTTTTTATTCAGCTGATCCTAAGTTATTTCGGACATGCCTCCAAAACCGACTGGATTTTGTTCATCCGTATCTTTACTTTGCTCGGCGTCTTTATCCTGTCGAAGTTTCTGATAGAAAAAATAATTGCGGTATCATTTAATATTGAGGAGTTTATTGAACAATTCAATTTGCATAAAGTTAGCTACCGTACTTATTTAGGTTTGCTGATATTGCCAATCGACATTATCTTGTTTTATAACGGAAATGCACCCAAAACGGTGATTTATTCCTTAATAGCTTTTGTTTTAATAATTAATATAGGAACTTACTTGATTTCTCTGAGGAATTATCAAAATTTGTTATTGAGTAAGTTGTTTTACTTTATTTTATATCTTTGCGCACTTGAAATAGCGCCTTACTATTTTATGTACTATTGGTTTACAAAAAGCTAGCATTAGAAAACGTCAAATATGAAAGTGAAAACAATTTTGGTGTCACAACCAGAGCCTAAAGTAGAGAATTCACCGTACTTCGAGCTTCAGCAAAAGCATAAAGTAAAAATTGATTTCAGGCCTTTTATTCATGTTGAAGGTGTCAGCGCAAAAGACATCCGACTTCAGAAAATTGACATTAATCACTATTCGGCAATAATATTGACGAGTAAAAATGCAGTAGACCACTTTTTTCGGGTTGCCGATGAAATGCGGTACAAAATCCCTGAAGGTTTAAAGTATTTCTGCCAGTCGGAAGCAATAGCATATTATCTTCAAAAATATGTTGTGTACCGAAAACGCAAGATCTACGTTGGCCAAAAAGATTTCGCCGATCTTACGCCACTGATCAAAAAATATAAAGACGAAAAATTCCTTCTTCCGGCTTCCGACCAGCTAAACGTCGAAGCTCCGGCAATTCTGAACAGTTTAAAAGTCGATTGGACACAAGCTACGTTTTACAAAACAGTGATGAGCGACCTTTCTGATCTGGCAGATGTGTATTATGATGTTCTTGCATTTTTTAGTCCGACAGGTATCAAGTCGCTGTTTATGAACTTTCCTGATTTTGAGCAAAACAATACCCGAATTGCTGTTTTTGGCAGCACAACACAGAAAGAAGCGCTTGATCACGGACTTCGCGTCGACATAATGGCTCCTTCCCCGGAAGCACCATCGATGACAATGGCTCTCGAGAAATACATTGCCAAAGCAAATAAGGAATCAAAAGATAAATAAAGATTATTCTAGCGAACGGGCGGCCTGTCCGCTCTATCTTTTTCACCATATGCCATCTTATATAACAAGATGTTATATCGTGGTGAAAAAGGATGCCGCTTCCATCCCTGTCGCACCTCTGCCTTATTCACAAACTGCTTTAACCCAAGGTACAATTTCGTGAGCCTGAAAAAGCGCCTGAAGATCGAAACTTCAATGACAATAGACCCGTCACCAGTGCGGAGAGCGTTCTCTTACTCGATCAAGAATGGGTATGCCATCGGACTAAAAGTGGCACATTCTACACTTTCATCGACTTAAAAGCGTACGTTAAGTAGTGTACTCTGCTTAGCAACCTTAAAAAAGCAAAATAAAAAAGAGCTGTCATTTCTGACAGCTCTTTTTGCTTGAATTAATAATTGGTGGTTTTATGCGTTTGGCGCTCCTGCCATAATCTCAGGATTGGCATACTCTTCAAATTTTGCGAAGTTATTTCTAAATTTCTGCGCAAGTTCTTTAGCTTTAATATCATACAAATCCTTGTCTGCCCAAGTCTCACGCGGATTTAAAATCTCGCTTGGCACGTTTGGACAACTTTGCGGTTTTGCAATTCCAAAAACGACGTGATCTACAAATTCAACATTATCAAGATCGCCATTTAAAGCCGCAGTGATCATTGCACGCGTATATTTCAGTTTCATCCTGCTTCCTGTTCCGTAAGGCCCGCCTGTCCAGCCCGTGTTGATCAGCCAAACATTTACGCCGGCATCTTTCATTTTTTTGCTGAGCATTTCCGCATATTTCGTCGGGTGCAAAGGCATAAACGGCGCGCCGAAACATGCTGAGAAATTCGGTTGCGGCTCCGTTACTCCTGCTTCAGTTCCTGCTACTTTTGCGGTGTAACCTGAAATAAAGTGATAAGCTGCCTGACCAGGTGTCAATTTTGATATTGGAGGCAGTATCCCGAACGAATCGGCAGTCAACATAAAAATATGTTTCGGATTTGTACCAATCGATCCCGGTTGGATATTGTCAATATGGTAAATTGGATAACTAACGCGTGTATTTGGAGTTATTGAAGTATCTCCGAAATCTACTTCATTCGTACCTTCTTTAAACACTACGTTTTCCAATATAGCTCCTCGTTTAATCGCACGGAAAATATCAGGTTCATTTTCTTCTGTCAGGTTGATTACTTTCGCATAACAACCACCTTCAAAGTTGAAGACCGTATTTTCATTGGTCCAGCCGTGTTCGTCGTCACCAATGAGTTTCCGTTCTGGATCAGCAGACAAAGTTGTCTTACCTGTTCCTGAAAGACCGAAGAAAATAGCAGTTTGACCATCTTCTCCAACATTGGCACTGCAATGCATTGGAAGTGCGTTTTTATCCACCGGAAGTATAAAATTCAACGCAGAAAAAATTCCTTTTTTCATTTCGCCTGTGTAACCAGTTCCGCCTATCAAAGCGATCTTACGAGTAAAATCAAGGATTGCAAAATTGTGCTGACGAGTTCCGTCTACAGCAGGGTCAGCTTTAAAACCTGGCGCGCATACAACATGCCAATCAGGAGTAAAGGTATCCAATTCAGAAGCCTCAGGCCTTAAAAACATATTATAGCAGAATAAGTTTGACCACGCAAACTCATTAACGACGCGTACATTTAATCGGTAATTTGCATCAGAACACACATAACTATCACGAACATAAACTTCTTTATCAGATAGATATGCAGTAACCTTGTCATATAACTTATTGAAATTTTCTGAAGAAAATGGGATGTTTACTTTGCCCCACCAAACTTTATCATAGGTAATGTCATCCTGTACTATAAATCGGTCTTCAGGCGAACGACCTGTAAATTCTCCTGTATTGATTGCAAGTGCTCCAGTAGAAGATTCCACTCCCTGTCCTGATTGGATCGTAATATCGTGAAGTTCGTCCGGTGACAATTGATAATGAACAGTGGCATTCTTTATTCCGATATCTTCGAGCGCAATCGTTTTCGTAATTTCGTCGTAATTCTCCATAAATAAGTTGTTGTGTTGTATTATATGCAGTTACAAAAGTAAAAATTATAATCCGAAAATGATTTGTTTATGCATTTTTTATGATTTTTTCCCAGCAATATCGGCGAAAAGCAAAATCCAACTGATGATTAGCAACAACCCGCCGATCGGTGTGACAAACCCAATTGGTTTAAAATTAATTTGGGTAGCGGACTGAGTAGCGAGCAGATAAATCGACCCTGAAAACAGAACAACACCAGCTACAACCAACCACAATATTGTCTGCTTCCGCTTTGGTGAAATTGTATTGGAAAGACCTATAAACAACAGAAAGAACGCGTGATACATTTGATAGCGAACGCCCGTTTCAAAAGTTGCCAGCTGCTGAACATCCAGATGGTCTTTAAGCGCATGAGCACCAAATGCACCAAGTACAATTGCGATGACTCCTAAAAGAATTCCGGTTAATATAAGCTTACGATCCATAATTGTGGGTTTTCCCCAAAATTAAGGCTTCTGCTATTGTTGCACAATCTTTCCTCCGGATTTTAACCAATACTAAAAAACTAATTTAGTTACCTTTGGCGCAGTTATAAAAATTGCAATGAGAAATATCCTGATCATCGGCGCAGGCCGCTCTGCTTCTTCTTTAATTCAATATCTTCTGAACAAGGCAGTTGTCGAAAACCTGCACATTACTATCGCGGATCTATCTTTGGAACTTGCTGAAAAGAAAACGCATGGTCATCCGAACGCCGCCGCAATCACACTTGATATCTTTCAGGAAAGCCAACGTAAGTCGGCAATAGAAAACAGTGACATCGTCATTTCAATGCTTCCTGCTCATCTTCACATTGAAGTTGCAAAAGATTGCATAAACTTTAAAAAACACATGGTTACGGCGTCTTATATTAGTGACGCCATGATGGCACTTGACGGCGCAGCGAAGGAAAATAATCTTGTATTCTTAAACGAAATCGGATTAGACCCGGGAATTGACCATTTAAGTGCAATGAAAGTCCTTGACGAAATTAGAGCGCGAGGCGGAAAATTATTGCTTTTCGAATCATTTTGCGGCGGACTCGTAGCTCCTGAATCAGATGATAATTTGTGGAATTACAAATTTACCTGGGCGCCTCGTAATGTGGTTTTGGCCGGGCAAGGCGGCGCAGCGAAGTTTATACAGGAAGGCACCTATAAATATATTCCATATCATCGGTTATTCCGTCGGACGGAATTTCTAGAGGTCGAAGGTTACGGCAGGTTTGAAGGCTACGCCAATCGGGATTCATTGAAATACAGAAGCATCTACGGACTTGACGACGTCCTGACTTTGTACAGAGGAACAATCCGTCGGGTCGGATTTTCAAAAGCTTGGAACATGTTCGTTCAATTGGGAATGACCGATGACACCTATATAATTGACAATTCGGATACGATCAGTTACAGAGAATTCACGAATTTGTTTCTTCCTTATCATCCGACGGATTCTGTCGAGATAAAAGTGCGCCTACAACTCGGAATTGAACAGGACGATATTATGTGGGATAAACTCCTTGAGCTCGACATCTTCAATCCCGATAAAATCGTTGCGCTGCCAAAGGCAACACCAGCGCAAATCCTTGAGAAGATATTATCAGACAGTTGGACGTTACAACCTGACGACAAAGACATGATCGTGATGTACCACAAGTTCGGATACGAAATCAACGGCACACAAAAACAGATCGACTCAAAAATGGTCTGCATCGGCGATGACCAAACGTATACGGCGATGGCAAAAACTGTCGGACTTCCCGTAGCAATGGCTACTTTACAGATTCTAAACGGAAATATCACAAAACCCGGAGTTCAATTACCACTCAGCAAAGAAATTTACCTGCCTATTCTCAAGGAACTTGAGGAATTTGGCGTTCATTTCATCGAAAAGGAAACTCCGTATCATGGTTATGATCCCGATAAGCTATTTTAAGATGGACTTGCTGCGCTCTTAGACTCGCTACTTAGACTTGCTGCGCGTTTGGAACCTTAGGCTTCTTAGACTTGTGACTAGTGATTTGTGACTTAACAATTTGACATAAAAAAATCCGCATCGAAGTGCGGATTTTTTTATAACTATTTTCATTAATCTCTTCTTCCCATGTAAATCATCACGTAGTACAAAAGCGTACCCAATGAACCGATTGCGGCGACAACATAAGTACGTGCTGCCCATTTTAATGAATCTTTAGCGCCGCTCTGTTCTTCGCGTGTCAACATTCTCTTGTTTTCCAGCCAGGCAAGTGCGCGATTACTCGCATCATATTCAACCGGAAGCGTAACGAAAGCAAACAATGTCGTCATTGCGAATACGATGATCCCAATCAATAAAAGCTCAGGGAACGTATTGACCATCAGAATTCCAGCGAGCAAAACCCATTGAACAAGATTGGAAGCTACTGATACAACCGGAACCAATTTTGAACGAAGTTGAAGCCAGCTGTAAGCAACTGCATGTTGTACAGCGTGTCCACATTCGTGCGCTGCAACAGCAGCAGCCGCTGCGTTTCTTTGATTGTAAACCGCTTCACTAAGGTTAACGGTTTTGTCTGCCGGATTGTAGTGATCGGTTAATCTTCCCGGAGTTGAAATAACGCGAACATCGCGAATTCCGTGATCGGCAAGCATTTTCTCAGCAATCTCGGCTCCGCTCATTCCGTTCTGGAGACGCAGTTTCGAATATTTTTCGAACTTATGTTTCAATCGGGCACTCACAGCCCAGCTGGCAAGCATGATGACACCCATTATAATCCATCCTATGTACATAGCGTTTGTTTTTTGATTTTATCCAAAGTTAGCAAAAATCCCGCCAGAGCGAATTAAAGTTTTGCCAATGAAATTTTGTCAGTTGTGTCAGAAAATTAGGGGACCATGAATAAAAACCATTCAGAAATTTAGGTTCATTAAGAAGAACTTAATTGTTTTGATCCCTTAATGGTAGAAACTTTTCACAATAGTTGCCTATCCAACCAGATTGATGATCTTCCCAGGAACAATAATAACTTTATTTGGCGTCCTGCCTTCTAACTGTTTGATTGTTCGCTCATCTTTCATAACAATTTCTTCAATCTGTTGTTTGGTAAGATCTAAAGGCAAATTGATCGTAAACCTCATCTTGCCGTTAAATGAAACCGGATATTCTTTGTTGCTTTCGACCAAAAATTCAGCCCTGAATACAGGAAAGGGCGCAGTAGAAATGCTATTTTCGTGACCGAGTTTCTCCCAAAGTTCCTCGGCAATATGTGGCGCGTAAGGCGAAATTAAGATGGCAAGCGGTTCAAGAACGCTTCTTTCATGGCAGTTCAATGCGGTCAGTTCGTTTACGGCAATCATGAATTGGCTTACCGACGTATTAAATGAAAATCCTTCAATATCTTCCTGAACTTTCTTAATTGTTTTGTGCAGTGTTTTCATCGCTTCCGCGGATGCAGGATTCGATGTCACAATAAAACCTTTATCATCGAAATAAAGCTTCCAAAGCTTTTTCAGAAATCCGAAAACACCTGTAATTCCGGCAGTATTCCAAGGTTTTGCCTGTTCAAGCGGACCGAGGAACATTTCGTATAGACGTAAGGTATCAGCTCCATATTCGGAACAAATATCATCCGGAGTAACGACATTGTATTTTGATTTTGACATTTTTTCGACTTCACGGCCTACGATGAACTTGCCATTGTCTTCGGTGATAAATTCAGCTGAAGCGTAATCTTCGCGCCAAGCTTGAAAAGCCGTAACATTTAGTTCATCTGATGAATTGACAAAACTTACATCCGCATGAATTGGCTGCACCTTTTGAGTTCCGACCTTGTTTTTGGAAACAAAAGTATTTGTTCCCTCGATTCTATAAACAAACGCACTCATCCCCAAGATCATTCCCTGGTTGATCAATTTCTTGAACGGTTCGTCCCTGGTTATAAAACCACGGTCAAAAAGAAATTTATTCCAAAATCTTGAGTACAGTAAATGTCCGGTTACATGTTCGCTTCCGCCGATGTACAAATCGACGTTTTCCCAGTAGTTTTCTGCATCTTTTGAAACAAATTCTGTTTCATTACGAGCATCCATATAACGCAGCCAATACCACGAACTTCCGGCCCAGCCGGGCATCGTATTCAATTCAAGAGGAAAAACCGTTTGATGGTCGATTAACTCATTACTCACCACTCTAGACTGATGTACATCCCAAGCCCATTCTGTAGCATTTCCCAATGGCGGCAATCCGTCTTCTGTTGGCAGGTATTTTTCCACCTCAGGCAAACGTACCGGAAGATGTTGCGCCTCGATCATCTGCGGAAGCCCGTTCACATAATAAACAGGAAACGGCTCGCCCCAATAACGCTGACGCGAAAAAACAGCATCACGTAACCTGTAATTCGTCTTGCCCTTTCCTTGTTTGATGCGTTCCAGTTCTTCAATAGCTTTTTTAGAAGCTTCTTTATAGTTCAGTCCGTTGAGGAACATCGAATTCGCAATTACAACATTGTCTTTCGATCCATAAGCCTGTTCGGAAATATCAACATCATCAAAAATATTCTTTATTGGAATATTAAAATGTTTGGCAAAAGCGTAATCGCGTTCATCGCCACACGGAACAGCCATGACAGCTCCTGTTCCATAACCTGCCAGAACATAATCGCCAATCCAGACCGGAACAGGCTCTTTTGTAAACGGATGTTCGGCATAAGCTCCGGTAAAAACTCCGGAGATCGTCTTGATATCCGACATTCTATCGCGTTCCGAACGTTTCGCCGTAGCTTCAACGTAGGCTTCAACAGCCGGTCTTTGCTCAGCGGAAGTTATCGTCGCAACCAATTCATGTTCGGGAGCCAAAGTCATAAATGTCACTCCGAAAATTGTATCGGGACGCGTCGTAAAAACATCGACAGGAATCGGTTTTTCATCAGGATTTTCTGGCATGATGCGGAACGTGACCGTCGCACCAACCGATTTACCGATCCAGTTCGTTTGCGAATCCTTTAGCGATTGCGTCCAATCTATTGTATTAAGTCCTTGAAGCAAACGCTCTGAATAAGCGGAAATACGCATGCTCCATTGCGTCATTTTTTTTCGGATCACAGGATATCCGCCACGTTCTGAAACACCGTTGACAATTTCATCGTTTGCGAGAACAGTTCCCAATCCGGGACACCAATTGACCTCGGTTTCAGCCAAGTAGGTCAATCGATATTGAAGCAGGATCTTTTCCTGCTGTTCTTTTGAGTAGGAAATCCATTCGGCAGCGGAAAATTGCCCTATATTATCATCACAAACAGCTTGTATATTGGCATTTCCATTGTCTTCGAATTTCATGATCAGCGTGCCAATGCTTTCAGCTTTGTCACTGACTTTGTTGTACCATGAATTAAACAATTGGATGAAGATCCATTGTGTCCATTTGTAATATTCGGCGTTGGAGGTCCGCACTTCCCGATCCCAATCGAACGAAAATCCGATCTTATCAAGTTGCTCACGATATCGTGCAATGTTTTCTTTCGTCGTTTTGTCTGGATGCTGGCCTGTTTGGATAGCATATTGTTCAGCCGGCAATCCGAAACTGTCATATCCTTGCGGATGCAGGACATTGAATCCACGGTGACGTTTGTATCTCGCGTAAATATCAGATGCGATGTATCCTAGCGGATGGCCCACGTGCAATCCGGCTCCGGAAGGATATGGGAACATATCCAGCACGTAATACTTAGGTTTATCGGAATGGTTTGAGGCGGCAAAGGATTTGTTTTCGGCCCAGTATTTTTGCCAGCGGGCTTCTATTTCGTTTGGAGTGTATTTCATTATAAATTGGTGTATGGTTTAAGGTTTAGGGCATAGGCCGGATAATGTTTCTGGCCAACGAAACCTACACCTTATACCCTAAACCCTATACCATGAATGTCTAGCCCCGATTGAAGCGGAAATCCTTTTTTAGGATTGCCCGGAGCGTAGCATAGGGAAATTTAAAAAAGATTGCAGCGAAAAGCGGGAAAAAGCTCCTGAAAAATCAGCTTTTTCTGAAACTTCCACAAAAATACGCTTATTGAACTAAAGTCAAAACTTTGGAGGTTAATAAACCGCGATTAAACATTTTCTTTATTATTTTTACCAAATAATCCGACTCCTATATGATCTCTAAATTTGATAAGTTTCAAAGACGCAGGTTGCTTTCCGCTTATTTTTCGGTTGTTCTAAGTGTTTTCCTCGTGCTTTTCCTACTCGGGATTCTTGGGCTTTTCATAATTAATTCAAAGAAATTATCAGACGATTTTAAAGAAGAAATCGCCATGACGGTGTTTTTTAAAAACGAGGCAACCGACAGTACGATGACTGCTTTTACGAGTGAGCTTAAAACAGCTTCTTTTGCAAAAACATCCAAATATGTAAGCAAGGAGCAAGCGGCAAAAGAGCATAAAGAAGTGATTGGCGAGGATTTTATGGAATTTCTGGGTGTGAATCCGCTGCAAAATTCTTTTGATATTTATCTTCGGGCCGATTATGTTAACAACGACAGTATCGCAAAAATCGAAAGTCGGTTACGCCAGAATCCAATGATTTCGGATATCGTCTATGACAAACAACTTGTCAATCTAGTAAATGACAACATACAGAAAATTTCAATGTGGATATTGATCGCGAGCGGTTTCCTTGCTTTGATCGCCGTTTTATTGATCAACAGTTCGATGCGATTGTCGATTCACAGCAAACGTTTTATCATCAAGACCATGCAAATGGTTGGCGCTACGAAATCATTTATCAGAAAACCATTCATTTGGAAAAGTATCCGACTCGGAATCATAGGCGGAGTTTTAGCTGTTCTGGCTTTAATGGGCGTTTTATATTATGTCGATACAAATTTCCCAAACCTTGGAATAATCGAAGATGAATTAATGGTTGGTTTGGTGTTGATCGGAGTTCTGGCCGCTGGAATTTTAATCACATGGATCAGTACGTTTATTGCGACGCAACGGTTTTTGAATTTGCGGACTGACGATCTTTATTAGGAGTTCAGATTTTAGATTGTAAATCTCAGAATAGAAAACTGACAATCATCAACCGACAACTGACTTTCAACTTTTGACTTTCAACTTTTGACTTAAAACATATCATGAACAACGAACAACACAAGGAATTCCTTTTTGGAAAAATAAACTACACGGTATTGCTGGTCGGTATCGTTGTGATCGCATTGGGTTTCATCCTGATGTCGGGCGGCGGAAGCGATGACCCGAAAGTTTTTAGTGACGATATATTCAATTTCCGCAGGATCAGGCTTGCGCCAACAGTTGTGTTGATCGGATTCGGAATCACGATTTATTCGATTCTAAAAACTCCTAAATCAGATACGATTTCGAAATAATCTGAACTCTACAATCTGAACTCTGAACTTCCTCAATGACTACAATCCAAGCCGTTGTTCTTGCCATAATTGAAGGCCTTACTGAATTCCTTCCCGTTTCTTCAACAGGTCACATGATCATCGCTTCGTCGTTCTTCGGGATTGCGCATGACGATTTTACAAAGCTTTTCACTATTGTAATTCAACTTGGAACCATACTTTCGGTTGTTGTGCTGTATTTCAAACGCTTTTTTCAATCTGTAGATTTTTACTTAAAACTATTTGTTGCGTTTATTCCTGCCGTTATCCTGGGTTTACTTCTTGGCGATTATATTGATGCAATGCTTGAAAGTCCGCTTACCGTTGCAATTTCGTTAATTATCGGCGGAATCGTTTTACTAAAGGTAGACGATTGGTTCACCGATGAAGAAGAAATTCAAACCGACCAGCAGGTCTCCTATCTCACTGCTTTTAAGATCGGATGTTTTCAATGTCTGGCGATGATTCCCGGTGTTTCGCGAAGCGGCGCAAGTATTGCAGGCGGAATGTCACAAAAACTCTCAAGAACAACTGCTGCCGAATTTTCGTTCTTTCTTGCAGTGCCGACCATGCTAGGCGCGACAGCAAAAAAATGTTACGACTTTACAAAGGACGGAATGGTTTTAACCGACCAGCAAATCAGTTTACTGATCATTGGAAATATAATCGGATTTGTTGTCGCACTTTTTGCGATCCGGTCTTTTATAGGTTACCTGAACCGCAACGGTTTCCAGATATTTGGTTACTACCGGATCATTGCCGGCGTTGCAATCCTTTTGATCCATTTTTTCATCCAGAAACTGACCATAGTTTAATGACTGCCGAAGACTACCAAAACGGCCAGATCCTTTTGATCGACAAGCCCTTGCAATGGACATCTTTTCAGGCTGTCAACAAAATGAAATGGGCGCTCAAAAGTAATCTGGGATTGAAGAAGATAAAAATCGGCCATGCCGGAACTTTAGATCCGCTTGCAACTGGCCTGTTAATCGTCTGCACAGGAAAGTTCACCAAACGAATTACCGAGATCCAGGGACAGCAAAAAGAATATACCGGGACTTTTCATATTGGCGCGACGACTCCGTCATACGATCTTGAAACAGAAATTGACCAAACATTTCCAACAGAACATATCACTTCGGAATTGATACGATCAACAACAAAACAATTTCTCGGTGAAATAGACCAGAAACCCCCGATATTTTCTGCAATCAAAAAAGACGGCGTCCGACTTTACGAGCATGCGCGTGCCGGGAATGAGATTGAAATCGCATTTAGAAAAACAACAATACATGAATTTGAAATCACTCGTATTGAACTTCCTGAAGTCGCTTTTCGTGTAGTATGCAGCAAAGGGACTTACATTCGCTCGTTGGCTTATGATTTCGGAATGGCGTTAAATTCGGGTGCGCATTTGACTGCTTTGCGGCGAACGAAGATCGGTGAATACGATGTCGATAAGGCGATTCCGCCTGATGAATTTGAAAAATCCTTAGAAGTTAACGTTTAGCATAACACGAGGTCTCAGCTTCCAGCATCAGCATCATAACTTCATTTTGAATTGACGCGCCTTTATCATGGAAATACCAAAGCTGAAGTTCGGTTTTTGCAGTTTCATCTAAAATGCCATATTGCTCTTTGTAACTTTTGATTAAGTGTGCGGCTCCTTTCGGGCGCGGACCCCAATGTCCGCAAACGTTCAACGTCGATTTATCGATCACAATAAGTTTTGGAATTGACTTGCTGCCGTTTGTCAGAAAGCGGCTCATCAGTTCCTCGTTCTCATCACGAAATGCAACTTTCATTTCGATGTTCGGCGTCAGGATCGACATCTTGTGTAGAACCGGAAGAATTTGAGCCGCATCGCCACACCAACCTTCCGATAAAACCAGCCACGTGTAGCTTTTCTTCAGGTCGAGCATCTTCAGGATGATGTCTTCCGAAATGATTATCGTTTTGTCAAGCCTGTTCATCCTGGTTTCGTTGAGCAGCGAGTAATGCGTAAGCTCGGGCGATTGCTCTTTTCCGCTTGATTTATCCTGCGAAAGCAAGTCAGATACAATCTTACGATATTCGGTATACGAATAGCTGTTAGCCAAACATTTTGCAACTGCAACTTTCATGATTATCGGTCTTTAACTACAAAAATAAGACATTAAAAAGAAAAAAGGACAGCATTTTACACTCGTTAACATTTTTGAACATCCGCGTTTTTGGAAAAAAGAATATGTCTATATTTGCACAGCTCCATACGATTTGCCACGTTCATTGGCACTAAAAACAGACAACGACTGATGAAATACAAGAGAATTCTGCTCAAATTAAGTGGTGAAGCACTGATGGGAGAAAAGCAATACGGGATCGATCCCAACGTACTTGCAGAATATGCTGATGATATTAAAACAATCCATGAAAAAGGTGTTGAAATTGCAATCGTAATCGGCGGTGGAAACATTTTCAGAGGCGTTTCAGGAGCAAGTGCGGGAATGGATCGCGTTCAAGGTGATTATATGGGCATGCTCGCAACAGTAATCAACGGAATGGCACTGCAGGGCGCACTTGAAAATAAAGGAATGCTGACGCGTTTGCAGACCGCTTTAAAAATCGAGGCGATTGCTGAACCATATATTAAACGTCGCGCCGTCCGTCATCTTGAAAAAGGACGTATCGTGATTTTCGGAGCCGGAACAGGAAATCCGTACTTTACAACCGATACAGCGGCAGTTTTGCGCGGTGTGGAAATTCATGCCGATGTCATTTTGAAAGGAACGCGTGTCGATGGAATCTACACTGCCGATCCCGAAAAAGACCCTGACGCTAAAAAGTTCGAAACAATTTCATTTGAAGATGTCCTCAAAAAAGGACTCAGCATAATGGACACGACCGCATTCACACTAAGCCAGGAAAATAAGTTGCCAATCGTCGTTTTCGACATGAACAAACAAGGCAACCTGCTAAAGATCTGTGAAGGCGAAAATATAGGAACACTCGTGAGCGTTTAGTTGATGATTTGAAGCTGTTCCCGCTGTTCGCCTTTATCTTTTTGTTGTCTTCCTGAACGAAGTGAAGACCCGAGAGCGTGCTCGAACTGGCGAAGCAATTCATCATGAACAAAAAGGATACCGGCTGCCATCGGGGCTAGGGCCTCAAATGAAACGGTAATTCCATTAAAATCATAAATAAGACATCTAACAATCTCTTACAATGACTGAAGAAATTGACTTTATTTTAGAAAGTACCGAGGAATCGATGACAGGTTCAATTGCGCACCTCGAGAAAGAATTTTTAAATATCCGTGCAGGAAAGGCTAGTCCGGCGATGCTTGGAAGCGTTTTCGTAGATTATTACGGAGCTGCGACTCCACTTTCACAAGTTGCCAACATCAATGTTCCCGACGCTCGCACGATCACCATTCAGCCTTGGGAAAGAAACATGCTGCATCCGATTGAAAAAGCAATTCAGGTAGCCAACATCGGTTTCAATCCAATGAACAATGGCGATATCATCATCATCAGCGTTCCGCCACTTACTGAAGAACGCCGGCGCGACCTTGCCAAACAGGCAAAAATGGAAGCTGAAGACGCAAAAATCGGAATCCGGAATGCGAGGAAAGACGCCAATACCGAAATCAAGAAACTAGAGAAAGAGGGAACTTCTGAAGATATCTGCAAAACAGCCGAAGATGAAGTCCAAAATCTTACCAATAGTTACATTCGGAAAGTCGACGAACTTCTCGCTGTCAAAGAAGCTGAAATAATGAAAGTCTGATCAGCACACGCTACAAAATCCGCTGCAGGCGGATTTTTGTTTTTAAGAGTTTGTACCTTGCGGGCTTATTAACCAACATGAGGCATTTCGTCTGGCTTCTTTTATTATTCAACGGTTTTGCCTCGGCGCAAATCAGTTCCGGCACAACAAACGCAGCTGAGCTCGTTCAATCCGTGATCCGCCACCGTAACACCAACGATCCCCAGAAAAAGTTCAGCAGCTTCAGCTTACGATCCTATACCAAATTAGTCGTCACTGCCAATCCGGATTCAATCGATGGCAGAATTGACTCGCTATTCAGCAAAAAGCGCGGCATCCGGACATTAAAAAAGTTAGATTCATCTGAGTACAAATTTAAGAAGGTAGTTGAACGTCGGCATGTGTTTCAGACCGAGAACGTTTCAAACCTTGAATTCGATGGTAAAAATCGCAAAGAGATCATCATCGGAACAAAAATGGCTGGTTTAAAAGAACCTATCTATGAAATCGTAGGTTTTAATCTGCAGTCTTTTTCAGTTTATGATGAGCAATTCGAATTATTTGAAGCAACATATGTGAGTCCGATTGCTGATGACGCAATTGATCACTACATTTTTTCCTTCGGCGGAAGCACGACGATAGATGACAGGGAAGTCTCGATAATAAATTTTACGCCAAGGAAACAAAGGCACGTGTTAGGACTAAACGGAACTCTTTACATCGACGACAAATTTGCAGTTGCTAAGGCTATAATGCATACAATCGGTGTTTTGGACATTACCTCAACGCATGATTTTTCGTATTTGCCTCAATATGATATTTGGTTTCCATCTTCAAAAAAATTTAAGATCGTAAAAGGCAATAACGAAGAAGATATTCGGATCTTAGGTGAAACATTGAAATTTGAAGCAACATCCGAAGGAGACAAAAAACGAGAAAAAGAAGCATCCGATTTTACGTATTTACTTGCGGAAACAAAATATTTAAATCCAACGTTCAACATTCCGATAATCATTAAAAAGCCTGCGGTCATAACCGAAGTAAAAGACAGTGCGATCAATCAGAATGACGAATTCTGGAACAGTTACCGAACTGACGCAGACGCTCGCTTCGTGCCGACGTACGAAGCGCTTGACAGCCTTGCACAACAACAGAAAGTCGAGAAAAAACTTTTGATAGGCAGAAAAATTTTTAATGGTTATGTGCCACTTGGGCCAATCGACGTTGATTTGCGCTATTTGCTGAGCTACAACAATTATGAGGGTTTTCGGTTTGGCTTTGGCGGAATCTCGAACGAGCAATTCTCGAAGTTGTATCGCCTCGAAGGTTACACGGCATACGGAACAAAAGACGGCAGGATGAAATATAATCTCGGTATGTCGGCACGAATCGGAAAATTCTCAAACACCAGGATCGGCGGATCGTATACTGATGATGTTCGGGAAATTGCAAGTACTTCCTTTGCAATCGACAAACGTGTTTTTAAGATTTATGATCCGAGGCCAATCAATGTGAGCACGTTTTACAATCATGTTACGTGGCGCGGCTATGTCGAAACCAAGATCTTCCCCAAGACCGAGAGCATTTGGCAGCTGGCGTATAGCCAGATCGAGCCCAAATTTAATTATATCTACAACCTCGATGGCAAAATATATACGCGGTATAACTTCACTACTGCGATGGTTTCGTTCCAATGGAATCCGTTTAGCGAATATATGCAAACGCCGGCGGGCCGACTCGAAACAGAAAAACGTTTTCCCAAGTTCACGTTTCAGTTCACGCAGGCTATCCCGGGAATCTTCGGAAATGACTTTGAATTTGCCAAAATCGACCTTCGGGCACAATACGAGAAACTGTTCCTGAACGGAATGAAAACTGCGGTTTTAGTTGAATCGGGACTTGCCTTTGGCGATGTTCCGATAACGCATCTGTACAACTCTTCGCCAAACAACCTGAACAAGGATCGACTGCTGCAGCGCATCACATTTGCAGGAAAGAACAGTTTTGAAACGATGTTCTTCAATGAATTCTTTTCGAATAAATACGTAATGTTACAGCTCAAACACGGTTCAAAAAGAATTGAGATTTTCCGCAAGATCAAGCCATCGGTTGTCGCTGTCACAAGAATTGCATGGGGAACAATTGATGATCCGCAAAGTCATATCGGCATTGATTATAAAACTCTTGACAATGGTTATTTTGAATCGGGAATCGAGCTTAATCAGATTTACAACGGCCTGGGTTTATCGGGATTCTATCGCTACGGGGCGAACCAGCTTCCAAGGGTTGAAGACAATTTGTCAATTAAATTGAGTTTTGTATTTAACCTCGGTATTTAATCGGCTGACACAAACTTCAGTCCGACGATCGAAGCAATTAAAGTCGTAATAAAGAACATCCTCCAAAAAGTCGCAGGTTCCTTGAACACAAATATTCCGACTAAAACCGTTCCGACAGCGCCAATTCCGGTCCAGACCGCATAAGCAGTTCCAATTGGAATCGTGAGTGAGGCTTTATACAGCAAAATCATGCTGATTGACAGACAGGCAAAAAATCCGATAAACCAATAAATTGCTGTTGTTCCCGAAGATTCCTTTGCTTTTCCGAGACAGGATGCAAAACCAACTTCGAAAAGTCCGCCTATTATCAAAAGTAGCCAGTTCATTACGGCTTAATTATAAGGACTGACGGAATGTTATTCAGCCATACGCTTTGCGTATCCAACAGTTTCTTCCAGCTTTCAAGGCTCACTATCATGATATCCTGTTTGGTCAGGAATTCGCGTTTCATGATCCGTTCTTCCATCATAATGATGCTATCTGGAACTTGTTTTCCGATTCGCGCTATACTATCAGCGATCTTGGTATTATTCGCTACAGCGCCATTAGGATCAACAAAAGTAATTCTGGATCTGTTGTTTGCAACTAACTTCTCTGCATATTGAACAAGAAACGCATCTTCTTCGTTGAAAATTGGCATAAAAACACGTTCGAGACTGCCCATGTTTTTGTCGACCAGAATTCCCACCGGCATTTTACATTTACCAATTATCTGTCGGGTTCTTTCATCAAATGGCGAATTGGCAAACAAGCCCTCTTTTCCGGTGAATTTATCGATAAGTCGGTCCGGATTGATGATCTGCGTGGTATAACCGAGGACTCTTCCGAGCAAGGTGCCTTCAAAAATCGATTGGCCCAAGCCGACCAAAAGCAGATCGTATTCACCTTTGTTGGAAACTTCTATTATATCAGCATCAATGTCGTTGGAAACTTTAAAGAAGGTGTGAATCTTCCTGTCGAGCGCTACTGATTCTGCAACAACGGGTTCAAAGCTCATGCGTTCCTGTTCTTCAAAATCGAATGTATGGAGCTCGTTGCTATTGATCAGATGCATTGCTGTAATTACTGCATCGCCTGTATCTCGTTTTACGAAACTGTTAGCGAGCCGAAGCAACGACTTGCCTCTTTCGGCATTTCCGAACGACAAAAGAATTTTAAATTTCGAATCATCTCGCGCTTCTTCCGGGATAATATTATCGCTGGTTTTGAAAGCCCAATTGATTAGATCAAGTGCAGGCCCGGTCATAAAGGTAGTTACAAGGGCCATGATCACAAGGATTGCAAACATCCGATCATCCAATACACCAAGGTCTTTCCCTATATTTAGAACGATAAGTTCCATTAAGCCACGCGTATTCATTAAAGCTCCGATGGTAAGGCTGTCACGCCAACTTTGCCCAACGAACTTTGCTGCAAGGGCACTACCTAAAAATTTTCCCACAACGGCGACAATAATCACGATGCCGGTCATTTGCCACATCTCGACACTATCGATGAGGCCAATTTTTGTACGCAAGCCTGTAAAAACAAAGAATAAGGGCAAGAGCACAATTACGGAAACATCTTCTACTTTTTCTATAATTATGCTTCGGAAATTAGCATTGGCGGGCATTATTGCGCCAGCCATAAATGCACCAAAAAGCGCATGGATTCCGATGACTTCAGTGGTATAGGCAGATATAATGAGTGTCAGTAAAAATATTGCAACAACTGGTTTGTTAAGGCTCTCGCGTGAATTTTTAAGTTCGCCCACACGGGCAAGGAATGGCCGCACCACTTTCAGCATCAGAAAGACGTAGGCAACTGCTAGCGCAATAATATAAAGTGAGCTGCCAAAAGATCCCGCGTTGACTATTGCAATTACAGTGGCCAAAATACACCAGGCGGTGATGTCATCGGCGGCGGCGCAGGTAATTACAATTGTTCCGAGCTTGGTTTTATGTATCCCGCGCTCCTGCACGATCCTTGCCAAGACCGGAAATGCTGTAATGCTCATAGAAATGGCAATAAATAGCGCAAATGAAGCAAACTGCACACCGCTCGGCGCAAATTGCTCATATATAAAATAGGCAAGCCCTATTCCAAGCGTAAAAGGAAAAATAATACTTGCATGGCTTATTACTACTGCATCGTTGGCCTTATTTTGCAGGGCTTTCAGATCAAGCTCCATCCCAATTACGAACATAAAGAAGATCAATCCGATTTGGCTTAAGAGCTTTAAATTTCCTAAAGACTCAACTGGAAAGAGTGTAGTGGAAAACTCGGGGAAATACATTCCCAATAATGAGGGACCAAGCACAATTCCTGCCACCATTTCCCCAACGACAGATTGCTGTCCAATTTTTCTGAAAAACCATCCAAAAATTCTCGCTACCAAGATGATCGCAAGTATTTGAAGGAGTAAAATCGCCAGCGATTCTGTGAGATTATGCGTGAGCGAGTCCAAAAATTGATTCCATTGATCACTGCCTACCGTTGGCTCAATAATTTGACGACCTGCTTCTAAATGTTTGCCATTGGTTAGGATCCAGTAAATTAAGGATGAGAAAATACCTATTGTGACTATATAAAAGATGGAAGTCTGTGCTTTTTTCATCAACTATGATCAATTTGTGCCGAAGCCCGTTCGTGAATTAAAAGCCAAATATATAAATTCTCCACCATAAAAACGCGGTGTTTCACCTTGAAGAATCGGGATCGAACTAAAGAGAGCCGCCAATAAAACCCCGATGCCGAAACCATAGCTGTTTCTAACTATTCTACTATATTTGCACATCTAATATTTGACAATAACATAATACTCCGGGAATGAAACATACAAAGGTCAGAGACCTGCTAAACAGTACAAAATCACTGCACGAAGTCAATGCAAAAGGCTGGGTCCGTACGTTCAGAAACAACCAATTCATCTTGCTTAATGACGGCTCGACGATTAACAACATTCAGTGTGTTGTCGATTTCGAAAATACTGCGGAAGAGACTTTGAAAAGAATTACGACGGGAGCTGCGATTTCGGTTACAGGTGATCTGGTGGAGAGCAAAGGCGCGGGCCAAAAATATGAGATCCAGGTTAAGAAACTTGAAATTCTGGGCGATTCGGATGCCGAAAAATTCCCGATGCAGCCTAAGAAACACTCGTTGGAATTTCTTCGTGAAAACGCCCATTTACGTGTTCGAACGAATGCTTTCGGAGCGATTATGCGCGTTCGTTCTGTATTGTCTTATGCCGTTCACAAGTATTTTCAGGATAAAGGTTTTGTATATGTCAACACTCCAATCATAACCGGATCGGATGCTGAAGGTGCAGGCGAGATGTTTAAAGTTACCGCGTTGCCATTCGACAATCCGCCACGGACGGAAGATGGAAATATCAATTATAAAGCAGATTTCTTCGGAAAAGAAACCAACCTGACCGTTTCGGGCCAACTCGAAGGCGAAGCTTTTGCTATGGCTTTGGGCCAGATTTATACGTTTGGACCAACATTCCGCGCTGAGAATTCAAACACATCCCGACACCTGGCCGAATTCTGGATGATCGAACCGGAAGTTGCTTTCAATGATTTGGATGACAATATGGACCTTGCTGAAGATTTTATTCAGTACGTGATTAAATATACAGTCGAACGATGCAATGATGATTTGAAGTTCCTGGAGGGTCGACTGTTGGAAGAGGAAAAGTCAAAGCCGCAGGCAGAACGAAGCGAAATGGCGCTTTTGGAAAAACTTAATTTTGTTTTGGCGAACAATTTTAAACGTGTTTCGTATACGGAAGCAATAGATATTTTGCGGAATTCAACCCCGAATAAAAAGAAGAAATTTCAGTATCCGATAGAAGAATGGGGTGCCGACCTTCAATCTGAGCACGAACGCTTCCTTGTTGAAAAGCATTTTAAATCACCAGTAATCGTATATGATTATCCGGCAAACATTAAGTCGTTTTACATGCGTTTGAATGAAGACGGAAAGACCGTTGGGGCAATGGATATATTATTTCCCGGAATAGGGGAAATCGTAGGCGGCTCACAACGTGAAGAACGATATGATGTGTTGCTTGAAAAGATGAAAGTCCTCGGAATCGACGAAGAGGAATTATGGTGGTATCTTGATACGAGACGATTCGGAAGCGCTGTACATTCAGGTTTCGGCCTTGGATTTGAACGACTTGTATTATTTGTGACGGGAATGACAAATATCCGCGACGTGATCCCTTTCCCAAGAACACCGGGTAACGCCGAATTTTAATAAAGTTTAAGCATTAAAGTTTGCACAAAACGGGTTTAACTTCTAACTTTAAACTATAAACCAACTTTTCGATGTTAAAGCAGTTTTTGAATTTAAAATTATCACAGAAACTATCACCACAGCAAATCCAGCTGATGAAGCTGATTCAATTGCCTACACAAGCATTTGAACAGCGGCTCAAGGAGGAAATGAATGAAAATCCCGCGCTCGAAGCTGGGAAAGAGGAAGATGAGGAATACGAAAAAGATGAATTCGAAAATGAGGAGTTCGATGATTATGATGAATTCGAAAACGATCGCATCGAAGCCGAAGATGTCAATATCGACGAATACCTAAACAACGATGACACGCCGGAATATAAACTTCAGGCAAATAATTACAGTGATGATGATGATCAGCGCGAATCCCCATTGGCTTCGCCTGTAAGCTTCCACCAGGATCTTATCAACCAGCTCAATACTTTTATCCTAACGGAAAACGAACGTGAAATTGCAGAGTTTTTGGTTGGAAGTATCGACGACATGGGTTACATCCGCAGAAGCATTCCTGACATCGTTGATGACATGGCGTTTACGCAAGGGATTTATACCGACGAGAAGATGGTGGAACGTATTCTGCACATCATCCATGAATTGGAACCATCAGGTGTAGGCGCACGCGATTTGCAGGAATGCCTGTTGCTGCAATTAAAGCATAAGACTCCAACCGAATCAGTAGCGCTTGCTATGGATATTATCGAACATCAATTCGATGCGTTTACCAAAAAACATTACGACAAACTTCAGCAGAAATACAATGTTTCGTTGGAGCAGCTTAAAAATGCGATCTCAGAAATTGAGAAGTTGAATCCGAAACCTGGAAATGCCTTTACAGGAAGCAATAAAATGATAGAGCATGTGGTTCCCGATTTTGCGATCAGAATTGTTGATGGCGAGCTGGAATTGACACTTAACGGCCGAAATGCACCGACTCTTCACGTTTCGAAAGATTACCAGGAGATGATGCAGACGTATAAAGTTTCAAAAAATAAATCGACGCAACAAAAAGATGCGGTTCAATTCATTAAGCAAAAACTGGATTCGGCGAAGTGGTTTATTGACGCCATCCGTCAGCGTCAGGAGACACTTTATGTGACAATGAATGCGATTATGCATTATCAGAAGGAATACTTTCTCGATGGCGACGAAACGAAGTTACGCCCCATGATTTTAAAAGATATTGCTGATTTGGTCGGACTAGATATTTCTACGATTTCAAGGGTTGCCAATAGCAAATATGTTGAAACTCCATATGGCACGAAGTTGATCAAGGAGTTCTTTTCTGAATCGATGAAAAACGATCAGGGTGAAGATGTTTCAACCCTTGAAATCAAAAAGATATTGCAAAACGTCATTGAGGAAGAAGACAAACGCAAACCTTTGCCTGATGATCAACTTGCTGAAATATTAAAAGACAAAGGCTATCCGATCGCGAGAAGAACTATTGCTAAATACCGGGAACAGCTTGATATTCCAGTTGCAAGGATGCGGAAGAAAATCTGATCCGCGTTTTGAAAAAGACGCTTCCCTTTTTTTCGTACATCTTCCATCCGCTTTTTATTCCGGTTTATGCCGTCTTGTTCTACTTTATGTTGAACGAGAATTATTTTAACACGCAACAGAAATACTTGATCGTCATTCAGATCACGATCATCATGGTCTTTATTCCGATCTGTTTCTACTACCTGTTGCGTTCACTCGGAAAAGTCGATTCCATAATGTTATCGGAATTATCGCAGCGCAAGATTCCGTTGCTTGTACAGGCTATCCTGATCTATACACTACTTAACAAAAGCATTACAATAGACAAAATATTCGAACTGTACTTCTTTTTTTTAGGAGCATTTGCAAGTACGATCGCCGCGCTTCTGTTATCGTTGCTCAAAATAAAAGCTAGCTTGCATATGCTGGGCATTAGTGCCTTGACTGCTTTTGTAATTGGCCTAAGCTATCATAACCATGCGAATGCTTTATTCACGATTGCATTTCTTGTTTTGATGAATGGAATAATTGGTAGTTCGCGACTTCATATGAAGGCGCATTCGGTTACAGAGCTTGTGATCGGATTTTGCAGCGGACTATTTCCGCAGGTGATGCTGTGGTATTTTTGGCTATAAGATATAGAACATCAGTCCGATGTTTATCGTCTGAAGATCGACCGACCTCCCGTTTAGCCGTGCATTTGTAAAGATCGGATTTAGTCCGTAGTAGACGTATGCGTTCCAGGTGTTATAGCCTGTCGCGAGATAGGCGCCATAGCGGAAGGAGTTAAGATCCTTGTTCCCGCTGACGATAATTTCTTCATCACCATCCACGAATCTAGAACGGTCAAAAAACAAATAACTTAATTTTATTCCGGTATAAACACGCCAGAAACGGTGGCTGTCGGGTGCAGACGTCCGCCATCTGAACTCAATCGGCAAATCAACGAAATGAAGCGAAAGTTTGTTTTTATCATACGTATCACCCGGTTCAATTAGGCTGTAAATGGGTGTTCCTGAAGCATCGTCAACTTTGAGATTATAGTTGTAATTCTGCAATGAATAACCCAAGCCGGCAGCGATTGCGAAAGTCCGGGATTTGTTCAGTGGCATGTCGCGCAGGAATCCACCTGAAAAACCTGCCGAGAATTTATTCTGTTTAATGCCATTTTCCGGATTAGATAAGATATTGTAGGTAAACGCAAAGTAAAATTGATCTTCCCTATAAAGTGAATCGACTGCGGTAAAATCAGGAACCTCTTTCTGTTGAGAAAATGAAGCAAATGTTAATAGTAAGAACAAAGCGCGCAGCAGTAATCTCATGTTCGGTTTTTTGTGGCTCAAAATTACAAAAAAATCGTGGACAACAGGTTATACAACCTAAATCTGACGATTCCGGCATCAAAAATACAAGCAGAAAATGCGCTGCTTTTTATCATAATCTTTTATTAACAACGCTATTTTTTCACCTTACGATTGATAAATTTGTTAGACAACCTAAATAAAATAGTTATGCTGATTAAATTTCATACCGACAATCATATCGAAGGCCGCGAGCGAATGGAGACGTATTTTTCATCTCTTATAGAAACAACATTAAAGCGTTTTGAAGACAATATTACACGTTTGGATGTATATCTCGGAGACGAAAACAGTGACAAGTTCGGAACCAACGACAAGCGTTGCACGATTGAAGCCCACATGGGAGGAAAACCGCCACTTGCGGTTGTTAATTATTCAGATACGATCGAAAAAGCTTTTGGTGGTGCAAGTGATAAAATCAAAAGAGTATTGGATACTACCTTCAGTAAAATGAGGAACCATTAGTGCGTTTTTAAATCTTTAAAAAATCAAGCTTCATTAAGGTTACATTATACCCTACAGATAATTCAAATGCTCCTGACGGGGCATTTTTTGTGGGTCAAGATTAGCTTGTAAGTATGAATAGTATAATGGAAAATCTAACAAACAAACCATATTAAAGGCACTGAACTAGATAGTAGTTGTTGTTTTACAAACATGGGAGCTCGAAAAGCTGCGGAAATAGGCATCCGTCAACTTGGCTTTGTAAATCGGATGCAGGATTACCTCCGCTGATCCCTGAATAAATGCTGCCGCTGCCGCGGCACAGCATTTTTTGTTTCCGCTTCGCTTAGACAAAGCGCGGCTTTGTCACGCTTGCCTTCAGGGATTACCTCCGGTGATCCCTGAAGGGGCGTCCCACAAAGAATTAAATGCTGCCGCTGCCGCGGCACAGCATTTTTTGTTTCCGCTTCGCTTAGACAAAGCGCGGCTTTGTCACGCTTGCCGAAACAAAAAATGCTCCCTTCGGGAGCATTCAATTCTTTGCAGAGAGGATGGGATTCGAACCCACGATACAGTTACCCATATACAAACTTTCCAGGCTTGCTCCTTCAACCACTCGGACACCTCTCTAAGTCAGCGGCTGCAAAGAAACAAAAAATAATAGCAAATTCCGAAATTTCAGTTGCCGCATTTACGTTAATTCTCCGCGTATCGAAGTCTCAAAAATCGTTTTGAAAACTTTTGGACCTACTTTCTGGCCGAGCAGGTACATCAGCTTAGTGATTGCAGCTTCCGTAGTCAGGTCTTTTCCGGAAATAACGCCTATATTCTTTAGCATTGTACTCGTTTCGTAATCGCCCATGCTCACGCTTCCGCCCGCACATTGCGTTACATTCACAACATGCAATCCTCGGAGAATCGCACTTTCAAGTGCTGAAACGAGCCATTTCTCTGTTGGTGCATTCCCGGCTCCGTAAGTTTCAAGGATGACGCCTTTCAAATTCGGAATAGCCGTAATTGCATTGAGCACGTCTTCCGTGATTCCGGGAAACATTTTGATGATGACGACATTACTGTCCATTTCTTTGTGGATCAGCAGGTCTTTTCCTTTTGGCTTAACAGGAGAAACATCAGTGTTGACTTTCAAATGCACACCCGATTCGGCAAGCGGCGGATAATTCGGTGACGCAAACGCGTTGAAATGTTCGGCGTTGATCTTCGTCGTCCTGTTGCCCCGGTACAATTTATATTCGAAATATAAACCTACTTCGGAAATAACCGGCTTGCTTTTATGTTGAAGAGACGCGATCTGAATTGCTGTGATAAGGTTCTCCTTTGCATCGGTACGCAAATCCCCAATTGGAAGCTGCGAACCAGTAAAAATAACTGGCTTACTTAAATTTTCAAGCATGAAGCTCAACGCAGAAGCCGAGTATGACATCGTATCCGACCCATGCAAGATCACAAATCCGTCAAATTTTAGGTAATTCTCTTCGATGATCTCTGCAATTGAAACCCATTTCCGCGGATTCATATTTGAAGAATCAATCGGAACATCAAACGAAATGGTTTCAATGTCGCAATCGAGCTGCTTGAGCTCCGGGATTTTCTGCAATAATTTACTGAAGTTGAATGCTTTTAAAGCACCTGTCTCAAAATCTTTCATCATACCGATGGTGCCACCAGTGTAAATCAGAAGGATGTTGGTCTTAGACTGCATCAGCATATTTAAGTTTGTTGACTACCGGATTGGCATACATCGCCAAAAATCCTTGCAGCGCTACTGGATTATCTTCATCAATCCGCATTTCAAGACGGCGTTCAAACAGTTGCTTTTCGTCGTCCGAATATTTGTTTGAAAATCTATCAGTTTTGTTTAAAAGGTCGTACGCAATGTAATTAGTAGGCCACAATCTATAGGTCGCCAAAATTGAATCGTCAATAACCTGGGCCAGAGCCTGGATGCTTTTATTCGAGTTTTCAGATTGTGCTGTAATTTCGTCAAGTTCCTTTTCAAGCACGTCGCCCACATGAATATGAATGTGTTTCTTCTGCCCCATGATTCCGCTAAGCAAGGTAACAAAATCCTCGTTTTTCTCTTTAATATAGGTCTCCTGCTTTGCTTCGGCCATCAACTGCGGCATTTTTAAAGCATCTGTCGGGTCATATTCATAAGAAATTGAAACAGGAACGATCTTAAGTTTTTTGAAATAATCGATCACATTCTTTTCGTCCGAGCCCATCGCGAGCATTTTCAAAACACCCTGATGCGTCGAGTCGTTACCATCTTTTGTGCGGCCTTCACGTTGCGCAATCCAAACCGAACGATTCTCTCGAAGTATCAGTTGTCCGATATATTCCGCTAAAGTTTTCGAGCTTTCAAGCAATTCACGAGGTGAAAGTCCGCGTTTTACGAGGAAATTCCTGTTCAACTTTGATAACGTATACAAAAAAGATTTTTTCACCAAATTGTCGCCAATTGCAGATGCCGTCATGATCAACCCGTGCTCAAACAGTGCTGTATTCAGAAGGGAAGTATCGAGGATGATGTCGCGGTGGTTTGATATAAAGAGATATGCGGCATTCTTGTCCAATTTTTCAAATCCTGAAGTCGATAATCCTTCAGAGCTTCTTTCCAAAACTTTTTGAACCGACCTATAAATGAAATTCCCTTGGAAATCGCTGATAGAATGCGTTTTAAGCAACTGCTCCTTCCAAACTTCATCATCAGTTTCAGGAAACGAAAAATTCATTAATGCTTTCATCATCGGATGATTCACCACTGAACGGATTCCGTCATTTACCTCAACATCGTAAAAAGGCCGAATCGAATCAAATTTTGACATTGGCAGTTTGTTTTGAATAGCAAAAGAACGAAAATTTATTGTAAAAATGGCTGTGTATCGGGGCTAAATGCCAAAAACCGCACGTGAATTATGAGTTGTAATCCGAGCAATTTCGGCAGTCGGCAGTCCGTAAATCTGCGAAAGCTTCTCCACAACATTTACAATATAACTCGTTTCATTGCGCTTTCCGCGATATGGAACAGGTGCCAAATAAGGAGCGTCAGTTTCAAGCACAATTTGGCTGATGTCGATCTGATCCAGAAACTGATCGATCTTTCCGTTTTTAAACGTCACGACACCGCCGATTCCAAGTTTCATATTCAGAGAAATGGCTTGAAGCGCCTGTTCATAATTTCCGGTGAAGCAGTGGAAAATGCCATATAGATCATCCGATTTCTCCTCTTCCAAGATTTCGAAAATCTCATTGAATGCGTCACGGCAATGAATATTGATCGGAAGCTTGTACTGTTTCGCCAGCTGGATTTGCCTGCGGAAAGCGATTTTTTGGATCGGAAGTGTACTCTTATCCCAATACAAATCAATCCCGATTTCACCAATTGCTGCGAATTTCCGCCGAGCCAGCTCCGATTCAACAAATGCCAGTTCCTGCACATAATTCTCCTTCACATAAACCGGGTGCAATCCCATCATCAGGAACACATTCTGCGGATATCGGCTTTCAAAATCGTACATTTTTTCTGTGTACGAAGAATCGATAGACGGCACAAAGATCCGTGTCACGCCAGTATCGAAGGCACGTTGCATCATTTCCCCGGCGTCACTTTCAAATTCGGAACTATATATATGTGAATGGGTATCGGTAATTGTCATGCTGCAAAAATAGGACTCTCAACCGAGAAAACTTTGGTTTGTTATGATTTCTTGGGCGTGCCCTGCGGGTCGGGCTATCCGCTTCAAGCCGCTAAAAAACGCGGGCTTTCCACTGCTATCCCTAACGCGGGCGTATCGTTACAACATTACGCTCTATAAAATTAAATTTTATCTTAACAGATGCAGAGACGGAAACGCAATTCGCTATTTTTGTGTTCAGACCAACAAAATGACAGAAACTGCCCATCTTTCGCCTGATCTCACCGATTATAAGAAAATCAAATTTAAGATCACCAAGACCAATCACCTGGTACTCAAGGCCACAATAAACGGTGTTGCCGGAAATTTTATCCTTGACACTGGCGCCTCCAACAGTTGCGTCGATTTTGAAAATGTCTCGCTGTTTAAATTAAAGGCACGACACTCAAAAACCAGGGCTGCAGGCGCAGGAGCAATCGACATGATTACACAAACCGCACGAAAAAACCAAATCAAGATCGGACGCTGGAAGTATAATGATTTCAACTTAATTGTGTTTGACCTTTCACATGTCAACACGGCGCTAGAGCAGCACAAGGCAAAGCCTGTTCAGGGAATAATCGGCGCAGATGTGCTTATTGAAGGAAGTGCTATTATAGATTACCGCACAAAGCATCTGTTCTTAAAATGAATTTGAATATAGCTTATTGTATTATTTTGGCACCATTGTTGACAAACACAAAATTATTTAACTAATTTTAACTTTATTAACAAATTGAATTACCATGCAAAAAATTACACTATGCATCAGCCTCTTTTTGGTGCTTCAGCTTTCGGTTGCCCAGGCGCAACAATTTGGCCATTTGACGATCTTCTCTGAAGACGGCGACAAATTTACGCTTATCCTCAATGGGGAAAAGATCAATGATTTCCCGCAAACAAATCTTCGGGTTGAGGAATTGACGCAGCCACATTACAACGCTAAAATTATTTTTGAAGATAAAACTAAAACGGAAATCAGTAAGAACTTCCTGCCCATTGCCGATGTTGACGGAATTTTTGAAGATGTAACTTACAAAATTAAGCGCGATAAAAACAACGCATCAAAAATGAAATTGAATTTCTTTTCGTCGACGCCCGTCGTTCAAGGATTCGTCGCCCCTTCAAATGTATATGTAACACGGTACGGAAGTCCGGCAGCACAAGTTGTAGTGCAGCAAAACACGCCCGTCACCAGCACCGTCACGCAGACAACAACAACTACAACAGGCGTCGGAATTAATGCTGGAATGAACGTTGGCGGCATCGGAATCAACGTCTCTGTAAATGATCCTGGTTTCGGAACAACCGTAACGGAAACTACAACCGTACACAGTTCAACAACAACCGGATATGCAGAATCGGCAGAGCCTAGTTCGGGATGCGCTGGCAGATATCCAATGTCTGGAGGAAATTTTTCAAACGCATTACAGACAGTCAAAAACATCAACTTTGACGACAGCAGATTGGCAACCGCAAAACAAATAGCCGACAGCAATTGTTTGAGCGCTTCACAAGTAGTTCAGATTTGTGAGACTTTCGGATTTGAAGATACTAAACTTGACTTTGCAAAGTATGCCTATTCAGCGTGCTGTGACCCGAAAAATTATTTCCAAGTAAATAATGTGTTTAAGTTCAGTTCCAACGTTGATGCGTTGAATGCTCACATTTCCGGTAGATAAGTAAATGCCTTGCAATAAAAAACCCGCTTCTCAGCGGGTTTCTCTATTTATAGCTCTAGTGCCTTTTTCGGATTATTTTCCATCAGCAGCTCAGCTGGATTTTCGAGTCCTTCTTTGACCGCGACAAGAAAACCAACTGACTCACGGCCGTCGATAATCCTGTGGTCGTAGGATAAAGCGACGTACATCATTGGATGAATTTCAACTTTGCCGTTTACAGCAATTGGTCGCTCGATGATGTTATGCATTCCGAGGATTCCTGATTGCGGCGGATTGATGATTGGTGTTGAAAGCATGCTTCCGAAAACACCACCATTTGATATTGTGAAAGTTCCGCCTGTCATGTCGTCAACAGTGATTTGTCCGTCACGGGCTTTTATTGCAAGACGTTTGATTTCAGCTTCAACTCCGCGGAAAGTAAGATTTTCTGCATTTCTTACGACTGGAACCATCAAACCTTTTGGTCCGGAAACTGCTACCGAAATATCGCAGAAATCAAAAGAAATTTTATGATCGCCGTCGATCATAGAATTTACATCCGGAAATAATTGGAGTGCCCGCGTCACTGCTTTTGTGAAGAATGACATGTAACCAAGTCCGAGGCCGCCGTGTTTTGCTTTAAAAGCATCTTTATATTCGTTCCGTAAGGTATTGATTGGCGTCATGTTGACTTCATTGAAAGTTGTCAGCATCGCGGTTTCATTCTTAGCAGAAACCAATCGTTCTGCTACTTTACGGCGAAGCATAGACAATTTCGTACGTTCTGAACCACGGCTTCCACCTGTTGGCGTTCCCATTGATGGAACTGCATTTACCGCATCGTCTTTTGTAATGCGCCCTCCTTTTCCAGTTCCGGAAAGAGATTCAGCATTGATATTTTTTTCGTCCAAAATTTTTCTGGCCGCCGGTGAAGGCGTACCCGAAGCATATGTTTTTTCTGGAGCTGGAGCAACAACCGGAGCTGCAGGAGTTTCCGCTTTTGCTTCCACTTTCGCTGGAGCCGGAGCCTGCTCTGCTGCCTTTGGTTCGATTGCAGGTGTAGCTGCCGCCGGAGCAGCCGCTGATTTTACGCCGTCGGTATCGATAAGGCAAACGACCTGGCCAACTTTCACCGCGTCGCCTTCTTCTGCTTTCAGTGTTATGATTCCGCTTGCTTCAGCCGGTAGTTCAAGGGTTGCTTTATCCGAATCAACCTCAGCGATTGCCTGGTCTTTTTCAACATAATCCCCGTCTTTCACAAGCCAGGTTGCAATTTCTACTTCGGTGATCGATTCGCCCGGTGAAGGCACTTTCATTTCTAAAATCATATTGGATAATTTTATTGGTGTTTTCTAATTCAAATTTACGATAAATGCCCTAGCCCTGATTGAAGCGGAAATCCTTTTTTTGTGTCATCCTGAGCTTGCGAAGGATCTCAAAAAAAGATTGCAGCGGAAAGCAGGATCAGCTTCTAAAAAACTAGTTAAACAAGTTCTTGTCAAAAACCATTGCGATTGCAGCGGCATGACGTTTTTTCGAACGTGCGTAACTTCCTGCGGCTGGCGCACTGTATGCTTTTAATGATGCAACGCGTAACTTCACTTCATTGAAATTCATCAACATGTGGCTGTAAGCTCCCATATTTCGCGGTTCTTCCTGTGCCCAAACATAGTCGTCGGCGTTTGGATAAGAAGCGATTATTTCTTTTAACTGCGCGATCGGAAGCGGGAACAATTGCTCGATCCTGACCAATGCAACATCTTTTCTTCCGTTCGTTTCGCGCTCGGCAAGCAGATCATAATAGAATTTTCCTGTGCAGAAAACAAGCGACTTCACGTCGGCTTTGTTGACCACCTTGTCGTCGATCGTTTCCTGGAAGCTTCCGTTTGCAAATTCATCAACCGATGAAACCACAAGCGGATGACGCAGCAAACTCTTCGGCGTGAATACGATAAGCGGTTTGCGATATGTCGTAATCATCTGACGACGAAGCAAGTGGAAGAAGTTGGCTGGCGTCGTACAATCGGCAACAAACATGTTTTCGTTCGCGCATTGTTGTAAGTAACGCTCCATTCTTCCCGATGAGTGCTCGGCGCCTTGGCCTTCGTAACCGTGCGGAAGCAACATTACGAGTCCGTTTTGGTTGTTCCATTTATCTTCAGCAGCAGAAATATACTGATCGATCATTATTTGTGCGCCGTTCGAAAAATCGCCGAATTGTGCTTCCCAGATCGTGAGTGTTTTCGGACTTGCCAATGCGTATCCGTAATCAAATCCTACGACTCCATACTCAGACAGCAACGAGTTGAATATATTGAACTTTCCTTTTTGCTTTTTAAGCTGTTGAAGAAGGATCACTTCCTCTTCAGAATCTTCGACTTTAACGACAGCGTGACGGTGCGAGAAAGTCCCGCGTTCGACGTCCTGGCCTGAAATCCTGACATCGTAGCCTTCAGTCAGAAGCGAGCCATAAGCAAGCAATTCAGCCATCGCCCAATCCAGCTTATCGTTCTCGAACATGTTTTTTCGGTCGTTGATCAGCTTTGAAATCTTGCTGATAAACTTTTTATCCGAAGGAAGTTCTGTAATTACACTTGCGATTTCCGCCAATTCTTCCCTTGGAAAAGACGTGTCAACTTTCTTAAGCATTTCAGCCTGGTCAGCCTGCTTAAAACCTTGCCATTCGTTTTGCATGAACGGCGTGATGATCGTCAGATCTTTTTTACGCGATGCTTCAAGATTTTCCTCCAGCATTGCTTTGTATTTGTCTTCCAGGCCTTTGACATAATTTTCGTCGATAATGCCTTCCGCTATAAGCTTCTCGGCATAGATATCACGCGGATTTTTATGTTTGGCAATGATTTTATATAGCTTGGGTTGGGTAAAACGAGGCTCATCACCTTCATTGTGTCCGTATTTTCTGTATCCTAAAAGGTCGATGAATACGTCACTTCCAAACTGCATGCGGTAATCCAGTGCAAACAACATTGTATGAACTACAGCTTCAGTATCGTCGGCATTTACGTGAAGAACAGGCGAAAGCGTCACTTTTGCAACATCGGTCGCATAAGTTGATGTCCTGGCGTCAAGGTAATTCGTCGTAAACCCAACTTGATTATTGATCACAACATGAATGGTTCCACCTGTTTTATATCCGTCAAGCTGCGCCATTTGCACAATTTCATAAACAATTCCCTGTCCGGCAATTGCAGCGTCACCATGAAGTGCGATCGGTAAAACTTTTGAGAAATCATCCGGGAAGTAACGATCTTGCTTGGCACGCGTTATTCCTTCGATAACGGCTCCAACGGTTTCAAGATGCGAAGGATTCGGCGCCAAATTCACGTTAATGCTTTTTCCTGTCTTTGTTAATCGATCTGAGGTTAATCCGAGGTGATATTTTACGTCACCATCAAACAATGCATCGTCATCGTAATCTTTTCCGTCAAATTCGGAGAAGATATCCTGGGTCGATTTCTTGAAAATGTTTGCAAGAACGTTGAGTCGGCCGCGGTGCGCCATTCCCATTACGAACTGCTCAACACCTCTTTCAGCCGCAGCTTCGATCAGCGCATCCAATCCTGGGATTATCGATTCACCACCTTCGAGCGAGAAACGCTTTTGTCCTACGTACTTTGTATGAAGGAAGTTTTCAAATGAAACTGCTTCATTGAGTTTTTCAAGAATGTCTTTTTTCTGATTGGCAGAAAATCTCGGCTGGTTGTCATTGTAACCGATCCTGTCCTGAATCCATTGAATCACTTCCGGCTTACGGATGTACATGTATTCGACACCGATCGAATTACAATAAATTTTCGTCAGGTGCTCAACAATCTCTTTCAGCGTACACGGATCGAGCTTCATCACTTTGGCGGCGTCGAAAACAGTGTTTAAATCGGCTTGTGAAAGTCCGTAGTTCTCAAGATCCAGTGTCGGTGAATACGTGCGTCGGTCCCGAACCGGATTTGTTTTTGTAAACAAGTGGCCTCGTGTCCGATACGCATCGATTAATTTGAGTACGTTAAATTCTTTCTGAAGTTTTTCAGATATGTGACTGTAATCCTGTTTGTCAGAAACGGACGCGGCCATTTGCGCGGCAGGATTTTCGCCATTGTATGTTGTCATTCCAAAATCAAAACCCTGGAAAAAACTTCTCCAGCTAGGTTCGACAGAGTCTGGATTCTCTAAATATTGATCGTATAATTCAGCGAAAAATTCGGTATGTGCTGCGTTTAAAAAGGAAAACCTATCCATGTTATATTGAATATGCTGATTTGTAAAAATAGTTCGGCAAAAGTACAATAAATGCTATTATTTTCTTCTAATTTTAGATACTTTTATGTTTTAAAAACCAATCTGTCAAAGTGATGAGCAGCACTTCCCTACTTTCCGTTAGAACAATTTTTATGTGCCTTGCACTTGCACTTTTGAGTGCGGGATCATTTGCGCAAACAGATACCACTGCAGCCGAAAATATTCCGCGAAGCAAAAGCGAATTTTGGAGGCGCACGCAGTTTGGAGGCGGGCTCGGACTCAGTTTCGGAACCGATTATACAAATGTGATGGTTGCGCCGAGCGCGATTTACAATTTTAGTGATTATTTTGCTGCAGGAATCGGACTTCAAGGCAGTTATATCAAGGTGCGGGAGCAATATGATTCGTTTCTATACGGAGGAAGCTTGATCGGATTGTTCAACCCTATTGAAGAAATCCAGGTTTCAGCCGAGCTGGAGCAGTTGCGTGTCAACACCGAATTTGATTACCTGGGCGAAAGCTACGATGATAATTTCTGGAACACCGCTTTATTTCTTGGCGTTGGATACCGGGCACAAAATGTAACGATCGGGATTCGATATAACGTCTTGCATGACGATAACGACCGGGTTTACTATGATCCGTTCATGCCTTTTGTGCGGGTTTACTTCTGATTATAATTTGTTCCGGAACCAGACTTTCTGCCATTCCCTTTTTAGGACGAGGAATGCAACCTGCTCGGAAAGTTCGGCGATATCAGAGCCATCGAGTTTTTTGATCTGCTCTTCAGGCACATCAATGATATAAAGCAGATTCAGGTATTCAGCGAATTTGTACTGGATCAGTCGGTAGATCTTTTCGTTGATCTGCACTTTCAGTTCATATGGCGAAGTGCTCATCGGAAAATCAATAGGCTCATTTGCAAGGTTGAAATCTTTGTTGATCTGTTCGATCAATTTCAGGTATAAATTTTCGTTTTGGGCTTCCGCCAAGAGGTTGTCGGTTGTCGCCGGTGCTGTAAACATCATACTTTCCTTTCCATTAAATTTTCCCCAAACGTGCGTAGCCTCAGTTTTTTCTCTTCGGATATATCCAATGCGGCCAAATGTTCAAATGCACAAAAAGTATATTTCCTGATTTCTTCCTGCGTCGCTGCCGATGCGCCCGTTTCATCGAAAAGTTGTTTGATCGAATCGATCTTTTCTGTGTTATCATGCGGATTTACAGAATACAGATGCAGTATTTGCGCCAGTTGATCTTTCTGCGCATATTCAATCGCTTTGAGATACAGGAAAGTTTTTTTGTTCTCAATGATGTCGCCACCAACCTGTTTTCCAAATTTTTCGGGATCACCGAAAGCATCGAGGTAATCGTCCTGCAACTGAAATGCTATTCCGAGATTCAGCCCGAAATTATAGATAGCCATACAATTTTCTGAAGTCGTTCCGGCAACGATTGCACCCATTTTCATGGCTGCGGCTACAAGAACTGCAGTTTTATATTCGATCATTCGCAGATAATCTTCAATTGTAACGTCTTCGCGTACTTCAAAATCCACATCCCATTGCTGGCCTTCGCAGACTTTTAGGGCGGTCTTGCTAAATAACTTGGCTAAATCCCGAAAAACCCCGGGCTCATATTGTTCAAAATATTGGTAAGCAAGTATCAGCATTGCGTCGCCTGAAAGGATTCCTGTATTAAGGTTCCATTTTTCATGTACGGTTTCATTGCCACGGCGAAGCGGCGCATCATCCATAATATCATCATGTATAAGTGAGAAATTATGAAAAACCTCAACTGCCATTGCGGCAGGAAGCGCCTCTTTATAATCTGCGTCAAATATTTCGGCAGCCATCAATGTAAGTATCGGTCGCATGCGTTTGCCTTGCAGACTCAAAATATATGCAATGGGATTATAGAGATTGCCAGGTTCCTTTGATATTTCCTGGCTCTGCAAATAATCCATAAAATGCTGACGGTATTCCCGGGTTGAAAACATAAGTAAAGTTTAGGCTAAATTACGGTATTCACTGCTGCTGGCAAATGCTAAAAATCCGAAATGTTAAAATTATGTAAATACTTTGGAAACTTTTATTGTATTCTAAGTTTCCTATCTACCTTTGTGCTCCAAAAAAGGCAGGATTTTAATGAAAGAGAAAATAATAGCGAAGGCTACCGAAATGTTTCTAAAGCTCGGTTTCAAGAGCATCACAATGGATGACATCGCAGGCGAAATGTGCATTTCAAAGAAGACGATATACAAATACTTTATCAATAAAGAGGTGCTGATTGCAGAGAGCACCGAGACGATGCATCGCGAATTACATCACATTATCGAAACCATCATCGCCCAGAATCACAATCCGATCAGGGAGAATTTCGAAATCAGGAAAATGTTCCGTGAAACGTTCCAGACAGCTGACACATCACCATTGTATCAGCTTAAAAAGCATTATCCTGAAATTCATGAAAAGGTTATGGGACTGGAAAAATACGAATGCCATCGCTTTTTGCGGCAAAATATTGAGCGTGGAATTGAAATGGGCTTATATCGTGAGAATATAGAAATGGAGAAATTTATCACCTTTTATTATATTTTAATATTTCATATCAACGACAACACAGTCCTTGAAAAAGAAGCCCAAGATTTGGAAATGGCAGTTCTAGAATATCATACGCGTGCCATCGCTACTGAAAAAGGAGTAATTGAACTTGAAAATCTTTTATCAACTAATGTCTAATATATCATCAATGAAAAAAATCATTCTAATAATCTGCCTGCTTTTTGCCTTTGGCGGATTGTACGCTCAGGAAAGCGGGCAAAGCTACAATTTTAGCTTACAGCAAGCGATCGACCATGCGCTTCAACACAATTATACAGTAATTAATGCTGCGCGCGACATTGATATTGCACTTCAGAAAAAAAGGGAAACTACCGCTACGGGACTTCCGCAGATAAATGCCGGTGTTGATTACACACTGAACTTTGAAATTCCGAAGTCAGTTGTTCCATCGCAATTCTTTGATCCGAATGCCGCTCCAGGCGAATTTACAGCAGTAGAATTCAGTCCGAAGCAAAGCATGACAGCACGTGCAACTTTAAGCCAATTGTTGTTTGATGGCTCTTATATTGTCGCATTGCAAGCGTCAAAAACATATTTGAAATATTACGAAAATGCCAAGAGAAAGACTAACACCGAGGTTCGGGAGATGGTTATCAATTCTTACGGGAGCGTTTTATTAGCTGAAGAAAGCATCCAAATATTAGAGCGTAACAAGGGTATTTTGGAGAAAACGCTTCATGATACTGAGGAAACATTTAAAAACGGATTGATCGAAGAGGAAAATGTCGAGCAGTTAAAGATTACCCTTTCTTCTGTTAACAGCAATCTTAACAATGCACGTCGAGTCGCAGCGATGGCTTACAAAATGTTGAAAGTCGCTCTTGGAATCGAAATTGATGCGCAATTAACGCTAACAGATAAATTAGACAACCTCACCCAGAGTAACCTGGTGAATCCTTTTTCTCAAAACGAATTTAGCGTTCAGGGAAATATTGATTATCTGATCGCCCAGAATTTTACAGAGCAACGGTCATTGGAGCTGAAACTTCAAAAGAGCCGCGCCTTGCCTTCATTGGCAGCCAACCTAAATTTCGGGTATAATGCATTTGACGAACAATTCAGATTTTTCAGCAGTGGTACAAAGTGGTATAATTATTCATTTTTGGGAGCAACTTTAAACGTGCCGATTTTCAGCGGATTTGGTCGTGCCGCACGAACACAGCAAGCAAAAATCGCTTTGGAGCAATCAAAAACGCAGCTGGTTGAAACCGAACAACGATTAAAACTTGCTTATGAGAACGCACGTAGCCAATATGATTTTAGTGTTGAAGAATATGCAACTTCAAAAAGCAACTTGGCGCTTGCCGAACGAATTGAACGCAAGCAGCAGACTAAATTTACCGAAGGACTTTCTACAAGTTTTGACTTTGCCGAAGCACAACGTCAGCTTTACGCAGCCCAGCAAAGTTACCTTCAGTCGATGATCAATGTCATTACGGCTAAAGCATCATTGGAAAATATAACAAACGCAAACTAATCTATAACATCAACAACATGAAAAAAATACTATTGCTAATCGTCGTTTTCTTATCGCTGGCGTCATGTTCAGACCAGGGAAACACTAACACAGATGCGATCATAAAAGCTGGCGACATCGCTAAAATGAAGGAACGCCGTACACAACTTCAAGCTGAAATTACGGCTCTGGATGCTGCAATTGGCGCAAAAGACACCGTAAAAGTACAATCACTTGTGGCCGTTACAACTGTAAAGGATACGGCTTTTACACATTATCTTGAAGTTCAGGGAAACATCACAACCGACCAGAACATTATTATTTACCCGCAGTATTCCGGAGTACTTACGAGTTTAAACGTAAAAGCTGGGCAATCTGTACGAAAAGGACAGGTTCTGGGCCGAATCGACGATGGCGGTTTAAGCCAGCAAGTAGCTCAACTCGAAGCTCAATACGCGCTTTCACGTACAACTTATGAACGTCAAAAAAGATTATGGGATCAGAAGATTGGATCAGAAATACAATTCCTCCAAGCCCAAACAGATATGCAGAGTCGGCAGAAAGCTGTAGCGCAAATTCGTGCGCAACTGGCTAAAACTGTTGTGACTGCGCCATTCGCAGGAGTTATAGATGAAATCATCACTGACCGCGGACAAGTCGTTAGTCCGGCGCAAGGCCTTATGAGAATCGTAAACCTAAGCAACATGTATGTAACGACGGATGTTCCTGAAGCATATATCGGCAAAGTAAAAGTTGGCACTCCTGTTACAGTTGAGCTATCCTCACTCGGGAAAACATATACCGGAAAGGTTCGTCAGGTTGCGAGTAACATCAACCCGCAAAATCGAAGCTTTGGAATTGAAGTATCAGTGCCAAACTCAGACAACAACCTTCGTCCAAACCAGGTTGCTAAACTTAAGATAGTCGACTATAGCAGCAAAAACGCAATCGTGGTTCCTGCCAATGTGGTCCTGGAAGATGCAAAAGGTGCCAAATACGTCTACGTTGTTGATGGTGCAGATGCAAACTCGGGAACTGCAAAGAAGGTGATGGTTAAGACGGGCCAGACGGCAGACAATAATACGGAAATCCTAAGCGGATTGAATGCAAACGATTTAATTGTAACTGAGGGCGTTAATAATATCGCCGAAGGGACTAAACTGAATTTCTAATAACAGCAAAATGAGCCATCAAAATAAAGAATTCAGCATCTCGAGCTGGGCAGTCGACAACCGCGTAACAGTCTACATTGTAACGTTGTTGATTGTTGTTACCGGATTGATCGCGTACGTTACTATGCCACGTGAAGATTTCCCTGAAATTATTGAGAACAAAATTTATATATCATCGGTATTTCCGGGTAACTCGGCTGAAGATGTCGAAAAGTTGATAATTAAACCTTTAGAAAAAGAGTTTAAGAACATCAGCGGTATCGATAAGATCACGTCAAGCTCATTCCAGGATTACGGGATGATCATCGTGGAATTTGTCGATGAAGTCGGGATTGAAGAAGCAAAAACAAGGATAAAAGACAAAGTTGACGTCATAAAGGCTGATACCGACTGGCCAAGCCTCGACAACGGAAGCAAAGTCGAACCCAGCGTTTTCGAACTTAACATTTCCGAGGAAGTGCCGATCCTGAACATTAACCTTCAGGGAAATTATACGACGCAACAGCTGAAAAAATACGGCGAGTTGCTTCAGGACGACATTGAGGAAGTTCCCGAAGTCAAGAAAGTTGACATTTTGGGTGTTGATGAAAAAGAAGTTGAAATTGCAGTCGACATCTTCAAGATGACTGGCGCGCAAGTTTCATTCGACGAAATCCAAAATGCTGTTCGCGCTGAAAACATGACGGTTTCTGGTGGTAATTTGATCTCGCAAGGCTCCAGGAACAATATTCGGGTTGTAGGTGAAATTCAAAATCCCACGGAACTTGAAAACGTGGTTGTTAAGTCGTTTGGCGGAATTGTATACTTAAAAGATATCGCGACCGTAGAATTTAAGGAAAAGGAAAAGACGACTTATGCCCGTGAAAAAGGAAATGAAGTCGTAATGCTCAGCGTGAAGAAACGAGCAAGCCAAAACATGATCTCGGCTATTGAACAGGTTAAGGAAAAAATCGAAGCTGCTAAAGGAAGCTACTTGCCGGCAAACTTGAAAATTGACTTGACCAACGACCAGTCGTCACGTGTAGAACATCAGGTTGATGAACTTTCAAACCATATTATTTTTGGAATCATCCTCGTGATGATTGTGTTGATGTTTACGATGGGCCTTCGAAATTCTTTATTTGTAGGAGCAGCAATCCCATTGTCGATGCTGATGGCATTTAGTATCTTATCTGCTTTTGGTTTGACACTAAATACGATGGTGCTTTTTGGCCTGGTTATGGGTCTCGGGATGCTTGTGGACGACGGAATCGTGGTTGTCGATAATGTTTTTGCCAATATGAAAAAGGGGCTGAACCGAACGGAAGCATCGAAAATTGGTATTGGTGAGATCGCATGGCCTGTAATTTCCTCAACTGCGACAACGCTGATGGCGTTCCTTCCGTTTGCGTTATGGCCGGGAACAATGGGTAAATTCATGAAATATTTCCCAATTACATTGACCGTAACTCTTACCGCATCTTTGTTTGTCGCAATGGTAGTAAATGCCGCGATGACGGGTGGCTCGATGGATATTGAGGACAAAAATGTAACAAAAAGATCAGCAAAAAGGTACTCAATCATCTTTACAATAATTGCTGTGATATTCGTTGTGTTAGGAAATATATACGATTCGAAAATAGCAAGAGCAATTGGTCACCTGGCGATTATCTCTTTAGGGTTGATGTGGTTGTACAAAATCAAACTGTATCAATGGACACAGGATTTCCAGCACGGTTTCTTTCCGAGGATGGAAGATCGTTATAAAATATTCCTTGCGAAGATTCTTGTTGGACGACGTCCATGGTATGCATTAGCGGGAATCATCGGATTGCTGTTCCTCTCATTCATTCTATTGGGTATCTTCCCCAGAAAAGTTTTGTTCTTCCCTGAAAACATTCCAAATCAAGCGATTGCTTATATTGAATATCCGCAGGGAACTGATATTGAAAAGACTAACACAGCAACACGATTTGTTGAGAATCAGGTTATCAACATCCTGAAACCTTACGTTGATCCCGCAACTAAAGAAAGTTATATTGCAGAATCGATCGTTTCACAGGTAGGTGTTGGCGCCGGGAACCCGAATGTTGACGCCGGAAGCGCATCTGAAACGCCGTACAAAGGAAAAGTGACGGTCAACTTTACAGAGTTCAAGTTCAGACGCGGAGTAAATACTGCTGATATACTTGAGCAAATACGGTCTCAGGTGAAAGGAATTGCGGGAGCGAAAGTGACTGTTGAAAAAGATGCGAACGGACCTCCGGCAGGTTATCCGATAAGCGTGCAATTGACAGGATTGGATTATGAAGTCATGCTGAAGGAAGCTGACCGGATGATTGCTTATATCAATTCGAAAAATATTCCGGGCATTGAACGATTAAGCGTCGATGTCAACAAAGAAAGTCCGGAGCTTGAGGTTAAGGTTGACCGTGTCAGCGCTGGAAGTGCGGGAGTTTCAACGGGCCAGGTTGGTTTCAACCTGCGAAGGTCCGTATACGGACAAGAGATCTCAACCTATAAAGAAGGTGACGACGATTATAACATTGTAATGCGGATGCAGGAAGACCAGCGTAAGAATGAAAGCGTAATCTTTAATCAGTCTTTGACATTCCGAAACCAGAACAACGGACAAATTGTACAGGTTCCGATCTCAGCGCTATCGACTACTGAAAAGACCGCCACGTACAACCAGATCAAACGCAAGAACCAGAAAAGGATCATGACGGTCTATTCCAACGTTCTGACAGGTTATAACGGAGACGAAATTACGAAACAGATCGAATCGCAGTTGAAAGGATACCAGATGGAAAAAGGCGTTACCTATTCCTTCTCGGGTGTTCAGGAAGAACAAGGAAAAAATCAAAGCTTTTTGATGTATGCGTTGTTCCTAGCGCTAGCCGGAATCACATTAATCATCGTGTTGCAATTCAACTCGGTCTCTAAAACGGTTGTAATTTTGTTTACTGTAATACTAAGTTTCAGCGGTGTATTTTACGGCTATATCATTGCGGGAATGGACTTCGTGGTCCTTATGACCATGATGGGAATCATTTCACTTGCAGGTATTGTCGTAAAGAACGGAATCGTACTGATGGACTTCTTCGTGTTATTGCTTGACAAAAAAGTTGAAGATAATAAAGTCACGTCGCATGATGATTTATCACTTGACGAAATTCAGGAAGTGATAATAGAATCAGGTAAATCGAGGCTGCGTCCGGTACTTTTGACTGCTTTGACTGCCGTACTTGGCTTGATTCCGCTTGCGATCGGATTGAACTTTGACTTCTTCTCGTTGATTACCGATCTGAACCCGCATGTTTTTATTGGTGGAGACAACGTAGTTTTTTGGGGACCTTTGGCCTGGACGATCATCTTCGGATTAACCTATGCAACGATCCTTACCCTTGTAATGGTACCGGTAATGTTCTTCCTTGTGAAGAAAACTAAGTACAAATTGCGTGACCGCAGAGAAAGACGAGCTTTACGGGAAAGTCAGGCATAATGAGCTGATTGATTAAAAGCCGGCTGCTACAATATAACAGCCGGCTTTTTAATATTGCGAAAAGTAAGTAAAAGCTTATGATACGAATAAAGTAAGTTAATTCGTGGCAAAAAAAAGCCCTGCATAAGCAGGGCTTTCATTTATTAACAACCAAGCTTAATTTCTATTTACAACAGCTTCCTGTTTCCACTTTTTAACTGTAGTCACTTTGTTGTCAGCATAGGATACTTCGTTTAAAGCTAAATCATTCCAGAAAACCCATTTTCCAGTTTTAACTCCCTTGCTGTATTCTGCAACTGCAAGTTTATTTCCGTTTACATCATAGGAAACCCATTGACCGTCAAGCTTTCCTTCTTTGAAAAAACCTTGCTGTTGAATACTTCCATTTTCATGATAATAAGTTGCTTTAACCATTTCACCATAAGCTTCAAGTTTAGGCTGAACGCTTTGTGCAGATGCAAATCCGGTGAATAACACTGCTGCGATAAATATATATTTTTTCATAATCTGGGGGCTTTTTAATTTATTGATAATCAAATGTAATAAAGTAGTTTACATTAAACAAACTTTCACTTAACAATTTCGTAACATTAGAAAAAACTTAACATTGAATAAGAAAAATACCTCCAGAAATATTGGTTCAATCGCAAGCGCAGGTGCAAAAAAAGTAAGCCACGAATTCACAAATTGTGAACTCGGGGCTAAAAACCTTGAGCTCCAGCGTATGCTATTTCAGCAGCGTACTTAACTGTTCCTGTAAAGCAGGATCGGAAGGACGTTTTGCATCAGGGTCAACTATCTTGCCGTCAGGACCAATGAGTATGAAACGCGGGATCGATTGGATCCCGTAGGCTTTCATGAACTCGGAGCTCCAAGCATTATCAGCGAACAACTGGACGCCGCCTAACTGTTTATCTGTAACAAACTGCTTCCATTTTTCGTGGTCTTTTTGTTCATCGATTGATATGCTTACAAACTCAATTTTCTTTCCATGATACTTTTCCTCAACTTTTTTTAAATGTGGAATTTCAGCACGACAAGGTCCGCACCAAGTAGCCCAATTGTCAATATATACATATTTCCCTTTGAGATCGGATAATTTTGTTTTCCCGCCTTTATGGTTTTCGTACTCAAAGGTTGGTGAAGATGCTCCGATAAGCTTCTTATTGGCATTCGCCGATTGAAACATTGCTCCCATCTGCGTGCCTTCCATCGTAATTAACTGGCTAACCTGGGCTTTGAAAGAAGCATCCATACTGCCATTATCCAACTTTGCCAGAAGTGCTTTTGAGCGTTTATCCAAGGCTGCGCTAAATGCTTGCTCGTCACTAAATGATGTCATGGCATCCTGGAACTGCTCATCAGAAAGCATCTTCTGGGCAAGGAAATTGTTCTCGGCCGAGCCTGTTCCGGTATAAACAATTGATTCATCAAATTGCTTTGCGTCAATTGTAAGCGAAAGGTCAAACCCGTTCTTGAGATAAACCAACGTTTGTTCGGAACCGTCAAATATTTGGTGCGGACCTGTAGTTACTGGAAACGAATCGGTGAAAATGCCCTCTTTATTGGCACGGAGTACTTTCATGAATTTCTGCGGACCGCGTACAACAAGCGAATCACTATTGCGATTTGCAATTTTCGCAGTGAATTTTACAACATCTGTCTGCGCAAATGCTCCTGAAAAAGCGAGCACAAATAAAACAACCAAATTTTTCATAATAAAAGGATTTGCGTAAAAATAATTAAAAAGCATTTACTCAGCCATTTCCGCATCAATTTTAACGGAATGTGTTTGCGTTAGCGATGGAAGCGGCAGCTTTTTTGGAACTTTGAGGCCAAAAAACTACAGCGGACAGCGCGACGGCAGGCGCGGCGACAGCAAGCGGCGGCGTAACGCCATAATATCAATTATAATAATTTTTATCATTTTTAATCTTAAATTTGCGAACAAATTAATAAACATGTACAGAAGCCATAATTGCGGCCAGTTGAGTGCCGAAAATATCAATACAGAAGTTACGCTGGCGGGTTGGGTCCAGAAATCTCGCGACAAAGGATTTATGATTTGGGTCGACTTACGGGATCGGTACGGAATTACGCAGTTGATTTTTGACTCGGAACGGACTGAAGCTTCTGTCTTTGAAATGGCAAAAACACTTGGACGCGAGTTCGTGATTCAGGTTACCGGCACTGTCATCGAAAGGGAATCGAAGAACGCGAACATGCCGACAGGCGATATTGAAATATTGGTTTCAAAGCTGACGATATTGAACGCAGCGCTTACTCCGCCTTTCACAATTGAAGATGAAACTGATGGTGGCGAAGATATCCGTATGAAATACCGGTACCTTGATATTCGGCGGAATCCTGTAAAGAACAGCCTTCTTTTCCGACATAAAGTCGCAATGGAAGTACGTAAATATTTATCCGATCTCGATTTTTGCGAAGTTGAAACTCCCTATCTTATAAAGTCAACTCCTGAAGGTGCTCGTGATTTCGTTGTTCCATCGCGTATGAACGAAGGCCAATTTTATGCTTTGCCTCAATCTCCGCAGACTTTCAAGCAGTTATTGATGGTAGGCGGAATGGACAAATATTTCCAGATCGTGAAATGCTTTCGCGATGAGGATTTGCGTGCCGACAGACAGCCGGAATTCACGCAGATCGATTGCGAAATGGCCTTTGTGGAACAGGAAGATATTCTCAATGTGTTTGAAGGATTGACAAGACATTTGCTCAAAGAAATAAAAGGTATCGACGTTGCTGAATTCCCGCGGATGACTTACGACCATGCGATGAAAACGTATGGGAATGACAAGCCGGATATTCGGTTTGGAATGCAGTTTGGCGAACTCAACGCTGTTGCGCAACATAAGGAATTCGGCGTTTTTAATTCGGCAGAATTAGTTGTTGGGATCGCGGTTCCAAAAGCCGGCGAATTTACAAGAAAAGAAATCGACGGACTTATAGATTGGATCAAACGCCCGCAAGTTGGCGCAAGCGGAATGGTTTATGTCAAATGCAACGAAGATGGAAGTTTCAAATCATCAGTTGATAAATTTTACGACCAGGATGATTTAAAGAAATGGGCAGAAATTACAGCAGCAAAGCCCGGAGATCTGATTTTGGTGTTATCTGGACCGGCTGATAAGACCCGGACACAACTTAGCGCACTTCGGATGGAACTCGCAACAAGATTAGGATTGAGGAATCCGGAAGTCTTCGCTCCGCTATGGGTTGTTGATTTTCCGTTGCTGGAATTTGACGAGGAGTCGGGACGCTATCACGCGATGCATCATCCGTTCACGTCTCCGAAACCGGAAGACATGTCCATGCTTGAAACCGATCCGGGTAAAGTACGCGCCAATGCTTATGATATGGTTTTAAACGGAAATGAGATCGGCGGCGGATCGATCCGGATCCACGATAAGGCTACGCAACAATTGATGTTCAAATATCTAGGCTTTACTGAAGAAGAAGCCAGGAACCAATTCGGGTTTTTAATGGACGCGTTCCAATTTGGCGCGCCGCCACATGGTGGACTGGCATTTGGGTTGGATCGATTAGTGGCAATTTTAGGCGGACAGGAGACGATCCGTGATTTTATTGCATTTCCGAAAAACAACTCCGGACGTGATGTGATGATTGACGCGCCGTCTGTAATTGATCCGAAGCAGTTGGAAGAGCTGCATATTAAATTACAATAAAGATTTTAAAATTTTGTAAGGCATTGACTTTTTCATTAAAATAGCTGATAATCAAGTTTTTTTCGAAAAAAATTAACGTAAACAATTTTTGCGTTGGTTTTAATCTTACATTTGTCGCATTATAAATTATTATTTTTATTACAATGCGTACAGGTACAGTTAAATTTTTCAATGAATCAAAAGGTTACGGATTCATCACAGACGAAGAAACAGGAAAAGACATTTTCGTTCATGCATCAGGAATCCGCGCGGAAGAATTGCGCGAAGGTGACCGTGTTAGCTACGAAGAAGAAGAAGGAAGAAAAGGTAAAGTTGCTGCACAAGTTGCAGTTCTTGAAGACTAAAAATATATAGATTCTTGTTACCTATGAATGTTTAAACGTTCCGATTTATCGGGACGTTTTTTTTTGGGGTAAAGTGGCTACCAATGCACGAATTTGCCGAGCTCCATATAAATTAATGCACGCTTTAATGACACTTAAATTAATTCGTGAATTCGTGGCGAAAAAAAATGATCTGCCACGAATTCACGAATTTAGCTTTGCTAGACAATCTGTGGCTAAATCCGTTAACGCAACGTGAATTTTGTTCGTTTTCCGTTGCTTTTTAATTATCGTAACTTATCTTTGCAGTTAATACCCAAGTTAAAATTACAATTTATGCAAACCGATCAATTAGATTACTTCCCAATCCTGATGCAGTTGCTTCTGGCCGTGGGTTTTGTAGTCGCAACAATTATAGGTTCCAGTTTTCTAGGTCCGAGAAGACAGTCTAAAAATAAAGACAAAAACTTTGAGTGCGGAATTGAATCTGTGGGAAATGCGCGAATTCCGTTTTCAGTGAAATATTTTCTGGTTGCAATCTTGTTCGTACTTTTCGACGTTGAGGTGATTTTCATGTATCCATGGGCCGTCAACTTTAAAGAAATGGGAATGGAAGGACTAATGAAAATGGGGATTTTTATGATATTGCTGTTAGTCGGTTTTTTCTATGTTTTAAAGAAAAAAGGACTCGAATGGGAATAATTATTGCAGACAAAGATTTAAAGTTCAACTAATCTGAACTCTAAAATCTGCAATCTAAAATTACAACACAATGAGCGATTCAAATAAAAATTTCAATACAGCGGAAGCTCCTGAAGGATTTCAGGGAGAAGGTTTTTTCGCAACTAAACTTAGCGATGTTGTCGGACTTGCCCGTGCCAATTCACTTTGGCCTTTGCCGTTTGCGACTTCTTGCTGCGGAATAGAATTTATGGCCACGATGGGATCCAATTACGACCTGGCCCGTTTCGGTTCTGAACGTATGAGCTTTTCGCCCCGTCAAGCGGACATGCTGCTTGTAATGGGAACAATAGCAAAAAAAATGGCGCCAATCTTACGTCAGGTCTACGAACAGATGGCTGAACCTCGTTGGGTGATCGCCGTTGGGGCCTGCGCATCTTCAGGTGGAATTTTCGATACTTATTCCGTTTTACAAGGAATCGACAAAGTAATTCCGGTCGACGTTTATGTTCCGGGTTGTCCGCCAAGACCTGAACAAATATTAGACGGGATCATGCGTTTGCAGGATTTGGTCAAAACAGAATCAGTTCGACGCAGAAGCTCGCCGGAATATGTTGAATTGTTGGCCTCGTATAACATCAAATAAAAAATGGCTTTAGAAACCTCTCAGATTCATAATTCACTTACCGAAAAATTCGAATACGCGGTCAGCGATTTTAACCAGGTTCACGACATCCTAACTTTTGAAGTCGCTTCAGATTCCATTCTTGAAGTGATGGCCTTTTTAAAAGAAGACAAAATTTTACGTTTTAACTTTCTGACAGATCTGTGCGGCATACATTATCCTGATGCTAGCACCGATCGTCAGTTTGCCGTCGTTTACCATATGCACAACTGGATCGACAATGTCCGAATTCGAATCAAATGTTTCTTGCCTGCCGATAATCCTGAAATTGATACTGTCACGTCACTTTTTGCCGGTGCAAACTGGCAGGAACGCGAGACATACGATTTCTACGGAATCATATTTAAAGGACATCCGCAATTAAAGCGAATTCTGAACATGGACGAAATGACGTCTTTCCCAATGAGAAAAGAATTCCCTCTTGAAGACGGTGGACGGACTGACAAAGACGACCGCTTTTTCGGAAGAACAACTGATAATGCAAGTAATATTGCAGAAAAACAATAATATGTCCGACTTATTATTACCACCGGAAGAACGTTACGCTGGAATTATAAAACAACGCCAGAATGAGGACGGAAGCGAACTGTCAGTTCTGAATCTTGGTCCGACGCACCCTGCTACACACGGTATTTTCCAAAATATTTTGCTGATGGACGGCGAACGCATCCTTGATGGCGAATCGACTGTCGGATATATTCACCGTGCATTTGAAAAAATCGCCGAAAACAGGCCATTCTACCAAATCACACCATTGACTGACCGAATGAATTATTGTTCTTCGCCGATCAACAACATGGGTTGGTGGATGACAATTGAGAAAGCACTCGGAATTGAAGTTCCGAAACGGGTGCAATATCTTCGCGTTATCGTGATGGAATTGGCTCGTATTTCCGATCACCTTATCTGTAATTCGGTTTTAGGTGTCGACACCGGCGCACTTACCGGATTTTTATACGTGTTCCAATATCGCGAAAAAATATACGAGATCTACGAGGAAATTTGTGGTGCCCGTTTGACGACAAACATGGGAAGAATCGGTGGATTTGAACGTGAATGGTCGCCGCTTGCATTTAAAAAGCTCGATGATTTCCTTGAGGAATTTCCGAAAGTATGGACAGAGTTCGAAAGTCTGCTGTCACGAAACAGGATTTTTATGGATCGTACGATCGACGTCGGACCAATATCTGCCGAACGCGCAATGAACTACGGATTTACAGGTCCGAACCTTCGAGCAACCGGTGTTGATTATGATATCCGGAAAATGCAGCCTTACAGTTCATACGAAGATTTTGATTTTGATATTCCTGTCGGAATTTCAGGCGATACATACGATAGATATAACGTTCGGAATGCTGAAATCTGGGAAAGCTTGAAGATCATCCGGCAAGCACTTGATAAAATGCCGGAAGGTCCTTATCATGCCGACGTTCCCGATTATTATCTTCCACCGAAAGACGAGGTTTACCACAATATGGAAGCATTGATCTATCACTTCAAGATAGTTATGGGAGAAGTTCCAGTTCCGGTTACGGAAGTTTATCATCCGGTTGAAGGCGGAAATGGCGAACTTGGCTTTTACCTGATCACTGACGGAAGCCGAACACCATTCAGATTGCATTTCAGAAGGCCATGCTTTATATATTATCAGGCTTATAACGAAATGGTTAGAGGCGGAATGTTGTCGGATGCAATTGCGACGTTATCAAGTTTAAATGTCATTGCAGGAGAATTGGACGCGTAAGAATTTCAGATTGCAGGTTTCAGACTTCAGATCAGGGAACTGTGATTTTAATCAGATTATTATTAAATATAAGGTTTTAGAACAGGCTTCAAATTTAAACATTCTGAACTCTGAACTCTAAAATCTAAAATTTTAGAAAATGGAAAGTTCAAACATAAAACAGGACATCAACATCTCAACCGACCTTTGGCTTCGGATTCACGAGCTGATGAGCCATTATCCTGCCGATAAAAAGAAATCAGCACTTTTGCCGATTTTGCACGAGGTTCAGGATGCACATGACAATTGGCTCAGCATTGAACTCATGGATAAAGTTGCAGAGATTCTTGAAATACAACCGATCGAGGTTTACGAAGTCGTCTCCTTTTACACGATGTTCAACAGACGCCCGATCGGGAAATACATGTTTGAGTTTTGCCAGACATCTGCATGTTGCCTCCGAGGTGCCGAAGATCTGATGGAATATACCAGTGAAAAGCTGGGCATTGGTATCGGCGAACCAACACCGGATGGAAAGTTTGAGATTCGCGGAGTTGAATGCCTTGGGGCATGCGGATACGCTCCGATGATGCAGCTTGGCGACAGTTACCTGGAACACCTTACAAAAGATAAAATCGATCAGCTTATTGCTGATTGCAACGACAACAAAATTAATTTACACTAATAATAATGTCAAAAAAAATATTATTAGAACACATAAATACTCCGGGAATCAAGACCTACGAAGTTTACCGTTCAAAAGGCGGCTACGAATCGGTTGAGAAAGCCCTGAGAACAATGACTCCAGACGAAGTCGTAACCGAAGTCAAAAACTCACAGCTTAAAGGCCGTGGTGGCGCCGGTTTCCCGATGGGAATGAAATGGAGTTTTATCGACAAAAAGTCAGGAAATCCGCGTCATTTGGTTTGCAATGCCGATGAATCGGAGCCTGGAACTTTCAAGGACCGTTATCTGATGGAATACATTCCGCACCTTCTGGTTGAAGGAATGATCACCGCAAGTTTCGCTCTGGAAGCACATTTGTCCTACATCTACATCCGCGGTGAATATATGTGGGTCTATAAAATTCTGGAGAAAGCAATCAAGGAAGCTTATGCTGCCGGATGGCTTGGAAAAAATATATTGGGAACCGGATACGATCTGGACCTTCACGTTCATGTTGGCGCCGGAGCTTATATCTGCGGAGAAGAAACTGCACTTATTGAATCGCTTGAAGGCAAAAGGGGAAATCCGCGCATTAAACCACCGTTTCCGGCGATCAGCGGACTTTGGGCAAATCCGACCGTTGTTAATAACGTCGAATCGATTGCTGCTGTGCCGTGGATTGTCAACAATTCAGGTGCTGAATATGCTAAGATAGGAACAGAAAAATCTACAGGTACAAAATTGATTTCTGCTTCAGGACATGTCAAAAACCCTGGCGTTTATGAAATCGAACTGGGTTTAAGCGTTTATGATTTCATTAATTCACCGGATTACCTTGGCGGGATGATGGATGATCGTCCTTTAAAAGCATTGGTTCCCGGAGGTTCTTCGGTGCCAATTTTACCGGCGCATTTGATTTACAAAACCGCAACAGGAGAAGACCGATTAATGTCGTATGAATCATTGTCTGAAGGCGGATTTGCATCAGGCTCAATGCTTGGTTCAGGCGGATTCATAGTTTACAACGATACGTCTTGCATCGTGCGAAATACATGGAATTTTGCAAGATTCTACCACCACGAAAGCTGCGGACAATGTTCGCCTTGCCGTGAAGGAACAGGATGGCTAGAAAAAGTTTTACACAGAATAGAAAACGGTCACGGCCGCGAAGAAGATATCGATTTGCTTTGGGACATCCAGAGAAAAATTGAAGGGAATACAATCTGTCCGCTTGGTGACGCAGCAGCATGGCCGGTTGCGGCAGCGATACGGCATTTCAGGGACGAATTTGAATATCATGTTCGTTTCCCCGAAAAAATTAAAAATAGAAATCACTTTGTTGCGGAGCCATTTGAGAGCGTGAAACATTTGTTAGGCGGCGCCTTAGTTTAAAAGTTTAAGTTTAAAGTTCAGTATGTTCGGCCTAGACCTTACACCCTGAACCCTATACCATAAAAAATGAAAGTAACCATAGACGGTCAAAGTATAGATGTTGCCCCGGGAACCACAATCCTGCAGGCGGCGCGAATGATTGGCGGCGAGTCGGTTCCACCGGCGATGTGCTATTATTCGAAATTGAAAGGCAGCGGCGGAAAATGCCGTGCATGTCTTGTTGAAGTTGCGAAAGGAAGCGAAGCCGATCCACGTCCGATGCCGAAACTGATGGCGTCATGCGTCACCGGCGTAATGGAAGGAATGGAAGTAAACAGCGTTTCTTCAGAAAGAGTAACCGAAGCAAGAAAAGCAGTAACAGAATTTTTGCTTATAAATCACCCGCTCGATTGTCCGGTTTGTGACCAGGCCGGAGAATGTGATCTGCAGAACTTAAGCTTCAAGCACGGAAAATCAGAAACGCGTTTCATTGAAGAAAAAAGGACGTTTGAACCCGAAGATATAGGTCCGAATATCCAGCTTCATATGAACCGTTGCATTTTGTGCTACCGTTGTGTGATGGTTGCCGACCAGCTAACCGATGAGCGTGTTCATGGAGTAATGGATCGCGCTGATCACTCAAATATTTCAACTTGTTTGTCTAAAGCGATCACAAACGAATTTTCAGGAAACATGATCGATGTATGCCCGGTTGGAGCATTAACTGACAAGACTTTCCGTTTCAAACAACGTGTTTGGTTCAACAAACCTTACAACGCGCATCGCGATTGTTCAAAATGCTGCGGAAAAACTACAGTTTGGATGTTTGGCCAGGAAATTCAACGTGTGACAGGACGAAAAGACGAATTTCACGAAGTGGAGGAATTTATCTGCAACGAATGTAGGTTCGAACATAAAAATGTAGCTGATTGGGTCATTGAAGGACCGCGCCGATTTGAAAAAGATTCGGTTATCAATACCAACAATTATACACGTGAGCTTGGAACCGTTCATATCGAAACCGAGCATAACATTCTCAAAGGACGTGAAGAAGATCGAAGAAAGATCAGTATGGCAAATGTTCCGTTGAAGAAAGAGGAAGAAGAAGTTTTCAAACAAGGTAATCTGTAACAAATGGACCAAGCATTAATACTGGAAAAAGGGATATTCATCCTCATAATCTTTTCGATTACGATGCTGATGGCAATGTATTCGACACTTGCCGAACGTAAGGTTGCGGCTTGGCTGCAAGATCGTGTTGGCCCAAACCGCGCCGGAAAAGGCGGGATTTTACAACCGCTTGCTGACGGACTGAAATTATTTTCAAAAGAAGAATTTTTACCTGATACGCCAAATAAATTCTTGTTTGTCGTTGGTCCGGCGATCTCGATGAGCGTTGCACTGATGACAAGCGCAGTTATCCCGTGGGGCGACAGGTTGCACATTTTTGGACGTGATGTGATCTTACAGGCAACTGATATTGATGTTGCACTTCTTTATGTCTTTGGAGTTCTTTCAGTTGGAGTTTACGGAATCATGATTGGCGGCTGGGCATCGAACAACAAATTCTCTTTGATGGGCGCAATGCGTGCGGCTTCACAAATGATTTCTTACGAGGTTGCGATGGGACTTTCGATCATTGCTTTGTTGATGATGTCGGGAACACTGAGCTTACGTGAGATCTCGTTGCAGCAAAGCGGAATGAACTGGAACGTGTTTTATCAGCCAATCGGTTTTATAATATTCTTGGTTTGTTCATTTGCCGAAACCAACAGGACGCCATTTGATCTGGCAGAATGTGAGGCTGAGCTTATCGGAGGTTATCACACAGAATATTCGTCAATGCGAATGGGATTCTATCTGTTTGCCGAATATGCGAGTATGTTCATCTCGTCAACGATTTTGGCCGTGCTTTATTTCGGGGGTTATAACTATCCCGGAATGGAATGGGCAGTAGATAATTGGGGCGTGAACCCTGCGAATATCATCGGAATATTTGTATTGTTTGCGAAGTTGTGTTTCTTCATCTTCTTTTTCATGTGGGTTCGTTGGACGATTCCGAGATTTCGCTATGACCAATTGATGCGATTGGGTTGGAAGATTTTGATTCCGCTTGCGATTGCAAATATTTTCATTACGGGAATTGTAATGGTAAGAGAGGAAATTTTTACAGCACTCGGATTTTAAATGTAAGACAGAAGCCTAGCCCCGATAGAGAGGAAATCCTTTTGTGACGCGAGGAACAAAAGATTGAAACGAAAGCGGGAATATGCTACCAAAAAAAATAAAAATGTCAATAGAAACAATATCATTATCGGGCCAGAAGAAGCAGGTTTCCAACAAAAAGATGACTTTTTGGGAGAGCCTTTACCTTGTGGCGATTGTGAAAGGACTGGTTATTACGATCAAGCACCTTTTTACCCGAAAAGTAACGACGAAATATCCGGAGCAGGTTCGTGAGAGAAGTGCCGTGTATCGCGGGCAACACATGCTTAAACGCGATGAACTTGGACGTGAAAACTGCACGGCGTGCGGATTGTGCGCATTGTCTTGTCCGGCTGAAGCGATTACGATGACAGCAGCCGAACGCAAGCCTGACGAGAAACATTTATACCGCGAGGAAAAATATGCATCTACATACGAGATCAATATGCTTCGCTGCATTTTCTGCGGATTATGTGAAGAAGCATGCCCGAAAGATGCAATTTATTTGACCGAATCGAAAGTATTGGTTGAATCGAGCTATAAGCGTGAGGATTTCATCTTCGGAAAAGACAAACTTGTGATGCCACTTGAAATGGCGATCGCTAACGGTAAAAACAAAAAAGCAAACTAATGTCGGTAGTACTCATTACTTTTTGTGTCTTAGCGGCAGTTTCAATTGCCACAGCGTTCCTGACGATTTTCAACAAAAACCCTATTCACAGCGCGATTTACCTCGTGATCTGCTTCTTCTCGATTGCAGGCCATTACCTGCTCTTGAACGCGCAGTTCCTTGCGATCGTGCACGTAATCGTTTATGCCGGTGCAATTATGGTTTTGTTCCTCTTTACGGTGATGCTCATGAATTTGAACAAAGAAGACGAAGTGCATAAACCGAGGATCCAACGTTGGGCAGCCGTTCTTTTTTTCATATTGATGTGTGCGATCCTGATCGCTATTTTCGTGAATTCGAAACCGGTTGTTACTTATACGTATACCGGAGAAGATTACCAGTCGATCAAAGTTTTAGGAAAGGTTTTGCTCAATGAATATATGGTGCCTTTTGAATTCGCATCGGTATTGTTGCTGACGGCAATGATCGGAACTGTGCTGTTGTCTAAAAAAGAAAAAGTCGGAAATAATGGATAATGTTTTAAGCCAGGTCGGGATCGAGAACTACCTTTTTGTTTCGGTGATCCTTTTTTGCATCGGGATCTTTGGGGTTTTGTACAGGCGGAATGCGATCATCGTATTCATGTCGATCGAGATCATGTTAAATGCGGTGAACTTAATGTTTGTCGCGTTCTCGACATATCATCAGGATGCAAGCGGGCAAATATTCGTGTTCTTTTCAATGGCTGTCGCTGCGGCGGAAGTTGCTGTCGGACTTGCGATATTGGTTTCGATTTTCAGGAACCTGAGTTCGATAGACATCGATAATTTAAAAAATTTAAAAGGATAATCCCGAATGGAGACAAGCTTACTTTTAATTCTGTTATTGGCCCCGTTTTTTGGGTTTCTGTTTAACATCTTCTTTGGGAAATCGGTTGGAAAAACTGTTTCCGGCTGGATCGGAACATTGACTGTCGTTGTTTCGTTCGTTATTTCTATCCTATTATTTCTTCAGGTAAATTCTTCGAAAGAGGCAATATCAATATCATTATTCGATTGGATACAGGTTCAAAATTTTAAAGTTGATTTTGGAGCTTTGCTCGACCAGCTTTCACTTTTGTGGTTGTTATTTGTTACAGGAATCGGATCGTTGATCCACATGTATTCGATCAATTACATGCATGACGATGAGAACATGCACAAATTCTTCGCGTATCTGAACCTGTTTATTTTCTTTATGATCACGCTCGTCATCGGAAGCAATTTGCTTGTGATGTTCATCGGATGGGAAGGCGTTGGATTGTGTTCGTATCTATTGATCGGGTTCTGGCATAAAAACCAGGATTATAATGATGCGGCGAAGAAAGCATTCATCATGAACCGAATCGGCGATTTAGGATTCTTGATCGGAATCTTTATACTCGGCATTTTGTTTTCTACAGTTGATTTCATGGAGTTGAAGCAGGCAATAACTGCGGGCGCACTCAATAAAGATACGTTTTGGATTGGAGCTGCTGCATTGGCTTTGTTTATCGGAGCTTGCGGAAAATCGGCCCAGATTCCACTTTATACGTGGCTTCCAGATGCAATGGCAGGACCAACACCGGTTTCGGCGCTTATTCACGCTGCGACGATGGTTACAGCCGGTATTTTCATGATCACGAGAATGAATTTTCTTTTTGGATTGGAAATCGATACGATTAATATTGTTAATAATATCATAGCAATTGTTGGCGCAATAACGGCCCTGGTCGCTGCAACAATCGGATTGGTGCAGAATGATATCAAGAAAGTACTGGCCTACTCAACAGTTTCACAATTGGGGCTGATGTTCCTCGCACTCGGACTCGGAGCCTATGAAATCGCAGTTTTTCACGTAATTACACATGCTTTCTTTAAAGCGTGTTTGTTCCTTGGATCGGGCTCGGTCATTCACGCTTTGCATGGTGAACAGGATATGCGGAAAATGGGCGGTTTGCGCAAGGCGATGCCAATTACATTTATTACGATGCTTATTTCAAGTTTGGCGATCTCAGGAATATTTCCACTTTCAGGATTCTGGTCGAAAGATGAGATTTTGATGGTTGCTTTTCATGAAAGTCCGGCGTTGTATGTTATCGGATCTATTGCTTCAATAATGACGGCTTTTTATATGTTCCGACTGATGTACTTGACGTTCTTTAAGACATTCCGTGGTACCGAAGAACAAAGACATCATTTACATGAGAGTCCGTCGCTAATCACAATTCCGTTAATCGTACTGGCGATACTTGCTGCGATCGGCGGAGCTTTAAATCTTCCGGGAAGCACGTGGCTAAATCATTACCTCGCGCCACTATTCGCTGTAAAAGCGGGTGAAGCACATCATCTGGGAACAACTGAATACCTTTTGATGGGAACGGCGATGGTTGGCGCATTGATCGGGATTGGTGTTGCGTATATGAAGTACATAAAACAATCGGCTGTTCCGCCGGAGGATGCACAAATAGCCGGGGCGGGCAAAGTGTTGTACAACAAATACTATGTCGACGAAGCTTATATGACATTGATCGTAAACCCCTTAAATGCAATTTCGAGATTCTTCCGCGACACGATCGAGACGGCAGTTTCAGGATTCGTTTTTGGATTGGGGAAAGCGACCAACGCGATCGGTTCACAAGGTAGATATGTACAAAGCGGAAACGTCGGCTTTTACCTATTTGCATTTGTACTCGGCGTTTGTTCGATATTGTTTTACTTATTTATAGCGCAATAATTTCTACACAATGGATGTAACTTATATCTTAATTGTTCTTTTGGTCGGGGCATTTGCCACATATTTTTCGGGTGACAAACTTGCTTCAAAAGTTGCGCTGTTCTTCGGGTTGGCTTCATTTGCTGTTTCTCTGGTGATCCTTAACGGATATAATTCCGGCGAAAGCGTGAACTTTACCAAACTTTGGATGGCAAGGCCGCAGGTTTATTTTGCATTGGCGGCTGACGGACTTTCATTAGCCATGGTTTTGCTGACAACCTCACTTATTCCGCTGATCATTCTTTCATCGTTCGGAAACGTATATAAAAACGCACGCAAATTTTACGCGCTTGTTATGTTTATGGCGTTTGCGATGGTTGGAACATTCCTTGCAGCCGACGGATTTCTTTACTATATCTTCTGGGAATTAGCATTGATACCTATCTACTTCATAGCCTTAATTTGGGGTAATGGAAGTGCTGAAGACCGCAAAAAAGCTGTTGTGAAATTCTTTATCTACACTTTCGGAGGTTCGTTATTTATGCTTGTTTCATTTGCATACTTATACCAGAAAACGGGAAGCTTTTTAATTGGTGATTTATCTCGCGCTTCATTGACAGCATACGAACAATTTTGGATTTTTCTCGGATTTTTCATGGCGTATGCAATTAAGATTCCACTCGTTCCATTTCATACCTGGCAAGCTCCGGTCTACCAAAAAGCTCCGGCTGTTGGAACGATGTTGCTGTCAGGAATCATGCTTAAGATGGGATTATACAGCGTTTTGAGATGGCAGTTGCCGATTGCGCCGCTTGCAGCAAAAGAATATCTGTACCTATTTGTCGGATTGGGAGTTGCAGGAGTCATTTACGGATCAATTGTCGCGCTTCGGCAGAAAGACCTCAAAAAATTATTGGCTTATTCTTCCCTGGCACACGTCGGATTAATTGCCGCAGGTTCGTATACATTGACATTGGACGGATTACGTGGTGCAGTTCTGCAAATGATCGCACACGGTTTCGTAATCGTCGGGCTGTTCTTCGCAGTGGAAATCATCGAAAGAAGATACGAAACCCGTGAGATTTCACAGCTTGGTGGAATCCGGTCACAATCGCCGAAATTCACTTCGATGTTCTTGATATTGGTTCTGGCATCGGTAGCATTGCCGTCGACATTTAACTTTGTCGGAGAGTTTACGGTATTGTATAGCTTATCGCAGATAAACGTGTGGTTTGCAATTTCAGGCGGATTGACAATAATTCTTGGCGCCTATTACATGCTGAAAATGTTCCAGAATACAATGCTTGGCGAAACGAACACTCGGATTTTCAAAGATGTGACCTTCAACGAAGGATTGGTTATGGTAATAATCATCGCGGTTTTATTCTTTTTCGGAATGTATCCGAAACCGATCATCGATTTGATCACGCCAAGCCTACAGGAGACTTTGCAGCTTATAAACAGATTTAACTAGTCCATAAAAGATGAACACTTTAATAGCTATAACAGGATTAGGAATCTTGTGCCTTGTATTTGAAATTTTTAATCTGCGCAAAGCGATCGTGCCTTTTACAATTTTGGGATTGCTGGGCGTACTCGGACTTACCATTGCTGATTATAATGTTGCGGGAAGTTTTTACCACAATATGATCGCAGTCGATAATTTTTCGGTTTCATTTTCATCATTGTTTATCATCCTAACGATATTCCTAGTTGCTTTGAGCCATGATTTTTATGAAGATCATCCAACGAGATTATCCGATTATATCGCAATCAAAATATTTTTATTGGCCGGAGCCGTGGCAATGGTAACTTTCGGGAACTTATCCATGTTCTTCCTGGGGATTGAAGTTTTATCGATTTCACTTTATATTCTCGCAGCGAGCAACAGGCTCAACATCAAGAGTAATGAAGCGGGAATGAAATATTTTTTAATGGGTTCATTCGCTTCGGGAATTATCCTGTTTGGCATTTGCCTTATTTATGGCGCAATGGGAACTTTTGATGTTAATGATATTAGTGCATTGACACATTCGGCCGAATTACCTGAAGCTTGGTTTTTCTCAGGGGTTGCATTGGTGATAATTGGTATGTTGTTCAAAGTTGCGGCAGTTCCATTTCATTTTTGGGCGCCAGATGTTTACGAAGGATCGCCAATCTTGACAACAGCATTAATGAGTACCCTTACTAAAGTGGTGGCAATGGCTACTTTGTACAAACTTATTGTCTCTATGAATGTGCCTTTCTCCTACTCGTTCGAAATGATTATTGCAGTTGTGTCAGTTGCTTCGATGACTGTCGGAAACATTATGGCGCTTCGTCAGGATAACGTTAAAAGAATGCTCGCATTTTCAGGAATTTCACACGCCGGATTTATGTTGATGACCTTGCTCAGCGTTACACTTTCTGCGGGAACATTGCTTTATTATGCAGCTGCTTATGCTTTATCGGGAATCGCTGCCTTTACTGTGATTCTTTATGTCTGCAAAAACAGAGAAAATGAATCGGCTTCACATTTTAACGGTCTTGGGAAAACCAATCCGCTAATGGCCGCGATCATGACCGGTGCTTTACTGTCGATGGCCGGTATTCCGATATTTGCCGGGTTTTTAGCGAAGTTCATGTTGTTCAGCCAGTCGATCCAATCTGGGTACATTGCAGTTGTGATCTTTGCTGTCGTTAACTCTATCATCAGCGTCGGATATTACTTCAAACTAATTTTAGCGATGTATACAAAAGAAGCTACAGAAGAACGGCAGGTTGTACCTTTTGTATTTCATGCGGTTGCGATCGTATCGATTGTACTCAATATTCTGATCGGATTATTTCCGTCGACCGTTATGGATCTAGTGTTGTAAATTCGATTAAAAATTGTCAAGCTGTCTCAGGGCAGCTTTTTTTGTTTTCGGATGATTGTCTCAGAAAATATTCCGTAATTTAAAGTAAAAGTGCAAACATGAAAAAGATATTATTTTTAGCCGCAATCATTGGCATGACAGCCTGTAATGATGAAGAAACAACTCAGCAGGAAGATTGTGAGGTGCGTCTTTGGAGCCTCACGAAAAATTGTGACGTGATTAATATAAACGATTGCATTTACGTAGCAACATTTGGCGAGACCGAGGCAGAATTGGGAAGCACAGTCGTGAATGAATCAACATATGATCATTATATGGCGCTTGGAAATCCGAACGATGGGTCATTGTGTTGGGAAGGAACGCAGTAATATTAAAAGGCAATTTTTAACTCCCACCCGATGCTTTATCCGAACTGAGCCAAGCTAAATCACAATTCCAATTCGGCACGAGACGGGAAGTTAGCCACGAATGCGCGAATTAATGTACATTAAAATTAGAGTATTATCGGTAAATTGCCTAAAATCTTCTACATACTGGGATGTAGCTAATCTGAAAATTACTGCTTAACAAATTTATAGACGAACGCAGTTTCATCTGTGGATATTTCTAACATATAAATCCCCGTTGGTAAAGATGCTACAGAAAGTTTTTTGATATACTCCGAGTCATAAACCTTTTGCCCAATTTGATTGTAGACTTTTAGCGAAATGATATCAGATTGATTTTCCAATGCCTCTATATTAAGAATATCGCTGGTTGGGTTCGGATAGATTCTATAGGAAGCTTTAGAGGCTTTAGAATTGTCAACACCTAATCCATCGCATATCCTGAAGTTGTCTATCAGAACGCCATTGTAGGCCGTGCTATTTTGATATCGTACCGTAATGTAGTTGCCGGTTATCGGTGCTTGAAAATTGACAGTCTGATTTGTCCATTCTAAAGCCGCAGTCGGGGTTGTATATATTAATGTTCCGAATGTCGAACTATTGTTTGATATCCCAATTTCGATCGGGCCCATCTGAATTTCATCGTATAAACCCTTGAAGTAGAAGCAGAAACTATAAGTATTGCCACTGATCATATTGCTGGAAAGTTCAAAGGACATCGCGGTCGACGTTACTGAACTTACGGTATTTTCGATCGAAGAAAAATAATGGCCATCTTGCGCCAGACCGTAGATCGTACATGCATTATCGTAAAAAACATCAAGAGTTTGCAATTCACCAATACCTCTAACATTGGTAAAATACGAGTTGAAAGTCGCATTATCAATGTTTGTCATACAGGAAGTAGCGGTACTATTTTCAAAACTTCCGTTCAGAAAGGTTTGCGCCCCGACCAAAGATGTAGATCCAACCAGGGCAATAAGGTAAATGTACTTCATATATTATCCGATTTAGGCACTAGTGAAGTTACGCTAACTTTCCGATTAATTGCGCAGAACTTGCTCGATATCCGATAATTGAGTTTGTGAAAATTCCAGATTATCCAAACTTTTCAAATTGTTGTTCAACTGGTCCACTGAACTAGCTCCCACCAAAACTGATGTCACACGATTATCTTTGAGTAGCCAGGCGATCGCCATCTGAGCAAGTGACTGGTTTCGGGACTTTGCAATTTCATTTAAGGAGCGAATCTTCTGGATTTTATCTTCTGTAAGATCTTCTTTCTGCAAGTAGCCGTTCGGATTTGAAGCACGTGAGTTCTCTGGTATTCCGTTCAGATATTTATCTGTCAGAAGTCCTTGCGCCAATGGGGAAAACGCGATGCAGCCGACACCTTTCTCTTCTAGCACATCGAGCAGTCCATCTTCAACCGAGCGTTCAAACATCGAATATTTCGGCTGATGGATTACACATGGAGTACCGAGTTGTTTCAGGATATCTATAGCTACGCGAGCCTGATCAGCATCGTAATTTGAAATTCCGGCATAAAGTGCTTTACCGCTTCTGACAGCATAGTCAAGTGCCATCATTGTTTCTTCAACAGGCGTATCAGGATCGGGACGATGTGAATAGAAAATATCGACATAATCAAGGTTCATCCTTTTTAGACTTTGGTCAAGGCTTGAGAGCAGATATTTTCTTGATCCCCATTCACCGTAAGGTCCATCCCACATTCTATATCCGGCTTTTGTAGAAATAATAAGTTGGTCACGCAGATTCCCTTGAAAATTATTGCGTAGGATCTTGCCGAAATTTTCTTCAGCAGAACCAGGAACGGGTCCGTAGTTGTTAGCAAGGTCAAAGTGTGTGATTCCTTGATCGAACGCGGTTGTGGCAATACGTTCGGCATTCGAAAAATTATCCACCGATCCGAAGTTGTGCCAAAGTCCGATTGATATCTGCGGAAGCAATAACCCGCTTCTGCCGCTTCTGTTGTATTTCATATTAAAGTTTGGAAAGTAATGTTACAGTAAGATGCGGAACCTCATGATTGGTTTGCCGCTATTTGCCTATCGGCCGCTTCATTGTTTTTCAATTCCCTTTCGAGGAAGTAATTGAGTGCTGTACGTAAGACTGCAATTGCAGCCAGTTTACCGATTTCATCCCACGTTGGTGCAATCGCTGTTGCGAGAATGTCAGCAGCAAGCAAAAGTTCGAGTGCGACAGTCAGCGCACTTCCAAAATGAATACGGATCGTCTGGTTGGTATTTCCGTCAAGCGGATTGAAGATATGCCGCACGTACTTCACAAGGAATTTTACTAAGGCAATAGCTATGACAAATGCAGCGATAATTTCAACAGTACTGCTTAGGTAGACGGTAATGATTTCGGCGAACTCGTTCATTGATGCGGGCTTTGGGTTATAAAGTTACCTATTTATTTTTATCTGTTCCCGAAATATTTGCTGCTGATCCAAGACTATCAGATAGAATCAAAGTGAAGTTACTGTTCTCTTATTCCAAAATGGGAATCAAACTGCTCAAAAAACACCTTCGGATTATGAAGCCAATGCATGTGTCCACAATTTGGTACCTGAACGAATTTAGCACTGGGATATCTTTCCCGTACATATTTCTGACTTTCGCCATAAATATCATCGTCTCCATAGGTAACAGTGATATTAAATTCCGGATGCAATTGTTTAAGTTCCTCATAAACCGAAACAGCTTTAACTAAACCATTGACTCCGGGCGCTTTTACACATTCCAGTAGTGCTGGTGCCGTTGGTTCAACTTTATGTCCTTTGTTGCAATTTATAATAAACTGCCTGTGGAACTTTTTGCAGGCATTATCAATTTTCAACGATCCCAAAAAAGAATCCTTCATCATGCCCAGCCATTCCGTGAGCGTACTTTTTCTTTTATTGTACTTTCCTACTTCCAGTGACATCTCAAGCCATTGCTTCCCTGTTCCTGAAGCCGGGCTGCATAGAAAGAGGCTGAGAATTCTGTCTGTCCTTTTGTCGGCATAGATCCCGGCGTAAAGTCCGCCCCACGAATGTCCGAATACGTGAAACTGTCGAATATTAAAATGGTCCGCTATCGAATCAATATCAGCAATATAACTTTCAATTTCGAAATTGTGTGAGGCCGAAGGAGAATTTTTTGTTCCTCTTTGGTGGAAGTAAATAATTTGATACCGCTTTTTCAGACGATTGATTATTGGTGTAAAGTCTTCGGGGCCACCAGGACCGCCATGCAGCAAAATTACTGTTTCCTTGCTGCTGTTTTCATAAATTTCGGTGTACAAAACTGTATCTTTATTTTTAACTTTTACTACCATTTTCAGTCGTTTTATCTGTTTCCACCGATCTGCGCCGGTTGCGGTCCAAAGAATTTTAAAGGGATTAAAGTTCTTGATTCACTGCGGTAGCCCTGTTGTACAATTTTGAGTAATTATTGCATTTACTGATATGATGATCATGCTTAGTATCTGGCACAAGGCAACTGAATTCCAAAAAAAAGCCCCTGATTTCTCAGAGGCTTCTTGTATAAACGCCCGCTTACCTGGGAAAGTACATACTGAATGTTGATCCTTGGCCCAGTTCACTGTCAACAATGATAAAACCTTTATGATTATCGACAATTTTCTTTACGATCGCCAAACCAATTCCCGTTCCTGATAGCTCCTTGTTGTCATGAACCCGTTCAAAAACATTGAAGACACGCTCTTTATATTGTGGATCGAACCCTATTCCGTTATCGGCGAAGTTAATGCGGAAATAGTTCAGGTTCGGCAGCATACCATTATCTTCAATAAATTTTACGTTTTCCAGTGTAGAACTTATCGTAATAACGAGCGGCATGTCAGGACGCTCAAACTTCAGGCAATTGCTGATCAGGTTTTGAAATAATTGAATGAACTGAAACGGGATAATTTTCATCTCGTGAAGACCGCTGATGTTAATCGTCACGTTTCGTTCCTCTATCTGCCGGGCGAACTCCTTGGTCACTTCATTTAAAATGATATTCAGATCCGTTTCCACGAACAGCTGATCGGTCAGTGTAATCTTCGAATAGGCCAGCAAGTCATCGATCAGATTCCTCATTTTGGCCGTCGATGATAATATTCTTAGCAGATCTTGCTGTCCTTTCTCTGATAATTTATCCTTTTCATTACTCAAGATCCGATCTGCGAATGTTTGGACTTTTCGCAGAGGCTCTTGCAGGTCATGACCTGAAACATAATTAAATGCCAGTAATTCTTTGTTGGCCCGAGTCAGATCAGCAGTATGTTTTACTTTTTCTTCGTTGTGGATTTTTAATCGGTTGTTTGCTTCCTCAAGTTCAGCCGTCCGATCGCGAACTGATCGCTCCAGAATTTCCTTCTGATTTATTTGATGGTCGATTTCGGTCGTACTCGCGATCCATAGTTTCACTTGTCCATCGTCACCAATAATAGGTGAAGCTAATTTCAGATGCCATTTGTATTGGCCATCTTTATTTCGGAAGCGCATTTCGGTACTGATCGTGGCTACTGACGCAGTTGAATCACGTAGCAGTTCCTTATAATGTTCAAGCTCCTCAGGATGAATTATCTTATGATATCCATAATCTCTCAGTTCCTCAAATGTCAGCCCCGAATAGTCAAGCCAATGCTGATTGCAGTAGATCAGATTTCCGTGTGGATCCGAATTCGTGATTTTCGTCGGCATCAGATCAGCTAATTTTCTGAAGTGTGCTTCACTTTCTTCAATCATTTGGCGCGCAGTTACCTGTTCGGAGACATCAAACGCGATGGTTGTCACGCCCGCAATTTTATCTTCTTCGTAGTAAGGTTGGTAAACGATATTGTAATAGTTGATTTCGCTAATTCCGTTTCGGACGGTCTCAACCCTTTTCTCATTGATACTAACAGGTAAACCAGTACTGAGCACGCTCCGCATGATTTCAGGAAAAGGCTGACTGTCAAGTTCAGGTAAGAGTTCGTGCAGCGTTTTGCCTTCGATGTCCTGACCTTTTCCCCAATACTTTTTCATTACATCGTTCGCAAAGACAATCTTCAACTCGTTTCCGGTCGTAATTGACATTGCGAACGGCGAACTCATCAGCATCGTGTGAATATTTCTTTCGTTATTTAGAACTTGCGGTAAGGGATTAGGGTCCATTTATCTTTTTAAGGATTAGCTGTGAATACGAAATGAGGGGCTCGCAAATGTATAAGAATAAATTAAACTACAACTAATGCCCTGATGGTTTACCTCTCTTAACCTTAAGTGCGTTACTATAGCACACAAAAAAGCCTCTTCGTTAATGCGGCATTAACTACCCCGAGCCGGAGTCGCCTAAAAAGTTTGACTCCTGCTCCTAAAAGAAAAAGCCCCTTCTTTCGAAGAGGCTCTAAATGTACCCGGAGCCGGAGTCGCCTAAAAGGTTTGACTCCTGCTCCTAAAAGAAAAAGCCCCTTCTTTCGAAGAGGCTTCTGTACCCGGAGCCGGAGTCGAACCGGCACGGTTTCCCACAGGTGTTTGAGACCAGCGCGTCTACCAATTCCGCCATCCGGGCATCTTGCAGACAAAAATCAATTGCTTGATTTACGCAACAGGAAGTGAAAATACATTCAGCTTGCCCGTAAACACGGTGCAAATGTAAAAAATATTCTTGCAATTAAAAGAAAAAAATACTCCTTTTTATTCTTCTTCACTCCGATTTAATTCCTAAATTTGCACCTCGCTAAGGCGTACACAACCAACTAACTACATCCGAGGCGTTTACAATATTGGGTTCTGGACATCACAAAGCCAAATTGTAGCGCAACGGAACAAAAACAACATATTAAAATGCCCAACCAGGAACCGGAAGCGAAAATTTTCGCCTGTTCACAAAGTACGTATTTAGCCGAAAAAATAGCTGAAGAGTACGGAGTAGCGCTTGGTAAAGTAACGCTGTCCAAGTATAGCGACGGAGAATTCCAGCCTTCGTTTGAAGAGTCGATCCGCGGGACAAGAGTATTTATAGTGTGTTCGACATTTCCGAGTGCCGACAACCTGATGGAATTGCTGCTGATGATCGACGCAGCGAAACGTGCTTCTGCCCGACACGTGACTGCCGTCATCCCGTATTTCGGGTGGGCTCGCCAGGACAGAAAAGATAAGCCTCGTGTTCCGATTGGGGCCAAACTTGTCGCCAATATATTGCAGGCTGCAGGAGCAACGCGAATCATGACAATGGATTTGCACGCCGATCAGATTCAAGGGTTCTTTGAGAAACCGGTCGACCATTTATTTGCATCGACAATCTTTTTGCCATACGTGAAAAGTTTGAAACTCGACAATCTTACGATTGCTTCGCCTGATATGGGTGGTTCGAAAAGAGCTTATGCTTACTCAAAATTCCTTGAGTCGGATGTTGTAATTTGTTACAAACAACGAAAAGCTGCCAATGTAATTGGTACGATGGAGTTGATTGGAGAAGTAAAAGGCCGAAACGTAATCCTGGTCGACGATATGATTGATACCGGAGGCACGTTGGCAAAGGCAGCCGATCTAATGATTGAAAAAGGCGCGTTAAGCGTAAGGGCAATTTGTACGCATCCCATTTTATCAGGCGATGCGTATGATAAGATTGAAAAATCACAGTTGCTCGAATTGATAGTAACGGATTCGATCCCGTTGAAGGAGGAATCGAGAAAGATTAAAGTTGTAAGTTGCGCACCGTTGTTTGCAGAAGTGATGCAGATGGTTCATTATAACAACTCGATAAGTGGGAAGTTTTTGATGTAAGTTCGGCTGGTGCAAGGTGTAGGGTATAGGGTTTACGGTAGCGGCCGATTAGAAATATTTGGCAACCCACTAACCCGAAGTCGCGTTAGGGATTGAAGCGAAAATCCTTTTATGAAGCGAAAGCGGAATAAAAGATTGTAGCGGAAAGCCCGGCCAAAGGCAACGCCCAAAACTGACAATTGACAACCAACAACTGTCACCAAAGAAGAATTTTTATTAACTATATATATTTACAATGAAATCGATTACAATTAAAGGATCAGAAAGAGAAAGCGTGGGCAAAGTTGCGACTAAGGCCTTACGTAATGCTGGAGCGGTTCCTTGCGTGTTATACGGAGGAAATCAACCAGTTCACTTCTCAGCAGATGAGAAAGAATTTAAGAACTTGGTTTACACTCCAAATGCGCACACTGTTGTGATCGACCTTGGAGCTCGCCAGTTGAACGCAATTTTGCAGGATATTCAGGTTCACCCGGTATCTGACAGGATTTTGCACATCGACTTTTTTGAGCTGAAAGACGATAAAGAAATCACAATTGAAGTTCCTGTACGTGTTGTTGGAACATCTCCAGGTGTATTGCTTGGTGGAGTTCTACGTTTGAACCAACGTCGTTTGAAAGTAAAAGCGTTGCCAGCAAATCTTCCGGATTTCGTAGAAGCCGACATTACGCCACTTGAAATGGGTAACAAATTGTACGTTACAAAATTAGCTAACGACAATTACAAATTGATGCATCCTGAAAATACGGTTGTAGCTCAGGTAAGAATTTCTCGTGCGGCTATGAAAGCAGCTCAGGAAGCAGCAAAAGCAGCAAAAGCACCTGCAAAAGGCGGAAAGAAAAAATAATTTTCTTCCGAGTTTATATTACAGAGCATCAATTGAAAGGTTGGTGCTTTTTTTATGAAGCCTTTCCTGCTGTCCGCTATATCTTTTCATCGCTAAAGGAGCGCTAAAAAGGATGCCGCTTCCATCAGGGCTAGTGGTGCAGGGTTCAGGGTACAAGGTGTAGGGTTTAGGGTTTAGGGTTTAGGGTTTAAGGGTAACTGCTGATACTGATTGTAATTGTACTTGTTATTGATATTGATATTGTTATTGATATTGATATAGCTTCGCTTCGTTCGCCTCCGGCTCGGGTGTTATTGCACCTACTGCTTACGGCGACTGAGAACTGCGACTGATGTTAAGGTTAAGGTGAACTCTAGATACTGATTGTTATTGGGATTGTAATTGATATTGCTATTGTTTTTGTTATTGCACCTACTGCTTACTGAGACTGAAGACTGCGACTGGCGTAGGGTTTAGGGTTTAGGGTAAAAAATTATTTTTCTAACAGAATATCCAATCTTTCGATCTTTCAATCTATAGATTTTCAATAATCTTTCCCATCACTACTTTTCATTTTCAAATTTTCAAATTGTTACATTTTCAAATTACCTTTGCGCATGAACTGGCTCAAAAATATTTTTTTAAAACAGACATCATCTGAAACTGAGATCGATCCCATGAAGAAATTCCTTATCGTAGGCCTCGGGAATATCGGTGCCGAATATGCAAATACGCGCCACAATATCGGATTCAAAATTTTGGATCATTTTGCCAGAAAAGAATCGCTGACATTTGATACCGTAAAGCTTGGTCAACTCGCGAAATATAGCTTCAAAGGCCGGACGCTTTTGCTTCTGAAGCCGAATACTTATATGAACCTCAGCGGAAAAGCAGTACAATATTGGATGGACAAAGAAAATATTCCACTTGAAAATATCTTTGTAATCACAGACGATCTGAATTTGCCTTTCGGATCAATACGCATCAAGCCGAAAGGCAGCGACGGCGGGCACAATGGTCTCAAGAATATTAACTTCGTCTTGAATACCAATAACTACACGCGCTTCCGATTTGGCATCAGCGATGCGTTTAAAAAAGGTCAGCAGGTCGATTATGTCCTTGGAAATTGGGGAAATGACGAAAACGAAAAGCTTCCTGAAAGGCTTGAACTTTCGGCTGAAATCATAAAGTCGTTTGCAACAGCCGGACTCGAAAATACAATGACCACTTACAATGGAAAGTAATTTGGCTGGTTATTTGTTATCTTCGAAAAAACAAAAATAACCAACCATGAAAAATCTGCTGTTTTTTCCGATCATAATGTTGTTATTGTGCTGTTCTGCACAAAATCCTATAGAAATGGACAAAGCTAAACTCACATCTTCGAATTGTCCGACAGAAGGCGAATGCAACGTCGAGCTTGTGAAGAACAAAAGCTTAAACATCAAACGTGATGATTTCGGAAGTTTGTATTACCAGTTGCTCGAAAGCACTGATAAGAGTGTAATTGTGTACCGATTATCAAAAGATCGTGACGAGACATTGCAGGACAGCGGTTATAGCGAGAACATCCTAATTGAAGTTAATAATGATAATTCTGACGTTTCTTTATCAGGTAAGGAGCTTGCTGGTGCAAACATTTTGTTCGGACGTCATAGCTTCAGCCGCACCGGAAATGGAAATTTTAAAGTTTCAGACGGAAATCTTGTCATTAAAAGACAAAGTGGGAAGCTCTTGATTTCATTTCAATTCTCAGTTCCTGAAGTCCCGCACATCATTAAAAATATCGAGATTGAAGTCCAATAAAAAAGGGAAGCAAATGCTTCCCTTTTTCTTATAATATAATGTTGCTATTATTGAACAACAATTCTTTTAACTTCTTTGGCAGCACCATCCTGAACAGTTACAAGATAAACACCAGCCTGAACTTTGTTCAACTGTAGGCTTTCATTGAACAATCCTGTGTTGTCATATCCTTGTTCGAAGATCTTTCTTCCTTGGATATCATGTACTGAAATGTTGATTTTATTCGAAGAGTAGGAATTAAATTTTACATTGAAACTTCCGTTGTTCGGGTTTGGATATAAAGAGAATCCTTCAAGTCCGACAGCAGCCGTTTTAAGCATCGGTACAAATTCTGAACGACATAGATTAAGGGTTAATGAATCCCAAGTTCCTGTTACACCATCACCAACGGCAATATCAACAATAAAGAAGGTCCAAGTACCATTTGACATCTGACCGTTAAGTGCTGTTAATGGATCCTGAGGCAATGTTGGTGCTCCGCTTGTTGTTGCAGCACAATTCACCGCAGTTCCCTGCGAATCATAAAGCAAGTTGAGGTTTGCACTACCAGCACATCCCGCCGATTTTAATCTCGTAATTGCAGGAGCTGCAGTCATTGGCGAACGAACTGCAAAATAGAGACTTCCGACATTTGGATGGGTAAATACCGGACGAATGTTTACATCACTTAGAACATAGCTGTCAGTTACATTAACATTGAATCCTGAATATGATGTAGCGCTTTCAGGCACCGGAACTCCAGCGTTGAAAGTGTAATCAGTACAAACATTCTGTTGAGAATACTGGTAGTTACCGATCGCGATGTTCTTTCCATTAATAGAGAAGAAGATATTTCCGACTGCTTCTACGATGATTCGGCAGTTTGGTTGTGAAATACTTGGAATCGTTATTTCTTGAGAACCGTCATTTGGTGTATTTGCAGCCAATACAGTTGACCAAGTATAACCACCGTCAGTTGACAACAAGATATTGACGTTAGCAGTATTGATTCCATTTGCAGTTGTTCCCGCTACGTTCCAAGTTACTGTTTGTGTAGATCCCGGAGCCAAAACAAGCTGATCTGTATTTTGTGACGTAACCACGAATGGACCCACATTTGCAAAAGTTATGACTTTGTTGTCTCTTCCTGTTTGTCCTCCGTTTGGAGTTCTGTTATCTCTTACAGTTAACGCGAAGTTCATTGTACGAGCTACTGTAGGCAACACTTCAAATCCTCCTGAAGTCAACATTCCTGCAAGAATATTTTGCAGGCTTGGCATAAACCTGTTTGGTGAAGGTGAAGGAATTTGAGATTTAAAGCTTGGACCTGTTGTCGAAGTCGACAATGGAGGTTGTGTTGTTTGCTCGATATTTGTTTGTTCCCATGAATAAGTAAGAACGTCACCGTTTGCATCAGTTGCTGATCCTTTCAGGATAAACGGCGTTCCGTTTGGAATAATGAAATCGGCACCAGCATTAACAACAGGAGCAGCATTATTGTTAGGAACGTTCACAGAACAGCTTCCTGTACCTGCTACGAAAGCTGACATTTGTGCGATACTCACAGCGTGAAAGTAGGGATCAGAATTTCCTTGAATGTCTGGCGCGCAGATTCCGGCGTAAGCCATAATTGTAGTTCCGCTTCCTGGTTCTACTGAAGTTGCACCAGCGACATTTCCATCACAAGAGTTATTAAAAGTGTGTGTTCCACCAAATTGGTGGCCCATTTCATGCGCTACGTAATCAATATCGTATGGATCTCCAACTGGTGAAGGCGATCCGGTAATTCCTCTTGCTTTGTTAGCTGTACATGGTGAGTTTAATTGCGCTAATCCGCCGCCACCTGTACTTACTGTATGTCCGATATCATAATTTGCAGGCCCGATGTTAGCATCAATAACTGTCTGGCTTTGGTTGATCAAAGTTCCAGCATCGTTGTTGTTGAAGGAGTCAAATCCGATAAAAATGATCAAATCATTATTGGGAACCAATTGCATTCTAAGCGACATATCACGCTCATAAACGCCGTTAACACGTGTCATCGTTACGTTCATTGCAGCAAGAACGGCAGCTTTTTTCTGTGCAGTAGTACCCGCGTTCAAACCCGCAGCATTTACGTGAAAAGCACTATATTCCGACGTCGATGCCATAGCAAGGCGATAAGTCCTGAAAATTCCATCACTTGCTAAGCTCGTATTATTGTTGCTTCGTCCGCCAACTTCTTCAACAGGCTCTTCAACAACGTGGCATTCGAACGTACGTCCAGGCAGTACGTTCGCTTTACTATAAACGATGTAATTGCTTAAGTCTTTTGTGTACGTATCAATGTAAGATGCACCTTTGCTTGATAAAGTCATAGTGTGCAATCCGAAAATTGTTGTGCTCAAATAGATTGAAGTAGTAGGGTCTTCAACACCTTGTCCAACATAGGATTTGATGTCGGAATATCTCGCAGCCAAATCAGGATGCATTACCGACGCCTCATAGATCCTAAAATTCTGGAATTGTCCATCTGCTCCTGGAAATGCGATTATAACATTTGAAACTTGACCATTGTCTCTTGACGGAGCTATTTCAAGTTGGCTCTTTAACGCAGCATAATCAAGCGAAAATAGTTCGTATTGCGTCGGAATGGATGTACGTTCCATCTTTGGCGTTGCAGCCAGTTTTTCATTAGAAGCCGTCTTCCATAACGAAGATTGCCCATAGCCACTTGCAAAGAACACAAGCGCCATCATGCTGATAAGTAGTTTTTTCATCATTAAAAGTATATTTTGCCCAAATATATTAAACATTTATTAAGAATTCATTTAATTAACACGATAAAAAAAGGCGGTCAATGAAGCCGCCTCTTTTTGTAGGAATTCAGGTATTATTCGATAATAATCTTTCGTACATCTTTTTGATCACCATCTTGTACAGTTACAAGATAAACACCCGACTGTACTTTGTCTAACTGGATTTGTTCAGAGAATAATCCTGCATTGTTATACTGGTTTTCAAATATGCTTCGTCCGCGAATGTCGTGTACCGATATATTGATTGGGTTGGTAGAAGATGAGTTGAACTTCACGGTAAAATTACCATTGTTTGGGTTTGGATAGACAGCAAATTCAGCAAGCCCAAATGTCGGATTGGCCAACTGAATGCTTTGGCTGCAAACTTCGATCGCCCATGAGGTTATTGTTCCCGTATCACCGCCATAATTATCATTTACTGCGAGAGTCCAGATTCCATTTGATGGTTTGTTATTGAAAACAGCCAGCGGCTGGTTTGGAGCAAACGTTCCATTTAATGCCGCAGCGCATGCAATTGCCGGTGAAGCATCATTAAATACCACATTAAATCCTGTAGATGTCTGATTACAGATTCGGTTCAACAATCTTGCTGAACTTCCGTCAGGATGCAACACAGTTGTGATCAAATCCCAATAGTAAGTATGAACCCCATTTAGCGTCACGTTTACATCGGTAATATTTACATTAGTTGGAATATTGATCGTTGAAGTCACAGTTGGTCCTGCAACGTTGTTACCTGCACCGTCCGGAATTGGCATCGGAGTATTGTTCGTGTAAGTGTTGCAAGTGTTTGAAACAATATATCCGATCGCAAATGTTTGCGGATTCACAGCGAAGAATATATTCCCGACTGCTTCAACCATAATTCTGCAGAAAGGTGCTGCAACGTTTGGAACTGTGATCGTTTGCGTTCCGTCATTCGGCGTATTTGCAGCAAGTACGGTATTCCAGGTCTGTCCGCCATCTGTCGACAGCAAGATATTTACGTTTGCAGTGTTTATTCCGTTAGCAGTAGTTCCAGCCACATCCCAGTTGATGGTTTGTGTTGTATTCTGCGTCCAAGATATCCCGGAAGTACTTTGTGAAGTAACCTTGAACGGCCCAACAGTCGACGTTGTAACAACCATATTGTCACGACCTGTTTGACCACCATTTGGCATCCTGTTGTCACGAACCGTAAGCGCAAAGTTCATTGAACGTGCAACATTTGGAACAACTTCCCAAGTTGGAACCAAGTTATTTGCCAATACACTCGACATGCTTGGCATGTATCGGTTTGGAGATAATGAAGGCGGATTTGATCGGAAATTCGGGCCCGTTGTCGCTGTTGCTGTTGGAGGCTGCGTCGTCATTTCGGTATTAGTTTGCTCCCAGGTATAGGTCAGCACATCGCCATTTGCATCAGTAGCAGCTCCGCGTAACACGAATGCTGTTCCACGCGGAATCAAGTAATCAGCTCCGGCGTTTACAACGGGTGCAGCATTGTTATTAGGTACACTTACCGCACAATTTCCGGTTCCTGATACAAAAGTTTGCATCTGAGCCAAACTAACAGCGTGGAAATGTGCATCAGAGTTACTTTGCACATCCGGAGCGCAAATTCCCGCATAACCCATAATTGTACTTCCACTTCCAGGTTCTACTGAAGTGCCTGTAGAGACGTTTCCATTACATGAATTATTAAATGTATGTTGTGCGCCAAATTGGTGTCCCATTTCGTGTGCTACATAATCAATATCGTACGGATCACCAACAGGAGCTGGTGAACCTGTAATTCCACGCGCTTTATTTGCAGTACATGGTGAATTAAGTTGTGCTAATCCGCCGCCACCTGTGCTAACAGTATGCCCGATGTCATAATTTGCAGGTCCGATATTAGCATCAATAACCGTTTGGCTCTGATTGATAAGTGTCCCGGCATTATCATTGTCGAACGAGTCGAAACCAATAAATATGATGTTGACATTATTCGGTACCAATTGCATCGTCAGCGACATATCACGCTCGTATAGTCCGTTCACGCGAGTCATCGTCACGTTCATTGCAGCAAGTACCGCAGCTTTTTTCTGAGCAGTCGTTCCTGAATTAAGGCCGGCTGCATTTATGTGGAAGTTGGAATATTCCACAGTCGAAGCCATTGCCAAACGATATGTCCTGAAGACACCGTCGTTGGCAAGAAGCTGTGTATTTGAGCGCCCGGCATCTTGCGAAGGATCGTCCTGAACATGGCATGTACGTGTGATCTGGGTAGAAAGGTATTGTTTTTCGTAAACAATGTAGTTGTTGAGATCTTTCGTAAACGGATCGATATAACTTGTACCTGTTTTGTTGGAAAGTGTCATCGTATGAAGACCGAACATGGTCGTGCTGAATCTAATCACGTCGGCAGGATTTTCAACGCCAACACCGACATAGGATTTACTATCCGGAAAACTAGCTGCTAAATCCGGGTGCATTACCGGCGCTTCGTAAATACGGAAATGGTTCATCTTTCCATCAGTCCCTGGAAACGGAATGATCAAAGTCGAAACTGCTTGGCTGTCTCTGTGTGGAGCCGACTGCAGTTGTGTCTTAAGCAACCCGAAATCGAGTGAAAACAACTGATATTCTGACGGAAGTGACTCGCGATCTGCTCTCGGCAATGCGGCAATCCGATCATACTTAACAGGTTTCCACAAAGATCCCTGCGCATAGCTACCTGCAAACATCACAAGAGCCAGCATGGTAAAGAGTAATTTTTTGTTCATTTTTTTTCAATTTGTTAATAGTCAAATATATTAAAGTTAAACCGATGTCAAAAAAAAAGCTTCCCAAATTTTCGAATGGATTTTTTTAGTTTCAATAATCCCGTAAATTTGATGAAAATTCCCTCATTGAATACTTATCAGTCCATATCTGAATTTAGTCCACCAAAACAAACTATTGTTACACTAGGAACATTTGATGGTGTTCATACCGGACACCGGAAAATAATTTCCAAACTAGTGCAAAGTGCTGCAGAGACTGGTTTGGAAAGTGCCCTCCTGACATTTTTCCCGCATCCGAGGATGGTTTTGGCGGCCGAATCAAACATTCAATTGCTCAATACAATTGACGAACGGGCGCAACTTCTTGAGCAGATCGGGCTTCAAAATTTGATCGTTCATCCGTTCGACAAAAAGTTTTCTATGCTTGGAGCCGAGGAGTTTGTAAAGGATATTCTGGTCGACGGCCTCAACATCCATAAAATAATTATTGGGCATGACCACCGTTTCGGACAAAATCGAACCGCTGGCATCGAAGAACTTATCACTTTTGGGAAGCAGTATAATTTTGAGGTCGAACAAATCTCCGCCAGCGAAATTGATGATGTAGCGGTAAGTTCGACTAAAATACGCAATGCACTCCTTGAAGGAAATGTCGCTCTTGCAAATGAATTTCTTGGATATGCGTATTTTTTAACCGGAACTGTCATTGAAGGAAAAAAACTCGGCAGAACAATCGGATTTCCGACTGCCAACTTAAAGATCAGTGCTGATTACAAACTAATTCCTGCAAAGGGAGTATACGTCGTCAAGGCCAATTTGCACCAACGTGAAGTGTTCGGAATGATGAATATCGGTACAAATCCGACAGTTGACGGAAGCGCTCTATCAATTGAAACTTATTTTTTTGATTTTGATTCCGACTTATACGGGCAGCAGATCCAAATTTCAATTCTGGAACGTATCCGCAACGAATACAAATTTGCATCAATCGATGTTTTGAAGCAACAACTGCACCGTGACCAGGAATTCTCCCTAAGATATCTCAACAACCAACAATGAAAACAGTCAGCCTGTATAAGCCGATAGACAATGCGCCGCTGGTAGTTTTCCGCATATTTTTCGGTTTCTTACTTTTTGCTGAAACACTTGGTGCAATTTTCACAGGCTGGGTCCGAAAGGTGATGATCGAGCCCGAATTTACATTTTCGCATATCGGGTTCGAATGGCTTCAACCAATTCCGGGCAATGGAATGTATTACTATTTCTTAGTGATGAGCATCTTCGGACTCATGGTCATGTTCGGATATAAATACCGGTGGAGCCTTGGCGCATTCACTATCCTTTGGACGGGAGCTTATCTGATGCAGAAGGAAACTTACAACAACCATTATTATCTGTTGATACTCGTATGTATCATTATGCTGTTTCTTCCGGCAAATCGATACGCTTCAGTTGACGCCAGGTTAAATCCCGGAATCAAGTCACTTTCGATGCCGCAATGGTGTTCGTGGGTTATGATTTTTCAGATCACGATAGTCTACTTATTTGCCGTCGTTTCAAAATTATATCCGGATTGGCTCGATGGAACGTATATCGGAGTGCTTTTTAAAAGAATCGATCATCCGTTGTTCAACGATCACTTGTTCCACTTATTCATATCATGGTCGGGACTTTTGTTCGATCTACTGATTGTGCCGATGCTGCTTTGGAAACGCACAAGAACCATTGCGTTCCTTTTGGCATTATGCTTTCATATATTTAATGCGGCCGTACTTGAAATTGGTATTTTTCCGTTTTTTGCATTAAGTTTTATCTTGTTTTTTTATCCACCGGAAAAGGTGCGATGGTTCTTCTTCCGAAAAAAACCGGCTCTTGATGATTTTCCATCCAAGCGGGTTGACCGACCTATCTTATTGTATTTCTTTTTACCGTTTTTTATCATTCAGGTATTGCTTCCATTGCGCCATAATCTTATTGAAGGTGACGTTCTATGGACAGAAGAAGGCCACCGGCTCAGCTGGCGCATGATGTTACGAAAACGGACAGGCCACGCTCAGTTCAGGGTTGTAGATAAATCAACAGGCGGGATGAGCTACTATGACTTCACTAAAGTGCTGACGAATAAACAACAAGGCTTTGTAAGCAGCAAGCCCGATGGGATCTGGCAGATGGCGCAGCGAATTAAACAAGAGTATAATTCTGCCGGGAAAGACGTGGCAATTTATGTCAATTGCCTCGTATCAATCAACGATCGTGCGATGAAAACTTTTATTGATCCCAATGCGGACCTTGCCTCAGAACCGTGGAATTACTTCGGACACAGCAAATGGATCCTGTTGCACGATGACATTGGGCAAGCCGATCAGAAGATCAAAAACTGACCTTATCTTTCCTGCCTGATAGTCAATCCCAAATAATGAAATATACAGGCATTTAGTATTAAATTTGTATTTAATAGTATTACGTAGATGTTTCTGCCGCTTTTTTTTCTTAAATTTGGTAAGCACCCAAAGGAATAAAGTCTAACTAAGAAATACATCTACATGAAAATTACCAGAGAATTAGTCAACGGTTTTATTATTTTTCTCGGCATAGGAATCTATTTTTTGATAATGGAATTGTTGGGAGTTTCCAACATATACCTGCTGAGGTTATTAAACATCTTTATTGTCGCGTATGGTGTGAATCGTACGATCCAGGGAAACTTTAAAGACAATATCCGCGGCTATTTCCGCAACTTTCTTTCGGGGGTAATAACCTCGATGATTGGTGCTGTCCTTAGCATTATTACATTGCTGATATATGTCGAGATTCGAGGTGGCGAAGATTTTCTGAAAGTACTTGCGCCGAGCTTTCTTATTGGCGGCGGTGACATTGATTCCTATTCGTATACGATCGCACTCTTATTATTCGAATCAACTGCTGCGTCACTGATTGTTACGTTCTGTCTGATGCAGTACTGGAAAGACAAAGTCGAGGTGATCAACAAAGTGGACTAAATCTGTCACAAATTAAAAGGGTTTGCAATGCTATATGTGTCGCAAACCCTTTTTTTTATCTACCTGAAACTTCAAAGAAACTTTTTACTTATTATCAAATTCGCTACTTTTGGAGCAATCAAAATATACTATGAGCAGCAACAGACACGACTGGACAAAGGAAGAAATTATCGCGATTTACAACCAACCAATGATGGATTTGCTCTACAAGGCAGCATCCACACATCGCATGCATCACGATCCGAATGTTGTACAGGTTTCGACACTATTATCTATAAAAACCGGCGGATGTCCCGAAGATTGTGGCTATTGTCCGCAAGCCGCCAGATATCACACGAACATTGAAGGAAACGACCTCATGTCGGTTAACCAGGTTAAAGCACAGGCATTGCGTGCCAAAGCAAGCGGATCTTCGCGGGTTTGCATGGGTGCGGCATGGCGTAATGTAAAAGACGGTCCCGAATTCGATCAGGTTTTGGAAATGGTTCGGACAATCAACAAACTTGAAATGGAAGTATGCTGCACACTCGGAATGATAACCGAAAATCAGGCCCAGCGTTTGGCTGAAGCCGGATTATACGCTTATAACCATAATCTCGACACATCTGAAGATTACTATAAAGAAGTAATTTCCACTCGTGCTTTTGAAGACCGTTTGGAAACTATTGCAAACGTGCGTAAAACAAATGTTACGGTTTGCAGCGGCGGCATTATTGGAATGGGAGAAAGTATTGAAGACCGCGCTGGAATGCTTGTAGCGCTTTCGACATTGAACCCGCAGCCCGAATCTGTGCCAATCAACGCACTTGTAGCTGTTGAAGGCACGCCGATGGAAGAGGAAAAACCTGTTGAAATCTGGGAAATGATCCGAATGGTTGCTACAACACGAATCATAATGCCTGAAACGCAGGTAAGACTATCAGCCGGAAGAATGAATATGAGCCGCGAAGGCCAGGCGATGTGCTTTTTCGCCGGAGCTAACTCTATATTTGCTGGTGACAAACTTTTGACGACTCCTAATCCGGATGTTAATGAAGACATGAAGATGTTTGAGATGCTCGGATTAAATCCACAAAAACCGTTTACAAAGGTTTCGCAACCCGCAACAGTGGAAGCCGAAGATTCACAGTTTATGCCTCTTGGAGAAAAACCACGCTGGTCACGTCCAGGTCATGTCATCGAACGAAATCTTGAAGCTTCCGGTAAAAAGGCGCTTCTTTAATTATATCATATCACAGATTATTAAGACGTTTTCTTCAGATTAGAAAGCGTCTTTTTTTGTGAAATATTTAGGGTAAGCCAAATCCCATTTTCCCGAGTCTTTGTTAACTTTGTTTAGCTATGCCATGGTCTGGCAGTTTTATCCAAACAAATAACAGTGATATGTCGTTACAACTTGAAGAGATTGAGCGTGTAAAAACCATAACGAAGGAGGATTTTTATAACAAATATGTAAAGGCGCAGAAACCTGTTGTAATCGAAAAACTTACCGAAGATTGGCCAGCTTATACTAAATGGAACCTCGACTACATCAGTAAAATTGCCGGCGATAAAACTGTCCCGTTATATGACGATCGGCCGGTTTCACATAAAGACAAATTTAACGAAGCACATGCTAAGATGAAGATGTCGGATTACATTGATCTTCTGAAATCAAAACCTACAAATTATCGAATTTTCCTTTACAACCTGATGAAGGAAGTGCCGCAACTTGCAAATGATTTCCGTTGGCCGGATATCGGTCTGAAGTTGATTAAACAGTTGCCAATGCTGTTTTTCGGCGGAGAAAATTCAAAAGTATTTATTCATTTTGACATTGACTATTCCAATATCTTACACTTTCACTTCCATGGAGAAAAACGATGTGTGTTGTTTGCTCCCGATCAGACTCCGTACTTATACAAAGTTCCTCACGCCTTGATTTCCAGAGAAGACATCGATTACGACAATCCGGATTTTGAAAAGTTTCCCGCTTTAAAGCAGGCAAAAGGTTATGTCACGCACCTCAATCACGGCGAAATGTTGTATATGCCTGAAGGTTATTGGCACTACATGAAATACCTGAGCCCGGGATTTTCGATGAGTTTGCGCGCATTCCCGCGAAAAGTCGGCAATTTATCGAAAGCTGCCTACAACATCTTGATCATGCGTCATTTCGACACCTGGATGCGCAAATGGAAAGGCCAGAAGTGGATTGACTACAAGAATGATCAAGCGTTGATCCGTACACACAAAAACCTCGGGATCGAATCGGCTACTGTTTAATTGTAAACGACTTTACGTGTAATCATCGTTCCATCCTGCATCTGAATTCGTACGATCATTGCCTGTGTTCCAGATGCAATTCCGTCGATCGAAATTGTAGTATCTGAAATTGTACCCGAGTCATAAACTTTCCTTCCAACGATATCATAAACAGTAACATTAGAAATCATTGCCGTCGATTTGATTCCGATTACCTGTTCGTTGACAACCACAACAATATCTTCGGCTTGAACAGGAACATCAGTATTAAGGGTTGTAGTAGTGTATCTCAAAACAAATCGTTCATTGAACGTACCTGTAGCGGTAGTAAAATCATACGGCGCCTGCTTGAGATCGTGTATAATCCCAAGTTCAAGATCCTGAAGGTAAATGTTCGTACCAGCAGCGTTCAATTGTCCTTCCTTATTGTCGATCGCAATTGTAAAAGTTCCTGCTGTACTTGCAGAATATCCAAGCGGCACAACATCCGAATTTGAAAATGAAGGGCGGGCCTGAATTTTATAGTGGTCATCTCCGATAAAAGAGTAAAAACTGACTGCATTTGGAGCCTGATTCACGATTCCGTCGTATCCGCGGTCAAAACCAGAAGTGGCACTGTCGAAATATCCAATCAATTGCTGACTAAAGAATCCGTCACTATTGTAAAGGTTCAGCCAAATCCTGTCTATTTCGTCGCTGATGATCGACGCAGCATTATTGTTAGCTCTGAAGAAATCATTATTGATGTGCAACCTGCTTCGCATTGAGTTATTAAAAATTGCATTGGTCGCAGTCAACGCTTCCACAAAAAATCCCTGGCCAGATGCGATGAATCCTGTCGGAACTGTACTTGCCGGTGTAGAAAGGCTCGCTCTTGTTCCGCCTGTAAGATTAAACAATGCATAATCATCGCGTATGAAATTGCTGACGCCTGGTCCTGGTGCCGAAGTGCTGATGGCAGTAACATGTGTCCAAAAATACAATGTTCCCGAAATCCCGGGATTTGCATTGATGAAGTCGGTGGCTGAAACTGCCGAAGGATACGGATTTCCGATCAGGTTAAAGTCGTCTATCGCCGTTGCCGTATCGGCGCTTAATGCCATTGGAACCGTAACGATACCATTGTTTACTGGTCCGGAAAAAGTTACTGTACTTGTTGTTGGGAACGTTCCTGTCGTCGGAGCCATGATTATGTAACCTTTGCCCGGAGTCATGTTGGCACTCGCACCAGCAAATGTCCACGCATTTCCATTGTCATCAAATCCGTCGAAAGGCGCAATGACATCTGCGTAATTGGAAGTTGTGAAATGAAAAGAGTAATCAGTACGCCAACCGGGGAAAGTCGCGCCTATATTGGCAGAAGCCACTGGCGACGACCAATAGGTGTAATCGTATTTCTTATATGGTTTAGTGGTGCGTATCACTTGCGTTGAACCCGCGTTGGTCACTGTTCCTGAATTATCAATCATTACAAGTGAGCCTGAATCCTGTACAACCAAATTACCATTTACATTTAAATCGTACTGAATTGCAACGTACTGCAGTGGATTAATCGTAAGTGTCTTACCGGAATTGACCGTGACGCTGCAAGCTTCAAAACTTCCATTTACCGAGGTGCTGTAATTTGCATTGATGACCACTTTTGAAAGCAATGTGGGCGCCGACGGTGACCAACTTCCATTCCATGTAACTGTTTGGCTCTCGGTGATCATTACGGCATTGGAAGCTGAATAACAGCTTGCACCATTTTCACGTATTTGGCTATAGAACTGATAACCATTAAGCCCGGTGATGTCTGAAATGTTTAGTGTAGAAGTAGTGACACCTGAATAAATCCCGCCATTCGAAAGCGCTGTCCAAGCAGCTGTATTCGGTGCAACAGCATACCATTGATATGCCAATGCATTTCCGCCCGCAAAACCTTCACTTCCTGCTACGCTCAGTGAAGTTGACCGGCATGTTGGCGTGAAAGTCGGATGTGCTGTTACTGTGGGAGGTGTCGCTGTTGAATAATCGAACGTCCCTATATCAGAATAATCGTTCGTATTACATGATGTTGTCCAGTCGATAATATCCCAATCTGAAAGATTAAAAGTAACTGATGGAACAGTTACAGTATTTTTTCTTCTAAAGTCAACCCCGGCATCACCCAATCCCAAGCCAGCAGCCCAGGTTTGATTACCGTACACTCCCCATGAATCGATTAATGCGGAAGAATTAAAAAGTCCGATATGATCGTGTCCGGATGCCTGATCTCCTGCACTATTAAAGTTAACACCACCTGCACCGCTAGTTACATCGGCCAATTGTCCATTACTGCCAGTTTGCGTAAGACATGTATTTGTGGAGTTCGGACTCCCCACAACTCCGACCGCAACTATGAAATTATCGCCTGCAGCTAAATTGACATTTCCAAATGCAATTGCTGGTTGATAAGCTGAATTGCCATTTGCGGCTATAGCAATAGAATACGAATTTAAATTGACTGTTACACCTGTTCCATTATAAACTTCAACATAGGAAAGTCCGCCTACAGCTGAGTCCGTTACTTCCGAAATAAATAAGTCTGCAGGAAGTACCGATCCGCCTTGACAAGTCCCAATCAGGTTATCAACAACGGTGAAAACGTTAGTTGCTGAGCAGCCTTGTGAATTGGTTGTCACTAATGCACCAGAATCGGCACCAGCGGGAACAATCACTTTAATGTGAGTTGCATCAACAGGTATTACGGTCGCCGCAACTCCATTAAAACTGGCGGTTGCTCCTGATAAATTGTTCGCAGTTGCAGTAATTGTAATTTCAGTACCGACCGGACCCGACGTTGGTGTTATCGTATTTGTCGACGTCAAACAATTTCCGGTTCCCTGGACCATGTACGTGTACGGGTTTTCATCACTATCATTATTTGCGACTGTGACAATCGCACTACGGACCCCAGCAGCTATTGGAGTAAATGTGACTGAAAAATCAAGCGTTCCTGTAGGATGGGATATTACAGAAGGCGCAACTGCGCTGATGCTGAAATCTGCAGGATTGACTCCGGCTAGCGTTATTGAAGAAACGTTGAGATTTGCTGTTCCCGTATTACTGATTCGAAATGATTTCGTAACAGAACTTCCTATATTTTGACCCGTCCACTGTGTATTATCTAGTCCTGTTGGGCTGTTGTCACCATTTAGGATAGTCTGTGTGAAAGTTGTTCCGCCTTTGATGGTAATCTCCGGCGATGGAACCTGTCCAACTGCCGTGAAATTAATCACATATGGATTTTCAGCTCCTGAGGGATCGTTGTTGGCAAACGTGACGCTTCCTGTAAATGTTCCGACTGCGACGGGCGCAAAGCGGATTGTGAACGTTCGTGTTCCCGATGGACCAGGAATATTTGGCGTGGTTGAAAATACAGGATTGAAACTATATGAAGCGCCGGAAACTACTGCAGATGACAGTACCAGATTTGTTTGTCCCGTGTTCTCAATTGTAAACGTCGCATCGGTTGTTGATCCAGTTAATTGTGTCCCGAAGTCGTATAAGGAAGAATTGGGATAGGCGATGCTTGAAACCGTTTCTTTGATATTGATCTCGGCATCACGAAGTCCGGCCGTAATATGATTTATGGCAGGTAAAACTGTCGACGCATGTGTTAATGCCAATGATGAAATAGCTGTTCCGGTGTTTGTCCACGTCGTGCCGTTCCATTGGTTTGAAACCTGTCCAGATCCTACCAAATCAACAGGCATAAAGGTTCCTGTAAATGTGTACGACGGACTCGTAAATGTTCCTGTTGTGGTAATATCCCAATAGCGAGTCAGATGAGAAGCAGCAATAAGGTTAGGCTCTGGAATATCATTTACTGCTATTTTTAAAAACGCTGTGGTAAAAGTTCCTGCGTTAAAATTTACAGTCGCCGGCGTATATTGCGAACCTCCGGCAGAAGTATCTTTATCTCCAATTGGAAAAAAATAATTGGTCGCAATTGCACTTATTCCGCGGCGAAATCCAGCGCCAACATTAGAAGCATCAGCAATGACGTAACTTCCGGTCGAGCCTCCATTCAAAAACGATGTTGCATTTAATGTCAATGTATTTGCACCAAGATCTATATGTCCGTTGGTAAGGTTCAAAGTTCCATTGACTATCAATGACGATCCCAAAACACAACCGGTACTTCCTGATGTACGGTCAATTGTAAATGTTCCAATACCAGGCGTTGCTCCATTAAAAGCTACAGTTCCGATGTTGCCTGTTCCGAGCAGCGTCAATGAACTTGAACTTGTTGTTCTGAAAGTCCCGTTTCCCGAAATTGCATTGGTAACCCCCGTTGTTCCAATCGTCAAATTTTTTCCTGATATATCGAGAATGTCTCCTGAGGTACTAAAAGTAATTGCATTTCCACCACTTGGAGCACTAACTGTCAAATTAGCGACGGATGCCAACGTCAAACTTCCAGTTGCCGGAGCAAGAACTAAATATGGAATTGTAATCGGGTTTACAGATGTTATTGATGAAGTGTTTCCCGTAAAGTAAACTGCACGGCCGTTTCCATTGAAAGTTGCTGTCGCATCGCCATTATAACTTCCGCCAATGCGTAGATCATCGCCAACTGCATTTCCCAATGCAAGAATCCCTTTGTTGATGACATCACCCTTAACGGTTAAAGTTCCGCCCGACGGACCTCCACCGTAATCCATGTAAAATTTAGCACCCGGGTTGATTGTTAGGTTGCCATTCATTGCCTTATTAAGCGGCGTACCATTATTGTAATTTAGTTCGGCGTCATTTTTCAAGTGCACATTATTGGGATAACCTGGCGTAACACCAATCGTTCCAACACCATTATGCGACCATTCCAAGCCTCTTCCATAAGTTGTAATCTGAAGATAGTTCAACGTCGAAGCTGGTCCATAAATTGGCGAGTTGTTAAAAAAGCCGCCCGCAGATATATTTATAATTCCATTTAGCGTCAGCACTGCAGATGGAAATTGGATTCCGTATGTCAACCCGTTTGCAATAGAAAAAGTTCCTGAAACAGTACGGTTCGCATTCAAAAGCAATCCACCACTTGAGACATCAACATTGACAGGCCCATTCGTTGCAGGCCAAAACACATGAGTATTGTCTACAGTATAATTTCCTGTTGAATTAAATCTTAAAGTTCCTGTTGAACTGTTATATGTAAAAGGTGTTCCGCTTGCGAAACCTCCTGTATTGAGCTGCAAAGTACCGTTTACAGTTGTCGTCCCTGTTCGAACGATCGAAGTGTTTACTATAACGGTATGTGCTGCGGCAATTGTAACGTTATCGGTGCTCAACGGAACGCTGGTAGTTGACCAGGTTGAAGGCGTATTCCAGTTTCCTGAAGCGACTGTAACTGGCCCTGCGGATGAAACAACTCCATTAAACGTAAAATCATTGATGCTGAAAGTTCCCGTGCTTGCATTGGCTGCATAACCGTAGATCCTAAAAGTAATAGCTGAGGTTATATTTTGATAAGCGGCCGCCGCTAGATTTATTGTCGTTCCCGTAACAGTCGCTGTACTAATATTACTGGAATATCCATCGACGCTCGACCGAAAAACTACAGTCGTTGGTCCTGTTCCAGATGCTTGCCCTGTATAAACAAAACTTGTAAAGTCTATTTTATATCCTGCATTTGGTGTAAGGGTAAATTCAAAATAATCATTTAGATCGATTGTAGGTGTATTCCATCCACTTGCGTTGTATCGATCATTGGCAGCGCTTCCGGAAATACCTGTACCTCGTCCAATTCCAGACACAACTAAATTTGCATCTACAACTTGTCCAGATGTATATGGATTTGAAGCATTGGGAGTTGTACCAGTAATAGGATTAGTAAATATACTTTGCCCAAAACTAGCACTCCAAACCAAAAAAGCAAACGCCAAAAACAATAATCTCTTTTTCATAATGTGGTATTAATAAACGACATAGAAAATACCAGCGCGCGCGAGCACGTGGCAAGTGTGGTTTTCGGCAGATTAGGGACAGCAAACTTAATTCTAAAATCCTAATTTTCAACATAGTTAAGTTACCGATTTATTAACAATAGGTTAAGCGCAGAAGCATAATAATTTTGCATTATTTACATGTTTTATGTACGTGGTTATAAAGGGTTTTAGCAGCTAAATCCACAGAATTTGATTCGGTTGCAGCCGCAGTTTCCGAAGTATATTTAATACATTTGGTGAAACTTTTTTATGTCAGATGCAATTGTTACACCTATTGACGCACGCCGTAAACTTGAAGCGTATTGTGCGTATCAAGAACGTTGCCATGAAGAGGTGGTTTTGAAACTTCGCAGCCTGGGCCAAAGCCAGGACGACATTGACACAATCGTTGTCTATCTTATTAACGACAATTTCTTGAACGAGGAACGGTTTGCGCGAAGTTTCGCACGCGGAAAACATCGTATCAAGCATTGGGGAAAAGTACGTATTGTCAGTGAACTGAAGGCGCGAAAAATATCCCAGCCGAACATCAAAGCGGCGCTTTCAGAAATCACTCCGGAAGAATATTTTGACACTTTTGAGTCGGCTGCTGATCGTCATTGGCTCACGATCCGCGAAAGCGACCTGTTGAAAAAAAAGAAAAAATTTTGTGATTATCTACTTCGCAAGGGTTTCGAAAGCCAACTCGTATACGCTAAACTCAAAGAACTCGAATCGCGGGCCTAATTGTTCCATTACGATGGTTTAATAATTATAGATTCGGGGCGCAACAGTAAAATTAGACGTAACATATGTAAGATTTTACTTTCTTTTCCTACAAATATCTGGAATTTTCATGTAGTTTATCGGATTTATTGGTATTTAATCGGTAATATTGACCCGTCATCTATACGCATGCCTTTGTTCCTACATTTGCACCGCAAAAAATCAAGCTGGTTGCACCCAAGGAGCTTACAACCAGGAACAACGAAGATGACGAGTTTATATAAGGCTCTGTCAATTAATACCACTGATAAAATATGACCAATAATTACAATTCACAAAGTAATTTAAAAGTAGATTTAAAATCCTCCTTCCTCAAGATTGTAACTGGTCGTAATAGCCTGGGCAAAAGCTGCCTTTCTATTACTAATTTAGCACCTCTTATTTTACTATTTGTCACTGCTACTCTTTGTGCGCAGTGTCCGACGCCTCCCGGAAACCCTGCCACATATCCAACTGGGTCCTGGAACGGTTATGTCTACACCGGAATGGACGCTGCAAGTCCGCCTGCTAATGCCTTCGTCACTTATACTGGATATTTGACAGAAGCAGAAATTTTTGACCGCAACTATACAACAACCGCTGTTTCCGCAGCAACGCTATGTGGAACCTACGCTGACAATTATGCGATCCGCTACAGAATGATCAAAAACTGCGCGCCTGGTTATTATACTTTCACAATTGGGGGCGACGACGGATATCGTTTAAGTGTCGATGGCGGCACGACTTTCCTAATCGCAAACTACGCTGACCATAATTACTTAACAACAACCTCAGCACCGGTATTTCTAAATGGTAGCAAAAATTTCGTGTTGGAATATTATGAAAGAGTGGGCGATTCGCGTGTTTCCTTCAGCTACACATTTTGTGCGACTTCTACCGCGCCCACAAGCATCACCGGAACTTCAACGACATGTTCAGGAACAGCAGTTACGTTAACGGCTAATGGCGGAATTGCAGCAGCAGGAGTAACATACGAATGGGGAACAGGAACTGTAGTTGGTACAAATCCAATTGCGGGTAACGGGGTTTCCGTTTCGGTTTCACCTACAGCAAACACAACATACTGGGTCCGTCGCAAAGACAATAGCGCATGTTCAACAGCTTACACAACAGGAGTTATATACGCGGTAGCGGTAAAGACGCAATCGGTCCCGCCCACAAGCATTACCGGCACAACAACCATTTGCCAAGGCGACAGCACGGTACTAACAGCAACCGGAGGCACATTATCGGCCGGGTCAGTGTACCAATGGGGAACCGGCATCGTGGGTTCGGGCATAATCGCTGGCCAGACCTCAGCTTTAATTACGGTTGCTCCGACAGCAACAACAACATATTGGGTTAGAAATATTAATGCACCTTGTGCTCCGACATCGGCTGTCACACAAGCTGTCACGGTCAACGTTCCGCCTGGAAATCCGGCGACTTATGGTACTGGTGCATGGTTGGGTTATGTGTATACCGGAATGGACGCGGCAAATCCGCCAACAAATCCATTTGGCACTTATCGCGGTAATCTTTCCGAATCCGAAAGCTTTGACAGAAACTATGCAAGTACGACAGCTGTTTCTGGGTCAAACATATGCGGATCATATTTAGATAATTATGCAATCCGTTACCGGATGGCCAAAAACTGCGCACCCGGTTATTATACCTTTACTGTAGGTGGTGATGACGGTTATCGGCTTAGCATAGACGGTGGTGCGACATTTTTAATATCTAACTGGCTTGACCATACCTACGCTACCTCTGGTTCAACACCTGTATTCTTGAGCGGAAATGTAAACTTTGTACTTGAATATTTTGAGCGGACAAATGATTCACGGGTTTCTTTTGGATATTCATTCTGTGCAACATCGACGGCACCAACCAGCATCTCGGGAGCAACAACTATATGTTCGGGGTCATCGACAACATTGACCGCAAACGGTGGAATTGCAGCTCCAGGAGTGACGTACGAATGGGGAACAGGAACCGTAGCAGGAACAAATCCGATCACGGGAACTGGAGCATCTATTACGGTTACTCCAACTTCAGATACTACATATTGGGTTCGCCGCCTTGACAATAGTGCATGTTCAACAAGTTATACGTCGGGAACTACAGCATTAGTGACCGTGCAGCCTTTGGCAACGGCTCCATCAAGTATTACCGGGACAACCACGATTTGCCTCAGCGACAGCACAGTTCTTACTGCAACTGGCGGCGTCTTGCCAACGGGAGCAGCATATCAATGGGGAACGGGCACTGTAGGCAGTAATATTATTGCCGGACAAACTGCAGCAACAATCACGGTTGCACCGACAACTGCGACCACATATTGGGTTCGGATCATCAACGGCTCATGTGCTCCAACAACTTCAGCTACTGCCACGGTGACAGTGAATGTTCCTGCCGGCGACCAAACATCCTATGCAGTCGATGCCTGGGTTGGATACGTGTATACTTCAATACCTACTTCACCTCCGGCTAACAATTTTTCGGCAAATTATAAAGGATTCATTAAACAACCTGCTAATTTTGATTACGATTTGGGAGCAGGAAACATATCGTCTCCAACAGTATGCGGAACTCCTGGGGAAAATTTTGCAATTAGGTTTAAACGCCAATCAAATCTGCCTGCCGGATATTATACTTTTACCGTTGGTGGAGATGATGGTTATCGGTTGAGCATCGACGGCGGTGCAACTTGGATAGTATCAAACTGGTCGACGCATACTTATACATCAACGACATCGGCGGTTTACAATTTAAGCGGCAATATTAATTTTGTCCTGGAATATTACGAATGGAACGGATTATCCCGTGTCTCCTTTAATGCAACGTATTGCACACAATCTACAGCGCCAACTTTAATTTCGGGAACAGCATCTACCTGCGCCCCTTCAGGCAATATCGTTTTAACCGCTTCAGGCGGAACAGCAGGAAATACTTCCACCTACCAATGGGGAACAGGAAACGTTGTTGGAACAAATCCAATTGCAGGAACAACGGCTTCAATTACTGTTAACCCCGGAAGCACTACAACAACCTATTGGGTTCGACGCGTTGATGGTGGAATCTGCAGCCAAAATACTTCGGGAGTGACACATACTATAACTGTTTCAACACCATCAACAGGTCCAACTTCCATTTCAGGAACGACAGTAATCTGCCAAGGCAGCAGCACGACCCTTACCGCAGTAGGCGGAACCCTTGCTGGTGGTGGAAATTATGAATGGGGAACGGGAACTGTTGGCACAAATATACTTGTCGGGCAAAACGCCGCATCTTTAACTGTTAGCCCAACCGCTACAACAACGTACTGGGTCAGAGCAATCGACGTTACTCCATGTACGGCACCAACTGCGGCGGCTTCCGCAACAGTTACTGTTAAGAATGCTGCAACCGCTCCGACTTCGATCACAGGTACTTTAACATTATGCCAAGGAAACAGCACGACTCTAACTGCAACCGGTGGAACACTCACTACAGGAGCCGTGTATGAATGGGGCGTTGGTTTTCCTGGTCTGGGAATAATTGCAGGGCAAACGGGACCTTCAATAACGGTGACCCCATCAGCGACAACCACATACTGGGTTCGGATAACTAACGCGCCATGTCCTGCAACAGCAGCCATTTCCGAAACCGTTACAGTCAACGTTCCGGCGGGAGATCAAGTTTCATATAATATCAATTCATGGATCGGATACGTATATTCTCCAATAGCATCTGCACCTCCGCCAGACGGTTTTTCGACCAATTACAGAGGATATGTCACCCAACCAAGAATTTTTGACTACGACATGAGCACCGGAAACGTTTCCGGTCCATCACTTTGCGGGACTTATGCGGAAAATTTCGCAATCAGGTTTAAGATGCGCGCCAATCAAGCAGCAGGATATTATACATTTACTGTGGGCGGCGACGACGGATACCGATTAAGTATCGATGGAGGCGCAACGTGGTTTTTAAGCAATTGGGGACTGCATAGTTACACGACGACGACATCGGCTGTGGTTTATTTGAGTGGAAGCACCGACTTCATAATCGAGTATTATGAGCAAAATGGTTTTGCACGGGTATCGTTCAATATGACATACTGTTCACCGTCGACTGCACCAACAGCTATAAGTGCTCCGGCGTCGGTCTGCTCACCTTCAGGCAATATTGTATTGACTGCAACCGGCGGAACAATGGGTAACAACGCAACATACCAATGGGGTACAGGCACAGTTGCAGGCAGCAACATCCTTACAACTACGGCGGGGCCAACATTAACTGTCAATCCAGGTGCAACGACAACCACCTATTGGGTACGTATTATTGACGGCGGAAACTGTAATTTAACAACATCGGCTGTTTATCAGACCGTAAACGTGATTTCGCCATCGACCGCACCTACTCTTATTAGCGGAATTATTGCAATCTGCCAAGGAAACAGCACTACTTTAACTGCCAGCGGAGGCACGTTGGCTACAGGTGCAACCTACCAATGGGGAACAGGAACTGTCGGCAGCAACATAATTGCCGGCGCAACAACTGATGTCATTACCGTTAGTCCATCAACGACAACCTCCTATTGGGTACGCCGACTAGACTTGGCGCCATGCACAACACCGACTGCAGGAATATCGGCGACAGTAACCGTTACCACACTTTCGACAGCTCCAACTTTTATTATAGGTGCTAACCTAATCTGTCAGGGAAGCAGTACCACACTGACTGCTGCTGGTGCAACATTGGGTTCTAACGCAACTTTTGAATGGGGAACAGGATCAACCGTTGGGACGGGAACCATTATAGGAACGACCGCATCCATAACAGTTTCACCTGCTTCGACCACTACCTATTGGGCGCGGGTTCGCGATGGCGGAACTTGTAATACCGTGACAACAGGAGTTACTTTTGTAGTCAATGTTTCGGCACCTTCAACGGCACCAACAGGTATCAGTGGAAATTTGACAATTTGTAATAGCGACAGCACAACATTGACTGCAACCGGAGGTACGTTATCGACTGGATCAACATATGAATGGGGAACAGGAACGGTAGTCGGTTCAAACATTATTTCAGGTGCAACTGCAGCTTCAATCACGGTATCGCCGACAGCTACGACATCGTATTGGGTGCGTCGTCTCAGTCCGTCACCTTGCGCTCCAACTACAGGTATTTCTGTGCAGGTCAATGTAAATACGCCGCCAGGTGATCAAATAACTTCCGGTGCCAATTCTTGGATAGCATACATTTATGCGCCGATTGCCAGTTCTCCACCACCTGACAACTTTTCCGCAAACTATCGGGGCTATTACGGTATTCCTGAAGTGTTCGATTACGACATTGGAACAGCTTCTATAAATGGTCCAAATATGTGCGGAACTTACAATAATAATGTAGCTGTACGTTTCAAAATGATCCGGAACTATCCAGCCGGCTACTATACTTTTACCGTAGGTGGTGACGATGGATATCGTTTAAGCATAGACGGTGGCGCAACATGGCTGATATCAAACTGGAGCCAGCATCTTTATCAGACAACGACATCTGCAATAGTTTACCTTTCGGGAAATACCAACATGGTAATGGAGTATTACGATTGGGATAACTTGGCCCGAGCGTCGTTTAATTATTCGTATTGCAGGCCTTCAACAGCACCAACATCAATTACAGCTCCGGCAACTGTTTGTTCACCTTCAGGTAATATAGTGCTGACAGCAGCCGGCGGAACGGTTGGTACCAATGTCACTTACCAATGGGGAACAGGTACGACTGAAGGAGCTAACATATTGGCTACTACAACCAGTGCTACTTATACGGTTAATCCGGGTGCGGTCACTACAACCTACTGGGTTCGAAGAATTGATGGTGGACTTTGTAATTTAACAACGTCAGCGGCATTTCATACAATAACTGTTAATGCGCCATCAACAGCACCAACTACAATAACAGGAACAACTGCAATCTGCCAAGGCTCATCAACAACTTTGGTGGCGAGCGGTGGCTCTGCAGCTTCAGGTTCAGTTTATCAATGGGGAACTGGTACAACGGGCAGCAATATAATCGCGGGAGAAACAACGGATACGATCATTGTTAGTCCTACCGCAAACACAACATATTGGGTCCGCCGAATCGACTTATCTCCGTGTAGTACGCCAACAGCTGCAAAAACAGTTTTGATAACCGTGACAACAACATCAACCGCCCCAACATCTGTAACAGGAATTGATACTATTTGTAAAGGAACAAGTACTACGCTCACGGCAAATGGTGCTGTTTTGGGAACAAGTGCCACTTACCAATGGGGAACAGGCACAACTGCAGGATCCGGAATAATTACTGGAACCGCAGCTTCATTGTCGGTAACACCAACTGTTACCACTACTTATTGGGTACGTGTGAAAGTTTTAGGTGCGTGCAATTCATTTACAAGTGCTGTTTTTATTACTGTGAATGTGAATGTGCCTTCAACAGCCCCAACAACAATAACCGGGAATACAACGGTCTGCGAAGGGTCTTCAACCACGCTTACCGCTAGCGGCGGAACACATTCGCCCGGCGCAACGTACGAATGGGGAACCGGAACCTGGGGAACCAACATCCTGGCTGGGGAAAATGGCGCAACATTGACAATCACTCCTTCGGTTGCCAACAGCTACTGGGTACGCCGCATTGACGTGGCACCTTGTACAACACCAACGCCGGCATTATCATTCAATATATTTATAACGACCAACTCAACTGCACCAACAGAAATTACAGGCGCTTCAGTTATCTGTAGGAACTCTTCAACAACGCTGACTGCCGTTGGCGCTGTTCTGGGCACAAGCGCGACTTATCAATGGGGTACAGGAACGGTTGCGGGAAGTAATCTAATGGGAAGTACAGTTGCGACTAACGTAGTGAACCCTTTGATAACTACTACTTACTGGGTTCGTGTCAAAGTGGCTGGCGGATGTAATTATTTTACAGATGCCGTCTTCTATACCTTAAACGTAATGACACCGTCAACGGCGCCTACTACAATATCAGGAACAACGACAATTTGTTCAGGTGGTACAACCACGCTAACAGCAAGCGGCGGAACACCTGCTGCCGGTGCAGTCTACGAATGGGGAACAGGAACTGTAGGTGATAACATCATTGCGGGCGAAACAGCTGCTGCAATTACTGTTAGTCCATCAGTCACCACGACTTACTGGGTAAGACGTATAGACCTTGATCCTTGTAACACGCCAACATCAGCTAAGACCGTGACGGTTACCATTTCAAGTCCGTCTACCGCGCCTGACGCAATTTTGGGCACAGATCTAATTTGTAAAGGAACAGGTACTTTATTAACAGCATCGGGCGGAGTTGCCGGAAGCAATGTGATCTATCAATGGGGAACAGGAACGGTCGCAGGAACGGGAATTATTACCGGAACCACAATAAGCCGTACAGTTGCTCCGGTAGTCACAACAACGTATTGGGTCCGCCGAATTGATACGCCATGTAATGTCCCAACAGAAGCTGCCTTTATAACCATTACCGTAAATAATCCATCAACAGCGATCGGATCGATAACAGGACCTACATCGGTATGTGCTGGAAGTTCTATAACACTTAGTGCCATTAGCGGAACCTTAGGAACTAACGCCGTTTATGAATGGGGAACTGATGCAGCAGGCACAAACATTATTGCCGGAGCAACAGCAAGTACATTGGTGGTCAGCCCTACAGTTGCAACTACTTACTGGGTCCGCCGTGTCGATCCTGCTCCTTGCAGCACTGTTACTGCCGCCAAAACCGTTACAATAAGCGTAGCTATGCCTTCAGTAGCACCACAATCAATTTCGGGCGCTAACGTAATCTGTAAAGGTTCGTCAACAACACTAAGCGCGATCGGCGGACAATTAGGAACAAGTGCTACCTATCAATGGGGAACCGGCGCAACAGTTGGTGCAGGAACCATTATCGGGACAACTTCCGACCTAACCGTTACACCTGCAGCTACCACTACATATTGGGTCCGCATCAAAGATAATGGCGCTTGCAGCGCGGCAACTACAGGAGTGACGTTTACAATTAACGTGTCAATTCCATCCACATCTCCAACAACGATTTCGGCTCCACCAACGATTTGTCCGGGTGGCACCGTCACATTAACAGCTTCTGGCGGAACTTTGGGCACCGATGGATCTTATGAATGGGGAACTGGCTTTACCGGGTTGGGGATACTTGCCGGACAAACCGCAGCATCAATAACTGTCAATCCTGCCGTTACAACAACATACTGGGTACGCAGAATTGACCAAAGCCCATGCAATACAAACACTTCAGCATTAACAGTAACTGTGACCGTACGTACGCTATCGACCGCGCCAACGTCGATAAGTTCAACCAACCCAATCCCGTTTTGTAACGGAACTGGAGGCACTACGCTTAACGCAATCGGCGAAGCTTTGGGATCGAACGGGGCTTATCAATGGGGTACGGGAACTGTCGGGTCAAACATTATTGCTGGACAAACAGCAAGTACCTTATCCGTGAACCCAACCACTTCAACTACCTATTGGGTAAGATGTATCGATGCTATTTGCGGAAACACCACGGCTGGTGTTACGCTTGATGTTACTTTAGCACCATCAACTATAGCAGGTACCTTAAGCACTCTTACCTCGGTTATCTGCAGAAATACCTTACCAGGTGCCATCACTATCAGTGGCCATTCCGGTGTTATCGTCAAATGGCAAAAAGCATCAAATGCTGCATTTACTGCAGGAGTGACTGATATTGCCTCAACCTCCACAACATTGATTCCATCACTGATCGGAGCCTTAAGTGCTACCACATATTTCCGTGCAGTAGTTCAAAATGGCAGTTGTAGTATACAGAACACAGCCCCTATTCAAATAACGGTTCCGGCCGCAGTAATATACTCAGGAAGCTGGAGCGCAACACCGAACGCGACAACACCAATAATTGTAAACAGTAATTTCACGCTCCCTTCCAACATGCATGTTTGTGCCTGCGCTATCAACGGATCTGCTGTCGTAACGATTCCTTCAGGTATGACTCTTACAGTTGAAAAGGAAATCATCGTAGCTTCAACTGCCAATATTATAGTTGAAAATAATGGCAGTGTAGTTCAGGTCGATGACGCTTCAATCAATACAGGTGCGATCTCCGTAAAAAGGAGCACAACGCCAATGAAATTGCAAGATTACACATATTGGTCGGCTCCAGTCCAAGGGAACACGTTAAACCAATTATCGCCTGCAACGCTTTATGATAAGTATTTCAGCTTCAACCCATTGATCAATAATTGGGTTATCCTCAACAATGGAACCCCGGCAATGCAACCTGCAAAAGGTTATATCGTTCGGGCGCCACAAGGTTGGAGCCTCACAAATGCTACCTCAGGTATCTATCACGCCGCATTCCGCGGAGTTCCAAATAACGGAGTCGTATCAGCCACAATTGAAAAAGGTGCGGGAACTTATAACCTGATCGGTAATCCGTACCCATCAGCAATTGATATCGATTTGTTCCTGCTTGATCCCGCAAACGAAAACATCGTGAATGGTACGGTATATCTGTGGACGCATAATACCGCGATCAGCACCAGCATTCCAGGAAACAGCATCTATAACTACACCATGAACGATTATGCGAAGTATAATCTCACCGGAGGTGTTAAAACTGCTTCAGCTGCAATTTCAGGAGGTGTAGAACCAACTGGCAAAATAGCATCGGGACAAGCATTTTTTATCGAAGCGAATTCCGCTCTTGCCAATGGAAGTTATACGGCCACATTCAACAACAGCATGCGTATCATAAACAACAACAACCAGTTCTTCCGTCCATCAGCCAATGCGGTATCGACAGTAAGTACTATTGAAAAACATCGCGTTTGGTTGCACATTAGCAATACGGGCGGTGCTTACGATGAAATGTTGCTTGGTTATGTACAAGGTGCAACAAATGAAATTGATACGAGGTACGATGGAGCTGTTTTCCCTGCCGGAAATGTAGTCGGACTCTACTCTATCCAGTCAGATCAGAAATTTTCTATTCAAGGACGTGCACTGCCTTTTAATCAAAATGATATAATCCCAATGGGTTATACCACGACAATTGCCGGCTCCTTTAGCCTCGGATTAGAAAACTTCGATGGCCTGTTCGACTCGCAATTAGTGTACCTGGTAGACAAACTTGATAACTCCTATCACAATCTTAAGCTGTCGGATTATACATTTACAACCGCTGCAGGAACATTCGACAATCGTTTTGAACTCCGCTTTTTAAGTACTGCGCTGGCAACAAACGAAAATGTAGCTTCAGGTAATGAAATTATCGTAATCAAGAAAGACAGGCATATCAGCATCAACGCTGGTTTACAAACTATCCAGTCGCTTACGATTTTCGATATAACCGGAAAAAGAATCTACACAGAGAGCAACATCAACAGCAATGTATTCACTACAGTTGATTTACAAGTTGCAACTCAGGTGTTGGTACTGAAAATTAAATTTGATGACGGCACAGTTGTCTCCAAAAAAGTAATCATGAATTAAGCAGAAGTAGTTAAGTTAAGAATCCCGTTTATAGCGGGATTTTTTTATTTGGTATCTCAAGAAGAATGCTCACTGCATTTCCGCCAAAACCAACCGCATTCACCACTACTTTATGGATTGCTCTTTCCTGTCTTTGCGCTTTCGCGAATGGGACGCCGATGAATTGCTGCTTTTGCATCATCAGGATCGCCATCTCAATATTCAGCATTCCCGAAGCACCGAAGGTATGTCCGACTTTCCACTTGTTGGTTGTGAGCATCGGAAGATTGTTTCCAAATACTTTTTCGATCGCACGCACTTCAGCCAGATCGCCCTTAATGGTTCCGGGTGCATGCATTATGATGACGTCGACATCTTTTGGATCGATATTCCCGAGTGCCATTTTCATAGACTTCTGGAAACAATTGGCTTCTGCCGAGATTGAAATGCTGTGTTCGAGGATTTCAGTTGCATATCCGATTCCGGTTACGTAAGCAAGCGCATTTTCGCTCTTTCCCATTTCAATACAACAAACCGACGCACCTTCTCCAAGAATCATCGAGTTGCTTTTCTTCTCAAGGTCGAATGCCCGCGATGGAAATTCACCTCGTTCGCGCGAATATATCTTGAGCGCCTGCATTTGTGCAATCGTAAAATCTGTTAACGGTGCTTCGCTTCCGCCAACGAGAAACTTATCGGCCATTCCTGAACGAAGCCATGCGATTCCGTTAAGCAACGCATGAAGTGCGGTCGAACATGTTATCGAATGTGATATTTCCGGTCCGCTGCTTTGCAAATCCTGAGCAACCCATGAAGAGATATTTCCCAAAGTAGTTGTCGGCGATGCCAATGTACTTGCTCTTCCCGATTCCATAAACTCGGCGTGATATTTTTCGAACAGGCTTGTTGCGCCTCGTGACGAACCGATGTTGATTCCGAAGCTGTCGTCCTGGTTCCATCCGGAATTTTGAACGGCACGTCTGGAGGCAGCCATCGCAAAAAGAACGGAATCATCAAGCGATCTATATTTCGCATCGGAGTTTCTGAGAAGCGTCACCTCATCCGCGCAAGCTGAATCGAGTTTCGCCACCCATGCCTGGTTTGCACCAAAATCCTGCCGCGTAAAACAATGATTTTCGCGCACGTAATTATTCCATATTGATTCAGAAGTGTTTCCAAGTGGTGAAACAGACGCAAGTGAAATAATGGATACCGTCTTTGGCAAAATATGCTTGTTTAGCTGCAAAAGTACGGCAAAGCCACAAAAAAGCAGCTATTTCTTTTTCGGATCGTAGTAACAATTGAGCAGCGATTTGAGTTCGCTTTGTCCATCAAGTACTTTGGAAACTTCATTCCACATCTGCATCGGAATAAACTGTTGCAAAGGCTGATCGAGCGTGGCAATCAACGGAAGATTTTCCTTAACCTTCTTGTCCCAAATCGTATAGTAGTTTAAAATGTCATCTGGAAAGACGACTTTGCGTTCAGTTCCTTCGTCTTCAGCTTCAAAAGGTTCAGCCACATTGAGGTAGCCGTAATCATCGGTAAGTTGTTCGCCCGGATGGATATCGCGGACTGCAATTTCAAAATCATACGCGGTCGACATGCAGCTCGAGTCAAAACTATGATTTACGAATTTAGCATTGTCCCAACACAGCACTTTGTTGCCATCGCTGTTCGTGAAGCAGTATGTTTCAAGGTATTGCTTCATTATAGGCGAAATCTTTTTTTCGTCTTCAGGAGTAAAAATCCGATCCAATTCGTCCTGAACCCAGGTTATAGTTCCTTTCGGAATAAACTTTTTTGCAACTACGCCGTAACCGATGGCGTCCGAAATAAAACGAAGTTCCGTGTCTGGATGAATCATAGATCAGGATTTAGTATTACTAATTTATCCTATTTTTTCCAATGCGGATTCAACCACTTCATAAATAATTCTTAATTGTAGGTCGGTTATTACGTACGGCGGTAGAATGTAGACGATGTTTCCGACGGGCCTCAGGATGATGCCGTTTTCGATGAAGAAATCATACAGTTGATTGCGCAGTGTTCCGTAATAACTTTCTTGATTTTCGGTCTTGATCTCCAATGCGAAGATAACGCCAAGAACCCGGGCGGTCTTAACTTTCGGATGGTCGGAGATTCGGTTTAGAAATGCAAGATGCTGGTGGTTGACACGCGCAATATTCTGTTGCATTTCGTCGCTTTGCAGAAGTTCGATACTTGCCAAAGCCGCCGCGCATCCTGTCGGATTTGCAGTAAATGTGTGTCCGTGGAAAAGCGCCTTGTTGATGTCGTCACTATAAAACGCGTCGAAGATCTCTTGTGTAAAAGTCGTAATTGCCATCGGTATTGTTCCGCCTGTCAACGCTTTTGACAGACACATCATATCAGGTTGAACCGAAAGGTAGTCGCATGCGAAGGTTTTACCGGTTTTTCCGAATCCGGTCATCACTTCATCGGCGATCGTCAAAACCTTACTTTCTTTGCAGATGGAGATTAATTTGTCGAGTGATTCAGGTTCGTACATTACCATTCCGGCTGCGCCTTGAACAAGTGGTTCAAAGATAAAAGCGGCGCATTGTTTCACGGCGATTATGTTGTTCAAAGCCTGATAACTTTCTTCTTCTCGTCCTTTCACCGGAACCGGAATCCGAACCACATCGATGAACATTCCTGCGAAAGCCTGTGTGTAAAGTGAAATGCCGCTCGCTGCCATCGCTGCAAAAGTGTCTCCGTGAAAAGCATCTTCAAACGCGATGATCGTCGGGCGTTTTTCGCCTTTATTGTAGAAAAATTGAAGTGACGCCTTGATCGCAACTTCAACTGCGGTCGATCCATTATCGGAAAAGAATATTTTTTGCTGGTCTGATGGCAGAATTTCCATAAGTTTTTCGGCCACAAGTATTGCAGGTTCATGCGTGAATCCACCAAAAAGGACATGCTCTAATGTTGTGAGCTGCTTGTAAATCGCATCAGCAATAAACATGTTGCTGTGTCCGAACGGGTTCACCCACCAGGATGCGATCGCATCAATATATTCCTTTCCGTTTTCGTCCCAAAGCAGAGCGCCTTCTCCGCGAACGATAGCAACTGGTGGTTTGGCGGTCTTGTGTTGCGTATAAGGATGCCACAAATATTGGTGGTCGCGTTGTTGTAGGTTCATATGATTCTGTTGTTGTGCAAAGATAAACCACCAAAACCAGAACCAGCCGAAATCTAGTACATATCTAAAAGTTGTGGAAGGAAAAGTTCCGCGTATTCCCGGATGACGTTTTTATCGAAGTATGGTTCCTGTTCGATGCGGCCAAGGACTCTAATTCCGCTTCTGCTGATAATCAGGCTTTCGGTCGCTTCATTTTCGTCGCCTGAAAAGATGATTCCCGCAATTTGTAGCCTTCTGTTTTGAAGTGCTTCAATCGTCAGTAAAGTATGGTTGATGCTCCCGAGATAATGCCTGGAAACTACTATGACGTTGTAATCGGGTTGAATGATATCGATCACCGAATCAATATCATTTAGTGGAACTAAAAGTCCGCCGGCCCCTTCAATTACAAGATGATTATGGGTAAATGGTTCAGTGATCTTTGAAAGTTCAATTGTGATTCCGTCCAATTTGGAAGCGAGATGCGGACTTGCGGGCGTCTTCAAAGCGTAGCTGTTTGGATGGATGATCGTTTTGCTGTTGCTGATCAGATTGCGCACTTTATCCGAATCGGAGTTATCGAGGTCACCGGCCTGGATGGGTTTCCAATAGTCCGCTTCCAGCGCTTCTGTGATGATTGCCGATGCGATCGTTTTGCCCACATCGGTAGATATTCCGGTTATAAAATATTTCATTCTGTTTCAAATTCAAAATGGCAGGCGCTACATCTGTAACGATGCCTGATTACCATAAAAATGCCGATTGCAAACGTAAAAATAAAGCTGATCAGTGATTTAAAATCCCTGATTGAAGTGACAATTTCGACTTGCGCCGAGTGGCATTTCGGACACATTAAAGCTTTGCCTTTATCGTCTACAGAAAATTCACTCACACCAGCAAGTATCTTTTGCGCGGCATCAAAATCCGATTGTTCGACAAACAATTTTACTCCGCCAACCGCAACACTATAAAGCGGATTTGAGTCGACTGTATGATTATTGCGAATCTGCACCTCAATGCCATTTGCCTCAAGCTTTCCCTTGATTATGTATGCTTCGGCCGAATATTGAAAATTGCCAACCTGAAGAAATCGCGGATTTTCCATCTTACAAAGGTAGTGAACATTCTTACCACGGTAAAACCGCTGATTCTTATAAGGTATTTCTTAAATAAAATTTTTAAATTTGAGTGAATCAACATCTTGAGCATATGGTTACAGGTAAAATACCTTCGTATATTAAAGCTGTTTACATTTCATTGCTGATCATTATTATCATTTTTTTTATGATAATGGCGAAGAAGATTTTGGTCCCGCTGTTGATTTCGGGTTACATCGCGATGCTGATGACGCCGTTTTGCAATCGGATGGAGTTAGGTAAGATTCCGCGGTCTTTGAGTGCTTTTATCGCTTTGGTTTTGTTTCTGGTGTTGATAAGCAGCGTTTTCTTTCTCATTTTCATTCAGTTTCGTGGATTTATGAGCGACCTTGAAGCGAATGCTGCCACTGATCTGAACGATTTCGTTATTCGGATAAATACGTGGATTCATGATCTATGCGGACTCGATGCGGGTTTGGGTAACGGACTTGATGTCGAAAAAGTAGTTTCATTGATTCAGCCTGGTGAAGAAGGTTCGGCAAAGCTGCTTTTTGTTACGATTGAAACTTTTTCTATTGTTCTGCTGCTACCTGTTTTTATTTTCTTTTTGCTTATTTACCGCGACCATCTTGCGATGTTTGTCACAAAGGTTTTTGAAAAGCAACGCAACAAGATCTTATTGGAACACATTGTTGGAATAAGGCTGATTGTGCACGCATACATCGTTGGTGCAGGGAAAGTGATGCTGATACTTGGCGTTGTTAATACGATCGTGCTTTTTACTCTCGGCATCGAACATGCAATTTTCTTCGGAATGGTTGCAGGGCTGCTTAACATCATTCCCTATTTAGGTCCGATGATTGGCGCCATCATGCCATTTTTGTTTGCATTGCTGACAAAAGACAGCCTCTTTTATCCGATTGCCGTCGTCGTTGCTTTTACAGTGATCCAATTTCTGGAAGGCACTTATCTTACTCCTAAAATCACAGGTGCGAATGTCAAACTCAATGCATTTATGACCTTCCTCGGACTTTTGATTGGTGGTGCGATTTGGGGAATTGTAGGCATGATCCTTATTATTCCGACCATTGCAATTGTGAAGCGGTTGTTCGAATTGAGTCCGGATACGGAACCTTATGCCTATTTATTTGGTGAAGAAGATTCACGATGGTTTGTGCGCCGGATTTTTAGAAAGCCGTAGCCAATAACTGCAAGACTTTAATCATTTCCTTTTCGGTATTGAAGCTGTGCAGGCAAATCCGCAGCCTTTCCTGGCCTTCGGGAACAGTTGGAGAAAGCATTGGTCGAATATCGAAGCCATTTTGCCTAAGTTTTAATGCGATCTGTTTTACCTTTTCATTCCCCGGAATTATTGCAGATTGTATCGCAGATTTGTTTCGAACAAAAAGCTGCTTGAGGCCGATTTGGTTCTTTTCTCGGTTGAAGAATAAGATGTTTTCGTTCAATTTCCTGATTGCTTCTTTTTCTATTTCCAGATGTTTATAAGCCGTTATAATTGTTGCGGTAGAATGCGGCGGAAGTCCGGTTGTATAAATGAAACTGCGTGAAAAATTTACAAGATAATCCCGCAACTCAGCTGATCCTAAAATTGCGGCCCCATGGCAGCCCAATCCTTTTCCAAAGGTCATTATTCTTGCGAAGATTCGATGCTGCAGATTCAGATGTTGTGTGAGTCCGAAGCCATTTTCTCCAAAAACTCCAAGTGCGTGTGCTTCATCAATGACTGCGTAACAATGATAGCTTTCAGCAACAGCGACAAGATTTTCAAGGTCTGGAGAATCGCCATCCATAGAAAAAACAGATTCAGTCGCGACGTAGATATTGCGGCCCTGGCTAATATTCTGTTTAATTTTATGCTCAAGATCATCCAGGTCATTATGTGCAAATTTGTACGCATTTGCATGGCTTAATTGTATACCATCGCGGATCGAAGCGTGGCAAAGTTCGTCGTACAGTATGACATCATTTCGCTGTGGAACACAACTGAAAAATCCGAGGTTGGCATCATAGCCGGAGTTGTAGACCAGTGCCGATTCACTTTGATGAAAGACGGAAATCACCGACTCACATTCGGTGTAAAGATCATGATTTCCTGAAATGAGCCTCGAGCCTGTTGCGCCGTTTCTTATGATGTTTCGGTCGACCAGCATTTGATGCGTTTCATTAAATATTGAAGCCGATGACGAAAATCCGAGGTAATCATTGGAACAAAAATCAACCAATCCGGAGCTCGGATGCGTTTCCCTGAAAGCATCTTGCTGCTTTCTAGTGTGAATTTTGCTTTCAAGATTTGTAGGGAAGTCCATACTGCAAACTTACCAATAAATTTTAGTGTAAGGCAACATTTCAGCCCGGATGGAAGCGGCATCCTTTTACAGCGCGCAGCATGCTGTAAAAGATAGAGCGAACAGCCGGAATAGCTGCATAAAAAACTCCGAAAAACATAACTTTATTATCGAATATCAATAATTTATTTATATTTGTACTATTAACCATCAAAATAAAATTATGAAATCATTGAATTTACTAAAAACGTTGATCGACTTATTCTTACTCTTTGCTGTTCTTGGTGCGCTTGCTTTAATTATAGCAGTACCGCTGAAGATTTTCACCGGCCGCGATATTCCGATATCAGTTAAAGGAATTGAAGTTTCAGGAAGTGACGGGTCATCTATCGCCCTCATTGCGCTATCCGGAATTGGAGCCTTTTTCTTTGTCTACGCTATATTTTTGCTGCGAAAAGTGCTGCAGGCATTTCTTCGCAATCAAATTTTCGAAGACGACGTAATCAGGAACTTTAAGCTTATCGGTAAGTTTATTATTGCCTATGCCTTGCTTACTTCAGTACCGATGTTAATTTATAGGATGGTACAAGAAAATCATTTCGAAGTAGGGTTCACAGGTGGTGGATTTGACTCTTTACTATTATCGGTGAGCCTTGGATTGTTGTTCATTGTTATAGGCGAAATTTTTCAAAAAGCCAAAAATCTTAAAGAGGAAAACGAACTTACCGTTTAACTATGCCACTAATAATCAACCTCGACGTGATGCTTGCAAAGCGAAAAATGCGTTCAAACGAACTTGCCGAACGCATAGGCATCACAGCAGTAAATTTGTCAATTTTAAAAAGCGGTAAGGCGAAAGCGATCCGGTTTTCTACGTTGGAAGCCATATGCCGTGAACTGAATTGCCAGCCCGGCGATATCATGGAATTTGTTGGTGATAGTGATTTGCGGTTGCATCGGACAGCCTCGTGACAAGTTGCTGGTAAATAGTAATTTGTATATTGCGCAAATATTTCAAATGAAATCCTGTAAAAATTGTGACGCTTTTTTGGAGCCGTCGTTTAGATATTGCCCGCAGTGCAGCCAGGTTGCGATACCTCATCGGCTTACAATGCGTGAACTGGCACATGAAGCCGTACATTATTTTACGCATGCCGATAAGGGGATTTTCCAGCTTATCAGGGATTTGGCCGTTGAAGGCGGAGAAGTGGCTCGCAATTATGTTGAAGGACAGCGCAAGAGATTTTTTCCGCCTTTAAACTTTTTCCTCATTGTGGCAGCAATACATGTTTTTGTCCTTAACCACGGCGGTGACGTGGAGGTGAATTCACAGGCTAAACAGCATCTCGAAGTCCAGCAGATCAAGGATCCAATAAAGCGTGAACGCCTGATGGAGGTTTATCATCGCAAAGATGTTGCTATTGAGTTCGTCAACAAGTATGCAAATATAATATCGATGCTGACGCTGCCGTTGACAACTTTCTTCTTCTGGCTTTTGTACCGAAAGGGAAAGTACAATTATACGGAAAATCTTGTAGCATGCATGTATATGCATAGCTTCGTCCTATTGATGTTCAGCATTATTCTACAAATAAACGGGCTATTTTTTGAAATAGATCCCAATCCAATTTATGCAGTCTTTTTAACTATGCAAATTTCGTATTCGTCGTGGTTCTACTATCACTTCCAAGATAATAAAGGAACATCTGGAGCATTGAAGGCTTTAGCTTCAAGTTTCATTTCGTTGGGCTCGCTTTTCCTAATAAATTTTGTTTTGGTCGGGATTTATATGTTAAAGATATTTGAATAGTTCGCGCGAGTTTAAAGAGATAGCCGTTGTGCAGGTTGGCTGTCCATAAAAAAAGCCAGACATTACGCCTGGCTTTTTTTTTATCTGAAATATCTTTTAATCTACCAGTACGATAACTTTGTTGTTGTTCATCTCGATTGTTCCCGAGGTGATCGCCAATGTATACGTTTGACTGTCGACTTTCGTAAATTTCGCCGCTGATTCTTTTGCGAACGTAAATGCCGGTGCAGCGATTTTAATTACACCTTCTTTCAGAATTGATACGATTGGCGCGTGGTGGTTTAAGATCTGGAAACTTCCATCAACTCCTGGAAGGGTTACCGAGGTAACTTCTCCTGTGTATAATTTAGCTTCAGGTGATATTATTTCTAAAGTCATGATTTATAGTTTGCAGTCGCAGTAATCAGTCGCAGTACTGTTTACTGAGACTGAATACTGTATACTGATTTAGGCTTCTGCCAACATTTTTTGTCCAGCTTCGATTGCGTCTTCAATGGTACCTTTCAAGTTGAAAGCTGCTTCAGGAAGGTGATCCAGTTCTCCGTCGATGATCATATTGAAACCTTTGATGGTGTCTTTAATATCAACCAAAACTCCCGGAATACCTGTAAACTGCTCTGCAACGTGGAACGGCTGAGAAAGGAAACGTTGCACACGACGTGCTCTTGAAACTGAAAGCTTATCTTCTTCAGAAAGCTCTTCCATACCAAGGATCGCGATGATATCCTGTAGTTGTTTGTATTTTTGAAGAATCTCTTTTACTCTTTGCGCACAATCGTAATGCTCAGCACCCAGCACTTGTGGCGTAAGGATACGTGAAGTTGAATCAAGTGGATCAACCGCAGGATAAATTCCAAGCTCGGCGATCTTACGGGATAATACTGTTGTTGCGTCAAGGTGGGCAAATGTTGTTGCCGGTGCCGGATCCGTTAAATCATCCGCAGGAACGTAAACCGCCTGTACGGATGTAATCGATCCTTTATTTGTTGATGTGATACGTTCCTGCATCGCACCCATTTCTGTTGCTAATGTTGGTTGGTAACCTACTGCTGATGGCATACGGCCTAGTAGTGCGGAAACCTCAGAACCTGCTTGGGTAAATCGGAAGATGTTGTCAACGAAGAAAAGTACGTCTTTACCTTGGTCTGAACCAGCTCCATCACGGAAATACTCAGCAATAGAAAGTCCGGATAACGCTACACGGGCACGTGCTCCCGGTGGCTCATTCATTTGTCCGAATACGAAAGTTGCTTTTGATTCACGCATTCCCGGTTTGTCGACTTTGGAAAGATCCCAACCGCCGGCTTCCATTGAGTGCATGAAATCGTCGCCATATTTAATAATTCCCGACTCGAGCATCTCACGAAGCAAGTCATTTCCTTCACGTGTTCTTTCACCTACTCCTGCGAATACTGAAAGTCCACCGTGACCTTTTGCGATATTGTTGATCAACTCCTGGATCAAAACTGTTTTACCAACACCGGCACCACCAAACAATCCAATTTTACCACCTTTTGAGTATGGCTCGATCAAATCGATTACTTTGATTCCAGTAAATAAAACTTCTGATGAGGTTGATAAATCTTCAAACCTTGGAGCGGCGCGGTGAATAGAAACACCGTCATCACCTGTCTTAGGCAAATCTCCCAAACCATCGATAGCATCACCGATTACGTTGAATAGGCGGCCGTAGATATCAGCACCAATTGGCATTTTGATAGGATCTCCGGTTCCAACTACTTCATAACCTCTGCTCAAACCATCTGTTGAGTCCATTGATATTGTACGTACTGTATTCTCACCGATGTGTGATTGTACTTCCAAGATCAATAATGTTCCGTCTTTTCTTGTGATTTCAAGTGAATCATAGATTTTTGGAAGTTCAACATCTCCGCTGAAAACAACGTCTACTACCGGACCAATGATCTGCGCAACTTTTCCTATTACTTTTGACATTACTTATGTATTTATTAAATAGCTACTTAGGTTTGTAAGAAGCACTTGCTCTAACTGAATTAAGGCCTCTTTTTTAGTGTGCAAAGATAATTTTAAATAGTAGAAAATCAATAATATTTTGCTAAAAAATTGTTGATTTTTTGAAGTATCTCCCGATTTCTAAAGCCGCAAAAGAAATAAATAAAAAACCATCCGTTGTTGGCGGATGGTCTTAATATATTTTGTTACAGTATTAATCTAATACGGCAGGGTATTGAATTTGGTACGCACCAATATCTACTCCTTT